>JBNJEH010000056.1:0-20994 GCA_051745635.1 Bacteroidota bacterium
GTAGCATCGGGATTGTATCGAGACCAGGTGGTCGAGTGATCCCGATCGAAACGCAGTGTAGCATCAGGTCTGTACCGAGACCAGGTGGTCGAGTGATCCCGATCGAAACGCAGTGTAGCATCAGGTCTGTACCGAGACCAGGTGGTCGAGTGATCCTGATCGAAACGCAGTGTAGCATCGGGATTGTACCGAGACCAGGTGGTCGAGTGATCCTGATCGAAACGCAGTGTAGCATCAGGGTTGTACCGAGACCAGGTGGTCGAGTGATCACGATCGGAGCCTGCGGAGCATCGGGATTGTACCGAGACCAGGTGGTCGAGTGATCCTGATCGAAACGCAGTGTAGCATCAGGGTTGTACCGAGACCCCGGTTTCCCAAAGAAATTACAACAGCCAAAAAAAAGCGTTGATCCTTAAATTGAAAATTTTCGAAAAACAAAAACCGTGACATAAACTGATATTTCGTCCACCTTAAGTTTTATACGCTTTCACCAACCAAACAACCCAAAAACATCCAAACTCAACATTTTTTCGTAAATTCGTATGGGAATATAACAAATGCACGCTATAAACTACATACAGTTGAAACCAATATCATCAGCATCAGAAAATTACGCTGGTCATCAAGGCGATGCTGAACATACACAATCCAGCGATGATTTACCAGCACAACTTTCCTGCGCACTCAAAGATTTAAAAATAACTGGCGCTTATTTAGAAAATCGAAGAATAAATGATATTCGTTTTATCAATCAACACTTCATAAAAGTCAATAAAAACCTGGAAAAAGGGGATCATTTGGTCGTTCACGCTCAATTCCTGAAACATTGGAGAGAACAGCGCAATGCAAGAAGAATTCCAGTTATTGGTGGAATCGTCAAAGCCTGGGATTTCGCGTTGCTGCGCATCATGCCCAAAGTCGCTGGCATTAAAAAGTTGTACTTCGGTATTACTAAAGGTAAAAACAGAATACTCTCAAAAGCCGAAGTACTGGGAAGGCTCATCAGTTGTGGATTTGAAATTGTGCAGGTACTTGACCAAAAGAAAGATGCCTATGTAATCTGTAAAAAAGTAAAGGCGCCAAGCACTTCAAAACCAAGTTACGGACCACTGTTTAAAATGACGCGCGTAGGAAAAAATGGCAAAATCATTGGCGTTTATAAACTGCGAACGATGCACCCCTACTCCGAGTTCCTTCAGGAATACCTGATCAATAATCACGGTTATAACCAAAATGGAAAAATCAAGGATGATTTCAGAACCACATTGTGGGCGCGAAGACTGAGAAAATATTGGATCGATGAAATCCCTCAACTCCTTAACGTGCTCAAAGGAGATATGAAATTGGTGGGTGTGCGCCCCGTCTCGCCTGTCTATTTCAAGGACATTCCGAAAGAACTGCAGGAGCTGCGAAAAAAATACAAACCCGGGTGTATCCCTCCTTATGTAGCATTTAATGAAGAAAGCAGCCTCGAAAGCGTTCTCGATTCTGAGTTGAAATACCTCAAAATGAAAGAGAAAAACCCATGGTTCACCGATACAAAATTATTTTTCAAAGCCCTTTACAACATCATTTTTAAGGGGAAACGGAGCGCTTAATTTATATAAATGTGCCTCAGGCTTCTAAAGCCTCAATCTTCGATATCCCTTCAGATCAGCGTTGAGAACTGGGAGTTTGGGTCGGAACACGAAAGAATAAGGAATGAGATCCGATGTGTGAACACTGAGTTCCCCAGGCTGAGGGTGAGGATGAGTACTGAGGACAAGGGCTAAGGATCGGGCTCAGGCCTATTGTTGAGGACTGAGGACGATTATTGAGGACTGAGGGCGATTGTTGAGGGCTGAGAGCGATTGTTGAGGGCTGAGAGCGATTGTTGAAGGCTGAGGGCGATTGTTGAGGGCTGAGGTTCTCGAAGCCCGAAACAGAAGCCCAGAAGTATCACATCAATACCATTCATTTTTCGTGTAACTTTTGTACAAAATAGAGAGTGAAAAATAGCAGTTAAGCAATAAAAAGCCAAAAGTCCTTATTATTTGTTATATTTGAGTTATAATTTAAGTTGTGATTGACAAGATGTTAAATAAATTAATTGTACTGACTGCCGTTTTGATTGTTTTTCAACCATCGGGCTTCAGTCAACCGGAGAGCGACAGATGGTCGCTTTCATACAATATTGGAGTTACTAATGGTGTTGCTCCTTACGCTCCGGGGTACTGGTCAAATACGCTTGGATTTATGCACACCAACATCGGCGGTCGATTTATGTTCAACAATAAGTTCGGCATCAAAGCTGATTTTGGTTACGACCGCATCAAAAATGATGAATTTGGCGATAATGGTCAGTCGCTACCCTTCCGCTCGAACTATTTTCGATATTCGTTGCAGCTTACTGCAAACCTGGGACGCACCCTAAACTTCGAAGATTTCACAGATCATTTTGGTTTACTCCTCCACGGTGGAATGGGATACTCATCGAACCAAAAGAAAGGAGCACCACTATTTGGAGAAAGTAATAGTCCTGACAGGGACAATATGGTGAATTTTATCGTCGGTTTTACGCCTCAATATAAACTCAGCGATCGCTTCGCTGTGAATGCTGATGTATCTTTTGTGCATCACATCTATCAACAGCGCACCTGGGACCTATCTGCTCCTTACAATGACCGTGGATTTGATGGGTTTATGGCGAACGCTACGGTAGGAGTCACCTACTATTTTGGTAAGGGGACACACATGGACTGGACATTTGATCCGAAACCTCCTTCCACCGATGAAGTCGCTGAAGCGGTCATGAATAAACTGGATGCTGAAGCGCTCTTCGATCAACTGCCGGACAGCGATGACGACGGTATTCCGGATCGCCTGGATGCGTGTCCGAACACTGCAGGTGAAATTGCGCATAATGGTTGTCCTGATGACAATGCCAGCAACAAAAACCTGGAAGATGACTCGTTAAACACCAGCGAAAACGATTCGCTACCCTATGAAATCGGTACAGATAAATCGGGATTAGACCCCGTAGAAGTTGAAGTGGAGCTCTTTGATTTTCATGAATTACACGTTGTCGTAGGCATGTTTAAAGAACGAAAAAACGCCATCAACTACGTAGAAAAATTGAAAAATGAAGGCCATGATGCAGAAATAGTGGGTATCAGTAAAGGTTTTAGCATCGTTTCTGTCGGTTCTTTCGATGAAATTACTGAGGCGAGACGACGTTTGATGCGCGCACGGGAAGATATTATTGAAACAGCCTGGATGATGAAGAAAATGCGCGATTACGAATAAGTTGAGCGAATCAGTGCTTTCCTTTTATTGTACTCCACACTACGAACAACACCCCAACAGCTAACCACTAAAACCCACGTCCTATCTGATTACCGATCACTATATAACACGCCCTACAAACCGATCACCGATCACTGATCACCGATCACTGATAACTGATTACTGATCACCGATCACAGATAACCGATCACCGATCACAGATCACCAAAAACCAACAACCCACGCCCTACTGTACGCCCTAACTGATTACCGATCACTAACAACCGATCACCGATCACTGACAACCGATTACTGATCACTGATTACTGATCACTGATTACTGATCACTGATCACCAACAACCATCAAACCATAACCAACTGATGCCGATCATGACGTTTCTTGTCACCCAGATAAAAATCGATGCGACCGAGCGCGAGTCCCGCCCAACCCACTTGATTGATTAAAACCTGTTCTCCAGCTTTATTCTTATGGACTTCAGGGCGATCTAAAAAAGTATGCGTATGACCACCAATAATCAGATCAATATGTTCCGTTTCAGCCGCCAGCAGCGTATCGCAATCTTTAAATTGCTTGGGGTGATATCCCAAATGGGATAAACAAATGACGAGATCGCATTCTTCTTCAAATCGGAGCTGTTTAGCAATCGTGTTGGCAACGGGAATTGGCGCTTGATGCATCGTATCACCGTAAAGTACCGAAGGAACGAGCCCTTTGAGTCCTACGCCCAGTCCAAATACACCCACTTTAAACGGTCCTTTTTGAAAAATTTGATACGGCGATGTCAACCCTTTCAACGGTGTATTTCTAAAGTCATAATTCGCACAGACAACGGGAAAATTCGCAAATTCATAGGCCTTTACAAAACCTTCCATACCAGCATCAAAATCGTGATTACCCATTGTCACACAGTCATAACCCATCTGCGACATCAACTTCATCTCCAGCGTCCCTTCATATTTGTTGAAATAAGGGGTTCCCTGAAAGATATCTCCGGCATCCAGCAGCAGCGCATTTTTTTCAGAGGAACGAATCCCCTGAATCACTGCATGTCTGCGAGCAACACCACCCTGTCCTGGATATTTAGCGTGATCCTCCGGAAAAGTCTCTATATTGGAATGCGTATCATTTGTATGGAGTATGGTCAATTTTTCCAGCTCATCTGGTATCTTCGGCGTGGCAAGTAACGACGGCGCGAGGGAGACTCCTGCCCCGAGAACAGCACTTTTTTGTATAAACAATCTCCGTTTCATCATTCTAAAGTTATACGTTCCTCCAAAACGGGTTGAATGGTATCGCGTACCTCAACCTCACGAATCAACATATCGCGCAAAAACACGCCGGTGTTGCGATAAGAATAGTGCATCTCAAAAAAATCCATGTGATCCCCGCCGTTGAAAAGGTAATCAGATGTTACCACATAAAGCGTATCGGAATCAGCGGGAGAATTCAATTCACAGGAACCATTTTCCATGGTAAAACCGGCAATGGGCTCTCCTCCCGATGAAGCCAGGTATTGACATATACTGTCCAGTGCATTTACAGGCAATTTTGCTACGACAACTGTATTATCAAATGGCATGAGTTTATAAATATCGCCCACAGTGATTGTACCACTGGATATAGGCGAGCGCAATCCTCCATTGTTCATAATACAGATATATCGCTCCGCTGGTATTCGTCCTTCCCTTTCAAGATAATCGAGCGTAGCATCAACGACAAAGTTTCCAAGTGCACCCTCGGGGCGATCACGTTTTAAATCCCCCGTGGCATAACCGATCGGACGGTCCATTTCTGCCGCAAGTTTTTCCTTGTAAGGAGCAATAAAGGCTTCCATGCTGTCATCCGGAGCAGTCAAAGTCGTGACGGGTACCTTATCGGTTTGCACATAAACGCTGCGAACAGAAGAGCAGGCCCAAAGACCTGCTCCTATGCATCCAATTACGAATAATTGTATTTTGTTCATTCTTCGACGGATTCAATCACTCGAGGTGAATTACTGAACCATCACTTTCTTCGTGACAACGCCTTGCTCAGTCTCAACTTTTAACAGATAAGACCCGGCAGGATGACCTGAAACATCGAGGATCGCATACTTTTTATCTGAAGTATGGCGCGCCACCTCGCGTCCCATCATATCCTGCATAATCACGCGATCAACTTCAAAACCATTGACCTGGATATAAATCACATCTTTCGAAGGATTGGGATAAACGGCCAGCTGATTCTCGAGCACTTCCTGGTCGACACTCAAGCCACAACCAGCTGCTTCGTGTTCCATCTGGAAAAAGTCAATGTAACACGCAAAATCAACACTATCTATGAAAGGATTGCGGTTATCCTGAAGATCGTAGATGAGTTCATGTCTCGCGATTTCGTAGTTATCCGGCAAATCGGCAAAATGCCATTCCTTGAGAATATCTTCATTCTGATTGGATGGAATCGACCAGTCATCTCCTGTTCCATTGGCTCCGTTGTACGCCACAGCCATGTAGAAGATCGCTCTTGCCGCGTTCCCTTTGTGCTCATCTCTCGGTTCATATACAATATCCCCCAATGCATCCTCACCGAACTTACCATCAAGGTACGATTGGAATTCCGTTTCTACTACACCGAGCGGATAATTGCTGCGCTGAGAGTTTGCCTCCGGGAGATTGACAGGATAAAGGTTGTGGTAATCCACGTACTCTAGTTCCGCAGGATTCCCATCTGCCGGGAATGTAGGCATCCATGAGTGTGCATAAGTATGCTCGCGTGAATATTCTGTAGCAACCCAGTCAAAAGGACCGCTGAACACCTTGCGTTCTCCTGTGTATGAACCAACAATGTAACCGTCTCCATTCGTGGTATCTACAACTTCAAACTGATCCATCACCAGGGTTTTGTACATGAAATATGAATTGAAATCATGGGGGTTGATCAAAGCTGTTAAATCATCGACAAATGTTGCGTCGTC
The DNA here is from genome assembly GCA_051745635.1 of Bacteroidota bacterium. Classification (GTDB taxonomy): domain Bacteria; phylum Bacteroidota; class Bacteroidia; order Flavobacteriales_D; family Crocinitomicaceae; genus Brumimicrobium. The sequence goes on from JBNJEH010000056.1 coordinate 6,241, forward strand.
AGTGGAAATACCAGCGTAATAGTTGCCAATCTCTTCACCACCGGAAGTAACGTTCCCTCCAATGACATCGGCTTGATTGAAATTCATATAATTGTCATATCCATTAAAGGCGTAAACCGTGAAATAATAATCCGTATTCGCACGGATTCCGCGAGGTACAAAAGTGTTGTTCTCACCGACATAAGCAACTTTCGCATCTCCAATGACATCGCCTCGGAGATAACTCGATCCATCTGCTGGAGCATCTGAAGGCGCACTGCCTTTCTTCCAGAGTACAATATATTTTTCAGCACTTGACGTCCCCGTAAAAGAAACGTTTAAGGTATATGGATTCACATTCGAAAATTGAAGGTCTGAAGCACCAGCAGAAGGCTCCGTCGCCAGATCGTCCGTACCGATTGCATAAAGGTTTACGATAAAATTAGGATTGTCGGGATCATCTGAATTGATCTCTAAAACAGCTTTGCGCGATCCCGTTCCGCCTGGTGTGAATGTTATGGTGTTATTCGACTGTGCTCCGCCATTGATCGGGCCTGTCGTAATATCTGTAGAAAAATCAGCTGCCTGCGGTCCCGTGATGTTTACACTCGAAATCGTGAGGTCATTGACGCCCAAATTCTTCAGAACAATCGGTGTCGAGGTGGCTGTTCCGATTTGCGCAGTATTTCCATTGATAAACGTCGTTCCGTCAACATCAACCTCGATTTTCCTGTCTGGAGCAACATAACCGAAAATGTCATTGACATCGCGGGGTAGAATTTGATAGTTTCCATTGTATTCACTCATCAAACCAACAACAGTTTGTGCTCCTGAAGGAATCGTTGTTCCTACCAGGTTGGAATTCGCATTAATGCGAAGCTCACCATCATTCGTACCATCGGTGAAGACATAATTCGTTCCAGCTGCAAACGTGCCCCCGGCATCGTCAAAAGTGACATCGTCAATTTGAACCAATCGTCCTTCATAAGATTCTCCAAAACTCGTAATTGGAATCTCCCAGGGGTCAATTTGATTTCCCGTTCCTTCGAAAGTTATGTTGGAGATCGGGTCAATTTCTAACAAACCATTAAAATCCTTCAATTCACCAGTGACCATAACAGAATCGCCGCGATTGACATTGCCAATTTGTGTACCTCCGTATGCCGGAAGACCTCCGGACGTATCCTGAATATAGCGAATCGGTCCCAGTTCACCGTCATCAGCAGCTACACCGACGATTGTGACGGTCTGTCCTACTGAATAATTATCGCGCGCATCCTGGATGTTGATCTGTCCGAACAGTGTCGAAAAACTCAACAGTGCGCTTAAAAACATTATTTTTTTACTCATCATTATTAATTTACTTATTAAAATTCAAAACCTAAAGATACGTTAAATCGCAAGCCTTGTCCAAAAAAGACACCAGCAGATTTCGCATCAAAATCAGAATGCGGAGTCGAGAAATTATCATTATTCCGCGCATCCGATATATACTTCGTATTTAAAGCATTAAAAACATTTCCTCTAAAAACAAAATTCATTTTGTCCAGTTTCCATCGGTAACCAGCGTGTACAGATAATAAACCGTAAGATGGAATCTGCCAGGAGTCTTTACCACCTGTACCATCACTCGGTTGCAAGCTGAACGGATTAAAATCACTGTAATAGCGGTCGAAATAAGTGTATTTCACTTTTATATATGAATTACTAATCGGTTCCCAGCGAATTGCTCCTGCATAAGTAGACTGCGCTGAATTACCAACGTGAACACCGCGGGCGTCAAACTCAATTGTATCGCCGAGTACATCGAGCTTTTCGGACGACTGCCACGTCCAGTCAGCAACTGAAACCATTCCTTCGATCGCGAGATTTTTAAAGATCTTATAAACGCCATCGAACTCAACCCCCATGTGCAAAGCGTCCATTCCGTTTACATTCGCGCGAATAAACTCCGTGGGATCGTTGGGATCCGGAACTGCTATTCCGTACGGGAATGGCTTGTTTTCCCAGTAAGTGTAATAACCGTTAACATTGGCCGAAAATCGTTTTGAACGATATCCATATCCGGCTTCAGCGGCCATTATATTTTCGTTTAATATTTCTGCAAAAAATGTATTCGTATTGTTGTCAATAACATTACTGTACTGCGGTGTTCGCGATAAATAACCCAAGTTCAGGAATACGTTGGAATTTTCCGTCACGTTAAAGTTCGCACCTGTTTTTATGGTAAATCCAGGCACCCACTTCCAATCCGTTTGATTGTACTCCAGTGCGGGATGATCGGGATGATACGTCTCTCCTTCATAATCAACTACATCTCCTCCGCCAATCAACAAAGTTGTATCGTCGAGGTGTACTTCGCGTTTTTCGTGGTAGTCAATTCCCTTATAACCGTTAATGACGGTAGAAACATTCGCAAAAGCCGACCAGCGACCTTTTGAATACTCCGCCTGTCCAAAGGCTCCGGCCCACTGTACGAGTCCGTCGCGGTGATTGTGATAAGGTTGCCACCCCACTTTATCGCCAACAGTTTTCATGGGATTGACACTGTTTTTATCGTGCGTATTCACCCAGTAATTTCCTCCCAGTAAATCGCGCAACTCCGTATAGTGCTCACCTTTGTAATAGCGATAATCGAGACCACCTGAAAAATTCCAGTAGTCATTCGCGTCATAATCGAACTGGGAAATTCCTCCAATCCACATGTGATTATTGCGTGCGGCAGTTAGCACCTGAGAAGACTTCAACAACTCGGGATGATAATTGGGGTCAGTAGAGGGGAATGTTTGACCTCCAATATTAATTTGCTGGTTGTTCTGTTGTATAGCATCCCAGTCTACATGCCCTTCCTCGTCGCTCATGATAGCTCCGGAATTGCGAAGGCGCTCTCCACCACCTCGACCAATCGACATATAAGCCATGTTCGATATTGAAAATTTGTCATTCACGCGCCAGAAATCTTTCAGCGTCAACTGTGGTTTGTGGTAAAAATTTCTGCGTTCCGCTCGAGCGACCTCTTCACCGTTCGGCATGGTCTGATATCCAAAATGCGGGTTGTGACGAAGACCATTGTCCACATTCGATTCATTCTCGTCAACTGAAATCCCTAAATTTCTGGCGTAATCGGAATCCCAATAAGCAATAGGTTGCTTAAAGGATCGTTGCGCATGTTCCTGTGGCGCACCGAATGCACTAAATGACAACAAATGATCTCCGGCGCGTTTTTGCACTTTTAAATAGTAAAACGCTCCGCGCGTAGAAAGTCCGTCGACCCATCCATCTCCTTGTTTATAGGAACCGGAGAATAAAACACCCCAACCATTTTTTAATTTTCCGGATTTATAGGATAGTGAAGTGCGCATAAAATTGCCCGCTCCATATTCCTGGTTCACCTTAATCATGCGCTCTCCTCCAGTAGGTTGTGTTATGATATTCATCGTTCCTCCAACGGAAGGCATCGCCAGTTTGGTTGCCCCAAGACCGCGCTGCACCTGAATCTGACTGGTAATTTGATCCAGCCCAAACCAGTTACTCCAGTAAACCCAGCCATTTTCCATATCGTTGACCGGTACACCGTCGATCATGACACCCACATTTCGCTGACTAAAACCGCGAATACTGATGCGCGCATCGCCATCTCCACCTCCCTGTTGAGTAGCGTGTACCCCAGGCGTTGAATTGAGAATCATCGGCAGGTCCTGCGACCCCAGTTCCTCATCAATTTCCCGGGCAGAAACCGTACTCACAGCAACGGGGGTTTTGCGGTCGACGGCCAACTGACCAATGACCTGAACCTCTTCCATTTCCTGGGCACCTCCCATTGATAAATCTTTCTTTACCACGGGCTGGTCAATTTTGACATCCACCTCTATCGTATCATAGGAAAACATCGATACTTTAATCTGATATTCTCCGTAAGGAAGTCCTGTAATCTTATATGTTCCATCCAGTTTTGCTTTGGACCGAAATTCATCCGATATGTAAACATAAGCACCAATAATGGGTTCATCGGTGGCCAAATCAACAACTTTCCCCTGCAGTGTTCCCTTCTGAGCAGTCCCCAGAAAAGATATTCCTATTACAAACAGCAACAATAATTTATTAACGACTGACATAGCATAAAAAAAAGGGGAGCGAATGCTCCCCGTTGTTATTTAAAATTGAATTAATTGATCACTACTCGTCTCGTGGCAACTCCACCTTTCGCAGTACGGATATTCACGAGATAAACACCACTGTTGGGTGCAATTTCAATAGAAGAAATCCCCTGCTCATTATTTTTCTCCAGGATCACTTCTCCGAGTGTGTTATAAACGACAACTTCAGTAATCGATGCTTCTCCTGCAAACTGGAATACACCATCAGCGGAAGGATTCGGGTGAATGCCCACTTTGGTTAATGTTTCAGTATTCACGTTATTCGATTTACAATCACATTCGTGAGAACCCAGTGATTTCCAGTTCCCCTCAATGCGAGGTGTTACGCCGTCCTGCTGATATACAGTATCGCCATTCGCGTCTACCATTGGTATTACGGGAGGAATAGAATCCCATTGCTCCAATGGATTAAATGGATTAGAGAGAACATTACTTAGGTTCGAAATCCCTTCTGTGATCGAAGGCTTTCTTATCAATGAATGATCGGTTGTAACGACAACTCCCGCAGGTGCAACATAAGGATCTTCTGTCGTCCACCCACATGTGGAGTAATCATTGGTATTGCAATTTCCATTATCCGGATCTTCACCAATTTTCCCAAATACATCCACGATCTCGACACTGTTTGATGGAACGTCGCTCATATCGCCTTTAGACAAAACCATTGCATCGTTACCATTGTGGTAGATTGTATTTGATACATTGTAGTCCGGGCAATAAAATCCATCAGCACGCGCTTGCAGGGAATCCCAAACCGGTGCATCCTGACCAGACCCATTAGGATCTCTTTTATCGATCACTGCTACGTAAACGTCATTCGCCTCAATAGTACCGCTCAATTGAACAGAATTTTGTGTTGAAGCCGAAGTACTTCCGTTTGAGTAGCGTTGGAGTAAATATCCACTGAGATCAATAGATTGATCGGTGGGATTGTAAATCTCAATCGCTTTATTATTCGACCAACCCTCAACGTACTCAGAAATAAAGAGCTCTGAACACTCCTGGGCATTAATTGTTGCTCCCAGCAACAGTCCTACTGTAAGTAATAAATGTTTCATACTATTATAATTATTGATTGTTATACATTTTAGATCATCAAAAGAGAAATCGCGTTAGTCCTTAACGAAACCAAAACTCACTATTTCTAACAGCTCTTCATTCTTTTGTTTTTTATCTTTCTGTGGTTTCGGAGCACGATTGACTCGTCAAGGAGAACACAAAAAGATTTTCAATGCAAAATTAAGTCATTTTGTGCGACTGAATATTATTGAATTATTAACAATTGTTGTTTTATCGTTAAAAACAGTGGAGAACAAATCCTTTTTTTCTTTTATATTCGCTCTAAAAACAAATGATTCACATGGAAAAAGCATTATTTCTTATCGTCGTTGTATTGTTCACAAACCTTTTCGCATTTAGTCAGGAAAACAACAAAAACGACTCCCTTACCATCGAAAAAATATGGAAAGAATACGAATTTTTCGGTAGTAAGGTCAGCGGTTTCCGCTCCATGAATGACGGTGAGCATTTTACGCGTTTTGCCCGCATTAATGAACGGAAATCAATCATGAAATATGCGTTTACGGCCATGGACGAAAGGGGGGAATTACTACTCGACGGCACTCTCCTCAACTACAAAGACGAAGCGCTCGAGGTAGATGGGTATGAATTCAATGATGACGAATCAAAAATTTTACTGACTACCAACCGTCAGAAACGCTACCGCAGAAGTTTTTTTGCCGAATACTTTTTGTTCGACCGGGAAACAGAAGAATTGAGTCCGCTCGCTCCCGAACTGAGTCCTCAAACGCTGGCTTCCTATTCGCCCGACGGAAAAAAGGTCGCATTCATTCACGAGAACAACCTCTACGTCAAAACCATTGCTTCGGGAAAAATTGAGGCCATTACAGAGGATGGGGAAATGAATAAAATCATTAATGGTACCACAGACTGGGTCTACGAAGAAGAATTTGCTTATACCAAAGCGTATGAATGGTCGCCGAATAGCGAATACATCGCTTTTTTAAAATTTGATGAATCGGATGTCAAAGAGTTTACCATGATGTATTACCGCGAATTGTATCCCGGCCCCTACACCTTCAAATATCCGAAGGCGGGAGAAGACAACTCTAAAGTCTGCCTTTACGTGGCGCGCGTTAAAAATGGAAGGCAGCGCAAAGTGGACATCGGTGAATATGAATATATACCGCGCATCAAATACTCGAGTGTGGAAAACAAACTCATGGCACTGACACTGAATCGTCACCAAAATCATCTAAAATACCACTGGATTGACGTCGATCAGAGAAAATTAAAATCCAGCGTCGTTTATGAAGAACAGGACGATGCTTATGTCGAAATCGATGATAATCTTTATTTTTTAAAGGATGGTGCACATTTTATTCGAACGAGTGAAAAAGATGGCTTCAACCACATCTATAAGATAGGGATTGACGGCTCACAGGAACAAATCACGAAAGGCGACTGGGATGTAGTTGAATTTAAAGGCATCAATGAAGAAACGGGAACGATTTATTATATCTCCGCCGAAGAAGGGGCGCCATATAAAGCACTCTATTCGATTCAGCTTGATGGCACGGACAAAATGAAAATAAGCGATAATAAAGGAACCAATGACGCCACATTTTCAAAAGGCATGAAATATTTTGTGAATCGCTGGAGCAATGCCAACACACCGGCAGTATTCTCGCTGCACAAGGCCGACGGAACGTTAATTGAGATACTGGAAGACAATGAGTACCTCAATGTAGCTTTACAACACTACAACTTTCAGCCAAAAACATTTCATAAAGTACCAGGTGCCGAATACGACCTCAACGCCTGGATGATTAAACCTCCGGATTTTGATTCGACGAAACAGTATCCGCTTTATTTCCACGTTTATTGTGGTCCCGGTTCCAACATGGTCGAAGATAAATATGGTAGCGGCAATTTTGCGTATCATCAGCTGCTCGCTCAAAACGGCTACGTGGTCGTCAGTGTCGACACGCGCGGCACGATGTACAGAGGAGCGACCTTTAAGAAGAGCACCTACCTGCAACTGGGTAAATACGAAACCGAAGATTTAATACACGTGGCTCGTCACCTGGGCAGAAAATCGTTTATAGACAGCACCCGGATGGGGGTCATGGGATGGAGTTATGGTGGCTATATGGCTTCGCTGGCGATGACTAAAGGAGCGGACGTATTTAAAATGGGAATTGCAGTTGCTCCCGTCACAAACTGGCGCTATTATGACAATATTTACACCGAACGATTTATGCGGACACCGCAGGAAAATGCAGACGGTTATGACGATAATTCACCCATCAATCATGTCGAAAAATTAAAAGGAAATTATTTCATTATTCACGGGTCGGGAGATGACAACGTGCACGTTCAAAACACATTGGAAATGTCCAAAGCACTCATCAAAGCAGACAAAGATTTTGATTCGTTCATTTACCCCAATAAAGACCACGGAATATATGGCGGGAATACGCGCAATCACTTGTATAGAAAGATGTTTAATTACACGTTGGAAAATTTGTAAAATATTGTTCCAAAGCGAACTTGAATGAAGCCCTGACGCCACTCAAGCGCCGTAGATTAAACAAAAATGTCTCAAGTATGTTTTTTTTATGAAAAAGAGGGTTTTTTCCGCGGTAATGTCAAAGTTTTTACTATCTTAGACAACCGAATTTTTTAAACTAAAAACACACACAAAAATGAGCGAGACTGCAAAGATTGAAATTGGTGGTAAGTCCTACGAATTTCCCGTTGTAACGGGATCTGAAAATGAAAAAGCAATTGATATTAAAAAATTGCGCGGAACTTCGGGATGCATTACGATAGATCCGGGATTCAAAAATACAGGGAGCACCACGAGTGCGATTACCTACCTGGATGGTGAAAATGGAATCCTGCGATATCGCGGATACCCCATCGAGCAATTGGCAGAAAAAGCAACATTTTTAGAAGTAGCTTTTTTATTGATTTACGGAGAACTTCCAAATAAGAAAGAATTAGCTGATTTTAAAGAAAGCATAACAAATCATACACTCGTTCACGAAGATATGAAGCAATTCTTCGAGGCATATCCAGCCAAAGCGCACCCAATGGGCGTTACGGCTTCAATGGTTTGTAGCCTGTCAACATTCTACCCAGAATCTCAGGATCCGAACCGACCAAAAGAAGCGATTGATTTGACGATTCACCGTTTGATTGCCAAGTTACCAACACTTGCGGCAATGTCGTATAAAAACGCAATGCGTCATCCTTTTGTTTATCCAAAAAATAATCTGGGATATTGTGAAAACTTCCTGAACATGATGTTCTCTATGCCGACAGAAGATTATGAACCAGATCCTGTTGTAGCAGAAGCATTGAATAAATTATTAATCCTTCACGCCGATCACGAACAAAACTGTTCAGCCTCTACCGTGCGCATTGTAGGTTCTTCTCAAGCGAATTTGTACGCTTCAATTTCTGCAGGTGTTTCAGCACTATGGGGACCACTCCACGGAGGTGCCAATCAGGCTGTCATCGAAATGCTTGAAAAAATTAAAGAAGACGGTGGAGATTTAGAAAAATGGGTCGCGAAAGCCAAAGATAAAGATGATCCTTTCCGTCTAATGGGCTTCGGACACCGCGTTTATAAAAACTTTGATCCGCGGGCGAAAATCATCAAAAAAGCTTGTGACGATGTATTAGAAAAATTAGGCGTTAAAGATCCTTCGCTGGACATCGCTAAGCGACTCGAAAAAATTGCGCTCGAAGATCCTTATTTCGTAGAACGTGGACTGTATCCTAATGTCGACTTCTATTCAGGAATTATCTATAAAGCGTTAAATATTCCAACCGAGATGTTTACAGTGATGTTCGCATTGGGTAGACTTCCCGGATGGATCGCACAATGGAAAGAAATGGTCGAAAACAAGGAACCAATCGGTCGTCCGCGCCAAATTTATACCGGCGAAACTGAACGCGACTACGTTCCAATCGAAAAAAGATAATTCGTTCCAATCGATACTAAAAAGCGGTTCTTCCTTAAGAATCGCTTTTTTTTTGGACGCTTGAATCTTGTCCAGTCCCTAATATTAGAAAACACCTTTCAACGAGCAAAAGTGAGTTTTACAAACCAAACACTCCGTCAGGGGCATTTCGATAAACTCAATTTAAAAACAGCGCAACGCACTTGCGCGACTTACTCGAGCCTAAAGTAGATTCAACTATAAATTTAGTGGGTTACCAAGATAGGTCGTAAATTTTAATTTAAAACATTATTTCTTAAAGATGTTAGACTTGGAGATGTTAGATGTTAGATATGCTTAATATAAGCTATCTAACATCTATTGTCTAACGCTCTAATAGCTATAACTTTAAAAAGCATTCATTATTGTTTTACGACTTACATTGGTAATCCTATGCATTCATAAAAATGCGGGCTAACCTTCCAAATTCGATTTATCGGCGTCCAGAATAAATTGATACACCTCCTGAATAATCAGTTTTCGAGCCTGACGGTGGATATCCATGCTTACTTCGCGCAACGTGTAGTTGAACTTCAAACCAAAATATCCATTGCTCACATTGACCACCTCCATTTCATAAGAAGCTGCTTCAATATATTGCTCAAGACCTCGCAAAGCACGTTCAATCCGCTCTTTTAAGTCATCGGTACCAGAAATATAAGCCTTTTCCAACTGAAAATCCACACTCATTTGACGAATATCCTTTTGCGTATAGTTAACGATCTCGTTGTAGTGCACCTTCGTATTGGGAAGTAAAACAATGTCGTCATCTTCATTCCTGATCAAGGTTTTCAGCATGTTAATTCCCAAAACTTCTCCTTTTTTATCACCGACTTTAACGAAATCTCCAACCTCAAACATGGTTGAAAAACTCAGGTGAATTCCTACCAGAAAATCTGCGATATATTCCTTGGTTAAAATAGCTATGGCCGTAGCTACAATCGTTATTGAAGTGATGACCTCCCACAACTGAATCCCCAATGCACTCAGAAAGGATGTCACAAAACCCACCGTGATTACGAGTTTTGCAATATTTTCTACGCCGTAATGCACATTGTTTTTCTGTCCCGGCTTTATATGAAGTCTTCGCGAATAAGACCATTTTATCAACAGTGCGGCTGAATTGACAACCGCATAAAAAATGGCAAAACTGATGATTATTCGTATCAATCTGTACTGCTCGATGGTATCGTGTATATAGGATTCTGAATAGTGGATATAAAACAAAACAAGCGTGATCACCACATATACAGACAATTTCAAGATTACTTTCATTTCCCCGCTTTTTTCTGACGTGTTAGACAGTGCTAAGTTAACTACTTTTATCGCGTTAGAACAACGTTTGTTCACCAAAGCCCAATTGTCGAAATCTCAACATTCTTTGTTGAAAAAAAGTTGAATATCCATCAAAAAAAATCGCGCTCTTCCCTGAAGAAATAATAACTTCACAAAAAAACGACGGCATGAAAATTTATCCATTAGAGACCGGGAACTTTAAATTAGATGGTGGAGCCATGTTTGGCGTTGTCCCCAAGACCTTGTGGTCGAGGACCAACGAACCCGACGAAAAGAATATGTGTAGTTGGTCCATGCGTTGTATGCTCGTTGAATACGATGATCGTTTAGTATTGATCGATACAGGGATTGGTGACAAACAGAGCGAAAAATTCTTTTCACATTATTACCTGCACGGCGATGCCTCATTACTGGGAAGCTTAGAAAAACTGGGCGTTAGTCCCGACGATATCACCGATGTCTTTCTGACTCACCTTCACTTCGACCATTGTGGCGGTGCTGTTCAAAAAAACGGAGAAAAACTCGAATTGTTATTTAAGAACGCGACGCACTGGAGCACCAAAAGTCACTGGAAATGGGCCACTGAACCGAATAATCGCGAAAAAGCTTCCTTTCTAAAAGAAAATATTTTACCCATTCAGGAATCGGGGCAACTCGAATTTATCGAACGAAATGGCGACTATACCAAAAATGTGTTCCCCGATTTCGATGTCTTGTTTGTTGATGGTCACACGGATAGTCAAATGATACCGCACATCCGTTATCAAGGAAAAACCCTGGTTTTTATGGCAGATCTTTTGCCATCCGTTGGTCACATACCCCTGCCCTACGTAATGGGATATGATACGCGGCCGCTAAAAACACTGGACGAAAAAGAAAAGTTCCTGAAAAAAGCCGTGGATCAGGAATACGTTCTGTTTCTCGAACACGACGTTCAAAACGAATGTTGTACACTCGAAATGACTGAAAAAGGACCTCGCTTGAAGGAAACTTTCAATTTTAAGGATCAATTTTAATCTTTTTCCTATATTTATTTGCTTAATTCTGTGTTATGGACAAATTTCTTAAAGAACTACTGGAGCAAAACGACAAAGTAATACTTCCCGATTTCGGCGCTATTGTGATCGAAGATGAAGAAAAAGGTGAACTCATGTTTAATGAGTACCTCAAGTACAATGACGGCAAGTTAGACCAGATGATTGTCGAAAAGTCGAACATGGACATCCAGGAAGCACAGAATTCTGTTTCTAAATATGTTCGCGACATCCAGCTCCAACTGGACCAGGGTGAAAGCTACGACATATTTGGTTTGGGGAGCTTCTCCAAAAATAAAGATGGCGAAATTGAATTTGAAGGAAATCTGAAAACAACCTCAGTAGCTGAAGATGAACAATCTTCTTCAAAGGATTCAACCGCAGATCAGCCCAAAGAAGACGCCCCTTCTTCAAAAGAGCAAAAGACGGATACTTCTGATAAGTCTAAAGAAACTTCGGATTCCGGACAAAAAGAGACTTCCGCAACGGATGCAACTGCTAAAAAGGCAACGGATTCAAAAAGTTCGTCAAAAGAAAAAAGCACTAAAAAAGTGGACTCCGCAACAGATGCTGCATCCAAAAAGGCAACCGATCAGAAAAATCCTTCTAAGGAAAAAAGCACTGAAAGTAAGGACAAAAAGACGGATTCGGCTACTTCCAGCAAAAAAGACAAGTCGAATGAAAAGGGTAAAACAGATACCAGGGACAAAAAAGCTTCGAAAAAAGATCAGTCTTCTGAGAAAAAGAAGCCGGAAAAACCGGTAAAGGATAAAAAGTCAAAACAAAAAGAAACGAAAGAAGCATCTTCAGCGAAAAAGAAACAGGGTAAAAATGAAAAGAAACGCAAGACCAATCCCGTTTTGTGGATCGTTCTTATTATTGTGATTCTGGCAGGCGGCGGAGCTATCTATGTTTACCTCAACTACGATGAAGTCGAGTCCTACATGGGTTGGGATGAGTTTGATAATGCGGAAGGAGGAGACAAAAATATCGCTGAAAATTCATCAGAAGACAATTCTGAAAAAGATGGGCAGGAAGGTACCGCTGATTCATCGGATAAAACAGATGAACCAAAAGATGATAAGGAAACTGCGTCATCGGAAGATACATCCGGAGATGCCAATGAAGAGCAGGATAAAAATGAAGACGCGAACAAGGAGGATCGCGAAGAACCAACAGCGGAGAACAATAATCAGAGCAAATCAACAGCTGATGAAGCGTCAAAAGAATCTCCTTCCTCAGCAGAAGTTTCGCAGTCTTCAAGTGGAAATTATCACCTCATAGCGGGGACATTTAAACAACATTCCAACGCCAAAGGGCTGGTTGACGATCTCAAAAGCAAGGGACTGGATGCCAAAATCATCGGAAAATTGAACGGGATGCACTATGTGAGTGCTCAACGTTTTCCAACCGCAAAAGCAGCCCGTAATGCAGTCAGCTCTGTGCGTCAAAAGGCGCCTGATGCCTGGATTTACAAGTATTGATTTCACGAACAAATAACCAATGGATAGTCAAGACAAAATCATTGACGTAAAACAGGTTATACACGACAAAAATCCCAACTTGCTCAAGCGCATGCCGCGTTTTATCGTGTCTTATTTGCAAAAAATTCTTCACGAAAAAGATGTGAACGAATTTGTTTATGAACACCGCAACGACTCGCCAATCGAATTCTGTTTGTCCGTCATGAAGAAATTCAATATTCGCGTAAAAAGCGAGGGAGAACAACATATCCCGCGGGAAGGTGGCGCGATCCTGGCGATGAATCATCCGCTCGGCGGAATGGATGCCATGGCTCTCGTAACTGTTTTGCACGAAATACGTCAGGATATAAAATTTGTGGTGAACGATGTTTTACTCCATCTGGAAAATCTGAAACCGATTTTTGTTGGTGTCAATAAGCACGGTAAAAATGCCGCAGCTTCCCTGCGCAGGGTCGATGAGACATTCGCAGGAGATGAACTCCTTTGTATATTTCCGGCAGGACTGGTTTCGAGAAAGCAAGGCCGCGAAGTCCGCGATCTAAAATGGAGAAAAACGTTTGTCACGCGATCCATCAAATATAAAAAAACGATTATTCCCGTCCATGTAGATGGGGAACTGACCAATTTTTTTTACAATTTATACAAAATCAGAAAAACATTCGGGGTCAAAGCAAACATTGAAATGCTTTACCTTGTTAATGAATTATACAAACAGCACGACAAAGAAATAACAATTACTTTTGGGGCACCACTCGATGCAGGTGCTTTCGACCAATCGAAAACACCGGACGAATGGGCACAATACGTAAAGGAAAAAGTGTACGAATTAAAGTAATAGCATGACACAGAAAGTTGAAGCAATTATACCTCCTGTTGAACGTTCGCTTATCAAAAAGGAACTCACTAACGAACGATTTACACGCACGACGCGCAAAGGGGATAATGAAATCTATATTGTCAACTATCACAATTCACCGCACACGCTGCGCGAGATTGGAAGGTTGCGCGAAGTATCATTTCGCTCGGCTGGTGGTGGTACAAAAAAATCCCTGGACCTGGATCAATATGACACTAACCAGAAGTGTTACGAACAACTCATTGTCTGGAGTCCCCAGGACGAAGAAGTGATTGGCGGATATCGTTTCATCGATTGCGCAAAAATACTAACGGAAGATGAAGATGCGTTTATTCCGATGAGTACCTCGCATTATTTTAGCTTTTCGACGCAGTTTCGGGACGAATACCTCCCTAGAACGATTGAACTGGGAAGAAGCTGGGTGCAACCCGATTATCAGCCTTCTGTTAATCCAAGGAAAGGTCTTTATGCTCTGGACAATATTTGGGACGGTCTGGCGGTGCTCACAGTCGTATATCCCAACCTCGAGTATTTTTTCGGAAAAGTAACCATGTACCCCGATTACGATGTAGAAAGCAGAGATTTTTTACTTTACTTCCTCCATCATTATTTCCCGGATCCCGACCACCTCGCTGAATCGCTCTATCCACTCGAACAAAACAGCGATGATCAGAAATTCAAAGAGCTGCTTCAGGGCTGTGATTTCAAAGAAGGTTTTAAAGTCCTCAACCAATACGTGCGTTCCCGCGGAGCGATAATTCCTCCTTTGATGAATATTTACATGCACCTCTCCCCCACTATGCGCACTTTTGGCACAGCAAAAAACCCCGATTTCGGAGGAGTGGAAGAAACGGCGATTTTACTCACAATTAAAGACATTTATGAGGATAAAAAAGAACGACATATTGCTCCGCT
>JBNJEH010000057.1:0-20719 GCA_051745635.1 Bacteroidota bacterium
AGATGTTAGATTTCTTAATATCAACTGTCTAACATCTATTGTCTAATTGTCTAACATCTGATTATTTATTGTTTTACGACTTACATTGGTAATCCTATAACCTGAATTCCAAAACCCCGAGATAAGTTAACAACTATTCGAATAATGGACATGCACTTTTGGAGCGCGGACCTCTGCGGCAACCAGAGTAGTGCAGCGATAGTTCATGAGTATGAAACTGTACCCCGCGCATTGCAGAAGTGATATAGTCAAAACTGTACCCCACTGAAAATTGCTGAATGTTGACCTTGAAAAATGCGATCAATGCATCTACATTGCGATAGCCGAGTCCCACCATAAAATTATTCTGAAAATCCAGCATGGCATTGATGTCAACACTTACGGGACCAGTCGGAGGAATGCGCAGCAGTATACCCGGCAAGAGCGTATTTCCATTTTCGAAAGAAAAGCGCGTTCCCGCCTGCAGCTTTGTGTGTAGCCGAAAGCGCGAGGCGTAACCGATGTCTTTCCATTGATTTTTTGCCAGTTGATCGATGCTCGCACCCGCGTAAAAATTCTCTGAATTATACCAGGCTCCCAATCCGATCAGCGGAAATAAAAAACTGTTTCCCGATTGTGTTACCGCCGGATCTGGATCTACAGTAGTCGCCTGTGTCTGATCAAAACCAAACTGTTGAATACCACCCGAGATCCCAAAACTCAAGCGCTGATCGCGGTCGATAGGAAAGTGCATAGCGTAAGCCACAGAAACGGAGAAATTATTAAAACTCCCGAACGCGTCCCTTTCAATTTTTCCGCCTAATCCATGAAAAGAGCTGTTCAGACGCTTTCTTTTCTTTGAAAGCGGTGCGTTAATGGTGAAAAGTCCGCTTTGAGGAGCGCCTTCAACTCCGAGCCATTGCGCCCGATAAGCCGTTCGGACATCCAGACAGCGTTTTACTCCCGCCAGTGCAGGATTGATAGCAAATTGGTTAAACGACCACTGCGAATACTGTGCTATTTGTTGTCCCCAGCCAGCGGAAACAAAAATAAAACTGAAAATGAGCGTTGTAAATTGTTTCATTTTACCAGGGTTACTGTTCCTTTAATGGGTTCTTGAAAATCGTCACTGCGCAAATCAATTACATAGAAATACGCCGAAGGAGCCAGCGCTTTTCCAGACTTAGAAGTGCCGTCCCATCGCTTACTTTGTGTATATCCCGTGCTCTGAAAAACCAACTGCCCCCAGCGGGTAAAGATGCGAACATCGGCATCGGGATATTTATCAATTCCGATGATTTCCCAGGTATCGTTAACACCGTCTCCATTGGGGGAAAATGTATTGGCGATTTCTAGCTGCGCACGGAGCGTCACGACCATTTCATCAGTAATTGTACACGTTCCATTATCTCCTGTCAAAAAATACGTGGTCGTTTCCTGGGGCTGTACGACAGGGTTAATCAAGTTAGGGTTGTTCATACCTCCTGCGGGACTCCATGAGACGTCATCCACCTCCGAAGTTGCCTGTAATTGAATACTGCCACCTTCATCAACTGTTAAGTCGGGACCCGCGTCCAGTTCAAAATCCAGCACTTCCATTTGAACGCTGTTACTCTCCACGGTCACGGGACAATCCGTACTGTCATAACACGTGATTTCCGCTGTTACTTCATCTCCATCCTCAATTTCATTGGTTATCATTTCCCCTGCAGCTGTTTCCATGTAAAGCGTGTCATTGATGAACCAGGAGAACGTGGAAGAATCGCTACAGGCTTGAGTACTCGCATAAAAAACGACCTGATTCCCTTTACAAATTGTCGTTTCATCAGCGCTGATTGCCACTGAGGGAGTGCGTTCTGCACCATCACCCGACAACAACAAATCAAACGTTGCTTCCGCTGCACTGCTCGCCCCCATCGCTCCATTCACGACCAGGTAATACGTTTCACCAGGTGGTAGTCCATTCGCCGATAAAGTAAAGGGACCATTGGATCCCGCCTCACAATTGGAAATCAGATTATAGGACGAAGACACACAGGGAACTGATGCCTCAATAACCGCGGCCTGTAAATCGGTTCCCTGACCTGTTTCATTCTCAAACTGAAGGTTGCTGAAATCAATTTGCACATCGCCCCCCGTCATATTCGTGTTAAATGTAAACCAAACGGTATTTTCACCGGCAAAGCAAAAATTAAAATCATCCTCACAATTATTGCAAAGTGTGCTCGTCGCGTCAATATTATTCGCCGATTCGAGTACAGTTGGACAAAGCGGTCGCGCTGAATTACAATTGTCATTCCCCGGTTGCCCCCAACCTGCATTACTGCAGAGCAGTACAATGAACAATATGAATAAACGAGGTGCTTTTTTTGTCATTTTTCGCCGTTATCTACTTGAATGAACGAACGAAAATACAATTTATTTATCGCCTATCATAGCAAAAAGGCGCAACTTACAACCTAATAGTTTAGCTTCGAGAATATTTCTGCTTTTATTCTAAATTCCTGGTGAAACCCAAAAGTTGAATCGCATTAAAATTTTTAGAACCTTCCTTTATTTGCATTTATAAAATTATGGCTCTATTTTAGCCAATTGATTCTTTGGCACAATAACTGTATAAATTGTTGCCAGAAAAACTGGTACTATGAAGAGATTCTTATTGCTTTCCGCATTATTCCTGGGTTTAGGAACGTCGCTTTTAGCACAACGCTTTGATTATGAAAAGAATTCAAAGCTCTTTATCGGCCTCAACATTGGTCGCACATGGCACACATCTGATGTTCAAAATGTCACCGACCGTTTCCCGCTCGGTGCGGGTTTTATAATAGGTGGATCCATCAATCAGGATTACGGCAACACCTTCGCTTTTGATGTGCGACTGCGCTACCTCGGTGGAAACTGGTACGGTTTAGATACGGATACCACGGGGGCAATCGGCAATAATCAAGCGGTCAGCAATGCCTATGATACGACTGGTTATGCGGTTCAGAATTTCAAGTCTACACAACACCGTTTGTCACTCGAACTGGCTATACATGCCAACCGATTCCGCGAAAGAACCGGGATTGATCCCTACATTTTTGGTGGCATCGGTATCACGGCAACACAAACAAAAGGTGACCTCACCACTGATGAAGGAATCTACGATTATACATCAAACACTACCGGCACCCAGATTCAGGAGGACTACGAAACGCCGCTCGACAAAAATAGCGCAGGCGATTCCTACGATGATGTGGAATTTGAAAATAATTATTTGCCGAGTATCGGAGTTGGTTTGGGCTACTATTTAAACAGCCGCTTCTCCATTGGACTGGAACACAAATCAACATTTTTTACCAATGACTATTTCGACGGTACCGCGCTCAATCAATCCGGAAAAACCAGTGATTTCAACAATGACATTTACCACTATACGAGCGTGTATTTCAGATGGTACTTCAAGAACAACTCCAACAATCAAACGGTGGTTCCCGATGATGAGCCTTCCGATATCGATAATTACACAGACAATCCTCCGCGGAAACAACCGCCGAAAGTTCGTTTCACCGACCCTTCGAATAGTCCTAAAACAGTGAATACATTAAGTTACACGCTTAGAGCTTCGATCGAACATGTCAACAGCTCCAACGATGTCGTTTTCAAACATGACGGTACGGAGAACCACAATTTCACATTTAACACCATGACCAATCAGTTCCAAAGTACTGTACAGTTAAAACCCGGTCAAAACATTTTTAAACTGAGAGGTGTCAACGCTGTCGGAAAGGATGAAGATCAGACGATCATTATTTACAAGCGGGAAGACCGCGATCCAAAAACACCACCTGTAGTCAATATAACGGATCCCGGACAAAGCCCGCACACTGTCAATCAAGATCAATACGAGGTTGTTGCCAACGTCAAACACATTTCGAGTAAACAACAACTCGATGTCACTTTGAATGGACAGTCTCTGAAAAACTTCAACTTTACGGAATACGGTTCAGACAATTTCAGCGCACAATTATCGCTGGATTCCGGCGTGAATACTTTAAAGATCAAGGGCACAAACGAAGACGGCAGCGATAGTGATGAGGCGACACTTATCTTTAAACGCGCACCCGTTGAACAACCGCCATTGGTCAATTTCACGAATCCGTCGCAGAACATCACGGTCAATTCCAGCCAGTTTAATCTGGAAGCATCCGTTGAACGCGTTTCCGGGCGAAATGGGGTGAGCTTTTCCCAAAACGGCAATAAAAACAACAATTTCTCATTCAATACCAATGACGGCACTTTTTCTTCTGGTGTGGTTTTATCTCCGGGAAGCAATATTTTTCAGCTCGTTGGTACCAATAATGCCGGGTCTGATCAAGCAACAGTAACGATCAATTACAAAGTTGAAGAACCCAAACCTCCGATCGTTTCAATTTTAAATCCATCCAGCGAACCGCACATTACTCATTCCAATGCACAACCTTTCAAGGCGAGCGTACTGAATGTCGATAGTAAAAGTCAGGTGAGCTTGAAGCTGAACGGGTCGATTGTCAATAATTTTAACTTCGATAATTCGAATGGCATTTTAACAGCAGTATTGTCACTACAGGTGGGAAGCAATACAGTCAAAGTAACGGGAACGAACAATGACGGTACAGACAGTGAACAAACGACCATTATTTATCGTAAACCTGAGCAACCTGAGCCCCCGGTTGTATCGTTTATGGTTCCGTCGAATAATCCGCACCATACTCAGAGTGAAAACCAGTCGGTTCAGGCTACTGTTTTAAATGTAGACAGCAAAAACCAAATCGACATCAACATCAATGGCAGTACTTACAATACATTTAACTTTAATACATCCAACCAACTGGTTACATTCAACAAGTCGCTGATTGAAGGAGCGAATACCATCACGATAACGGGAACCAACGACGATGGGGTTGACAGCGAGACCCTGACCGTAATCTATAAGAAGGTCGATCAGCCTCAGCCTCCTGTAGTTTCGTTTACAGACCCCGTTCAAAATCCGAAAACGTCCTACACGAGTAACTATTCAGTGAGTGCAAAGGTACGTCACGTAGACGGTCCGGGCAATATACAATTAAAAATCAACGGCAATACGAGTACGAATTTCAATTATTCGAGCTCTTCTGAGATGATGACATTCAACGCAGGACTTGTTCAGGGTGCTAATGTCATCACCGTAAAGGGTACGAATGCCGACGGTTCAGATCAGGCGTCCACAACCATTCTCTACAAACAAGTACAAGTGCAGGATCCTCCCGATGTAACGATTACACAGCCCGCAAGTGACCCGTACACGACGAGTTCATCGACTAAAACGATTCATGCCGATGTACTCAATGTCAGCAACAGTCAGTCCATCAATGTGACGGTCAACGGAAATGCAGTCAATGGTTTTACGTTTGATGCGTCCACCAGTGAATTGGAATTTCAGGCGAGTTTGATTGAAGGAAATAATTCAGTTCAGGTGAGTGCATCGAACAACGCGGGATCGAGCAGTGATCAGACGACGATCATCTACGATAAAGAAGATGAAATCGATCCGCCTCACGTTTCGTTTACGAACCCATCTACGGGCGGAACAGTCGTTCACGACACCCATTTTCAAATGGTAGCAGAAGTAGAAAACGTAGAGGATAAATCCGGAATACAAGTTCGGTTCAATGGAAATACCATCAATCAAAACTATTATACTTTCAATCCACAGACGGAAGAAGTGACCTACAATGCAGTGCTCACCCCGGGAAACAACCTCTTCCAGGTGAAAGGAACGAATGCTGCAGGTTCTCACGAATCGACAACGGCTGTAATCTATAAAGAAAAAGATCCACAGTGTGACGATCCTGCTATTAGTATCAATGCTCCTGCTCAATCCGGTGAAACGGTGAATGACGACTATTATAATCTGGAGGCTGTCATACAAAATGTGGCCGGACAAAACGACATCAAACTACACGTCAATGGGGTTGAAATACATAGCTTTATGTACGATGTCAACAGCCATATTCTCGTGCGGAAAATTGACCTCATGGAAGGGAATAACAGTATATCACTTACTGCCCGCAATGACTGCGGTGATGTTCATGAAACGACGTCAATCATTTATAAATTACCCGCCTCGCCTTGTGACGATCCAGAAATAACGTTTGTTCAGCCCGGCAGTGCCAGTGACGTAGTGGAAACTCAAAGTTATTCACTCAGCACCAATGTATCGGAAATTACCAATACTCAACAATTGCAGTTCAACGTTAACGGATCGAACACCAACTTTAATTTTGACCTCGGCACGCACGAATTTTCAAGTACATTTAACCTGGACGAGGGGCACAATACGATTGTTTTAATCGCTAAAAATGAATGTGGAAAGGACAAACAAGTGTGGGAAATCACGCGGGAAGTTTGTGAAGACCCGGTGATGCAGCTGACTTCTTCCCCTTCGACTTCTGACAGTCCTTTAGCTGATCCAAATTTCAGTATTTCGGGTACAATGACACACGTCACGAATGCAGATATCTCTGTGACACACAACGGAAATCCCGTGAATTTCGTGTATCATCAACCTTCGAAGTCTTTTAATGTCAGCGTCAATTTGAGCGTAGGAAACAATAAAATAGTGATCGGTGCAGAAAACGAATGTGGTGATGAAATGCAGGAATTCAGCGTGGTTCACAAGCCCATTGAACAGCCCGCTCCACCAACGGTAACGATTGCCAATCCCGGAAATTCACCCTACACTACGAGCAGCAGCTCGCACAACGTTGTTGCCAATACGACAAATATTTCGGCGAACAATCAGATCAACGTGAGCGTTAACGGTGCCAATACCAACTTTAATTTCAACGCAAATTCTGAAACAATCAATTTCGATGCAGCCCTCAATGAAGGTTCAAATGACATAGCAATTACCGTTGTCAACAATGATGGTTCTGATGATGCTGCCACGACGATTGTCTACGACAAGCCGGTAACAATCGATCCTCCTGTCGTAACGTTCACATCGCCTTCAACGAGCCCCAAAGAAGTATCTGGTAGTAGTTTTACCGTAACGGGAACGATCACGAATATTTCATCTCAAAGTCAGATGCAACTGATCATCAATCAACAAAACGCAAATTCATTCAGCGTAAACAATACTTCAAACGGAATATCATTCTCAAAAACAGTGTCCGTTGGTCTCGCCAACAGTCCCCTGAATATTACGGCAGTTGGTACGAACGCAGCTGGAAGTGATCAGGCGTCTGTCAAGCTCAAATTAAGCGTTGACGATTTCAATTGCAAGCCGCGCGTGAGAGCGAACTTCAGTAGCGATCACAAAAGTGTTACGGCGACGAGCAACAAAGACATTTCTAACGTCGTTTTAAAATATTCTGATCAGTCTACGCAAAAGTTTGACAACCTTTCCGGCAAGACGCAGAATTTAAGCGGTACGGGAAGCCACAATGATAAATGTATTGTAGGTGCCTGGATAAAATCAGGATGTAACAGTTCGAACGATGGTCCCGGCTACGGTGAATGGATTCCGAATACAGATTACGATGGGAGTTGTGAAACAGAGCCCTGTGAAAGTCCCGTTCTAAGTCTGGAAAGTTCCAGCGATCCTGCCAGTGAAAACTATACCTTCCAGGTGTTCGTGGATAACGTGTCTGCAAATGAAGTGGATGTGCAGCACAACGGCAATTCACTGAGCTGTAATTACACCTCAAACAATAGTATTTTTGATTGTTCTACTACGCTGCAGGAAGGAAACAATACTTTTACCGTCAATGCACACGGATGCGACACGGTGGTGGAAACGTACAACATCGATTACGAAGTTCCGTGTGACCCCATCACCTACAACCGCAATTACCCGGCATCGGCAATGGAAACGGTTACTGATGACATCATCGACATTACGTTAACGGCGCAATATGAAGACGACGTTCAGGTCACAGTTAACAACAGTAATTTTAATAACTACACGGTGAGCGGCAACCAAATCACGTTGAACAATGTAAGTTTAAACGAAGGAGCGAACAACATCAAAGTCATCTTGAGCAATGATTGTTCGACAGAAACGGTACAATACACCGTTCAGTACGACGCTCCCGGACAGTGTGGTCCGCGGTTCAACCCTGGCAATGCCGAATGGCAGTTTTGTCTCGTGACGCCTGGAGGAACCTACACGCGCGACGATCTGGCCAACAATTCGAATTTCAGCTATACGGGACCAGCATCGAGCATCTACCTCAAGCCAATTGCTGGTGGAGGCGATGCCACGGTGAATGGAAACAGTTATTCAATACAAAACGGAAAATACTATCACTTCTCCGGTAATTTGACTGTATCTGTGAGCACAAATCACCCCGGTTCTATGGGGCAATGGCAAGCTTGTATTGAAGCCGACAGCGAGCCCGAATACGGTTCAGGTGGAAACCGACCAACGAGCCCCTGCGAAAGTTCTCAACTCAACATCAATAATGACAATACGCGAAAACAACCCTCGCGTCGCATCAATCGTTCTGGAGAGGAAGAAGGAGAAGAAGAGGAGGAGACAAAACCTAATCGCGAGATCAATAAACAGCCAACACGACGGAAACCACCTTCGCGCAAGGAGCCAACGCGCTCAGAGGAGAAACCATCTTCGCGAAAAGAGCCTTCCAAAAAGCCCAATACGCGGAAAGCTCCAACGCGTCGCAAAGCACCGAGCAGGGAGGAGGAGAACAATGAAAAGCCTGAGAATATCCGCAAAGCACCCACGCGACGCGCACCACCATCTCGCGGAGGTGGAGGCCGTTAAAAAAAGAGGTAATACCACGAATTTAATGGATGTAGTCTAAACGTTGCGTATACAAATCTAAAGTTACCAGTAAGGCGTAAAGACCATTTCCCATAAACAACTTTTCTGCTGACAAATAAGTTCTTGTTTTCTAAAGAAGCTATTGAGAAGACTATTTGTTAATCATAAAGCTCGCACTTTATGTAAAGTAGAATTGGTTGTTGTAAAATTATTTTTGGTGAGAAAAAAAGTTTTCAATATTCCTATGTTAATTTAACTTTTTATCTTATATTTACTCTGATAAGTTCTGTGTGAACTAATAAAATGTAAAAAGATTATGGCATGTTTAGATGTGGATTCAGTAAATGAGAAAATTGCTTGTATTGAAAACCTAGATGAAGAAGCTTTAGAAAAACAAGCAAATTTGATTTCTAGAGATTTAAAAAAATATATATTTGATAATTTTTCTGTTGATGAATTTCAAAGAAGACTATTGGATAGAACTTCAGATGAGGTTTATAAAGAATATGGAGAAGTTCTTTCCAATGCGTTTTTAAATAGATACTCAGTAGTGGCTGAACCAGCAACGGCTAGAGCGAAAAAATGTCCTAAAGTGACCATATCGATCAAATTGGAGTGGTAATGCGAGTCAGCTTTTTTGGGGCTATAACTATAATTTCTTTTTTAATTAATTCCTGTGCTTTTAGAGCTCTAAAAACACTTTCAAATGCTGAATTGTCAAATAATTCAACTTCTTATAAAATTGATTTTAATGAAGAGTACGGGCTCGCAGTTATTCCCTTGACCATTGAAGGAGTTAAGTATAATTTTGTATTTGACACAGGAGCGCAAACTACTGTGATTTCAAGTAGATTGTCAAAGAAAATAGCTTTCGATAAGAAAGGTAGTATTAGCACTAGTGATGCTAAAGAATCTTCTCAAAATCTTATCTATGGAACTATCAGTAATATATATTTGGATAGTTTACATTACACTAATGTAGGGGTTGTAGTTAATGATTTCAGCGCCAACCCTCAGTTTTCTTGTGTTGATATAGATGGGATATTAGGTGCTAATATGATTAATTTAAGTAATTGGGAAATAAACTTTATTGATAGGTATTTTAAGATTTTTAATATTGAAAATGACCTGAATTTATCTACTGCATACAATCCTATTTCTTTTAATTTAAAAAGAGGGATTCCCTATGTTGAGTTTAATATTAATGATACTACAACAATTGATTTTATGATTGATTCAGGAAAGAATAGCGACATAATTTCAATTTCAAACGAGGTTCATTTTAACATTCCTAAATTAAATAGATCATCTGTTGGTTATTTGGGATTTGGGATGTTTGGTAACTCTGAAATTGATACAACAGATTATTACAAAACAAGTTTATCAAATTCTAATGCAAGTTTTTCTAATGTCATTATTTCACAATCTAAAGAAAATAAGTCGCTAATTGGTATTGGCTTCTTGCAAAAACACTATAATTCTGTTTTATTTGATTTTAAGAATAATTTAATGTACGCAGAAAAAAAACAGGTTGATAATGATGAATATTTATCTGATGGAATTAGCCCAATGTTACTGAATAATGAGACTATTGTTATAGGTTCGAAAAACGTTAATTTTTCCCCTGATGTAGATAAGTTAAATGTAGGTGATACAATAGTTGGAATTAACAATGTTTCACTTGAAAATACTAAAAGTGCGTGTGAATTATTAGATGAAATATGGAGATCGAATAAAAATCAAGAATCTATTACATTGAAAGTATCACGTATGGGAAAGATAAGTACCTTTATTTTGCCCAATAAAAATTTATAGCCCCGCTTGCTTAGCATATTCATCAATAATGATAGAGAACAATTACATATTTGTTGATGCATAAATTTAAGGGAGAATAGAGCCCATACTGGTAACAGCACCTAAGAAAATATGGGGTCGAACAGTGGTTTCCGAAAGTTTCGTTCCTCGTGGCTAAATATGTCCCAGTCCGTACAAGTAAGAGCTTCGAAAACCCCGCGTTTCTTAGCTGAAAAACCGTAGAATCGTGGAATATTGAAGTGCAGAAATACAGGAGCTGGAACTAAATTATCTACTGTTTGAATTCGACATTCAATATTTTTATGCTCCGGAATTCGAAGTACTACGGCTTTCATGTTTTCGGGTTACGGGAGGTTGTCACTTTATCCATTAAAATAACAGTAGCACCAAAAAAGATTTACATTCAGAGGGAGGATTCAATTGCTCCCTCTTTTTTTGCCTTAGCGCACAGTCGCTGGATCATTTAAATTAACGTTATCCAAAATCGAAGAAAACGAACATAGCACGTATTTGAGGACTTGAAGATCTACTCTTGTATCTTTCTAAAATGATAAATGAGCCAGTATCGCACCTTTCCAGATGGATACCAGCTCATTATTTTGGTGGTTAACGTAATGCTGAATAATAGGGGATTGATCACTTGAAGACGTTCCTGAACCGTTCTATCTAGTCATTCAAAACGTTAAACCCTACGCTCAGTCCAATCATTCCCGATTTTCGCATACTCGAGTAAAATATGTTGACTGGAATATTGAGTCCGCCCGCTTTAAATGTTCGACCTATTGCCATGACCCATCGCGTATTTAAAGCGAAATAGTCTCCTCGTTGATCGGGATTTTTACTGATGTCATAGGCTGGGTCGATGGATTCACCCGTTTCTTCATCCTCCTGACCAAACGGTGAATCTCTAAATTCACGCTCGGTCCAGTATCTTCCTTGTTCGCCGTAGAGGCCTCGATCATCAAAAAAACCTTTGCTCATGCGTTTCAAACCAATGCCTGGACCAAAAGCAAATTCCCAGCCGGCCTTGCCAAAACGCAATCCATTCATAAGCGTGACCGAAGGAATTGCCACTCCCTGTTCGAGTCCTGACAGCGTAAACATGAGCTCGCCAAGTGCAGAAAAATGTTCAGTTCCGATGTATTGTTTTTCCACTTGATAGCCGATCATACTTACGCCGGGATAAATGTCCATGCCGCCCTGGTTTTCTGGTCGTTCAGCATAATCCTTCAACCTTCCTGTGAGCAGCGAATAACCAACACGCGGACCGGAATTATTAATGCGTCCCACATTCTTTTTGATAATCGGCTGATCGTCGTGGACGATGCGGGATACTACCTCCGGATGCATTTCAATGTCGTGCATTTGGCGAATGAGCACCTGGAGCATGCGCTGCACCTTGTTGATATCATCAATGAATTCTTTGACATCATTCTTTACTATTTCACCCGATGCAATATCGATAATTTTAATACTAATCACTGTTTTTCCACCAAAACCCAAAAGACTCGTCGAAACGATGTAATCTACGTCGACGGCTCTGCCTAAATCGATGAGGCAGTTTTTACCGTAACAGTCATTCGTAAACCGTTCATCCGAATCGATGCCTTCCTGAATATCGAACTCGTCATACACTTTATACATATCGAGTTTGATCAATTCGATTTGAATCAACTTGGCGATGATTTCCTGTGAGATTTCAATGTTATCTACATTGGGCAAAGCTACGGCTATGGTCGATTTTTGCTCTTGTTCCTGACCGTAAGACGTCCAGCCTATAACGATACTAATAAGTAAAACCATACATTTTTTCATGACTTTTCGTTTTAAAGTTCGAGTCAAATGTAGGGGCACTTCACAGCGCTGTGAAATTGATTTTGTCAAATGGAAAATTGATAGTTGCGATATCCGCAAATTTAAAGGGTGTTTTTAATCTGTTCGTTGGATTATTTGCGATAAATACAAGTTAATGACTTTTTGTCCCCGTAAATTTCAAGTGGTTCCTGCCTTCAGATGGTTATTTGGTGAGGCGTGGGTTCGTTAACCGCTAAGGACGCTAAGAATGCGCTAAGGTCGCTTTTGGTGTGGGTGTAGATTAATAACCGCTGAGTTCGCGAAGTAGACGCCCATTCGAAATGCTCAGGACAAGCAAAGATCGCTAATCAAGTTCTCTAAGTCCAAATACGCGTAAAACATTTGAATGGTATTTATGACTAAACGTGCAGGTCGGATTCGATCTTATTTCGAAAAAGTGCGATGGTTTTGTCGAGCTTATGGAAAAAAGAATTCCGCTCTTTTTCATTGATTTTGCTGATCAAACTGGAATTGGCGAGTTGTTTATCCAGGATTGATTTGCTCTCGTCGACGTAGGTGGGGTTTGAAGTATGCAGAAAATTGAGGTGATTGTGCACGAGGTAAATTCCTTCCTGTTCTTTTGAACTGTAATAAAAGGTATTGTCTGCATTAATTGTATCGTTGAGGTATAAATCGTATTCATTTCCACCCGCGGGAGGTTGTTGCCTGTAGATAAACTTTTTTCCCAAAACGGCCTGTTCTTTGATGTGGTCGGCCATCATTTTTATTTCATCCATGAGTTGCAGTGGATACTCGGGGTCTTTAAACAGGTGGGCGCTGGAATAATATTGGATTTGCCGCATGAATCCTTTTAAAAACTCCGGATCATAGCATTCCACAGTCGGAATTTTCACGTAGCGCTGGAGAATTTCATAGCCGACACTGTATGCGTGGTCTGTAAGCTTTTCTTCCTGGAATAACTCATTTTGATATTCCTGAATCTGCAGGTGTGTTTTCGCCCAGAAATACAATCGAAACCGCATCAGGTGAGGAAAATTCAGCAACTGAAAAAGTGCGATATTGTTAGCGGTCAGGGTAATTGAAGGTTGTGTGCAATTCCCCAGATTTTTCAAAGCCGCCAAAAGACCATCGAGGTACGTATCAAAACTAAAATCATAATTGTAGAGCGGGCTATATTCAAATAAAACTTGATTTTCTTTGACCGCGGACAAATTATCAAACGAGATATTAAAGTGCCTGCAAATCTTGCTGACTTCGTGAATTGTAAAGGGTGTTTCATTCCTGTTGCGGCGATAAGCTGCATCAATACTTATGTTGAGCAACTCAGCAAGCACATTTCCAATCGTATCATCTTTCGGGATCTTTTGCTTGATTATGCTGAGCAGTGTGGTTTGAACATCTCGTATCATTGCAATAAAAATACGATAATTTTTGGAATGAGGAGATGAAAACTGTACGGGCGTATTGCAATACGTCCGTACAGGGGCGAAGATCAACTAAATGAATAGCGGAGATCAAAAAAATAAATGCCAGGGGCTTGTAACATATTTACTAAATAAAACTTTACCCGAAAAATTTATTGAATTTTTCGCCCAGAGGGCCTTTACGAAATTCTTTGTCATGATTCTGACCCTTAGGCGTCAGAGCTGACGATTTATAAAAACATGACATACAATATTTTGAATTCTTTTTGTGGTTTTTGTTCGAAAAGAGAGTAACCCCAAATTTGGGTTAGTTAGTTTTTATAAATGTCAGGGTTAAACCCTGATGAAATTTTTATCAGGATGCTGACCGAAGCGTCAGCGCCTGACATATTAATTTGAAAACTTCTCGTTTTCAAATTAATATCGTCAATTCCTTAAAATATTTATGAATAAAGCGGGTTTAAAGAGAAAAAAACAGCGTCAATAAAACCGTGATACTCGCGGATATTATCAGCGCAATCTTATGCCTTCGACTGTTTTCACTATCGCTATCATTTTTCCTTTTAAACAATTGTTGAATTAATAATATATATCCAAAAATAAAAACGAGATATCCAATAGCAAATATTATAATGCCCAGGGCTTCACTTGATCCGCAATACACAGAACATGAAACCCATCCGACAAAAATTAAACAAGCAGCTAAAACCACTGTCAATACAATTATACTCATGATAATAACAACAGGTTGATGCACCAATTCTTTTTCAGGGTTATGACTTGAAAAATTCAGCAAACCACTAGTTAGGGACCACTCCGAAAACTTAAAACCATTTGCTAACATGCCCCCTAAAGCGAAAAAACTATAACTTGTTGAGGTATTGACGACCCCCAGCATTCCCAGGTTTTTCTTTTGCGTCATTTTACCGCTTTTATTCCAGTATTCAGATAAGAAAAGACTCAATGTGAGGAGACCGACGGACAACAATAACAAGGGCAATGAAAAAGGCGTACCTACCAAAAATCCCAATGTAATGGAGGTCGCAGCGAGAATTGCTTTCGCCACCACAAGCAAGGCTCTCGATTTGCGTTTATTTTGCGCAGACCAGGCTTGAACTTGTTTCCTTTTACCATTCTTAAACAGCAGGGGGGCGATCATGAACAAAAAGAAATAAGCACTATTCAGTGTCCAGGAACTACCTGATTTTTTCGTGTTTTTGGTAGTTTCATAGCTGCTTTTTTTCGTTTTTCCCGGGCTGTATTTTCGTCGTTGTTTAACTGCATTTTCCTGCAACTTCTCGATCCGTTTATGCGATGAAGCACGACGATCAGTAATCTCTCCTTCAAACCTCTCTGTACTTACAGTATTAAGTTTACGAATTTTTAAGTGATCAATATCAGCAATATCCCTTTTTGCAGTGCGAACATTTTTATTCTCGTTCTGCTCTTTAAATGCGACGTCATTCGGAGCGTTCAAAGACTTCGGTGAAACACCTTTCGGTTTATGAAAATGCCAACCCTTTAAATGTTTTCGTTTTTCGAAAAGTCCTCGATGACTAGTGCTGCAAGACTCCGTGAAGATGAATACGAGAAGTATTGCAATGAAGTTGTATTTGATTTTGTGGTGTTTCATCAGTAGTATATTTCAATCGTATCTACTTGCTCCGGACCAACATATTCGTGTAGGGTTTCTGTGTTACAGGGTTGATCACCTCCCAAATCACTGTAGTATATTCCTTTGATTCTTTTCTGCAACCAAAGAATAGCATCACTGATAGAAGCAGGATTAATACATGATTAATTTTTTGTTGTGCCATTAATAATAAACCTTTATAGTATCAACAGGATGTTCTCCTGTTATATAAGAAGTATCTATATAATTATCCACACTACCATCTTGTCGCGTAACCTTAATTTCAGTGACGACGTGATCTAAAGGTCGGCTTAATATTTGTGAGTATTCATTAATACAACCCTCATATAAAGCATGTTCAGGGGTCCAAATTGTCCAGTTTCCAGAGCCCGATAAAAGATATTTTTGCCTAAACCTCATAACATCTCCAGAACCCTGACAATTATTATTTTTTATATGAGTTATCCGATCGTGATAAGGCACAATCTCATAACGCACTATATTTTCCTTATCTTTTTTAACAATTTCAACTGATGGAGAAGGTTGTTTGATTACCGAATAATCGATCCCATTTGCACCAAGTGATCCTTCATTTATTTCTGGTCTATACCAGTATTTACCAGATAGTGCAGCTTTAAAACTATATTTGGCGATTCCCTCACTATTGGTTTTTCCTTCGTGAATCAATTCATATTCTATGCCACTATTTGTTTTTTTCGCCTCATATAGCCTTACCAACATATTCGTGTAGGGCTCCTGTGTTACAGGGTTGATCACCTCCCAAATCACTGTAGTATATTCCTTTGATTCTTTTCTGCAAGCTGACAATAACAGAACTGAAAGAAAAAGAATTAGTACATAATTGAACTTTTGACACTTCATATAACTCTAATAAAATATTTTCAAAGTATCAACGCTATTAGGGTTTCGATAGAACTTTTGTGTTATCACTTCTGTTGTGCCATTTCGCGTCACCTCTATCTCGTAGACTACCGAATCAGAAGGATTAGTTCTTAACGGAGAAATGTACTCATAACAACCTTCAAAATAACCAGAATTTAGATCTGGGTTAGGAGACCAGCTCGTGAACTCTCCCGAAGAAGAGGTATAAATACTTCTGGATCTATAACGCATTTTATCGTCAGGTCCCTGACAGTTTACATTTTTAACCAGTCTGTAAAATTTTGAATATGGCACAATCTCATAACGCACTATATTTTCCTTATCTTTTTTAACAATTTCAACTGATGGAGAAGGTTGTTTGATTACCGAATAATCGATCCCATTTGTCCCAAGTGATCCTTCATTTATTTCTGGTCGATACCAGTATTTACCAGCTAGTGCAGCTTTAAAACTATATTTGGCGATTCCCTCATTATTGGTTTTTCCTTCGTGAATCAATTCATATTCTATGCCATTATTCGTTTTTTTTGCTTCATATAGTCTTACCAACATATTCGTGTAGGGCTCCTGTGTTACAGGGTTGATCACCTCCCAAATCACTGTAGTATATTCCTTTGATTCTTTTCTGCAACCAAAGAATAGCATCACTGATAGAAGCAGCATCAATGCATGATTAATTTTTTGGTGTGCCATTGGTCATTCGTTTTAATTTTTACAATATAGACCCCTTTTTCTAAGGTAATAGTGGTGATTTTCCCTTCAACGCTATCGTTACTAATTTCTTTTCCTTGCAGGTCGTAAACGAAAAAGTCAAACCTGCGAACATTTTCATCCATTATTTCCAAATTTACTTTACCCTTTCCCGGGTTCGGATATAATCGTATCTCCATCGAATTTACTGATTTCTCCTCTAAGGACAAAACAGTTGTTGCTTCTTTTGCATTGTATTCATTGTTTCCGGAAGCATTTCCGGTACTCTTTGCCTTACCACAACTGCACACATCGTCATTTACTTTCGCATGGAATTCGGAGCCCCCTTGTGCATGGAAGCCAGGTTTTAAGTTTACTGATTTACATGCCGTAAAAGAGATATCGGCATTTTGCTGTACTTCGGCAGGTTTAAAATCTGTACGTTGTGTGACATTTTCACCCGCATAAATTTCATTTCTGGCCACAATATCAGCTTTATAGATATAGCTACTTTTGGCATTCCACCCATAGCGCCTGTTTTGAATAAACGCATTATAGAAATCGGTTTCATTTAAAATAAAATTTTTAATAACTCCGCGAACAGGGGAGTTCACTTGCTCCCATTTGCCCCGACCACCATTACCGTTAGGGTCAAACTCAGCTTCTCCACTTTGGATATGAACAGTATTTGTTTTATCCCAGGCAAAAACGGCATCAAAAGGAGTATAGTTGGTGCAGTGGTCTTGC
The DNA here is from genome assembly GCA_051745635.1 of Bacteroidota bacterium. Taxonomy (GTDB): domain Bacteria; phylum Bacteroidota; class Bacteroidia; order Flavobacteriales_D; family Crocinitomicaceae; genus Brumimicrobium. The sequence goes on from JBNJEH010000057.1 coordinate 17,792, forward strand.
GGATGAGCAAGATGTGGATAACCAAAGAATGATGATGCATCATTTGGATTTCCAATATCAGCATCCATTAAATTATCATACATCAACCCTTCAGACTTCATATCATAATCGAGCCTGCCACCGGTCGTTGAAGGGTCAAAATTTCGAATGTCGTGGGTAAAAATGGTAGGAGTAAAAGTGTATAGCGCTTCATAATCAATAAAATCTGCATCTGAATTAAATAAATTCGTCGCTCTTTTTTCCATTCTTCTCAAAACCTGATAAGTCGTGTTGGGCTCACCACCCTCACCTTTGCCCGCTAGAAAGGTTGTTCCGCCCGGCGCATTATCCAGAATTAATGGTTGAAAAACTCGAGCCTCTTCCACAATGTCCCACTGCCCCCATGATTTTTCTTCGTATTTAAACACCCACGGAGTTGCTGCACTATTCCCCAAAAAAGAAACTTCCCATTTACGTTGTGATCGTTGATGTTCAAAAATAAGTTTGCCTTCTTGAGTTGGAAAAGGATCATGATTGTATACAGGGAAGTTAATATCACTTTGGCTGGTGCCGTTTGATATTGATATGTTTCTTGTAAAAGCTGGATAACCGGGGTTGTGGGTGTTTTTTGAGTGGTTTAACCAATTATGGTACTGTAGGTATGCATCCCGGTCCGGGTGTGAATCCTGACCCATTGTTTGGATAGACGAAGTTCCCGTCTCCGTATAAAAGTATTTTAATAGCTCTCTCGACAAGGGAGCGTTTAGGATATAGTGAAGGGCATAAATTCTTAAACTCTCTTGAAGCGTTCCAGTAGTAACAAGATTTTTATACTCCTCCAAATGCTCCACAGCATGTTGCATTCCCAGAGGAATATTTGCTCCACCGTGTTCTCCATCATAGGATATATAAAGCTTTGAATGATGGTGTTCATTTGTTCCCTCCAGGTGTTCTTTCTCCATACGCTGTAAAGTTAAACGAACACACATTGCGCCAGCACTGTATCCAGAAATTATATTTTCTTCATAAGAACCATTGGCGTGCTTTTCTTGATTAACCATTTTAATCAGTCGCTCCAGAAGAATTGAGTTTTTCAACACACTTTGATTGGGAGGAAAAAACTTAACAATTATCACGTCAAAGCCCGCTCCTACTAGATTATCAATATACCCCTCCTGGTTATAAGACCAGTAGACATCCTGTATAGATGAAGGCCAACCTTGGGCGTCGTTTATAAGGCCCTTATCAGTATAAGGCCCCCACCCAGAAACAATGATAAAAGGTTTATCTAGCACTTTTAAATCTCCACAACCCCATAAAACACTAAAATTAGTATTTAATAAGGGGAAGTCTGATTCAGGCGTAGGTATATTATCAACCCCCAAATTACAAAACCCTCCTAAACTGCTCCAAGGACTATTAGTATCATCAAAATGGTGTAGTTCAATACAGTTATTTTTTTCTTGTGTATTCGTGAAAAACAACCTGTTTCTTTTATTCTCTATTGTTCCATCACTAAATTGAATTGAAATATCAAATGACCTTAGTGTGCCGGTAAAGTGCTCCTTCAAGTTGTAAATTCTATTTTTCTCCAAATGGATCGAATCACGATCAATAACCACATAAACATCTTGTATCGTTCTACTTGTATTTGTAAAGTAGGTCTCATCATTCCAATAAAATTGAATGTTTTGATTGACTAACGTATCCGCGAAAAAGCCAGTCATTACTTCATGCTTATAATCCAAGTCATTTTGGGTCAATTGTGGAAAAGGTACAGTACTTGACCAATTAATAAACTCATTATATGCTACATCATCTAAATGCTCAAATTGTATATCGCATACAAATAAAGGTATCGCAATTGGGTTAATGCCGTTATTGGCATAAAGTCTATCCATAACTGGAAACAAAGTACTGTCCATTTCAAAATCACCTGAAACATCAGCATTTTCCATTATTTTAAAGTAGGAGAGTAGTTCGTTTAACTCCACTTCATTTTCTATCGCACCAAAAAAACTATCCTGAAGCTCAGGTGTGAAATCTGGATCCAACTCTAATAAATATCCATTCGTTAAGCTTTCTAAGTCAGAATTTTCATAAATATAGCCATTTAGCTCCTCCCTGGATGCAAATGTTTCTTGACTTATCGAATTATTACTCATCAAGCAAATCCCCATCAATACTGTTGCAGTGATAAATTTGTAAAGTCTCATGTTCTTAGGTTTTTAGAAGTTAATAATTACTTCTTCTTTAAAGTATCTAGCTCCTTTTGCTGAGCCTCTAAAACTTTCTGCTGTTTTTGAATTATCTCCTGCTGTGTTTCCAACAATTTGCGTTGTTCTTCCAGTAGCATTTGTTGTTGGTCAATCTGTTCTTGCTGTTCATCAATTTGCTCCTGCTGATCAATTACGTACAGTGTCAACTCCTCCACTTTTTCCATCGTAATCCGAGCTGTTTTTCCTAAATTAACTCCGTCGTTTTCTATTTCTTCTGCTGACGGTACATTCGGAAAGCGCCCTTTTTCTTTGATAAATGCTTTTACTTTGTTTAAAGGCATAAGCGCATAATCTTCTTCAAAGACATAGTCTGCCCACGTTTCTTCATCGACTTTGATTTCTCGTGCACGCAGCAGCCCGTCGTTTTCAAGCTGAAGGAGTTTGCGTCCCTGTGCGTTTTCAACGATGATGAGTTTTTCGAAACCATTGAACGTATTATTTCCACCACCCAATTGATAGTTCTGAAGATGAATACCCGCTTCTGGCGAAGCAGCATCTCCGATGGCAACCCCTCTGCTGGCGCGAATATCACCGCGAACATCCAATATGGTTTGTGGGTTATCTGTTCCAATACCCACCCAGGTAGGACAGGAAACACCTGTATACAGAATTTCTTTGTCATCAAATATTCTGTTGGCCCAGGAGGGCAAAGTAAGTCCAACCGTATTTA
>JBNJEH010000058.1:0-20424 GCA_051745635.1 Bacteroidota bacterium
TTGATATCCATGAGAATGACCTCAGGACGATAGGATTTTGCCAGCGCAATCGCATCGCGTTCACCAGCAGCCGTGCCTACAACTTCGAACGTTTCCTGTTCTTGCAAAACTGTTGTCCACGCTTGTGCTATCAAGTGGTGATCGTCTACGATTAGAATTTTTATTGCACTCATGATGTCAGATTTGTAACGAAATTAAATTATTTTTTGACAAAATTTCAACTTTTTATGAACTAAAGCTGGTTTTGATCCTAAAATAGTTCTTTTTTGGAGTTGCAGCGTAAAAATAGTATCAACCGAGCAGAGAAAATTGAGGATGCCGTAGCTTTTCATCTTCAGGATGATTCGTATTATTTTCGAATTGAAAAACAAGTGAACCGTTCACCTACAAAAAAGGGCAGAATGACTCCGCCCTTTGTTAACTCATTTCTCTGCGATACTAATAGTAAATCAATCTTCTCACTTTTGCTACATATTTTGCGAGACGAATAACCTGTTTAGTATAACCATACTCGTTATCATACCAAGTATAGAGGACCACGTTTTTACGATCGGGGCCGACAATCGTCGCCGGAGAATCGAAAACTGAACAACACGTATTTCCGATGATATCATTAGAAACGAGTTCTTCGTCGATGGAATAGTGAATCTGATTGACCAACTCCCCTTCTAATGCCGCTTTTCGAATGGCATCATTGAGTGCCTCAGCTGATGTCTCACGCCCCAACTCCAGGGAAAGAATCGCCAATGATCCATTAGGAGTGGGAACTCTCACTGCATTCGCCGTTAATTTATTTTCAAGCGATGGAATCACTTTAGTTACTGCCTTGCCCGCTCCTGTGGAAGTAATGACCATATTGATGGCAGCAGAACGACCTCGACGCGGTTTTTTGTGCATGTTGTCCAATAAGTTCTGGTCGTTCGTATACGCGTGAACGGTTTCAATGTGTCCTTTCCCGACTCCAAACTGATCATTAATCACCTTTAATACAGGTGAAATGGCGTTCGTTGTGCAAGATGCTGCCGAATAAATTTTTTCAGTTTCGATATCCAGTTCGTGCTGGTTAATGCCGTAAACAATATTCGGGATTCCCTTCCCTGGTGCCGTCAAAATCACTTTTGATACTCCTTTTGCCTTTCGATGACGCTCCAGCTCTTCTTTTGTGGTAAATGCTCCCGTATTGTCAATGACGAGTGCATTATGAATACCGTGAGCTTCGTAATCAACGTCTTCAGGATTTTTAGCTTCGATCAACTGAACACTCTGTCCGTTAATGGTCAGTATTTTTCTTTCGACATTTAAATCGACAATACCGTCAAAAGCACCGTGAACAGAATCATTCCTGAACAATGCAGCGCGTTTCGTAATCGTTTTTTCAGAGGTGTCACGCGTCACAATGGCTCTGAGTCGCAATTGCTGACCTTTACCAGCTTGTTTAATCAACTCTCTCGCAGCCAGTCGTCCGATCCGACCAAAACCGTAGAGCACAACATCGCGCGGCTCTGGTTTAAAGCGATCTTTTCCAATAAAATCTTTGAGTTGATGTTTTAAAAAGTCAAGTTCACCAGAGAATTGATGTTTCACTTCCTGGTATTCGAAGGAAAGTTTTCCAATATCCAATTTTGAAGGTGCTAAATCCAAATCGAGCAACGCTTCTGCCATCGAAGAAGTCGTGAAAACATCGATGGGCTTTTTGACGACGTTGTCGGCATACTCGTGCAGGTTCATAATTTCTGAAACCGTGAGATTAACAAGGTGATTGCGAAAAAGGACTAATTCAACACCTTGATCATAAAGTAACTGACCAGTCTTACTAGCCAACTTAACAGCTGCACGTTCTCTTTTGACGTGGGCATTTAAATTTTCTTCGTAACCGATTGCAGGGTTCATTTGATCTATTTATTTGTTAAAAATTAATTATTTATGTAAAAAAAAAGCTGCCCAAACTGAGCAGCTTTTTATAGTATTCTATCCGAGATAAGCCTTCAATAGCTTATTGCGCGACGTATGGCGCAATCGACGAATAGCTTTTTCCTTTATCTGCCGAACGCGTTCACGCGTTAGATTAAATTTCGATCCGATCTCTTCGAGCGTTAAACCGTGATTCATCCCGATCCCAAAGAAAAGGCGAATAATTTCTCTTTCTTTATCTGTCAATGTTGACAATGAACGTTCAATCTCTCGCTGAAGTGATTCTGACATCAGTAACGTATCCGCTTTAGGAGAATCCCCATTCGCCATTACGTCCATCAGTGTACCACCATCTTCATTGGTCGTCAACGGAGCATCCATTGATACGTGGCGTCCGGAAACATTCATACTTTCCTTGATCTTGTCTTCGGGAACTTCCAGCGCTTCTGCCAATTCTTCAGCCGATGGCGGTCGTTCGTATTCCTGTTCAAGTCGTGAAAACGCTTTATTAATTTTGTTCAGTGAACCTACTTGATTCAACGGCAGTCGCACAATTCGCGCTTGTTCTGCCAGCGCTTGAAGGATTGACTGGCGAATCCACCATACCGCGTAGGAAATGAATTTAAACCCTCGCGTTTCATCGAACTTCTGAGCTGCTTTGATCAGACCTAAATTTCCTTCGTTAATTAAATCGGGAAGCGTGAGACCTTGATTTTGATATTGCTTTGCCACCGAAACGACGAATCGCAGATTGGCACGCGTCAACTTCTCGAGTGCTCGTTGGTCACCTTGCTTGATCTTTCTGGCCAGTTCGACCTCTTCATCTGCAGTGATGAGCTCTTCTTTACCTATATCCTGCAAATATTTATCAAGTGATTGACTTTCGCGGTTCGTGATCGACTTCGTTATCTTTAATTGTCTCATGCTTGTTCTTCCTTACTTTAGTGAATGAAATAAAAGTGACGCAAATTTACGTCAATTTAATATTTCTACAAAATTTAATTTATATGAAAATCCGCCGATTACTTAAACCGACGGATTTTTGTGTACTTTATGAACATATGGCTAAAACGTGCAGCCCAGGCTTTTTATTGAAGCGAATTTTACTAAAGCCCAAATCCTACATAATCTTTGCGACCGCTCTCATTCATAATTTCCAGGAGCACACCGTTATTGTGCTCACCGTTGAGTGCGTGCGTCAACTCCTCTACGCTCGTTACTTTCTCGTTATTCACTTTGGTGATGATCATTCCTTCCGTAAGACCGAGCGAACGCAGTTTTCCTGCGGAAATTGACGTGATTTTGACGCCGTGATCGACATTCAACTCACGCATTTCATCGTCAGACAAATCTCCAAAAGTAGCGCCAAGCGCAGAATAGCGTTCCACTTCTTCTTTCGATTTCAATGCTGTATTTCCTTCCTTGTTCCGCAAAACGAGCTTCTTCGTGAGCACCTGTTCTCCTCTTTTCAAGGTAACTGCAACCTGATCGCCCGGTCGGCGTTTACCTACTTCCTCCTGAAGTTGTGAAGGGGCGTTCACTGATTTGCTGCCAATTTTGAGAATGACATCTCCTTCTTTCAGCCCACCATCCTCGGCACTGGACCCTTCATTGATTTTATTTATATATACTCCCTGTGTACTTTCCAACGCTTTTTCATCTTTGAGCGACTGATTAATTTCTTTAATTTGTAAACCTAAAAAAGCGCGTTGCACCATACCATAATCTACGATATCACTCGTAATTTTTGATACGAGACGCGACGGAACAGCAAATGAATAACCTGCGTAATTTCCAGTTTGCGAAGCGATAGCTGTGTTGATACCAATTAATTCGCCATTCGAATTTACGAGTGCACCGCCAGAATTCCCGGGGTTGACAGCAGCGTCCGTTTGAATAAATGATTCGATCGGAATGACATCTTTTTTCTGACTGCCTATTATATTGATATTGCGCGCTTTTGCAGAAACTATTCCAGCAGTTACAGTGGAATTAAGGTTAAATGGATTACCCACAGCCAATACCCACTCGCCTACTTTCACATCATCGCTGTTGGCAAATGGAATGGGCTCCAGGTTAGATGCCTCTACTTTTAATACCGCCAAATCAGTGGAAGGATCGACACCTACAATTTCAGCAGGATATGTCGTATTGTCATTTAATGTAATCTCAACATCACTGGCATTTTGAATGACGTGATTATTGGTCACGATATAACCATCATCAGAAATGATAACACCAGATCCAGAGCCTTCGCCGTACTGTTTGCGTTCTCGTCCAGCCCCAGGACCATAGAAAAATTCCAGAAACGGATCGCGCTGAACGTATTTCTGCACAACTTTCGTCTTGACGTGCACGACAGAATGAACGCTTTTTTCACTGGCCACTGTAAAATCTGTCGATGTGTCGATATTGAACGGTGAATAATTGACATGACTGACAGGCGTTGCAGCATTTGTCGTGTCTGTATTAGTCGATTTCAAATCCGTGACAGGATCACCCAGGGTCAATAAAAACAGGCCTAACGGCAACAAGCCTCCTAATATTCCCCAAAATAGACTACTTGCTGATTTTTTGATCGTTTTTGTTTTCATTGTTTATTCTTTTTTATAAATCTGCTATCAATATTAACGCCATAGATCACAAATACCAACGGGTTTGCTGTTAAAAGTTGTTAACCGAACCAAGTCTGTTAACATTATATTATTTGACCCAAAATCAAGCTCCATTAAACTGATTTTTACTAATTTAGTCCACTCTATAGTTTATGAAAAAAGTTGTCATTCTCATTATTGCCGTCGTACTAGCATTCCTTCTTGGACACTATGTCGGGAGAGATCAACTTTCTGAATCACAACGCGCAAATCCCGAAAAGGTATATGTGGACCGGATCAAAGAGAAAATTATACGGGATACGCTGCGCATTGAAAAACCAGTTTATATCGACCAGTCGGCAAAAGATACGGCGTCCACCCGCAATGTACAGGATTCTGTTTCTGATCCCGATACATCGCATGAAGAAGACACGACCGCGCTCGATCCCGCAATTGTCGAGGAAGAGTTATTAGCCCGCCGGACAATTATTCTTAAATGGAATCCGCGCGATTCTTCGAGCGTTTCTGAATTGCTGAATAAAAATGCACAGTCCTTCAATCGCGAAATGATCGTCGAATTCTGGTCGAATCCCTTAAACCTGACCGGATACGAGCTCAATCGGAATAAATTGAAATTATTTGGGTTCCATCCGGATGAAACGATACGACTGGAAATTAAGGATGACGACCGCACGTTGTTTTTGCATTCAGAATCGTTACATTTGCGACTTGAAAAAACAGAGCAATTCAAGTCACTTCAACTGTAAATGAATATACATTTTAAAAAATTTCAGGGAACGGGAAACGATTTCGTCATGATCAATTGTCTGGATGACGAAAACTTTGAGCTTTCTGATGTTCAAATCGCTCAACTTTGTGACAGGCGTTTTGGCATCGGGGCTGACGGTGTCATTTGTATCTATTCCCACCCCGAATTCGATTTTGAAATGCGGTATTACAACAGTGACGGTTCCAGAAGTTTTTGCGGAAACGGCGCGCGTTGTGCGGTTCAATTTGCTCGATCGCTCAATTGCTTTGAACAGCATGCGCAGTTTTTAGCTATCGACGGAGCGCACACGGCACATGTTGAAAATGGTATCATTGCACTTAAAATGGCAAATGTATCGGGAATCGATGATGTTGAGGGCGCTTTTGTTCTAAATACGGGCAGTCCGCACTACGTCAAGTTCGTTGAAGCGCTTTCTTCCTGGAATATTGTGGAATTTGGAAGGCGAATACGTTTTAGTCCATCGTTCAAATCGGAAGGAATCAACGTTAACCTCGTCCAAAGGCACGGAGATAACCGATTAGAAATGCTCACTTACGAGCGCGGCGTGGAGGACGAGACGCATTCCTGCGGTACAGGCGCTACTGCTGTGGCTTTAGCTCATTTTTACAAAAGGAGTGCGGTCGGTCAGCAGCGGATTGAAATTGGCGTCAAAGGCGGTGAATTGGCCGTGCAGGCGACCAGTTACCACGGTCGATTTACAGATATCTTTTTGATCGGACCAGCAAAAGAAGTTTTTTATGGATCCATTACAATATAGCATTCCCCATTCTGAGATTGAGCATATCGGCCAGAAAACTGCTTCAGGAATCAAAAGATCCATGATTTATATTATGCATGCGGATAAAATTCCTCCCCACATCGGTTGGGCAGTGGATGACCTTTTTTATTCCTTAAAAGCAAATGGAGTAGACTATGATTTTCCACGAATGAAACTGGATACATTGCTTTGCAGTAAGGCTATCCCTACTCTGCTCGTCGCGTTAAAAGAGCATTATTCCATCGATAAGACGCGGGAGGCGTTCAGACAGTTCGGCCAATCAATAAATCAGGGGAATACCTGCCTTTCACCCATCGACCACGTCATTCACGGACCGTTTAACAATGCGACGCGCATCGGTGATTTACTGCATCAGCTCGAACAGGAAGAACAAATCGAACAATTTTATGGGTTTCATATCCCGGAAACATATCGAGGCATTTGCGATTACAGTGCTGCTGAAATTAATGCACGGATTGAAAAATTAAAGCGACATGACTGATCTCCCCATATATCTGAGGCCGCCGGAAACGGAAGACACGACCTATTTGTACAAATGGGAGAACGATCCTGAAAATCGCGTCTATTCTCCGGAAGAAGCCACATACTCCAAAGCTGCCATTCGGGAATTTATAGCGAATGCAATGCATGTAAAAGACAACCGACAAATGCGATTGATGATTTGTTTGCGCGACGGAGATATCCCTATCGGAACGATCGACTTGTTTGATATCGATTTTTACCATCGACGCGCGGGAATCGGTATTTTGATCGCGGATAAAAACCAACGACGAAAACAATACGCATCGTTCGCCATTGAATTGATTGAAGAACTCGCACTGAAAAAATTAAACCTCGTTCAGCTGCATTGTCTCATCCAACTGGACAATGCGCCGAGTATTCATCTTTTCGAAAAGTGCCACTATTCGCGTTCCGGTACATTAAAAAAGTGGTTTAAACGCGAAAACATCTGGTATGATGCTTATTTTTACCAAAAAATGATCGATTCGATATGAAGTTTGCGCATATAATTATGGCCCTGGGAACAGTGACAGTTCTGTTTAATATGTCTTCTTGTGATAGCGTTGGGGCCTATTTTGACGGAGATAAAACGACGAAGAACGACACGCTCACGCATTTTTACATTCCTTCGGATGCAACGCGAAGTGCTGTTGTTTCATCGCTTTATGCAGAAGAAATCATTGACGATACAGCAGCCTTTCTCAATGTGATGGAATACAAAGCGATCAACAATCAAAAAATGAGCGCCGGGAAGTATGAAATCAAACCACAGACGACTTATAAAACCGTGGTGAATGGATTTACGCGCAATCGACTGGGGAACGGAAATGCTGAAGTTGAAGTTAAAGTAACATTTAACAATTGTAAGAATGTCAAAGAGATAGCGTCAAAAGTATCGAAACAAATAGAAATGGATAGCAGCGCATTCGTGGATTACCTCATGTCTGACAGCATATTGAACAAATATGGTTTTTCTGCAACGCGCGTGGGGGCATTATTTCTCCCCGACACTTATCGCTTTTACTGGGATACCGATCACGTGTCCTTCGTAAAGTCTATGGCACAACAATTCAAAAAATTCTGGAACCCTGAACGCGCGGCACAACTCAAAAAACATCCGGGAATAGCATCGCAGTCCGATGCGGTGACACTGGCTTCAATCGTTTACAGTGAACAAGACAAGTTTTCAGATGAATGGAAAACGATTGCCGGACTATACCTGAACCGGCTCGATCGCGGAATGAAACTCCAGTCTGACCCCACATTTCGCTTTTGCTGGGGCGATGAATTAGAAGGTGTAGAGCGGCTCCTGGACGTTCACAAAGCTGTCGATTGTCCTTACAATACATATTTGTATAAAGGCCTTCCTCCGGGACCCATTTGCATTCCGCCACATCAGGTGGTCGATGCCGTGCTCTACGCCGAGGACAACAATTATCTGTTTATGTGTGCTAAACCCGATGGAGATGGACGACACAATTTTGCCCGAACACTGAGTGAGCACAATCGCAACGCGCGTGCTTTTCAGCGTTGGATCAGTGAACAACAGCGAAAAAACAACTAATCATGAAGACTACAGTATTAAATGCGCGTCAAATTGAACAAAAGTTAGATCGTATTGCCTACGAAATCCTCGAAAACAACTTCGACAGTCCTACGATTTGTTTCATTGGTATTCAGGGAAACGGGGATAAAATTGCCGAAGAACTGGCAAGACGAATGCAAGAAATTTCTGATATCGCGGTCAATACTTCGTCGATTCACGTAGATAAAACGAACCCGCTGGGTGAAGCAATTACGCTTTCCACTTCCATAGAAGACATGAGTCATCAAACATTGGTTTTAGTCGATGACGTAATCAATTCCGGACGAACGATGCAATACGCACTCCGCAAGTTGCTCGAAATACCCACAGAACGCATAAAAACCGTCGCGCTGGTCGATCGCAAACACCGCAAATACCCGATTCGGGTTGATTATGTGGGATTGACGTTATCGACAACACTCCAGGACCGCGTCGAAGTCACTTTTGAAGATACTCCCCTCGCCTACCTGGTATAAACTCATTTGGCGCAGCTCCGCAAATAAATCGAAAATGCTTTACGAACGGCTCATTGATTATTTTTCTGATCTCACTCAACTCAGCATTGAGGAGAAAAACGCGATTATTGAAAGTATGGAAATCATAGCGTGTGCTGAAGGAGAACATCTAAAGCATGCGAATCAGAAACGCGAACAGACCTTTTTCATATTAAGTGGTTTTGTACGACAATATGAATATGTGGACGGCGAAGCCATTACTACCAATTTTTACAATGCCGGGCAATGGATTATTGCACCGACAAGTTTTTCGGGTAAAGCGATTTCAACCGTGAATTTAATTTGTACGGAAGATACCGCGGTCGTCGTGGGCAATGAAGAAAAGGCACAACGACTTTTTCACCGATTTCCGAGGTTTGAGCGAATTGCAAGGATGATTGTGGAGCATGAATTTTCAAAGCACGAAGCCTGGATGCGCACATACATGACGGCAACACCAACGGAAAGATACCTCCAACTTCTCGAAAAAGCACCGACTATTTTCCAAAAAGTTCAACAATACCATATTGCCAGTTTTATAGGCGTCAAGCCTGAAACGCTCAGTCGAATACGGAAAAAGTTTTCGTCAGGCAGTTAGTCGAGTAAGTCTCTTTCATCGCTTTTATCCAAGTTAACCTTATGGACGAGAGATGTCATTTGGGTAATGGCAATTTCGTTGAGTTGCTTCAGTCTTTCTGATGGTGAATGTTCCTGGCGGATCAATACTGCATTGATACTTTCCAGATTGGAGAGCACCACCAGTTGTTCGAGTGTAGCATCGTCTCGCATATTACCTTTTGCTCCGGAATTTTCAGCTCGCCAATCGGATGCAGTTTTTCCAAATAGTGCCATATTGAGTATATCGGCTTCTGAGGCGTAAACAAGTGAGGTTTGTTTTTTGCTGAGCTTTTCCGGGATCAATTTTTCCTTGATGGCATCCGTATGAATGGTGTAATTGACTTTGGCGAGGGTGCGTTGCAGGTTCCAGTCGAGTTTATAGCGATCATTTTCTTCAGCTTTAAGGCGTTGAAACTCTTTGATCAGGTAAAGTTTAAATTCAGGGCTAATTGCTGATCCAAATTCAAAGGCTATATCTTTATGCGCATAGGTTCCTCCATATCTTCCGGCTTTAGAAAAAAGACCAATGGCTCCTGTCTTTTCGACCCATTGAGAAGGGCTTAATACGAAAGACGGAAGCCCGGCTTGTGATTTAAAGTGGTCGAATTCGACCACTTTAAAATCAGGATTGTAAATTTTTTCCCAGGTTGCCAGAAACTCAAGTGTAGTACGGGTACGAATCCAGTTTTTTATCACATCCGCAGCTCGAACTTCATCAGTTTTTGCCTTTGCCATATCTGTGATGCAGATATAATCCTCACCATTAAAACCTGTAATAGCTATTTTTGTCTTTTGGACTTGTATGGTTTTGTTCTTTGCCATGGTCATTTATAGTAATTCAACGTCATTTTGATTTTTTCTAAACCCGTCGAATTCGACGGGTTTAAAATCGGGATTATAGAGTTGTTCTCAGAACTCTAGTAGCTCAATGGTATTTCTGTTGCGCAAACAATTCTTGATGATATCATTCGTGTTTGCCGAATCTTTATAACGGGCAATATCTGTGAGTGAAATATAATCGTCTCTTTCACCTTTAAAAATGGAGATTTCAGTTCCTTGTACTTCAATTTTCTTATTTTTTACCATTGTTTATTCTATTGTGGCGAATTCGCCCTGATTAAATAGAGGTTAAACCGATTTAATAACTTGTAAATCAAACTGTTTATTATGTCTATCAATTCTGATGATGCAATTTTCATTCAATTCCGCAGCACCTTTTAGGTAAATTGTTTCTTATACCAAATTACATATCTTTTTTTTATTTAGACGATTTTTTAGTAACAAATTAACCCATTTTTGATGGTATTTGAATATAAAGTCGGTTCGACCCTTTTGTTCGAAAAAACGTGCAAATCAACAGTATCGATTTAGACCTGACACCCCATGCGAACGATGATCAATCCAATTGTGGAAAAAGTCAGGTAAAAGCGCAATTATTTGGTATCGAATGCTCGATTTCCTTTTATTATCGCCAAAATGCTCAGCCCAATCTCAAACAAACCTCCGGGAATGGAGCATATCACACCAACTGAATAACCCGCTAATTCGAGAAATGTTCCCGTCATAAAAAGCAGGTAAGCCGCTACTCCAAAAATTGAAAAGACAACTGAAAATCCTCTATACCTGTGCAGTAGACTACACAAGCAAAGACCGCTTATCCCCCAACTCATCATTCCAATCTGATAAGCTCCCGCATTGCATTCTGCAAGTGTGGAAATGATCCCGTTGAAAACGTCTGTGTGCTGTTTTTCTATTCCGAGGAATTGCTGACTCACCGGTATTGTGGTTAACAAGGTGGCAGCACCCAAAGCGAGTAAAAATGTGGATAAAAGTCTGGTAATAAGGTATGTGAGCGCTACCTGTCGACTTTCATTTTTCAATATTTTGAACAAAATCACGAGCAATCCAACATTGAAAAAGGTGTGAAAAATTGAAATGAGTGAACCGCCGAATTACAACTGATATTTGTGATCCCATATTTCGCCTGGATAGAGATTGGATGACGTTACAATATCCATCATCCCGCGTCCAATACCATAACTTAAAAATGACAGGATGAAGAGTACCCCGAAAATTCTTGCTGTTGCACGATGCATAATTTGACTTTTTTACTGATGACAAAACTATGCATCAATCCATTCGATCTCATTGACTTTTGTCAAGAAATAATTCTCGCTACCAAAATGTCAGTTGCGTGTCTTTCTTTTCCGCCTTTTCGCTATTAAACCCACTGATAGAAACACCGAGTAACCGCACGGACTGATCATTCCAGATATCCATCAATAATGCTTCTAATCGGTCGCGAATTTCCGCCTTCGATTCGAGCACACTTTCATTCGTGAAAGACCGCGTAAACGTTTCAAATTCTGCATTCCGGAGTTTTACCGTCAGGGTTCTTCCCTTTTTGTCGTGACGGATATAGCGTTTCCACCAATCTTCAAATAAACTGTGAAAAGCTTCCCGCAGGGCACTACTACTTTGAATATTTTCTTTGTAAGTGGATTCTGCTCCAATACTTTTGCGCACCCGTTCTGTTTTTACGGGTCTTTCGTCAATTCCACGGGCAATTTCGTACAAAAAAGAACCTGATTTACCGATTAGTTGTTGTAATTCAGTGCGGTTATAACGAAGCAGGTCACTGCCTTTAAAAATACCCATTTTCTTCATTTTTTCAGCTGTTACCTTTCCCACACCGAAGAAATCATCGATGGGCAATTGAGCCACAAAGGCCGCTCCTTCCTCTGGTGGAATCACAAATAATCCGTCGGGCTTGTCCTGGTCAGAAGCTATCTTTGCCAGAAACTTATTATAGGATACCCCTGCCGATGCCACGAGCCGCAATTCGTTGTAGATATCATTCTTGATTTGCTGAGCAATGAGAGTCGCCGAGCGTTCTTCTCCTTTCGTGCGCGTGACATCCAAAAAAGCCTCATCGAGGGACAACGGTTCAATCATATTGGTGTAGCGTTTAAAAATCCCGTGGATTGCCCTGGAGACGTTTTTGTATTTATCAAACTGTGGTCGAACGAAGAGCAACATCGGACATTTCCGCAATGCTGTTTTCGCCGGCATAGCTGATCGGACGCCGTATTTACGCGCCTCGTAACTCGCAGCTGCAATCACTCCACGACCTCCAGAACCACCTACAGCTAATGGTTTTCCGCGCAATTCAGGACGATCGCGCTGTTCCACAGAAGCGTAGAATGCATCCATGTCAATATGAATTATTTTGCGCGCGTCCGACTTCATTCCTGATCTTCTTCCTCCGGATCAATGATTTTCTTAATATCATCTTCAGTGCTGTCTAATTTTTCCCTGCAGAATTCCACCAGCGATTTTGCCTCACTCACTGTGGCGGACAGCACGTCAATTTTGACTTCTTTACGCTCCAGTTCTCCTACTATTTCTTTTAAGCGCTGCATGGCTTCTTCGTATGTCAATTTATCGTTGATTTTCATCTTTAATTGTTGTCTTTTTTACTTCGGTAATTTTACTCGTTATCAATTGTTTACTGGTTAGTGTTTTCAATGTTCGCCCCGTCAGCGTTCCTTCTGCGTCCTGAACATCCATTTCTTCAACCGTAGAAATCGTATAGCCTTCCATCAGCATTTTATGGGGATTGAGCATCGCTAATAAGTCGTTATAATTTTCTAGTACCATAGCTTCTTTTTCAACTTGATTGATACTGAAATTTTTAATTTGATCGATGTGCTGCTGTACTGAAAATCTACGTTCCTGATCAATGAGGTGCACGGCGCTAATTTGGATGTCGTCCAGCACGCGATCTACATCATTTTGATGACTTTGCACAGTTCTTTCAACCTGGTAAATAAGTTGATGTATCGTCTTGTCCTGCGTTCTTTTGGATGCGTGTATAATCGATGTTGCCGCTGTGATCACTTCATTTTCAAATTGCTGAAATAGCGTTCGCCAGTATTGAATCATGGTTCCACTGTGATGCTGCAGGTAGCGGTTGACATGATTAAATTCTTCGCGTTCGACGCTGAGAAGTCGCTGTGCCTGATGAATAATTCGGTCGTACAAGTCTCCCATGATCTCTCTGAACGACGCGATGGCATAATGAATATAGGCAGCTACTGCAGTCGGTGTTTTAAAGTAAGCATGCGCCACGAGGTCGGCGACAACGCGATCAGTTTCATGTCCTATCCCTGTCAGCACGGGAAGTCGGGAATGCGCTATCACTTGAGCGAGCTCGAAATCATCAAAAATAGCGAGATCCATTTTGCTGCCACCACCCCGAAGGATGACGATAGCATCAACATTGTAGCAAGCCGCCTCTTTTACTGCAGCAATGAGTTCAGGAATAGCTTGTTCTCCCTGTACTCTAACGGGAAACACTTTAACCAAAAACTGATTAAACTCGTGATTGTTAAATAGCTCATCGTTAAAATCAGTAAATCCCGATGTCTCTGGAGATCCAATCAGCGCGATGCGTTTGATAATCGGGGACAGTTTTAGTGTTTTTTGTTTGTCCAGCAATTGAGCAGCGCGCAATTTTTCAATGACTTCCCTCCTCCGCTTTTCAATTGCACCGTAAGAATAAGCTGGATCAATGTTGAGAATATTGAGTTTCAGACCATAAACGGGATGGTACGTGATTTTCAGTGCAAAAAGCACGTTATTTCCGGGTTGTAGAATGCCCTGAAGTTCTGTGGCTCCAACTTGTTCCTGAATCATTCGATAATTGCGCGACCAGAGTGTGGCAGAACTTTTTGCAGTCATGACGCTGTTCTTACTGTCAGCGAGCTCAAAATAAAAATGACCGTTTTTCACATTCATCTTAATCACTTCGGCCGTCACCCAAAACGTGCGATCACCAAACTTTGTGGCGAAATGATTCTCGAGTGATTGATTCAACTGCGAGAGGGAATATACTTTGCGATTCTGAGTCATTATAATTAAAGATAGGCAAAAATGACAATTTTAAAGGTTCCGTCGGTTGATTTTTCGATTAAAATGGGGAAAACAGTAATCTAGCATTCAATGGTGAAATTATACCTGAAAACGCCTGTCGGGATGTTTACCAGCTGAATGTATAATTTCATTGGTGGAGGCAAATTAAGAGCTGCGTTGCTCTTCTGGTTTTAATAGCTTCACGTACTGATCAGAAGCATCAGATATATCTGTGTTCAACAAATCAGTTATCATTGAAAAAGCATTGGAAATTTATCTATTCAGAAATTCGCACAGAACTAAAATAATGCTAAAAGGAACTTTTTCAACAATGCAAAAAGCAAAGCAGATAAAGTTGCTGAACTAACAGCTAAGAACTTATGAAGTATAATCCGAGAAGGTTGTTGGAGAGACGGTAATGTTATGAAAACCTAAAATATTACATTTGTTGGTTTGGTTTAATAGTGATAAATTTGTAGGGAGCAGTGCTTCCCTAAAATGGGGGTTAGCTTTTTATTCAAGTAAACAAACGGGATATGACAAAAACAAACTTGACTCCAGGATTAATATTTTCAGCATTCATTTTACTTTTTAGTTTTACAAATTGCAACAAGTCAGAAGATTGCAAAGAAAAACCTAAGGGAGATTGTCCTTGTATTCATCTTTACGATCCTGTTTGTGGCTGTAATGATAAAACGTATGGAAACGCATGTCAGGCAGAATGTGAAGGAATTACGGATTATACCGAAGGGGAATGTGATTGAGTTTTTTTGTTCTTAAAAACTGTTGGTAATTTAGATAAGACAAAAATCAATACTCAACTAAAAGAAAATAATCCCCCTGAACTGGCCGAAGTGAAGGCGCTATTAACTGTCTACAACACGACGATTACCGAACAATTCGGTTAATCCTTCCTTTTCCAGTATTGCGTTCTGTAAAACCAGCCGAGATAACCGCGAACAGCCAGTTTATCATGAGATTCCAGCCACATTTTACAATCGTATATCTTACCGTTGTTGGGGTCTAAAATACCCTCATCAGCGTACCACTCATTTCCGTCTTTTTTCAGTCCTGTGATGATCTCCATTCCTTTGACGGGCTTGTTTTTGCGATGATCCGTACACTTGATGCAAATAGGATCTTCCGTGTCTACTTTGAGGTTGTGAAGTTCGATGATTTTTCCATAAATCTTCCCGTTTTTTTCGTAGAGCTTTACTTCTGATTTAAGTATTCCGGATTCATCATCGTAGGTTTCCCAAACACCTGTAATTTTCTGTGCAAAAACATTTGTCAGGGTCAACGTCAAGGCTAACATCAATAAACATACTCTCATTATAATCTGTTGCATTATTCCATTTATAAAAATACTCCAAATTTTGCGCCAATCTCATTTCCACTTATTACAAGTGGAAATAATGGTCATGTGATCGCTTCATTAATGATAACGTGAAAGAATTAAAAATGTTGGAGAAATTCGCATTTTTTCGCTTGTCGTTTCTCTGTGAAACCGGTATCTTTATGGTTTTGAAGGTATGAAAAAAGCACCCACTACCCCATTGGCAGAACGCATGCGTCCGAAGAGTCTGGATGATTATGCAGGACAGGAACATTTGCTGGAAAAAGGCGCGAGTCTGCGCAAATCACTGGATGCCGGTGTACTTCCATCGATGATTTTATGGGGACCGCCTGGTGTAGGCAAAACGACTCTGGCGTTGTTGCTGGCGGAGAAATTAAAGCGTCCTTTCCACACCCTTTCTGCCATATCTTCAGGCGTGAAAGATGTTCGGGAAGTCATCAAAAAAGCACAGAATCAAGGCATGTTTGATCGCGGTGGAGCACTGCTTTTTATTGACGAGATCCATCGATTTTCAAAAGCTCAGCAGGATTCACTGCTCGGTGCGGTGGAGAAAGGCGTCGTTACACTAATCGGAGCGACGACGGAAAATCCATCTTTTGAGGTCATCTCTGCCCTTTTGTCCAGAACACAGGTTTACACGTTAAAGCCATTAGAAAAGGAGCAATTGATTGCGCTGCTGGAAAATGCGATGAAAAATGATGTGCATTTGGCGGATTTATCTATCGAACTGAAAGAGGTGGATGCATTATTGCGCGTTTCAGGAGGTGATGCCCGGAAATTACTCACTCTTTTTGAGTTAGTCGTCAATACATTTTCACCAGAAGAAAAAATAATCATTACCAACGACCAGGTGCTCGCTATTGCTCAGGAGAACATTGCGAGTTATGACAAAAATGGGGAGCAGCACTACGACATTATTTCAGCTTTTATTAAATCAATTCGGGGCAGTGACCCGAACGCTGCTGTTTACTGGCTGGCAAGAATGATCGAAGGTGGTGAGGATCCCAAGTTTATTGCGCGAAGACTGATTATTGCTGCGAGTGAGGATATTGGTCTGGCAAACCCGACAGCACTAATTATGGCCAACAATACGTTTCAGGCGGTAAATACAATAGGATTCCCGGAGGCGCGCATTATTTTGTCCCAGTGCACGATCTATCTGGCAAATTCTCCGAAAGGAAATGCTTCGTACATGGCGATCAACAAAGCTCAGGATCTGGTAAAAAAATCGGGGGATTTACCCGTTCCGCTATCCTTGAGAAATGCTCCTACGCGCTTAATGAAAGACCTCAATTACGGCAAAGATTATAAATATTCCCATGATTATCCCGGTAATTTTGTTGTTCAGCCTTTTATGCCGGATGATCTGGAAGGAACAAATTTCTTTGATGCGGGAAGTTCTAAAAAAGAACAGGAAGTCGCTTCGAATTTGAAAGCCCGCTGGAAAGGAAAATATTAGCTCATTTTTAGTTGAACGTTTTCAAAGTACGAAAAGCCGTTCCTAAAGCACTGACAATAGTTTGAGCCGTCAAACTTTCAACCGATTCCATTTCTAACGCGCAGTCACCCGCCATGGCATGTATACCCACGCCAAGAACACAAGCTTCCAGCGGTTGATAGTTTTGAGCCAATAATCCCGTAATTATACCTGTTAACACATCGCCGGAACCTCCTGTTGCCATACCGGGATTTCCTCCTGTACTGAAATAACAGTGACCACAAGGCGTGCTGATGATCGTTCGCGCATCTTTTAAAATGACAAAAACACCGTATTTTTGCGAAAACTTAATCTGCAACTGTGTTCTTTCATAACTATTGGAAAAAGAACCTGCCAATCGTTCAAACTCCCTGGGGTGTGGCGTTAAAATACTGTTATCCGGAATTTCTTTGATCAACTCCTCATCTCGTGACAACAAGTTGAGCATGTCTGCATCCAGGACTACCGGTGCATCTGCCGTAGCCAACCATCTCTCAAGTGCTTCTGAAGTTTGCTCGGCTGCTCCCAAACCTGGACCTACGCCATATTTGTACCGTTTGGAAAAACCAATTTGCTGTAAATAGTCTTCGCCACAAACTTCCACCATTACTTCAGGTAACTTAGCATGTATAGCTGTTAATCCGCATTTTGGAATACTTACAGAAACGAGTCCTGCGCCTGCTTTTAACGCTCCTGACGCCGAGAGAATAGCTGCGCCGATTTTACCCTCAGAGCCAGCTACGATATGTGCGTGACCATACGTCCCTTTGTGTGAAAATATAGACCGTTTTCGATGTATTTTATTTAACCAGTGGTCGGTAATATAATATAAATCGGTCGTCAAATCTTCGCCCATTTCCGCTTCGAGGAGACCAATATCCAATACATACAATTCCCCCACGGCATTCCCCGTTTCAGGAAAGAAAAAATTCTGTTTTGGAGCGTGAATGGTCAATGTTGCAGCGGCCATTACAAATTTGTCCTCAGCTTCGTGCAGTTCATTCGCGTACATACCTGAAGGAACATCGATGGCTATCACAGGTTCTTCTGATGCATTCATGCGCTCTATTGCGGCAAGTGCAATTCCTTCGGCCGGTCGCGACAAACCCGTGCCAAAAATAGCGTCGACAATCACGTGGCCACTCCAATCAATCGTTTTGAAATCACTTTCTGCTGTGAGTATTTCAAAATTCACCCCGTTTTTTTTCAGTCGTTTGCGATTTTCTTCAAATGCTTCACTCCCCGTTTTAGTTAATGCTACAAAATAGACGCTGACTTTTTTATCTGCGAGGGCTAACAATCGCGCGATCACTAATCCATCTCCACCGTTATTTCCCGGTCCGGCAACGATTGCAAAACGCTCGCGATGTCCCCATCCTTTCAACAAGGTATCGGCACAGCGTTTTCCGGCGCGCTCCATGAGGTCCAGGTTGGATATGGGTTCATTTTCAATCGTAAACTGATCCAGTTCTTGCTGCTGTTTGGCGGAAAGTAGTTTCATCAACTATAAAGATTTATGGTCGAAATAATACTTATTTTCTTCAGGATGAACCATCTCTAAAATAAGTTCATCATCGTTCATCGACTCGATCAGAAAGATGCGCGTACCTTTTTCGAACAAAAATTGTTGCTCATATTTGAAATCGACGATGCGTAGCGTATCTTCCTCAATTTCATATCCGATGTCGTGAAAGGTTGGTATTACGCGTCCCTGAGAGTCGAAATAAAATATTTTTTTGTTTTTGGAAAATTTAATTCCATTGGTAATCAGATCCTGCGATTTTTCAGTGGCATTGAGCATCCACATATCCTCGATTAATATATCTTGACGATCTGTATCACCTTCTTCTGAGTTTATCTGTTCGCCACAAGCGCTGAGCAATAGTAAAATGAATAATAGTCCAACTAATCGCATGAATTTCTTTTTAAACAAAAATAAGAGATATCAGATAATGCAGTACATTTGACGCCAATAATATTCAAATGAATTCAGCTATCATTTTAGGCGATGAGCAAATGGACTTGCTTGCTCAACAGGATTATTTACTCCTGGAAAACTTCTTTGCAGATCCAATACTCGCGCAAATTGAGCAATTTTTTGAGGTCGTCCGGATGTCAGGAACCCTGGAAAAGGCGTCTATAGGAGCGACGGGCAG
This sequence comes from Bacteroidota bacterium, assembly GCA_051745635.1. Classification (GTDB taxonomy): domain Bacteria; phylum Bacteroidota; class Bacteroidia; order Flavobacteriales_D; family Crocinitomicaceae; genus Brumimicrobium. Next base: position 19,176 of record JBNJEH010000058.1, read on the forward strand.
GGAAAAGGTCATCAGTGAAATTCGCGGGGATCACATTTATTGGCTGGAAAAAGAACGAGATCGCGCTAAACTTCCAATTTTTGATCAAATCGACGCACTGATGGCTACCATCAATCGATCATTCTTTCTGAGTCTTTCGGATTACGAGTTTCACCTGGCATTATACCCTCCCGGAACATACTACAAGAAACATCTCGATCAATTTAAAGGAAGGAACAACCGCATGATTTCGATGATCATCTATTTGAACGAAGAATGGAAACCAGGACACGGCGGTGAACTAAAAATTTATCCGACACAGACAGATCCCGTACTCATTGCTCCGCTCTATAATCGTTGTGTACTTTTTCGAAGTGACGTGCTGTATCACGAAGTTTTATTGGCGCAAAAACCGCGTCGTTCAATTACCGGATGGATGTTGTATCAACCTTCTCCCCTCGCTGCCATACCGGGTGTTTAAAAGCTATTTTTCGTACCACGAATTGATGGATAAAGTCTAAAGTTCCATCGCATATATTGACGAGTGGAAATCTAAAGGTGGAACTGTAAAACCGCAGAACCGTGGAACTGTAGAACCGTGGAACCGTGGAATTCTGAATTGTAGAATCGAAGAATCCTGGAATGTTGAATAGAAGAATTGCAGAACTGCAGAACCGTAGAACCGAAGAACCTATCGTTTTTGATCCAGGAGCGCTATTAAATCATCGAGTTGTTGTTGATCGCGCCGGGCCACAATATGAGCCTGTTCATAAAAACGAGCTCGCTCCGCAAGTTTTTGTTCGATATAGGTCAGTAATTCATCGTCTGATTTTTGATTGATCAACGGACGTTTGTCTCTATTCTGCCGCAATCGCTGAAAGAGCTCCTTTGCGGGTCGGTGGAGGTAAATGGTTGTACCGTGTTCGTTCATCAACTGCATGTTATCGTAATAGCAGGGCAGCCCTCCCCCAACGGAAATCAAGGTATTTTTTTCACTTTCGATCAGTTTTTTCAGCAGTCTGTTTTCGACTTCACGAAACCGGTGTTCACCGTATTGATCAAAAAATGCGCTGATCGAGCAACCATTTGCTTCTTCAATCCTTTGGTCAGTATCGGTAAACGAACGATTGAGCCGCTTCGCCAAACGCTTGCCAACAGTGCTCTTACCTGCCCCCATAAAACCGATGAGAAAGATCGGATGCTCCATATTCAAATCATTCAGTGGTAAAGTTACAAAATATCGGTTGAGTCTTCGTGAAAAGCCTGGTTT
>JBNJEH010000059.1:0-20218 GCA_051745635.1 Bacteroidota bacterium
GCTTAATAGAAGATACTTTAATGATTTGTTTGATAGACTTTTAAAGGTAGCTGTCAGATACAAATGGAACTTTTTGGGGTAAAGAAACGGATATGCATTTAAAATATTAAAAGATGCCGGGAAAATTCGCCATTCCGTAGCTATGAAATTAGCCGACAAACAGTGGGAGGAGTTTCGTATTAAACAAGACCAAAACTTTGAAAGCGACTTCGATAAAACCATCGCCAAACTTTCTAATCCCAACAAAAAATGAACATCCAATACTGCTCAGACTTACATATCGAGTTTCCCGGGAACAAAGCGTTTTTGAAAGAAAATCCTATTCAACCTATTGGCGATATACTGATTATCGCAGGAGATTTAGTGCCATTTGCGGTAATGGATAAACACAAGGACTTTTTCAACTATTGCGCTGATTATTTTGAGCAGACGTATTGGATTCCGGGGAATCATGAATATTACGGATTTGATATTACCCAAAAAAGCGGAAGTTTTCACGAAAAAATCAAGCCCAATGTGCATTTATTGAATGACAAAGTCATTGAGCACGAAAATGTACGCTTACTATTTACAACCCTTTGGACAAAAATAAGCCCTGCGCATCAATGGGAAATTGAACGAGGAATGAATGATTTTCATGTCATTAAATATGGTAGAATTCGTTTTACAGCCGATCGGGTGAACACATTTTACGAAGAAAACAAGCAGTTTTTAACGAATGCTTTGGTAGAAAATTCAGAAAAAACAAATGTGGTGGTTACACATCACGTACCGACATTTCAACATTATCCGCCACAATTTAAAGGCAGTATATTAAACGAAGCATTTGCGGTAGAATTAACGGAATTTATTGAAGAACACCAACCGAGTTATTGGATTTATGGACATCACCATCAAAATACACCTGATTTTAAAATCGGTGAAACTCGTTTGTTGACCAATCAGTTGGGGTATGTGGAGATGGGAGAGCATTTGGGTTTTAAGTTTAACGCGCTGATTGATCTAAAAAAAATGTAATTATAACAAATGTGATGAAAAATACAGATACAAGGGAGTTTTCAAAAACTGTGTCACTCGAAATGTTGTCACATTGAAACGTATTCCCGCAGCTGCATAGCTACTCCGATTGCGTTGACTTAGGGGCATCTTTTCCAGAAATTGTTAAAAACAAATAGCTTTCTTAGCGTTTTTTAGTCATTTCTCATACCTTCACAGTTATCCAGTTCAGGTTTGGTTGTGAGATCTGATGATGATGTTTACAGCAGTGCGGTAGATGATAGTGCAGGAAATTTTGCTGGATGGAGTGATAGTTGTAAATTGATAAACTGATTTGGATCCAGATAGCTACGCGATTGGAGTCGCGCGGTAATTTGGGACGATGGGTGGTGTGAAGGAGATAAAACCCAGATTCCTCGGCTAAAAGAAAATAATATGAAATTTTATCAAATCATTTTTTTATCTATTCTTATCTTGTGTTCTTGTAACCATAACAGTCAAAAAGAACAAGTTACTGAGGATAAGGGTTTAAAGTATCATTTAGAAGAAGTTTTGCAGGGGAGGTATGATCATATTGAGTTTTTTGATGATACGTGTTTAAACTCTGTCGAGAAGGCATTTAAATATGCCAATGTTTGGAAAAAAGATTATTATTTATGGGAGGGTTGTTCTTTCAAACCAAAGGATGAGTTCATTATTGGCGCTCCTAAAAGTATAGAAAATCAACACTTTTTAGCGTATTTCATCGAAAATGAAAAAGATTCTAGTTTGTCTTATGAAATTTATGCTAAAGATATGGATTTTGATGGGCATTTAAAACCTATACACTTTAATCAAGGTGATTTTATTGTTGATAGTATATTTACAGTTACTTTATACTTTGAAGAAGCGGTTCACTGTGGAGGTTTATTTTTCAAAGGAACAGATTACTCTGATACATCAAAACTGGGCATTTACGAAAAGATCGATTCTCCAGAAATGAATAGATATGTGGATTCAATGTTAAGGGTTAGAAATTCGCAGAAGAATTAGAGGCCCTATGCTGCTGCGCCCCGAGCTTGTGTGGATTCCGATTGCATTCACCACACCGCAACTTTTTTAAAACCAAACGAAAATTCAGGACGAGCTGATATGTAAAAGGAATGGATTGTCTTTGGTTGAGGTGTTTGTTTGTCAGATAATTGATTAGTTTTACTTTCAGAACTAGTATTATTGTCATAGGTAGAGGAGTGCCCTTTTTTATATAAAACTATGAATATCAAATTTGTAAATAAGTTTTTGAGCGTTTAGTTTGTTGATTTTTGAAGGATTATATTTTTGTCATGTAGTGTAGTAATTCTTATTGTACTTTCTGCTTTAAGGGTTTTTAAGTTGATTATATCTCCGCTTTTGAAAAAGCTATTGATTTGATTTCCTGCTCTTCATTGGAGATTCCATACTTAGTAGCAATCTTTCTCCAGTTTTGAACAGCTGATTTCACTTCCTTGATTATTTCATTTGCTCTAGCTTTTTTCAACCTGAAATATGGGCTTACTTCAAGTGCTAAGTCTAAATCTAATGCGTTGTCGTCCTCCGAGATATTCAGTTTTAGTCCGGTACCGGTTTCTACTGGATTGATGTCGTAGGCAGGTGATAGCACCCAGCCTCCGCGTGTAAGGATAAATCCATGGTTACGTAAGTGATCGTCTGTGTTTGATACACAAATGCTAAATACGATACGTCGCCAGAGTTGTTCGAGGTCTTCATTTACCTTTGCTCCATGTTTGGTTATAAGCTCCACTAGTTCGAGGTAACTCACTCCTTCTCCGTAATTTTCACCATCAACATGGCCTAATAAGGTCATAGCTGAAGCAAAATGGATGCGCTCTCCATTTGAATTTCGATCAAATCGTTTTGTTAGGAATGTATGCTTATTGGTGGTGAACTTTTTCGCTTTTGCCTGTGCCATATTTATGCCTGCAGTGATGGCGAGCTCGTACGTCACAATTTCCCAACCTCCAATATCTGATTGGTCATTTTTACTTGGAAACTTCGCGATCCACAAATGATCATCATTATCCAGGACACTTGCTTTGGGCCGTGCTCCTCCAAGAGAAGAGCCTGGTGCAACTAACATACTCAGCCATTTTAGGTATTCAGGATCGTTGACTGCATCATCTTCTTCAAGTCGCAAACTGATTTGTTCCAATTCCCGAATGGATGTCCATGGTGGACTCGCCATTTCTTTATTGTCATTCAGGAACGGTGCTTCAGGATCTAATTTGAAGCGTAAACCACCCATTCTATGACCATCATAAACTCCTAACAGGTAATCTGTTTCAAACAAGTTGTTTTGCCGTCGTCTTTTCTCTCGGGATAAGGCTGCCTCTCTTCTACGCATCAGAATACGTCCCCACCTGTCTGGAGATGAATCCAGGAACATACCGAAGTTGTGTTTTTCGAGATCGTTTAAGTATTGTTTTCCGGCATATAGTTGCAGGTCTGGATCGAGCCATTGAGCATTCCCGGATTGCAACCAATCATTATCGTATTCAAATGAAAATATCTCTTTCCCTCTTAATAGTTCAGCACTAAGTATCCCCATGAATACAGGTCCATCTAAACCCTGCCAATCACCATAAACATATACCTCTCTTTTTTTGCTTGTCCTGGCCATGATTTACTTCTTTTTTGGGGCTCGTTCTTTAGTACTTAAATTTGCATCCTGTATTTTTCTACCCAGTTCATCATCGCTTGCAACAGTCAAGAAGTCTTTCTCAAGCCCTAAAACATTTAGAACACTCAAGTAATACCCTATGCTTACCCCTTCATATCCTTTTTCTATTGAATGTAATGTAGAACGACTGATGCCAGCACGTTCTGCTACTTGTTGAGCGCTTAGCTTTCGTCTTAGCCTGGCAAGCTTGATGTTTTCGCCTAACTCTGCCATGATCTTCTTCATTTTTGGTAATAATACTGGACTCTTCTGCGCCATAACGTTTGATTATTTATACAAATATACCCTTTTTTGTATGATTATTGATACATTATGGTTTTTTTCTTTGTGAGAAATGCATGTTAAAAGGCATTGTAAAGTAGGATCAATATTGCTCGGCTCGTGCGCGACTCCAATCGCGTTCGCCGGTGATGTACAGATGTTAAAAAGCAATGTTGTGAACCACTAAAAACTTCCGCTTTGCACAGTTTGTCCGAGCAATAGCAACTCAAAATGACCGTCGATAATCCATGAAGGCGTTTTGGATAGCGGGAACTCAGCATCGAATTGCAGCAATGTTTTTAAGGCGCTTCAATAGACTTCTGCAACTTGTCTTTCACCTGTTCATAACCTCATTAATTTTTCAACAATAAAATTTTAATCCCACTTTTTACCACTTGGTAATTTCTACTTAAAATCCACGATATAACTAAGTTTTTAGATAAAAAGTGTAACTTTGATGGAGAAGACGACGTAAGAAGTTTTCAACACTGGTAATAAAGTGGTAAAAAGTGGTAAATTTCCATTATTTTTACACATTATAACTGTACATGGCAGGATTAGTAGGAGAATATGAGGTAAAACTGGACGCCAAAGGGCGTTTCTTGTTTCCTTCTCACTTGAGAAGGCAGCTGTCTCCTGCTGCTCAGGAAAGTTTCATGTTGAACAAAGGTTTTGAAGATTGCCTCACCCTCTACCCGATGAATGAGTGGGAAAAGTTGAGTGAGTCGCTGAGTAAAATCAACCTCTTCAAACCGAAGAATCGCATGTTCTACCGTTTGTTCCATCAGGGGGCGAAAGATGTCTCGCTGGACAAAACGGGTAGGGTGTTGATTCCTTCTGCGCACATGGAACGCGTCGGTCTGAAAAAAGAAGCAATGTTGATTGCTTACAATGACCGCATCGAAATCTGGGATAAATCCAAGTACTTCGAAATGATCGAAGGCTCCATGACAGACTTTGCTGATTTGGCAGAGGAAGTAATGGGTGATATTGGAAATGAAAACGAATAACGAAGAGAAATACCACGTTCCCGTAATGCTGCGGGAATGCCTCGATGGGTTGGATGTTCAGCCCGACGGTGTCTACGTAGATGCTACCTTCGGTGGTGGTGGACATGCGCGTGCGATTTTTGAACAGCTTTCTGAAAAAGGACAGTTGATTGCGTTTGATCAGGACCCTGATGCGGCAAAAAATGCCTGGGAAGCACCCAATTTTCACTTTATTGCTTCAAACTTTTCCTTTCTCAAGAATCACCTCCGGATGCTCGGAATAAAGCAGGTGGATGGAATTTTGGCAGACCTCGGCGTTTCGTCACATCAGTTCAATGAACCAAAGCGCGGATTTAGTATTCGTTCTGACGAAAAGCTGGATATGCGCATGAATCAGCAAAGCGAACTCTCAGCCTACATCGTGGTCAACGAATGGGGGGAGGATGAATTGATCGCTATTTTTCAGAAATACGGTGAAGTGCGATCGCCGCGAAGAATAGCGCAGCGCATTTGTACGGATCGCGAGCGGGAGAAAATTGAAACGACCGGTGACCTTATCGCACTGCTGGAACCGCTGGCGCCTAAGTTTAAAGAAAATAAGTTTTATGCACAGGTTTTTCAGGCTATCCGCATTGCGGTAAATGACGAAATGGAAGTCCTGGAAAAAATGTTGGAACAAACGGCAGAGATACTCAAACCGGGCGGTCGGTTAGTGGTGGAATCTTACCACTCGCTGGAAGATCGGTTGGTCAAGAATTATATGAAACGCGGCAATTTTGATGGCACCATTACCAAGGATTTTTATGGAAATGTATTGAAACCGTTCGATGAGGTGGTGCGCAAACCAATTACGCCGTCGGAAGAAGAAATCGCGGAAAATTCGCGTGCGAGAAGTGCAAAATTGAGAATATCAAAAAGAAGTGAAGGAGAATAATTACATATCAGAGGAGCGCAAAAAGCAGAAAAAAAAGAAGCGCAAGCTTTTTAAGGGCGGTAAATCCGGATCGTCGAAATCCGCTGTGCAGATCATGAACGGTGATTTTCTCACGCGCCGTTTTTTTGTGAATAACCTGAACTACATCTTTTTTGTGGTTTTCTTGCTGATTTTGCTCGTTACAAAAGGGTATTACGTCAATCACCTCGCCAATGATATCGCCAAAACGGAGAGAGAAGTGGGGGATATGATGGCTGATTATGTGGAGAAAAAAGCCGCACTGGAGGAGATGACGCGCCGCACAGAACTGATTGAACAACTCCGCCCGCTGGGACTGAAAGAAACGATTAATCCAACCAAAGTGATTCGCATAAAAGAGAAAGAAAAATGAAGACACCTCGTACGGTCATATTGCGCGTGTATTTGATCTACTTCCTCGTAGTAGCGATCATGGGTGTCGTGGTGGTTCAAACGTTTTCCATCATCATGGACGGTCGCGATCATATTTTTACGTCGACATCAGACAAGCTGCAACAGCGCTCTGCAACAGTGGAGCCGAGAAGAGGTGAGATTCTCGATGCACACTTGAATCCGCTGGTGACTTCCGTGGCGTTTTACGATATCTACATGGACCCCGTAACCATCGAGGAGGAACTGTGGAAAGATGGCATCAATGGTTTGTGTAAGGGATTGTCCCGCATATTTCCCGAAAAGTCGGCTCGGGAATACGAAGAGTACCTACGAGAGGCGCGCGTCAAGAAGAGGAGGTATGTTTTGATTCAGAAACGGGTCACGAATGAAACGCGGAAAAAGCTGCACGATCTGCCCATTTTTAAGGAGGGGAGGTTCGAAGGAGGATTGATTGATAATCACGCTACAATTGTGCGGAAGCGCCCGAATGACGAATTGCTTGCGCGAACATTGGGTTATGTAAAACAGCGACAGAAAGACACTTTGTACGTTGGACTGGACGGGGCTTACAATAATTACCTGGCCGGAAAAAATGGCGTAATTATTCAGCAGAAAATTGCCAAATCCTGGAAGCCGACCGGAGCAGTGGTGCGGGAGGCGGAAAATGGATATGATATCGTGACTTCGATTGAAAAAGATATCCAGGAAGTCGCACATACGGAGCTGGAAAATCAACTGAAAAGAAAAGGCGGGCGCTATGGGTGTGCCATTGTGATGGATGTGAAAACGGGTTTCGTAAAGGCGATGGTGAACCTCCAGAAGACGGGAGAAGATGAATACGGAGAAATCTATAATCACGCGATCGGTACGCGAGAGGTACCGGGATCGACCATGAAGTTGGCTTCGTTGATGGCAGCGTTGGAAGATGAGAAAATCGAAATTACAGATACCGTCAATGCGGTGGGGAAATACGAGTTTTATGATCGCGAGCTGCACGATTCCAGGAAATGGGGGTATGGGAAAATAACCATTCAAGAGGCTTTTGAATTGTCTTCCAACGTAATTTCAAAAGTGATTTTTGACAATTACCGAAGTGAGCCGGAACGTTTTCTCGAGCGATTGCATCAGTTTGGTTTGACAGAACCACTCGATATCGGCATTCAGGGAGAAGTGCCTCCCGTCTATTCAGAGCCCGGTGAATCGCAGTGGTGGGGTGGTTCATTAGCGTGGATGTCCATTGGATATGAATTTCAACTGACCCCGCTTCAATTGCTGGCGTTTTACAATGCTGTTGCCAATGATGGAAAATATATGAAACCGCAGTTTGTTTCGAAAGTGCTGGACAATCGAAAAACAGTTAAAAACTACGAACCCGAGGTACTGCGCGAGCAAATCAGCAGTAAGAAGAATATCGATATTATGAAGTCGTGCCTCGAAGGCGTCATGATTAATGGTACCGGAAAACGGTTAAAGTCGACTTTTTTCAAAACGGCGGGCAAAACGGGTACAGCTCAAATTGCCAATCGCAATAAGGGTTATGGTAAAAAAGGAGAGAAAAAACACATTGCTTCTTTTGCGGGCTATTTCCCGGCGGATGATCCGATTTATTCATGTATAGTAGTTATTGCAGCGCCTACTGACGATATCTATGGTGCTTCCGTCTCAGGAACGGTTTTCTCAGCAATTGCCAACAAAGTATATGCGTCCAGTTACGATTATCACCAGGCGGTCAATGAAAAACAGCCGATCGTTTCGGTGCCGGAGGTAAAAAACGGGCAGCGCTACGAAGTGAACAAAACGCTGAACCGGTTCGGGGTTACGAAGTCCTTTGAAGGTCAGGGTGAATGGGTAAAAACCCAGACGATGGACAAAAGCATTAAAATCCGGGATTTCAATGTTCGGAAGGCGCATGTTCCCAATGTGGAAGGGATGGGGCTTCAGGATGCAACGTACTTGTTAGAACAGGTCGGTTTGAATGTGAGTGCCAAAGGATTCGGGAAAGTCGTTTACCAATCCATTGAGCCGGGAAGAAAAGCGGTGACGGGAGGATTGATAACATTAGAATTAAGATGATGGCAAAAAAATTAAGAGACATATTGTATGGAGCATCCATCCGCGAAGTGGTCGGAACGACCGATTGTGAAATACAGGCATTGATTTTTGATTCGCGCGATGTTGTGCGGGGTGCAGCGTTTATAGCCATTCGCGGGGCTGCTGCGGATGGTCATGACTACATTGACAGCGCTGTTGAGCAGGGAGCGACGGTGATTGTGGCAGAGGAAAAACCTTCCACTACGCACGATCATGTCAATTATATTGTCGTGAACAGTACCCACGATGCTTTGGCCGTTATGGCGCACAATTTCTACGACCGACCGAGCAAGGATTTAAAATTGGTCGGAATTACAGGGACGAATGGAAAGACCACCACGACGACCCTGTTGTACCATTTATTTATGAAAATGGGGCGTGCCGTAGGATTGATATCGACGGTCGAAAATAAAATTAATGATGTGACCATCCCCACAGAGCGGACAACGCCGGATCCGGTGAGTATCAATAAACTCTTGCGCCAAATGGTGGATGATGGTTGTGAATATTGCTTTATGGAGGTGAGTTCGCACGCCATTCATCAAAAACGGGTGGGGAACCTGCAATTTTATGGGGGTGGATTTACCAATATTACGCGCGAACACCTCGATTACCACAAGACGTTTAAAGAATATTTGAATGTTAAGAAGGCGTTCTTTGATGGGTTGAGTGAAGCGGCTTTTGCGGTCACCAATGCAGACGATAAAAACGGAGCGGTCATGTTGCAGAATTCTTCGGCCCGGAAAATAACTTATGGGTTAAAGAATATAGCGGATTACAAAGCGAAGGTGCTGGAAAATAATTTTACCGGTCTCGTGCTGTCGATCGAAGGAACGGAATTGTACACGCGACTGATCGGAGACTTTAACGCCTATAATATATTGCTGGTTTACGCTATTGCAGAACAACTCGAAGATAATCGCATCGAAATTTTGCGCGTACTTTCCAGTCTGCAGCCAGTGGAAGGTCGATTCGAATATCACAAAAGCAAAACGGGTGTGATAGGAATTGTTGATTACGCACATACACCCGATGCGCTGGAAAATGTGCTCAAAACGATTCATAATATTCGAACGGGAAATGAAACGGTTTATACGCTCGTGGGATGTGGAGGCGATCGCGACCGCTCCAAGCGACCAGTAATGGCAAAGATCGCTTGTGAATGGAGTGATAAAGCAGTGTTGACCTCTGATAACCCGCGAACAGAAGATCCCGAGGCCATTATTGAAGAAATGATGAAGGGAGTGGGTGGAGAACATTATCAAAAGACGCTGAGCATCGCCAATCGCAGGGAAGCCATAAAAACGGCATGTACCATGGCGGAACCGGATGATATTATTCTGATCGCAGGAAAAGGACACGAGACCTATCAGGAAGTGAACGGCGTAAAAAACGATTTCGACGACCTGGAAATATTAAAAGAAATTCTACAAAAACTCAATAAGTAATGTTTTATTATTTGTTCCATTATCTCCATGAAATTGATATTCCCGGTGCAGGAGTATTCGAGTATATTTCATTCCGCGCCGGTATGGCACTGATCTTTTCCCTGATCATCTCCATCTTGTTTGGAAATCGATTGATTCGGCTGTTGCAGCGCATGCAAATGGGGGAAAATGTCCGCGATCTCGGATTGGAAGGGCAAAAAGCGAAAGAAGGCACACCGACGATGGGCGGATTGATCATACTAGGAGCTATACTGATTCCAACGTTGTTGTTTGCGAAATTGCATAACGTTTACGTAATCACCATGATCGTTGCTACAGTATGGCTTGGAGCTATCGGATTCGTTGACGATTATTTAAAAGTGCTCAAAAAGAACAAGGAAGGATTAGCTGGAAAGTTCAAAGTAGTTGGTCAGATAGGGGTTGGAGTGATTGTAGGATCTATCTTGTTTTTTCATCCTGACGTGAAAGTGCATAAGGAAGTTGATGCGGCGTACTCCCTGAAGAAAGGTGAAGAATTTGTTACTGCTGCACATCAGGACGATGAGCGGACGAATACAAAGTGGATTGAGACCCGGGACATGACAACGACCATACCGTTTGTCAAAAACAATGAAATCAATTATAACTGGTTTCTGGGCGATGCTGCGAAATCGTGGGGATGGTTGCTCTTTATTCCGATCGTGATTTTTATCGTTATTGCCGTGTCCAACGGAGCGAATATGACCGATGGTCTGGACGGACTGGCTACTGGTAGTTCTGCGATTATCGGGATTGCGCTGGCCGTACTCGCCTATGTGAGTGCCCACGTCGAATTTGCCGACTACCTCGATGTCATGTATATCCCTTATGCGGAAGAACTGGTGATATTTATTGCGGCTTTCGTAGGTGCGTGTATTGGTTTCCTCTGGTACAATTCTTACCCGGCTAAAGTTTTTATGGGCGACACGGGAAGTTTGGCTATTGGAGGGATCATTGCAGTTTTTGCCATCGCCATACGAAAAGAACTATTGATACCCGTACTGTGCGGTATTTTTCTCATTGAAAATTTATCGGTCATATTGCAGGTGGGCTATTTTAAGCTCACCAAGAGCAGAACGGGAGTAGGGAAGCGCGTTTTTCTCATGGCTCCGCTGCACCACCACTATCAGAAAAAAGGCATTCATGAAGCAAAAATCGTAGCGCGCTTTTGGATTGTCGGCATTTTGCTGGCCGTGATAACAATTGTAACGCTGAAATTGAGATAATTGGACGCGACGAATAAACATATCGCTGTTTTGGGCGCCGGAGAAACCGGTGTCGGTGCGGCACTGCTCGCAAAGCGCAAAGGGTATGTCGTATTCGTAAGTGATGCCGGTAAAATTCGTCAGAAGTGGAAGGATGAATTAAATGAACATGAAATTGAATGGGAGGAAGGCACGCACTCTCTCGAACGCATAAAAGAAGCCCAGATTGTCATAAAGAGTCCGGGTATTCCCAATGCCGGTGCCATGATACAGGAATTGCGTGCAGCAGGAATCCGTCCCGTCAGTGATATAGAGTTTGCTGCACAGTTTACCGATGCTAAATTCATCTGCATCACGGGAAGCAATGGTAAAACCACAACAACGCATCTGATTCACCATGTTTTGAAGCAAGGCGGATTGGATGTGGAAATCGCTGGAAATATCGGTGTGAGCTTTTCGAAGAAAGTAATGGAGACCCAGCCTGAATATTTTGTGCTCGAATTGAGTAGTTTTCAACTGGAAGACATGTATGAATTCAAAGCCGATGTGGCGATTTTATTGAATATTACACCGGACCACCTCGATCGCTATGAACAGTCCATGGAGTTATATGGACGCGCTAAAATGCGCATCACGCAAAACCAAACGGAACGGGAGGCTTTCATTTACAACGCCGACGATCCTCAGATAAAAGCACAAATGGAAAAGGTAAAAACGAATGCGAAAAAACACCCCTTTTCGATCAAACAATCGAGTGATGTAGCCGCCTATCTCGACGAAAAACAGGAAACAATAACAATTAAAAATAAATTAATTATGTCAATACATGATTTAGCCCTCAAAGGGAAGCACAATATCCAGAATGCACTGGCAGCGGGTATTACAGGTAGAATCGTAGAGCTCAGAAAAGAGAGCATTCGCGAGAGTTTATCAGATTTCACGAATGTAGAACATCGGCTGGAATTCGTAGCAAAGGTCAACGGAATCGAGTTTATTAATGACTCAAAAGCTACGAATATCAATGCTACGTGGTTTGCACTGGAAAGTATGAATGCGCCGACGGTGTGGATTGTTGGTGGTGTCGATAAAGGAAACGACTACGATGAACTCATGCCGCTCGTGCAGGAAAAAGTAAAAGCCATTGTTTGCCTCGGGAAGGACAATCAAAAAATTATGGATGCTTTTGAAGGTGTCGTCGATCAAATTGTCGAAACGCAGTCTCCCATGGACGCTGTGGGTTACGCATACCAGCTGGCAAAAAAGGATGAAACGGTACTGTTGTCGCCGGCATGTGCGAGCTTTGACCTTTTCGAGAATTATGAAGATCGTGGATTACAATTTAAACAAGCCGTGCGTGCACTTTAATTTTTAATAGTATGGAGAAAGGAAAATCAATTGATGAGTTAATACGTTCGGCTCGGTCAGAGGCCACGACAGCCTTTAAAGAGCGGTTTCGGCAAAAATGGTTTGGAGACATCCCCGCTTTTCGTTGGTCAGAATTGCAATTGACACAGGATTTGAAAGCCACAATATATACGGAAAATCCTACCGTTTGGCTGCTGCGTTTGAAGGAAGACGAGCGATTTGAAGACAAGCAGTGGGATGTGGAAGATGTCCGCGCTGTCATTGCCTATGATTACCTTGAAAATGGCCATGAGGCTACGGCTGACGAAACCTTGTTTCAAACGTGGTTGAAAGAAGATATTGCATCGGGGATTGAGCTATTGCAAACGCCAAATGAAGAAACTGTAATGGTCTACACTGGTGGTACAGGTCCTTACGCCAAGGATTGGTTAGCGATGTTTGAAAAACAATTGAAACAATAAATTTAGTGCAACGGTACCTCAAATATCTCAAGGGTGATCCAGTCATTTGGATGATTGCGCTGCTGTTTTTCGCCATTTCAGTGGTGAGCGTGTACAGCTTCGTGCCGATTCTCGTCAAAACTGAGGGGGGTTCGCCGTTTAAATATTTGTTCAAACATTTCATTTACATAGTCATCGGCTTTACGGCTATGTACTGGATTCATCGCAAGGATCCCAAATACATCGCCAAACTCTCGAAGTTTATTTTTTACCTCGCGATTCTCCTGCTCATTTTTACTTTTTTCTTTGGCGTCCGGGTGAATGATGCCTCCCGCTGGGTGCGCGTACCGATTATCGGTTTGACATTTCAGTCTTCGGATTTTGCCAAACTGGCGCTCATTATCTTTGTTTCGAAACGGCTCGTGAGTCGGGAACCCTACTTCCATTCCTGGAAAAAAGGGTTTTGGCCGGTAGTGCTGCCCGTTATTATCATTTGTGGACTTATTGCCAAGGATAATTTTTCGACCGCTGCTATTATTTTTATGATATTGTTATTGTTATTGTTTGTCGGAAGAGTTCCTTTTCGAAAGATCCTGACCTTCGTCGGAAGTGGTTTAGCTCTACTGGGACTGACAATCTTACTGCACCTGGCGGTTCCTGCCATGAATTTACTGCCCCGTTTCGATACCTGGATGAATCGATTTTTTAAAGCCTATGGCGACGATGTGGGAACTGTAGAAAATATGCAGGCTATTAATGCCAAACTCGCCATTCACAACGGTGGATACACGGGTGTTGGTGTGGGTGATGGCGATCTGAAGCATTACACCCCAGAGGCTTACGCAGATTTCTTTTACTCTTCTTTTGTGGAAGAATTTGGACTGCTGAGTGCCGTCATTCTCATTTTTCTCTACTTGATTTTATTCTACCGCATTTTGCGGATTGGACTGAATGCCGATAAATTATTTGAGACATACTTGTCCATCGGGATTGGATTTATGCTGTTGTCCCAGGCAATTGTCAACATGCTTGTATGTACTGGGCTAATGCCGGTAACGGGTCAAAATATGCCATTTTTGGCGATGGGAGGATCAGCGATGGTAATGAGTTGTATTGCACTGGGTATCGTTTTGTCGATCGCTAACAAGCACCAATCCGGAGATACCGATAATAAAAATGCCATAAATAATTCAGCAGATGAGTGATATAAAACGCGTGATCATATCCGGTGGCGGTACGGGAGGACATATTTTCCCGGCTATCGCTATTGCCAATCGCATTCAAAAGGAATTTCCCGATGCACAGATACGATTTATAGGTGCAAAAGGAAAAATGGAGATGCAAAAAGTGCCGGAAGCGGGCTACGAAATCGACGGATTATGGATCAGTGGCTTTCAACGTCGCCTCACTGTGAAGAATTTAGCACTGCCGTTTAAAATATTGGCTTCCCTCTGGAAGGCGCGAAACATCATTCGGAAATTTAAACCACAGGTAGTCGTCGGTGTCGGTGGATACGCCAGTGGTCCTACGTTAAAAGTCGCCAACATCATGAAAGTGCCGACTGTAATCCAGGAACAAAATTCATTCCCGGGAAAGACGAATCGGATATTGGCCAATCGAGCGGCTAAAATATGTGTTGCTTACGAACAAATGGATCGCTTCTTCCCAAAAGATAAAATTGTGTTGACGGGCAATCCGGTACGCGAGAAAGTGGTTCAGACAGACGGGGCAAGAGAACGTGGTCGGCAACATTTTGGATTATCTGAAGAAAAACAAACAGTGTTGGTCGTCGGTGGAAGCCTGGGCGCAAAAACATTAAACGATAGCCTTAAAGCAGGTATTGACCAGTTACAGAAAAACGATATTCAACTGATTTGGCAATGCGGGCAGTACCAATCCGAAGAATTGCATACCTGGTCGAAGGAACAAGACATGACGGGCATCGCTCTCGAAGTATTTATTAAAGAGATGGAACTGGCTTATGCAGCAGCGGATGTCATCGTTTCCCGAGCCGGGGCAATAGCATTGTCGGAATTGGCTATCATTGGAAAACCGATTATTTTGGTTCCGTCGCCAAACGTCGCTGAAGATCATCAAACAAAAAATGCCATGGCGCTCGTGGAGAAAAATGCAGCTTTACTCGTGAAAGACGGTGACGCGCGCGACAAACTCATCGGAGAAATTATCGCGCTCATCAAAGATCAAGAGCGGCGGGAGACTTATTCAAAACGATTAAAAGCCAATGCGATCGACGATGCAGACCAGCGGATCGTTGCAACAATAAAATCCGTACTCAAGTGAATATAAATACCTTCAAACATATCTATTTTATTGGTATCGGAGGGATTGGAATGTCTGCACTGGCGCGCTATTTTAATCAGCTGGACAAACGCGTTTCCGGCTATGATCGCCATCAATCCAAACTTTGTAAGCAGTTAATTGATGAAGGGATTGCCGTTCATTTTGAAGATCGGGGAGTGAGTCTCAATCAACGAGATTTGCCTGTTGATGAGACGCTGGTGGTCTATACACCCGCTATACCAGAGGAGCTTGGCGAGTACCAATATTTCTTACACCACGGTTATACGATTTTAAAACGCTCTGCACTTTTGGGTGAATTGACCAAACACCTCAAGGGATTGACGGTAGCTGGAACGCATGGGAAGACAACAACTTCTGCAATGCTCGCACATGTTTTAAAGGAGTCCAGTTTAAAAGCGAGTGCTTTTCTCGGAGGAATTTCGACGAATTATGCGACAAATATGATGCATGAACCTCATAGTGAATATGTCGTGGTCGAGGCCGATGAGTTTGACCGCAGTTTTCTGCACCTCTATCCTTTTGCGAGTATTCTGACATCGACTGACGCGGATCACATGGATATTTACAAAGATACGGACGCATTGAAAGCGGCATTTCAGGAGTTCGCAGATCGCATCCGTCCCGACGGTTGGCTGATTCGTCATATTGATGTCGATACTCAGACAGCCGCTGCAACGCGCACATACGGTCGCAATTCACTCGCCGATTATTGCCTTTATGATTTGAGAACAGCTGACGGGTATTTCACGATGGATCTTCGGTTGCCCAATGAAACCTGGAAAGACATTCAGCTGGGACTGCCCGGAATCCACAATGCCGAAAATGCCACGGCTGTTATTGCATTGCTTCACGAAATGGGCATCGATGAGCAGGTGATACGCAGCGGACTGCGATCGTTTCTGGGAGTGAAACGGCGTTTCGAATATCACGTGCGCTCAAAGAAACATATTTATGTCGACGATTATGCGCACCATCCTACGGCGATCAATCAACTGGTAGACTCGATGCGTTTGTTGTACCCTGAAAAAAAGATTACAGCTATTTTTCAGCCGCACCTCTATTCGCGAACACGGGATTTTATGCAGGAATTTCAAGAAGCGTTGAGCCGCGTAGATCGCCTGTTACTGTTGCCAATATACCCCGCGCGTGAAGCCTCAATTCCAGGTGTGACATCAACCGTTTTGGCGGAGGGCATTACTACAGGCGTTCAAGTGCTGCCGCATGGTTCAGCTATTGTCGATACCTTGAATGAGGACGACGAGGTGGTGCTGTCGATTGGAGCAGGAGATATTGATCAATGGGTCGAACCGATAAAACGTGCGCTACAATGAAAAAATGGTTGCAAATAATAGCGCTTTTGCTTATTTTCTCCGGAACGATTGTCCTGTTGATTGTTGGGCACCAGCAAGAAGGAGATATGAAGATGAATGCGCCCCACATCCAGATTGAGGTGCAGGATGGTATTGCCTTACTGACTGAAACTGAAGTGGCTGAAGAGTTGAAAATGAACCGTTTTTACGATAAAGAGATGACTAAAAACGATTTAAAAATTCCAGCCATCGAATCCTTTCTCAATGAGATGAATGAGGTAAAAACGGCCCACGTTTACACCGATATTGGTTCGGAATGGTACGTGGAAGTGCAAACTCGACGACCTGTAGCGCGAATTATGTTGAACAATAACGATGATTTTTACCTGGATAATGAAAATAAGATTATGGATTTGTCACATTATGCGCGTCCGAAAACCCTTGCTTTCACTGGACTGGAGGCTGTTTTTGACGAAGATGTGCACTACGGCGAAATAATTAACAATGATTCATTGAAAACTAAATATAAACTGGATGAAATCTATCGAATTTCAAGTTATGTTTGTAATAGTGCATTTTATGATGCACAAATAGTGCAGGTTCATTACACCGCTGATGATGGTTTTATAATGATCCCACGCGTCGGTCAGCAGGAAATAGTATTTGGTGATGCACAGTCAGACGAGATGGTGCGACAAAAATTTCAAAAGCTGACGACGTTTTACGACGAGGTAATCCCGTATGAGGGGTGGGAGAAATATAAATCGATCAATTTGAAGTTTGAGAACCAAATTGTTGCAAAGAAAAAATAGATAAAATGTCAGAGATTGTTGTAGGACTTGATATTGGAACGACGAAAATAGCGTGTTTTGTTGGACGAAAAAACGAGCATGGTAAAATCGAGGTACTTTCCATGGGGAAAACGGAGTCCCTTGGAGTAACCCGTGGAGTTGTTTCAAATATCGAAAAGACGGTTCACTCAATCAAAACGGCGGTTGCAGAAGCGCAGGATCGCGTGGAAGGAGATTTGACGATCGGCGTTGTGAACGTGGGAATTGCAGGACAGCACATCAAAAGCCTGCAACACCGCGGAATGTACACGCGCAATACCACACAGGATGAGATTTCTCAAGCAGATATCGACGCTTTGATTGACGATATGTATAAGTTGGTGATGGAGCCGGGTGAAGAGATTATCCACGTGCTTCCTCAGGAATATATCGTCGATGGCGAACAGGGGATTAAGGACCCGATTGGAATGTCTGGCGTTCGCATGGAGGCCAATTTCCACATTATCACGGGTCGCATTAATGCAGCAAAAAACATTCAAAAATGTGTTAATAAAGCCAACCTGGAAGTTGCCGAAACGATTCTGGAACCGTTGGCGAGCTCTTCCGCAGTGCTCTCTGAAGAAGAAAAAGAAGCGGGGATTGTTCTCGTCGATATTGGTGGTGGTACAACCGATTTGGCGATTTTCCACGAAGGCATTATTCGTCATACGGCAGTGATACCATTTGGAGGTAATGTGATTACGGAAGACATCAAAGAAGGATGTACGATATTGAAACGGCAGGCCGAACAGCTCAAGGTGAAGTTTGGTAGTGCCCTCGCCAGTGAAAGCCAAAGTAACGAAATCGTCTGTATTCCCGGATTGCGCGGAAGAGAACCGAAAGAAATTTCGATCCGCAACTTGTCCAGCATTATCCAGGCGCGTATGGAGGAAATTGTCGAACACATTTACTACGAAATTAAAAACTCGGGCTACGAGAAGCGATTGATCGGTGGAATCGTCGTGACGGGAGGTGGTGCCGAGATGAACAATATTACCCAATTGTTTGAATACATCACGGGAATGGACACGCGCGTCGGCTATCCGAATGAACATCTTGGGCAGTCGGCGACTGAGGAGGCGTTGACCAGTCCAATGTATTCAACGGGTGTTGGTTTGGTATTGAAAGGGTTCGAGTCGAACGAGCGAAACAGACGCTCCTTAGCTGCTGTAAAGTCGCATTCAAAACGAACGAAAGGATCTTTTTTCGACAAGCTTTTGGAAAAAGGCAAGAGCTGGTTTGAGGAAGATGTAGATTAAAAATGAATAACTGATAAATAATTATGAATATGGAATTTGATATGCCTAAAGACCAGTCTTCTATCATCAAAGTAATTGGTGTAGGAGGTGGAGGAAGCAACGCTGTTAATCACATGCATGATCAGGGAATTAAAGGAGTTGACTTCATCGTGTGCAATACCGATCGGCAAGCACTGGATATTTCTCCGGTCCCGTTTAAAATTCAGTTAGGTCCATCTTTAACAGAAGGAAGAGGAGCTGGTTCCATACCTGAAATTGGTATGAATGCAGCCATCGAAAATATCGACGATATCAAGGAAATCCTGGAAAAGAATGCCAAGATGGTATTTGTCACTGCCGGAATGGGCGGTGGTACGGGAACGGGAGCGGCACCGGTGATCGCCAAGGCGGCCCGCGACCTCGGAATTCTCACGGTTGGAATTGTTACCGTACCGTTCAATTTTGAAGGGCGCAAAAGACGTCAGCAAGCCGAAGAAGGTCTCGAAAATATGCGCGATAACGTCGATACATTGTTGGTTATCAATAATGAACGTCTGAGAGAAATTTCGGGTAACCTGACATTGGGGAATGCTTTTGCTCAGGCTGACGATGTCCTGGCGACAGCAGCTAAAGGAATTGCAGAAGTGATTTCCGTAACGGGGGCGATAAACGTCGACTTTAACGATGTCAATACCGTCATGAAAGATAGCGGCGTGGCCATAATGGGATCAGCTGGTGCGGAAGGTGATAACCGCGCTATCGAAGCGGTTCAGGAGGCACTGACATCTCCATTGTTGAACGATAACGATATCGTCGGAGCCAAATATGTCTTGTTGAATATTACCTACGGTGATAAAGAAGTGCTCATGGATGAAATCTCGGATATTACGGATTACATTCAGGATGAAGCAGGTTCAACGGCGGATGTGATTTGGGGACACGGCTATGACGAAACACTGGGCGACGCCTTGAGTGTGACGATTATTGCCACGGGCTTTAAACAGTCGCCGATTACCGGTTTTGAAAGGGCTCCTGAAAAGAATGTCCAGGTCTTGGAAGACGATCAAAAGAAAGAAGTGAAAGAGCCGCTCGAAAAAGCAACGCAGGCGAATCGATACGAAGAGGAAAAAACGGATGAACCTTACGTAAAAAGTGACGCTGATGCGCAGGAAAATACAGCGGATCGCGAAAATACGATGAACTGGGAAGTGCGCACTGTTGAGGACAAAGAAACCTCAGAGGAAAGCAGCGAACAGCATGACACTTCAAATCAGGATCAAGAGGTTAAACGCTATTTCCTGGATGAGGACAATCAGCAGGAGCAGCGCGATGATGTGGAGAATAAAAGCAATGCCACAGAGCTGACACCTGAGGAACAACAGCGGAGATCACAAGAACGGATGGAGCGCATTCAACAATATGCTTCCCACTTGAAAAGTGCTGAAGGGTTGACTGAACTCGAAAAAGAACCGGCTTTCAAACGCAGAAAAATTAATCTGGAAGATGAGCCGCATTCGTCTGAAGATAACATTTCGCGTTACGAGGTTTCGGATGATAAAGACGATAATAAAACATCGCTGCGCGGAACGAACTCCTTCCTTCACGATAACGTGGATTAGCGGGCTGCTGTTTGTTGCAGTTGCA
>JBNJEH010000060.1:0-19088 GCA_051745635.1 Bacteroidota bacterium
AATCAATAAACTGCACGAACTACTGCCTCATCACATTTCAGCTAAAAAAATCGAAAAATATAAACCATTTTGGGAGGTGTAGTTGCTCAGGGGGATACTAATCAACAAACCTCACAGAGCTTCCCTCACCGCATTTCATACGCACATAAATAATTCCTGCAGAAATAAACGTCAGTATACCGATAAACACTATCGAGGCAATAATTCCAAGAGAATCTGCGATAATACCCGTTAAAATCGCTCCAACGGCATAGCCCAAATCGCGCCACAACCGGAAAATTCCGATACTTTTTGCGCGATCTTGTGGATGTGTGTTTTCTGCTACGGTGGCCAGGAATGTAGGATAAACCATCGCCGTTCCCCAACCAAGGATAGCTGCTAAAATCACAAAGTGTGTCATGGATGTCGCCCAGATAAAAAAGATCAGCGCGACTGCTTGTAATAACATTCCCGTAAACAACATGTCTTTCTTACAAAACTTATCCGCCATTTTACCAGTAAACAATTGACCAATTCCCCAAACTGCAGGATAAACGGCTACTATTATTCCAATTTGATCGAGGTTAAAATTCCTACTGGCTAAAAGCATCGGGAAAATTCCCCAGGCCATACCGTCGTTTAAGTTGTTGATTAATCCCGCTTGTGAAACAGATCCCAGGTTTTTGTTTTTCCAGGTCGTATCCCAAAAGATGTTTTTAAGTCGTGGAATCGTGTTGTTTGTCGCTTCGGCTGCGACGTGTCCGCGCGTGTCTTTAATCAAGAAAATACTCATCGTCAATCCCAAAATGACTAAGCCAATTCCAAGATAAAAAGGATAAGGACGAATGCCGTATTCACTAGCGATATAACCCGTGAGAAAGGCGAAAATAGCCACGGCAATATATCCGGCAAATTCATTCAGTCCCATGGCAAAACCGCGTTGTTTTTCACCAACTAGATCGATTTTCATCACAACAGTAGAAGACCAGGCCAAACCTTGGTTGATCCCGAGCAATACGTTTGCTGCGATAATCCAGTTCCAGCTCGTTGCAAACATCAGCATTAACGGAATTGGAATAGCGACAATCCAACCGACAATCAGTAAATTTTTTCGACCGAATTTGTTGGCCAGTGCGCCGGTATAATAATTTGTAACGGCTTTAACGATACCAAAAACAATAATAAACGAAAGAATCGCTGTTTTTGCAGCTATCCCGAACTCGCCTTCAGCAATTTGTGGTAAGATAGAACGTTCTAATCCCACCATTCCTCCTACAAAGGCGTTGACAATTACCAACAGTGTAAATTGTTTCCAGTTTTCTTTTAATCCGAGTTTAATTTGATCCATTGCTCCTGTTTTCTACAAATATCGGGGAGATTTGGAATGATTCCTTTAACATTTGATAAATAATTCAGTAGTTTTTTTCCTTGTTTAACCTTTTAGATTGAAGCTTGTAAAAACAAAAGGTCATTCTTGTTGATTTATAATTGAACCATTTAGGAATTAAGAAACATTGAGACTTATGCCTTAACTGCTTAATGGTAAATTTCGTGCTTTTAGTCTATGCGGTATTCTTATCCTTTGAGGGTAACAGGAGAACCAATTCCTCATTGATGTAACGCACAAAATCGATCGAAAGAAGTCGGCGTAACAACAGCTGTATTTGCTTCTGGATAAGCGTTTGTAAAAGCTCTGGTAACACGATGTTTTTTACGCGTATTCCATTTCATTTCAAAAGCTGAAAGTTGATTTCCTTCTGTCTCGACATAATCCACTTCGCTTTGGTTATAGTTTCTCCAGAAGTATCCTTTGCGATCCGGAGCGATCCAACTGTTCATTTTCATGCGTTCGCTGATGACAAAATTTTCCCAGAGCTGCCCAACATCTTGCCGAATACTAAGGTCATCGTAATTGCCAATCACTGCATTTCTTATTCCGTTATCCCAGAAGAAGATCTTGTTCATTTTTGAAATTTCTTTTCTCGGATTTGTGCTGTATGCGGGTAAACGAAATATGACAAATGACTTTTCGAGCAAATCAATGTAAATATCAACCGTCTCAGAACTAACTTGCAATTGATTAGACAGTTCATGAATAGACACTTCACTTCCCACTTGATAAGACAATAATTTCAATAATTTGTCCAGCAATTGTGGTTTGCGAATATCCTTCCAGACCAAAACATCCTTGTATAGATATTGATTCGAAAGATTTTTTAATAGCGTTTCAGCTTCATTTTGATGCTTAAAAATATCGGGGTAATTCCCGTAAACTAAATGAAAAGGAAGCTTATTTTCAATCTCAAATACGGATTCATCTTTGTAAATCTCTGCAAGTGTAAATGGATACAAATGAAACAACAAGTATCTACCTGTCAACGGCTCAAAAATTCGCTCTGAAATATCCAATGCTGAAGATCCTGTTGCGATAAATTGTACATTTTTGAAATGATCCGCCAATATTTTCAGTAAAAGTCCTGCATTTTCAATGCGCTGTACTTCATCAATGATGACAGTTTTGTAATTCCCTACGACATTCTCTAATGCAGCAACGTCTAATTCGCTTAATCGCGTGCGAACCCGTGTTTCATCAGCATTGAGCCAAAGTACTTTTTGGTCGGCATCGTCAAACATATTTTGAAGCATCGTCGTTTTACCCACTTGTCGTGCACCGGTAATGACCAGTGCTTTACCTTTGTTGAGCCATTTTTGTAAAACGTTTTGCGCTATTCTTCCAAACACTTCCATACTTCAAAAGTATGAATTTTTCGATTATAATAGAAATATTAGTACGAGTTTTTCGATTACACCTTAAATATTAGTACGAATTTTTCGATTAGATGAGTTTTATTCCAAGAATACGGCTATCTAATCAAAACGAACATTCGTTTGCAAATAACGCAAGTGGGATATTTTCACTTGCGTAAATCAATTTGTTAATGGTAATTGGTTCTTGTAGATTAGATGAATGCTTTTTTATGAACTGAGTAGTTAAACCATTAAATATTTATTAAAATTTTGAAATCGTGAAAAGTATAATAAATTTTTCAATAATACTGCTTTTGTTGTGTGCTTGCAAAAAAAATAAAACCATTACTATAGAGGGTATACTTATGGAAGATTGCAATACGCCAGCGAAAAATATCAAAGGTATCATTTATGAGCACGATTATAGTCATAAGCTTTTGTCAAATGATGTTTGGGTAGATTTTACTACAAATGAAAGCGGCTATTTTAAAGTTAAAACAAAGGAGAATGTTAAGTTAAAACTCAATCTGAAAAATAATTTCGAAAGAGTTCTATCTGAGATTGACATAGCAGATTCAGATTTGAATTTAGGTAAAATTTATTACAATAAATTTCCTACGAAGTTCAAAATTAAATTAGACGTTTCGAATACCTATACGGCAAATGATACATTGGTAATATTAGACTACAACAGTCTGGGCACTTCTTCGGTGAGTTATAAATATTATCCTGGTCCGTTTTCTAGTGGAGTATTAGATACAGTAGACCACTACATTTTTAATAGCTTTCCAATTAAGTATATTGATTTTATTAGCTATGACGCACCCGAAAGAATTTTTAGTTATCGAGTAAGATCTTTACCAAGTTTCAATAATCATGACTTTACAAGCTTTCATTTAGCCCCTATCTGTAGTAATGAATACGGAGAAGTAACCTTGGTAATTGAGTAAAACAATAAAATCACAACACTGACTAGCAAATTAGATAAAAGTTTTTTTGAAAAAACAATACAGTAGTAGTGACAGAATTTAATGGTTTGTCGGGATATAAAAAAAAGTATTAATCACCAGAATCACGCACCAACTTTAGCCCGAATCCGACTCAAGCTCACCTGCGTAATTCCCAAATACGAAGCGATATGTTTAAGCGGTACGCGCTGAATGATGTTTTTTTGTGTTGAAAGTAAATTCAAATAGCGCTCTTCCGCTGAATGAAATTGCAAACTTTCAATCCGGTGTATCGTTTCGACATGCGCGCGTTCAAAAATCAAGCGAAATAAGCGTTCTATTTCATGGAATTCATCGTAGAGTTGATATAACTTTGGAACGTCGATCGCTAGTACCTCACTCTCTTCCAATACTTCAATTGCTTTTTGCGAAGGTTCTCCTGCGAATAAACTTTCAGCACGAGCAACGATTCCACCTTCAAAAGCAAAGTATTCGGTGATATCTACGCCGTCTTTGTAGTAGAAAATTCGAGCAATTCCTTTTTGTAAAAAATAGATCGTTTTGCAGGTATGTCCAACAGGTTGAATGAGTTCGTTTCTTTTGAATGTCGCTAATGAACATGCTTTCTCTATCTCGAATTTCGCCTTTTCCGATATGCGGTAGATGGAGTCGATGTAATTGGAGAATTGGGGTGAATGGTGCATCATAAATACGTTTTGTTCGTTTAAAGATACAAATGAAATACAATCCTATGTATATCAAAGTTCCTCGAAGATTGAAAATGCTTCTCAAATAGATTGCTCAACTTCACCCCCAGTAACCAAACGAAGGCACTCAGCATTCACGAGCTACTACTGTTCCACTTTTCTGCTCTTCCACTTGGGACGATAAAAAATAGACACGCCTGCAACTGACAGGAAAATCAATGGATAAATCAGCTGTACAAAAGGGAGCAGCCACCAATACGACAAGTCGTTCAATGGACGCTGGTAATGCAAAAACACAATCACATCAGTAAACAAACGCAATCCATAGATCACAAGCGCTCCTGTACAATCGCCCCGAATCAGGCTCATGAGCAGAAACCCAAAACTGCCGATGAGGTAAAACGCAATTAATAGCCCCAATAAAAGTTCTTTCATTGAAGAAGTAGTCCTGGACTTGCGCAACCACCGCACCCGCTGATTGAAATAATCCGAAGCGCCCGTCGGTGCACGCGTGTACACTTTATCGCCTTGTTCTATACTGTGGGAAATCACTGCATTATTCTTCTGAAAATTACGGAGCAGAAAGTAATCATCACCAGAAGTAATGTGTTTATGGGAATTAAAATCACCATATTCAAAGTACGTTGATCTTTTTACCAACAAATTCGCTCCGCTCGCAGAAAGCACATAAAATGGGTGAATCCAGTAACTAAAAGCATTGAAAAGTTGATATTCGATTCCGGCGATAATTCCCCAGTATGAACGCCCTTTCATTATCACTGGGCGTATTTGCATATCTACATCCGTTCTCACCGAGAGCGATTCAAAAAATCTGTTCTCCATCCACACATCGGCGTCGAGCGTTAAGCAATAAGGCGAAGAGGCACATTCTATTCCCTTATGGACAGCTTGCTTTTTACCTTTTAAATGGGGCTGTAAAGACACCACACTTATTTGCTTGATAACCCCAGCCCACTGGTTGATTATAGCGAGCGATTCGTCGGTAGAGTGATCATCGACAAAAATAATTTCGACGGGCAACACAACCTGACGTTCTAAACACTCCATTAAACGCGGCAGTACAGAAGCTTCATTGCGAACAGGAATGACCACAGAACACTGATCAAACTTGAGCGATGTGGAGGGCGCATCAGTCTTTGTACGCATAAAACACAACCAACAATGATATAGAGCAAAGGGCACTACAATCAATAAAACAACAACGACAACCACTTCAACCATTTTGCTGGTGTTTGTTTTGCATGAAATAATAGAAACCAACGAGTGCGGGCAGTACGACATTGATTAACCAAAGCGTCAGGGAGGCAAAAATGATTAGTGCAGAATTTGACACCAGAAACCCAAGAATCATCAGTGCCGATGTTTCGCGGACGACGATTTTACCGAAAAAGGCAGTCGGCACCATGGTTGTGACGAGATAATGAACAAAAATAGCATAGCTCAGTTCATGTGTATAACTCACTCCAAACGCAACCAGGATCAATACAAATTGCAGCACAAAAACGAGATAACGAATAGTACTCAGCAACAGCAATACAAAGGAAATTTTGCGCAACTTTTGTCGAAAATCAGTCAACACATGGCGCCATTTGCGAAACCAACGCCATCTTTCAAAAGATATTACCGGTAAAAACAAGTAAAGCAAGAGTGAAATTCCTCCCAAAAACCAACCGAAATTTTGAATCGTCTGGTCGACTTGTAATTCAAAAAAAACGTGTCCCAAATAAAACACACCGATTACGCCGAAAAAAAAGGTAGAAAGAAATTGAGCGAGGTTGCCATACAATGTACCTAAAGAAAGCATCAGTCGTTTTTTTCCCTTAAAAAACCCAATTCTGCCAATAAAATTACCCAGTCGATTTGGGGTGACAAAACCTGTCGCAATACCTGCCAGTAAAGAGGCTCTAATTCTCCCAAAGTTAGACTCCCGCTCAAAACTTCTGACGATAATAAACCATTTAAACAGTTCCAGGCCCCAATTCAGCAGAACAAGCACTACGGCGTATAGCAAATAAGAATAACTCAATATTTCTACATGCTTAACGGTGTTCCATTCAATTTTCTCCAATTGCCTGAACAGCAAATAAAGCGCCAGCAGGAATACGCCTATTTTAAGTAACAGGCGCCAATTCTTTCTTATATTTATCCTTCGATACATGGAATAAAGAGCAATTGAAGGTTGAAGATAAAATAATTCTGGGAATAGACCCTGGTACGACGATTATGGGGTACGGTTTGATACATATCAAAAAGGACGAAATGTATCTAATTACCTATGGGGTACTGCACCTGAGCAAACTGAACAACCACGCCGACAAATTACTGAAAATTTTTGAGCGAATGGACGAAGTGATTAGGGTATATAAACCAGATGAAATGGCCATCGAGGCACCTTTTTTTGGCAAAAACGTTCAATCTATGTTGAAGCTGGGGAGAGCTCAAGGTGTATGCATAGCAGCGGCATTGAATAAATCAGTTCCATTTGAAGAATATACCCCGCGGAGAATTAAACAGTCTATCACGGGAAAAGGCGGTGCCAGTAAAGAACAAGTGGCAAAAATGTTGCAAAATCTTTTGAAAATGGAGGAACTACCGAGGCATCTGGACGCTACCGATGGCTTAGCCGCAGCTGTATGTCATTATTATTCGAAAGGTCGCGGAGAACACAACAAAGCAAAAGCATCAAATTGGAAAGCCTATATCAACCAAAATCCTAAAAGAAATGTATCTCCTAAAAATAAAAAAAACTAGGCTTCTCGTATTGATTTAGCTATTGATTCCATCTCGTCTTCTGTCAATTTAAGCTTTTCTTTTCCAAAATCCATATCCGTAATACCATTAATAGGCATTAGGTGAACATGGGCGTGCGGTACTTCCAAACCAATGACTGACACACCTACTCTATCACAATCAAAAACGCGATCCAATTTTTGCGCTACATGCTTTGCAAAATTCATCAAATCGGCAAGCTGGTCGTTACTCAAGTCGAAAATATAATCCGTTTCAATTTTGGGAACTACGAGTACATGACCGCGCGTGACGGGTTCAATGTCGAGAAAAGCATAACAATTTTCGCTTTCAGCAACTTTGTAACTCGGGATATCTCCCTGAATTATTTTTGTAAAGATGGTACTCATTCTCTTGTAATTTCTAGCACTTCGAACTGTATAATACCGTTCGGCGTTTCAATATCAGCCACATCACCGACAGATTTACCAAGTAATCCTTTACCAATGGGAGAATCAACAGAGATCTTTTTGGCTTTGAGGTCCGCCTCATTTTCTGCTACCAACATATACCGTTGTTCTGCACCGGTTTTTAGATTTTTAATTCGGACCGTAGACAAGATCAGGGCTTTGGAAGCATCTATTTCAGAATCATCAATGACACGCGCGTTAGCAATGACGTCTTTCAGTTTAGCGATCCGCATTTCCAGGATTCCCTGAGCCTCTTTAGCCGCGTCATATTCGGCATTCTCAGAAAGATCTCCCTTATCCCGTGCCTCACCAATTTGCTGCGAAATCTTGGGACGCTCCACGGCTTCCATCTCGTGCAATTCGTCTTTCAATTTTTTTAAACCCTCTTCTGTATAGTAATTTATTTTGGACATGATGAATCATTTATTAAAACAAAAAACAAGAGAGCCGTTAGACCCTCCTGTTTTAACAAATATAATATAAAATTTTCTTATTTCAGACTCAATGTCACTCCAAAGGTGTGAATTAATCCAAAAGGATTTGAAGAACGCACAGCGTATTCAAAGCCCATAGGCGTTTTCTTTTCACCGAGCAGTGCGTCAACTGAGAATCCAGCTGTTAAACCAGTCAGACTGTTTGTAGATAAATCTCTATCGAAAATATCCTTTTCACCAATGAATCCGGCCCGTACATTGATTGCCGCCTTTTCCAGTGACATGCCATAGTCTAAACCAACATTAAATTGGTCATTCGTGTAAGAATTAGCGTGAAACGATGCAGCGGCAGTCAGTTTACTGTCCTCGCTGAAAATAAAATCGTACGAACCGCCAATACCTAGCAAAGAGGGCATTTCGAAAGAAGCAGGACGTTGCTGCAGTGTCGCATTCCCTCCGGTAGACTCATAAAATATCTCCTGTCCGAGACCATCACCATCAAACTGCATTGGCGTTCCCACATTCTTAAGTGTAATACCAAATTTTACGTGATCCTGCTCACCGGTAACGTAGCGAACACCCGCATCAAATGCAACACCTGTCGCTTTGAGGTTTGAGATATTCTCATTTACAACCTTCATGGTAATACCTGCAAAGATAGAATTTGAGAACTCACGGGCATAGGACAAGTTAATGATGTTTTTTCGCGGGCTGAATTCACCGATTCCACCTTCAGGCAGATCTGCAGTCGTACGCTGAATATCGCCAAACCCGAAAGATTGAACACTCATGGCAACAACACTTTGGTTACCCACACGCTGAGCGATACCAGCTGCATTTAATGAAATATCTGCACTACCCAGCCAATTGGAATAGTTGAATTTAATCTGAGTTCTATCCGTAAAAGCTAAGCCCGCTACATTCATAAACTGGGCTTCCAGTCCATTCGTTGAAGCGATACCTGCACTACCAAAAGCAGTAGATCGCGCCCATGGATTCACCAACAGCTCCGCAGCTCCGGCGGAACCAATTCGGTCTTCATTACCGGCCATCACGACAGACGAGACTGTCAATGCACCAGCTAACAAAGATCCTTTAATTATTGACTTCATCATATCTAAAATTTCGTTTTAAAATCTTATTACTACAAGTTTTCTAAATCTGGTTGACGCAATCCACCGAAGAATTTCACGACGCGTTCGCCAACACCTTCAACATCAACGTGAATAAGGTAAACCCCACCAGAAACCGGAATGTTATCAGAATTCTTGAGATCCCAGTCGATCGATGTTATCGGACTATCCTTATCGTACGAGCGAATTAGTTTACCCGAAACATCATAAATCCGAACTTTACAACGCTCTGGCAAATTGGTGATTTTCACACGTGTATCCAACTTCGAAGTTTCATACTGAGAATATGCGTAATACGGATTAGGAACTACGTTTATTAAGTCAAGAGCATCTGCCAATGTTTCCGTATCTCCTCTCTGCGTACCCTGATTATCCATATTCCATTCGTATGTAGGTCTGCCATCATTTACACCCGTTTTCGTGTACTCTTCGTATTCCTTGTTTATACGTAATCGTAGTCGAACATCTGTCGACAAGAACTCAGCGTCCGGGGCTAACATTGGCTGCATCACCCACGAGAGATTCTTATAGACATCACGATAACCAGCTGAAGTCTCTTCAGATAATTTTTCATGAATATACTCTCCACCATCATATTCTGGCATGCCCTCACCTTCTCTGGCAAACACATAGATTGTGTGCTGACCTCCAAGAAGAGGGCTACCAATAGAGTTAAAGAATTCAGAAGTTGGGTTCCATATCATATCTGCTCCATTCTGTCCAGACAAGAACGAGTTTTCACAGTAGGCCATATTTACGCGACGACCCGTTTCCACGTCAATCGCATATCCAGGGAACCATCCCATACCAGTAGGGGTATTACCATCAGGATCCGCCTCTGAAGAATTATACCCAGCGTCGCCAGCTTGTCGCCCATTTTTATCGATCGAAGGACTTTGACGCAACATACCAGCTTGACCGTCATTTACAGACAAATCAGGATCATCATTTAACTCAATCACCGGACATCGTGTCCACTTCGATTTGTCAGAAGTAACTACAACATCAACACCAGGTTGGTACACAGATGTGAGCTCTGAAAGCGCAAGGGAAATAAAGGCATTCTGCGCTAAAATAGGAGAACCTGGCACTCCAATAGCGTTATAGGAACACCCGTTAAACCTTGCTAATTGACCAATAGTCACTGTACCTTCGATGAGGTTGGCAAATAATTTATCGGGATCCCTTCCTGCCAAATCAGGGTAACAACAAGGGTCATTAATACCTTGATTTGGCAAACAATCATCTGGATCAACTGGACTGAAATCACCAGAGGTAATCCAATTTTGTGGCGTATAGCTGTCAACATCAGGTACACCAACGAGCCATCTTTTTGAACTATCGGCAAAATCAATCGAACTCTCTATAGGCTTTGCAATTCTATCTCTATATGCACAGTTATCACCACCATTGGCACATGGATAACCGACCTGTTCAATAGCTACCGAAATACCCCAATCCGGGATAAGTTGTTCATTTTTCGTTTCTATCGTACGGTCAGACGTAATCGTTCCGAGCAATTCACCACCTTTGTCATCGTAACGGCTAAGTGTCCAGCTTGCAGTATCGATCTCATCATAATTATTAAAATCCAGGCGGAAATAACCATCAACGAGATTCAATGGATCAATCACTTTGATATCTATGGGACCAGCATCTACTCTATAAGTAGGAGCATCTATAGATCCATTCTCGACAATAAAGTTCTCCGAAGCCTCTGTTAGATCAACTGCACGATTTCCATTACCCCGACCATCTAAAGTTGTAATCTCCGGGCTGGATCCATAAGGCAAACCAGCCACTGCACCATCAAAACGAGGAGCAGGATTGTGAGGTATACCCGCCACAGGTTTAATGGCCGTACCGTCTGCTGCTAATCGCGAACTGATATATGGTATCTTTTGTCCATCAATCAACTCCTCATCATTGGGATCATAAGGTTTAAATTCATTGTGCGCATATGCAATTGCCACGTAGTAGTACGTCTTGTGATTCACAAGTTTTGGCGTTCCACTTGCAAATGCATCTTCTTCTATTTGAAAAGAATGTTGAATTCCTCTGTTTTCTCCATCAACTTTTTCTACCGGAACTGAGAACCCAAGAGCCTCATCAAATTCAAAATTAATAATGCGACTTACATCATTCTCGACATCACATTGAGCGACTAATCGGGCTTTATCGATATCGCCAATATCACCAACACCCGCTTCAGCATCACTCATTTGATAAATTTGATACCCTTCAAATCTGTAGGTTTTATCAATAGAAGAACCATCTACCGGATCTACGATATTGATATTATCCTCTTCCGCATAAGACTCATCGACATTATTACCGATTGGATTATCGATCAATAACACGAGTTCGTTTTCAAGTTCAACAATTTCCAGAATCGGAGCACTTGGCGGATCCAGAATCTCAAAACAGTTATCAAACAATGCTTGAGCTTTAGTGTCATTTTGACGCAACACTTCAACAGATGCAAAAGAGTTACCTTCAAACGACCGACCGTAAACAACACCAACTGTAAGGTTGTTGATCGCACCTGGCGTTAACGTAAATGGACCAGCAGACTGCAAGAAACGTCGGTCACCCTGGTCATTTGAATTGCCATTTCCGTCCGTGTTTGTCTCAGACCAATCCCAGCCCATGTCCTGTCCTTCGGTACCGAAGTTCAATGGGTCTGTATCTCCTGGATAACAATATGCCGCTTCAACACTTGTTAAACCAGTTGAACCCGAGTAACCCGAACCACCATAAAAAATAGGAGAATTATCCCTCCAAAAACCAGTCATGTAATTATAGTAATCCGAAGGTGATTGAGGATCCAATGTTCCGGAAGGGAAACCGAGACCCCCGCGGTTATAATAATTAAACCTTCTCATTCCAAAACGCTCATTATCGACAATCCCATCTGAGTACCCTATACCAATACCGTCATAAACAATTCCGTTCCCGGATAAAGCTTCGTTTACCGTGGGCACTACAAGCTCTGTACTTCCATCGGGCTGTTCTTCTAAACGTGGCCCGACATTATCCAGGTTATCCGCATCCTGATAAGGTCCTTCAAAATAATCGACACCAACAGCGGGAGGGTTATCACCGTATCCGGGAGCTCCGTTTCCTCCAGGGTCATTATTAGTTGCATTATAAGCGTAACCTAACCCTCTGGATACATCGCACCCAACAAAGTCATCGTCAGCAAACCCGACATCCGCATCTACGTACTGCGTAAAATACGTGTCGAACAACGTTTGCGTACTGCGATTGATCATCTCGTAATTATAAAATGTCATGCGGTTTACTTCGTCATTGGTAGCGAATGAAAAGGCTTGCGCTCGAATTTCCATACCGATAGGATCAGCACCAGTTTCCGTGTGAATGTTTCCTTTATCGTTGAACACCCACCAGTTCGTCTTATCTCCAAACAAAGTGACCCGGCGGTCAATTCCACACTCTACATCGTCGCGATCTAAAATATCATCAAACCACGGGATATCACCCTGCGAAGGGTCGTATACACCATCTCCGGAACCACCCTGGCTCGGATAGTCATAAAACGGTGCCAGATAAAAATCCTGTCCGCGCGAAACATCGCCGTGAGCAGGCCAGTTATTTATTCTATTGATAGCGTCATTACTAATCGTAAATTCGTCGTCGCAATTTGGATCTTGATTACACTCAAAAATACGCGTAAAAGCAATAACCTCAGCTTTTGAAATAGTAAAGAACTTATCGTACTGATCACACACATCAGGATCGATCGTTGCTTCGCCAAAATCGCGCGTAGCGTTAAATCCTACCGGTTGTGTGGGATCATAATTCCCAGATCCAACAGTTTGTGATAGAGGGCCGGCCCAAAAGTCATTACCTTGTCTAAACTTGACCGCAGCTAACTTTAACTGACCATTGACATCGACACCCCCCATCCAGATGGAGCCTGCAAAGATCACGTGATTGTTACCTTCAGCAGGGACCTCATAAGAGGCAGAACCATTCTGTCTATTTTGCCAAAGTGAACCACCGACTTCAACGAGTGCACGAACGTCGTTAAATTCCATAAACAAACGCGCGTTCGATGGCGGACAGTTCGCTTTTTGATAAGCTTCCTGATCAGCATTCAAATCTGGTTTACCGGACTCATTCGGAGTAGGTAACCTTCTAGCATCAACTTCAAAGATTGAAGTTACTAGTAAAACTGCTATTAATAAAAATCTCATAATTACGATAATTTACTATTTAAAAATCAAATTTTACACCTAAACGAATCGTTCTCGGACGGCTAATGTTAAATGGATTCGCCATAAACATGCTGTATAAATCGCGGTATGACTGTTCATCTAACTGGTTTTGTATAGTCGTTTGCCACTGTGCAGCAGCAAGGAATCCGTCATCATCCGGAACACCCGTAGCCCGGTACACATTGATTACGTTGAATTGATTGAAAAGGTTGGTCGCACGAACGTATACATTCAAGAACGCGCGTTTTTTCTTTTCTCCTTCCTTACCAAACTCAAGATTAAATGTACGGTCTAGCTGTAAGTCAAGTCGGTACGTCCAGGGCTTTCGCGAACCGTTCAATCCACCCACGAGTTGTGGTGTACCACCGCCGGCAGCTGAAGGTGTTATATTCTTCTGGCGCGAATATGGTTCTCCTGAATTGATCCTTGTGATCACATTCAAACCTGTGTTTTCGAGAATATTTACATCCTTTACGACTGGACCATTGTAGTCTTTACCTTGTCCATATCTGTAATCCAGGGTAATGGAGAATGCGTGTCGCTGATCATAAGAAAATGGGTAAACATTTCTCAAATCAGGTTGATTCGAATTCACAAAGCTCAACGCTGAATTGGGGTCAGAACCCGTTCCATTTGCAAACTGTAACGTATAGTTGGCTGTCATTCTGATATTACCCGTTCTGCGAAGGTCGTACTCTACTGTCAAACCTTTCACTGTACCGAAATCGCGGTTACCATAGGTGCGATAAGTGGACGGGTAAGCCTCAAAAATATTCCGTACCTGAACCATGTCGCGCAATTCACGATAAAAGGCATTGAACTTAAGTGACGAAGTTCGTGTAATTACTTGCTGGAATCCAAAAGCATAGTCTATCGTTTTCTCCGGACGCAAGTTTGCATTGTTAATGATATTGTTTCTGTCCTGAACAAACTGATAGTCTAACGGCTCAAAACGCAATCCTGATGTTGGGCGTTTTGTTAAGATGTCATAGTTCGCAAAAAAGCTCGCTTCATCCGAGATGGGGAAAGAGAATGCAATACGTGGCATGAAATTGATCGCAACGTCATAATCTTTAAATGCATCTGCAGAAGGCGTCTCCTGCTCAGGGTTTAGCAACCATGGGGCGATACCGGCACTACCAGTAATAGTCGACGGATCTTGTGTTTCAATACCTTCGGCGTTAAACCAGGTCTCACCATCTCTAAACCCATTAATTTGTGTAGGATTATTGATATCGTTCACATAAACGACGTAATCGTCTTCAATACTTTCAGGAATATCTACCCAATCGTATGTATTGGGATCATCCGCTTTCAATGCTTGTGCTTCTGAAGCCGATCGTGCGTTAAAGAACAAGTGCTGATCTTTCAATACAGGTTGGTTTGCATCAAAAACATCCACGCGAAGACCTACGTTGAAGATAATATCGTCAAACGAGAACTTATCCATAATGTATCCTGCGACGTAAGTCGGTTGGAAAGCTCCAATGAATCGGCGATAGTTTCCGTTTTCATCTGTTTCGTTAAAGTACGCATTGATATCAGTGTTGCCCGACACGCGCTCACCCGTGTGGTCATAACCGTAATAAGAAACAAAGTTCTGTCCCTGATTGAACAATTCATCAGGTGTAAACATATCCAACGAGAAAATATTTGGATCGTATGAGTCGATATCCACATAATCGTTTCCAGCCGGATCTAAACCAATTTCATTTCTAAAGTTGTAATCAAAAAATGTTTGCTCATCATTTTCGACGGCGCCTCCGTATTCACCATCACCTCCGTTGGCCGCGTATCCCGTATTCAAACGATCGTAAGTAACGCGCGGATACGTTCCGTAGAAATCGTAGGCCGCATCATTCTCATCCAACTCCGTAATGTGCGAGTTCATGTATTGTCGAGCAACTTCCCAAATACCAATTGGTCCGAGGTTACCGTTACTCCATCCGCGATCCCAGCGTTGCTCAACTTCAACACCGAGCGAAATATTGTGACCTCCAATTGATAAAGAGGCAGAACCTGTAAAGCGCAACTGCTCCGCTTCAACTTTTGAAAACCCGTTAAAAGGAGTACCAAGATTTTCCCAAAGACTGTAAACACTACCAGGTTGGTCGCCATTTCTCAAACCATTACCCTGCAATATCTGCGTTAAATTCTCGTAACGTCCGGCAGGATTCCCTTCATTGATATCGTAGTACTGACTCGTAATAGCCGCTAGTGACGGATTGATTTCTGAAGGCGTAAAATCTACCTGAACATCTCTAAAGCCGTCGTGAATCAAACTGTCATTCGCATCGTTGAAAGAATATGTAGGACGGCGCGTAGTTTCAAAATACCCTACGTGACCGTAGTTAAACAAATTGTACTCGTGGTTCTCATCATAAGTCTTCCGGTCAGATTTTGAATAATCGACCATCAAGTTATAGTAAAAGCTCTCTACTTTGGAGCTGCTATTTTCATCATCGTTCTTAAACCGTTGTTGAAAACGACCATAAACCCGCCAGTCCAGGCTACTATTATTTCCAAAGTTTTCGAAATTATACAGTGAATTTGAATAGTCGTAATTCTTACCAAAGTTGTAGTTCATCGATCCCCCGAATGTTAAATTCACCGTCGGACCCGTGTTTACATCAATTTTACCAGCACCTGAAATCCGCGTTCGTCGCGCATTCATTCTCCAGGGGGTCTTTTCGAAATCTTCCTGTCTCAAAAAGTCTGAGTTGTTAAAGTTACCCTCACCTCCGGAAGAAGGCCGCAATGGGTTTTCGAGTAATTCTTCCCGAACACCTTCCTTGATACGCCAAGCACCGTCAGCAAAAGGACGTGGATCTAACTGATCCCGGAAAGTAGCAGAAACTAAAAACCCGAGGATTGGTTCTGTTTTCTTTCCTGTAGAATCTTTTTTCATTAATAAGGGACCTGAAATCATACCTTCAAAAAGGTTGTAACCAAATTTGTCAAGTCCGTAAACCTGACCGTCATACCCCAATGGATCCTCACCATTTACATAAAACCCTGAAGATACTGCCTCTATACTACCGAAATATTTCTCGGAAGGACCTCTCGTCGTTACAGAGATAATACCTCCGGTTGCATCACCATAATTGGCAGGAACACCACCTGTAATCACCTGTACTTCTTCGAGCGCAGACTTCGGCAAATTCGAAGAACCCCGCACTTTAATACCATCAATATAATAATATGAAGCGCCTTCACGAGAACCTCTTACACTAATTCCTCCTGAACCTTCAGATTCATTTACTCCACCAACGGTAGAAGCGACACCTGAAGCTGAACGAACGGGAAGTTTATCGATATCTTCTCTGGTGATCGTCGAACCTTGTGCACCACCATCTTCATTGATCAGCGGAACTTTATAGGCGACAACCTCTACTTCTTCCATTTCCTGAACATCCTCCGGCTTGGTCAGTTCTGTTTTATCCAAAAATGTAATTTTCTCAGGAGAAACTTGAACATCATTGATGCGAACCGGCTGGTGTTCGGTTGAACGGAATTCCACATCATAAGTTCCCGAAGTTATCGACGGAAACTGGAATTTTCCATCAAAATCGGTTTCTGTACCTCCTTTTACAATCCCCCCTTGGTAAAGTACAACTTTAGCAAAAGGAATGGGTTCCTTTGAATCCCCATCAATTACTGACCCCTTAATAGTTCCGCTACCGGCCTGACCGAAAGAATACCCAGCCGTTAAAACGAGACTTAATAGTACAAAGTAGAGTTTACGTATCATAAGATTTTATTAATTAATTCTCACTTATTTATTCGAAGACCGTAAATATAGAAAAAATCATTTAGATAATTTAACATCTTTTAAATTTGTATTCACAGTGACGAAATATTACAGTAACAAAGCTACACTTATTTTAGAATAAAAAAATTTGTTAAAAGGAAGAATTTACTAAAACTATACACGTCTAAGGTGTGTTATAAAGTGTTCAGCCCTGCCAACCTGCATACATTCTATAATTCTTAGAAATCCGCTGAATCTCCTGTTCAAATTGGTCCTGACTAAGTGTTTTAACCTTTCTCACGGGGGATCCGGCGTAAATAGCATGTGGTTCTAGTTCACTATTTTCCAGTACGACGCTACCTGCTGCGATAATCGTATTCGTATGAATGACGGCATGATCCATAACAATCGCCCCCATTCCTATGAGAACGTTTGGTTTTATATGACAACCATGAACGATTGCATTGTGCCCAATAGAGACATTTTCTTCCACGATGGTTTTGGATTTTTCAAAGGTACAGTGAATAACAGCACCGTCCTGCACATTCACATTGCTGCCCAGATGAACGCTGTTCACATCTCCGCGAATTACGGTGTTATACCAAACGGTTACTCCTTCTTCCAAATAAACATCTCCAACTATTGTAGCGTTCTCAGCGATCCAGTGCGCTTTTTCTATCTGAGGAGTTTTCCCGCGAATTGATTTAATCAATGCCATTTTCTGAAATTTTTATTTGTTTAGCCCGACAACGTAACCCAAACAATTCCAATACCCGCGTTTCAAATACTGATGCTTTTTCTGTCGTCATATACTTAACGGACCGACCCGTTTGGATTTTTCTTACCAACCAGGAATGTCGTTTGAGATAACTTTCCAGCGATGCTGCCACCACCTTTCCCTGACTCACAACAGTTATTTGACCTTCAATAATTGTTTGGAGAAATGGTTCCAGAACGGGGTAGTGCGTGCATCCCAGCAGGTAGACATCCGCATTCGGATAACGATGCTGTAATGCGCGAATATCCTTCGTGATCATGAGTTGACCTTCGGGTGTTTGGTATTCACCACTTTCGACCAAAGGAACCCACATTGGACAAGCATGCTGATGAACCTGCGTAGAAGAACTGAATTTTGCGAATTCTATAGGGTAAGAAGCTGAACGAACAGTTCCTTCAGTTGCCAAAACGACTATTTCACCCGTTTTGCTCAGTGCTCCGATGTTCTCGGCGCTAGGTCGAACAACACCGAGTACTCGTCTTCCGGGGTAATCCAGTAACTCTTTCTGCTGAATACTTCTCAAAGCCTTGGCAGATGCCGTATTGCATGCTAATATTACAAGCTGGCATCCGTACTCAAACAATGTTCGCACCCCCTGCCACGTGTACTCATAAACAACATCGAAGGAACGCGTTCCGTAAGGCGCCCGCGCATTATCCCCTAAATAGAGGTAATCGTATTCGGGCAATAATTCGCGCACCTCCCTTAGCACAGTGATTCCACCATATCCGGAATCAAAAAAACCGATAGGACCTTGCTTGGGCATAATTCAAAAGTACATAAAATAGGTCATTATACAAAGACGGGATA
Organism: Bacteroidota bacterium; assembly: GCA_051745635.1. GTDB lineage: Bacteria > Bacteroidota > Bacteroidia > Flavobacteriales_D > Crocinitomicaceae > Brumimicrobium. The sequence goes on from JBNJEH010000060.1 coordinate 18,747, forward strand.
AAAATCCAACCCAGCTCTCATCGTGCTCTTACGTCACATTTTATATTTGTAAAAAAAAGTTTTAAAATGAAAAGAGTAGCTGGATTGGACGTGCACAAAGATACAATATTTGCGTGTGTAAAAAAAGGAAAATATCAAAGTGGTGTAAAAGAATTTGGAACAACTACAAGTGAGCTAGAAGAGCTTTTTCACTGGTTACAAGGTGAACGAGTAGCTAAAGTTGCAATGGAAAGCACCAGTACAGGGAGTGTTCAAAAAACTGTGTCACTCGAAATTTTCTCACCTTCCGATACAAATATAATATATCTTCACTCATATCTTAAACACCTCAAAGGTAATTTT
>JBNJEH010000061.1:0-18845 GCA_051745635.1 Bacteroidota bacterium
TAGAAATTTAAGCTCCGAACCCGCCACCAAAGGCAGTGTTCAACAGCAAGCATAATGCAGTTCTGCCTTACAGAACTGCATTAGTGCTTATTTGTTAGCATTAGTTTTTCTTACCATATATTCCTGATTTGTGCTTCCATTTTTCACTCAATTCAGATAATAAATCAGAGTTTAAAAATTCATACTTTTCATAAGGACCATAATAAAAATCTTGTTCAATATTCCGTTTGCATTGAGCTTTAATGACTTCATTGTTTAATGAGATGATTTTTTTTGCGTCTTTACTTTTTGTCTGAGTTGGAAGGCTGATTTTTGATTTAGTATTAATTTTTCCTTTAACTCTTTCTAGCCCAACGTAAATTGATTTTTGCTTGTCTAAATCAAGTTTTTTTGATTGAAGATATTCATAAAAAGAATGAGAGATTTCATGAAATTGTTGATTAGCGAATATTTTTTGTTTTTTTGAATGCAGATACAAATACTTTACAAATTCTTGTTCTTCATCTCCATTTGGCGTAGGTAAACCATGGTTAGTTTCTGATGTGAAAACATAATGATCAATCCAATCAGATTTAGAAACCTCTTCAAGCGCTAATACAGCCAAACTAAATGAAGATGGAAATGATTTATTACTAAATAATAAAATTGAATCCAAATGAAGTCGAACAGCATTTCTCATCGCCTCGGTAGACATTCTTTCGAACTTTGTTATTCTTCTCGATTTTGACATATTAATGCTGTCGTTTCATAGCTAAGCATTCGACCCGTTGATACGAATATACGTAAAAGGCTTGAAAATAGACAGTGTTAACAGTAGAGTAATAATTTCAAATATATTATTACTTACCAATTATTCCTCTGGATTATTTCTGAATTTGTGATCGTTTCTGTTGTTCTAAGTCCGTATTCAAAATACATTCCATTGGATTGTAGTATAGAATCATTTTCGAGTTCAACTATAAGTGTATAGCCGTTTTCTCCAGTATTTTGAAAGCCCAAATATGCCGTTTCGTTGATTTCAATATCTGAAATGAATAACTCGCCATAACTATGTTTTAATGTTACTTTAGTTACTTTATAATCAGATTTGTTTTTAATAGTGAAAAAAGCGGTTTTATAGTCGATTAATTCGCAGGAATGGTCAATAGTCGTAACGAACCATGCTCCGACGCACAAAATAAACCCGAGTAAAGTTCCTAGAATTATTTTCTTCATAGTTCAAATTAATGCTAACGTTAAGTATATGAAAAGTAGGCGATTTCGAAGCACTGAACTTTCGGTTAAGAACAAAGTTTGATACGAGCCAAAAGCCTTTATTTTACTACTGTTTCGCCTATTTTTTATATACATTGTTGTGCGTTCGCTTTTTAATCAAAATGAAGATAGGTCGACTATTAATCCGTTTTTAATGACAATATAATTCATAAAACCAAGTTTGTATTTTCCATTATTTGCCGGAATTCCATTCTGATATACTTTGTTATTCATTGCAGGAATAGCACCTTTAAAATTTAGTTCTACTTTGATAATTCCCTTATCTGTTTTAAACTCGCCTATAGGCTTATTTGATTTAGATTCCTGTTCATAATTATTTCTACTTTGGCTGTTTCTCTTACTTTCAGAATCAATAACTCTTTTAAAATGAAAATACAGTTCTTGGTAAGTTCTGTTATTTAACTTAACAGTTTGCTTCGTATACCTTCCTGTATTTGAATTTTCCGCTATTAGTTCGAATTTTAAGTAAGGGGTTTTAAAATCCTTGATTTTATAAGTCTTTTGGTCTATCGGTTTTACTAAACCAAATGGTTTTATTATGACTTTATCTGAATTGATTGTTTTCCATCTAAATTTGATTTCTTGATTGTATTCAAATGAATTTTTATCAGTTTGAAAGTACTCTATTACGGGGTCAAAATTAAATCCGTTACTTGAATTAGGTTGTTCTTTATTATAATTAAAACTCTTATCGTATTGAATTCTTTTTGAACTATTACTTAATGTCTCATATGCTTCTTGAATTTCCTTAAACCTTTCTGAAAAAAAATCATCACCATCATTTTTATCAGGATGAAATTTAAGAGAAAGTTTTCTATAGGCCTTTTTTATATCCTCGATAGAAGCTTCCTTTTTTAATCCAAGAATATAATAATAGTCTTTCATCTATATTTTGATAGTTTTTTAAGTGACGCACAACTCATGACTAAGCACCACCGCCTAATCCCACCCCATAAAATTACTCAATTTTTTTCAACCTCAAAAGCCGCTACCCCCTTTTAAGAACAACCATTCTCCCACAAGATGAAACGACCAGAAGCAGCAAGATGCCAAGCGATATTTGTCGTTTGTAATTGATTGTAAATGTGAATTGAGTTGTGTGCATGTCGCGCCTGTATTTCAATAGCATCCAAGAATACCTGGCTAAAACTGCAGGTAGTAGACACCCATTAGTGCAGTACGACCATTTTGGTGAGATTTGACTCAGCTGTGTTTTTAATCTTTTCCTTCAACGCTACTTTTCATGTTGCGTCGATGACGTCTTTTTTCTGTCCGCTTTTTTATATGAACGTGATCTATCAATTTCCTTCAGCCCTGCTTTATTCGGATCATCCCATGTTGAACTATTAGCTCCACGTAAAGATGTTTTACTTAAACTCAAGTAATGAAGATTCGGTAATGAAAGTATTTCTCGCTTCTCACCAGTAAAACAGCCCCATTCTACACTAGTTAACCCCTCATCCAGAAAATATCATCAACATCCCACCGTCGTTCAGCCGTCCTTCAAAATATTTCATGCCTCTCTCCAACCATTTTACGCCTAACAAGAAAAATTTCATGCGTAGTGCAAAAAATTTCATGGATGGTTGCGTTGCTGTTGTGGATCGATGGAAATATTTTATGGGTGTTCTCAAAAATTTTACGCGTGGTTAGGAAAATTTTATGCATGTCCGACTTCGTTTTATGAGTATCCAACTTCGTTTTACGCGTGTTCTCAAAAATTTCACGGCATTTTCTATTCATAGTACAGTAGATCGTGTCTACATTTTGCGTTCATTTTCTTACCGCTCAATCATTTTACTCGCTGATTAACAACGTTTAACAAGTCGTTTGGCAAGGGGCTTGAACGTTGAAACACGATAATCATTTTTTATTAATCGCCTGTGAAATGGTTCAGCCATGGAGAATTGTTGAGCAGGCACAAAACCAAAAGTTATGAATGTTAATTTCAAAAATAAGAGAAACATGTATGCGGTTGTACTGAGTACATGTAAAAAGCATCAAGCCATTTGGTCGAATGTACTGGCGTTTTCGGATTCGGTCAATGCACTGGAAAACAAGTTAGCGGAATTCACCGAGACGGCTGAAGAGCGTCTGCAGGATATCTCTAATGTAACAAAAAGAAAAGCGCGATTGCTTAAAAAGCTGCACGAAAAGATGTACGGTGTAGTTCGAATCATTCAATCGTATGCATTGCACGAGGACCTCAAAAGTCTGGCTACGGAATATAGTATTTCGAAAACCAGCCTTAAACGCGGTGGTGCCAAAGTAGCGGTCAACCGTTACAGCAATGTAGTTGAAAAAGCAACGGAACTTGCGGCTGATCTGGAGGATTTTGGGTTAACGCCTCAATTCTTACAGGAAATCACGCAAGATGTAGAAGAAGCCAAAATTGCGATTTTTAAACCACGTTTGGCCATCATCAAGCGAAAAATGCTGACCAGCAAACTCGATCAATTAATCGACGAGATGGACGAAATCGTGTACACACACCTTTCTGGTATGCTTCGTATCCTGAAGTTCGATCATCCGATGTTCTTTGCCGAATTTATGGAAGCAAGAAACATCATCGACCTTAAGGGAAAAAGACAAATAGACGCTTCAAATCCAACAAACGAAAATGAATCGCCGCCACAAGAGGACGATAACGAAATCGATAATTCTGCATAGGATTTGTGTGGTCTGATAAGAAAGCCAATGACGCGAGTTGTTGGCTTTTTTTGGTTGTCGTGTGTTGTGAATTTAACGGATAGCGGTATGTTTTTGTTGCCGATTTCGTAGCACGTCATGTCAAGCCACGATGAAGTTTGAAGCAATCCACAGCCGTTGATTTCAGCACTATATCGGCAATAAAACACACCTCATGTTACCTGCTATGTTTATTCATCATAAGCTCGTATTCAACAAATTAATCCCTGCATTTAAGAGCATTTTTGAAAATTCTAAACCGTCAATTAATTGAATTTCATTTTCAGCTGCAATTTTCTCCGCTTGCTCATTATAACTGTCAGCAGATGTAATTACCCAAGCAATTTTATTGTAACCATCATCAATGCTCACCTTGTTAGTCTTATAGTCTAAAATTTGATTTGTTCCCCATTCGTTGATTTTGCCTTTGTGAAACTTTGCTTGAATATAAATTATCAACTTTATATTCTCAAAAACTGCTACACTATCAGCATCTCCTTCTTTGTCTCTTTCGTTCTTAGCTGGAATTGTAACCTCATTTGCACCAATAGTTTTAAAATATGTTTTCACTAATTTTTCAAATTTGTCAGGGTTCAATTCTGATTTAATAGATTCTAAAACAAGGCTTGCTGTTTTTTCTATAATTATCGAATGTAAGTGTATTGGTTTGTTTTCTTCATAGTTTGCAATACTATTTTCAATACTCTTTTTCAAGTCATTAATTGAGCCATTTGTCTGACGGATTTTCATTCTTGATGTCAACTTAGCATCAGCAAATTTTGCTCTATAAACATTTTTATGTAAAACTTTAACTTTTCGAGCAAATCCCAAATCGAAAACTTTTCCATTTTCTGAAATTAGATGCGTTCCATTTGTTTTAACTTTCTCATGACTCCATGTTTGAAGGTCATCGGAATAAACATCACTAATCAATAAGGGCTTTTCATCAATAATTTCGCAAACAAAAAAGCTTCCCCAACTTGGCACTATTACAATATCGCCTTTACTGAATTTTAAAAACCGCCAAAGATTATGTCTAGTTCGAGGAACATCTCCCCACTTCTCTTTAAATTTTCCATTAAAATAATCCCAGTCACTTTTTAGCACTTTATCAATAAATTCATTGTCAGTAAAATCAGAGAATCCAATTGTTAAAAAGCCTTTGTTTAGTAATGGGTAAGATAGCTTTGCTATGTGCGAAATTCTGTGTAACCAATAATTCATAATTGTAAATTTTAATAATGCTTACTTTTTCGGGTATCAGCTTTCCCGTTTTTTGCAAAGTTAGATTGTCAGCCCGTCAAAACGTGTCGTTGTTGTATGTGCGTTCGTCTTTTTTACATAGCAGGTAACGTTTTCAGGGCTGGCAGTCGAGCCGATACAACCCACTGACTTTCCTTAAACGCTCTTTATTTCCAAGTTTACATAAATTTCATTAAACGCCGTTCACAAAGGCTTGATTGCTATACCTATGTTACCACATGTTTTTTAGTCTATTAGACCTGAAACAAGCTTCCATTCTGGGTCTTCGTCCAAGTCGAAGTTTACTCCACGAATCGAACTTATATCGTCAAAAAATACTCTTGTTCTTTCTTGGTCAAGCCGAGGTTGGTCAATGTAGTAAATCAAGTCCCTAAAGTCTTTTCTTGTTACTCTACCAATAAAATGGACTTTGTGTTTTTCTTTCAGGAAGCCTTCGATTTTATCTTCGAGTTCGTTCAATACTTCTGCTTCTTGGTCGGTTGGGTGTCCATTTTCATTCTTGTCTTTAAATTCAATGACAAGTTGGGCACACCAAGAGAAGTATTTTTTATTCGGATAATTGTCGTAAGCTTGATTTACGTTGACAAATCCTATTCCTTCTTCGGTTTCAATTTGTCCAACTGTGAAATTCTCACCAGGGTAAATTGGTTCAGTAGGTTGGTAAGCTTTCTTTGTTTCGTGTTTCTTTTGTCCAAATAATTTCTTAAACATTTGCTGTTATACACCACTTTAGAAGTTTATATATTCTGTTTGATTTTCCTCAAAAACAATTGTTTCATTAAACTCATTACCTTCCGCAACTAACCTTACAATCCTCGAACCTACAGGTAAATTAGCTTTGAATTGTCCATTATATTTAGATGTTCCAATTAATTGGTTATCTATGAAAACAGAAAAATCTGTATAATCACCATCACCAAAATTATTTACAATTAATTTTGCACGAACTGTTTTTATTAAGAACGGTTTTTCATCAATTGAACTCTTTTTCTCCTTGCGTGAATATGATGTGAGTTTTAAAGTATATTGGCCGTCAGGATTCAAAATACCTAATATTAAACTAGGATTTTTTTCTTCTGAAGTTTGAATAACCTCATTATCTGGTGAAACAACCTCCCACCTCGTTTCTTTATCGTTGATTGATAAATTCTCTACCAACAACATCTCGCCTGCTGAATATTCATATTTATTCAATATGTAATTTGACTCAGGTTTTTTACATCCTACTACCGAATAAACTATAAAAATTAGGCTCGCAATTTTTAAACTATTAAAATAAATAAATTTCATACTTTTAATTTAAATGGTTTATAACTCATTTACAACATTCCATAAAGCATACTATCCCAACACTCCTAGAAACCTGAATATAAATACCTCAAAGGATTTTGTTTAACTTCAAATATAATGATATTCTATAAATATTAGAAATGGTATTAAAGACTTAACAGCATCTCAACTGGGTTGGCGCAACAGGCAACTACTGCGGAGCCTGGTGAGAAATCCTCTTGGATTTGGGGTTGCCATAAATCATGACTATACAGCATTAGTGGGCGAAGAAAATCAATTTCAATTCTCTAAACACCTTTATCACCATGGCTTTCCGAAACTTTTCTTAGCGTGACGATTTGAATTGTTAAATAAAATCAGATGCTATATGAATTATATTTTATTCAAACCTAAATGCGATTGTGCTACTTGATTGCTTTACTGATGTTAACAACTGTCATTTCAATCGCTTCAGATATATCCAAGGGTGCGAGTCCTCTTGTTCTTCAAGAAGAATTCTATAATTATCTGCATAAGAGATAAAACGACCGACTACTGTATCTGTCGAATCAATCAAATTCATTGAATAATTAGCGAAGAAAAATTCTAATTTCTTATCTGTTGAAATGATATATTTATTGTCAACAACTCGAAAAGTATCAATTTCAGAGAATAAACTTTTTGTTCCCTGGTTTTCTTGGATAGAATCAACCACCCATAAATAGTTTTCATTATTTTCAAATGTACTTATTGAACGATGAGTTTCAACTTCGTTTGACAAACCCTCTTCCATATCCAAGTCAACACACCCAAGTTTCTCGACTTGTGTTAAATTTGCTGAAAACACAACGTGCTCTTCCTTAGCAATAACGGTCTTTAAATCAGTTAATTCTAATTCATTAAGAAATATAATGTCTGACGTTCTTTGTCTCACGCCAAAATGAATGTTTTCAATAGTATCTGAGCGATAAATAAAAAAAGAAAACTTTTCTATCAAATCTGATTCTCTTTTCGAATAGTGATCTGGATAAAGTCTACCGCTTATTGAATAAATATTAGAAATACTATCTTTTTCATCTCTTGTATATAAGCCTTCAATTTTATTTATCAGAATTTCTGAGCATGATGAAGGCAATTTCTTATAGTCATCAAGATATCCTTTTGATTGAAGAACAGAATCTTCATAATTTGTCGATTCGTTAGTAGTAGCATCATTCCTATGATTACATGAGGTCAGTGATACAATGATAAACAGCGGTATAATTCTCTTTAGTGTCATTATGATTGTTGTTAACCCACGGCTAACAATTATTCAGTAAAGACTGCAGCAACTGCATACCATCGGTATTCCCCAACTCTTCGTCTGCTGCCCGCTCCGGGTGTGGCATCATCCCGAGTACATTTCCCGCGGCATTGCGAATACCGGCAATATTCAAAAGCGAACCGTTGGGATTCGTCGTCTCATCAACCGTTCCTTTGGCATCTGCATACTGAAATAACAACTGGTCGTTATCCTGCAATTTTTTGATGGTGTCATCATCCGCGTAAAATCGACCTTCACCGTGCGCGATGGGAATCGTATACGTCGTGTTGACATCTAAGTCGCTGGTGATCACACTTCCATTACTGACGGGCTTCAACTCACTATTTTTGCAGATAAACCGCTGCGTATCATTGTGCAGTAAGGCGCCATCGAGCAACCCCGCTTCCGTCAAAACCTGAAAGCCATTGCAAATGCCCAACACGTATCCGCCCTTGTTCGCGTGTTCGATCACTTTTTCCATAATTGGCGAAAGCTTCGCAATTGCGCCGGAACGCAAATAATCACCGAAAGAAAATCCTCCTGGAAGGACGACAAAATCAACTCCTTTGAGATCGGCATCCTTGTGCCACAAACGTTCCACCTGCTGATTCATCTTTTCACCAAGTACGTATAACATGTCTTCATCGCAATTGGAGCCTGGAAAAGTAACTACACCGAATTTCATAGACTAACGCTTAAAAGTGGATATCACCATTTTGAATTCCCGGCAAAAATAATGATTATTCTCGAAGGACTTCAGGAATAGAAGAATTTAATAATGTTGAGCGCAAACAACACGTACAACAAGCCCGCGGGGATCCATTTGTTTTTCACTTCCAGATAGGCATAAGGCAGAATGATGCAGAGCACCACTGCACCTATGGTAAAATAAAAATACGAATCGAAAAGGAACATGATCAATGCCCCGGCAAGGATAGAAAACAATAAAGTGTAGACAATAATATTTAAAATGCGCTTGTATCGGATAGAGCTTTTTGCCCGCCGGTCCAGGACTTTTTTGTTTCCCAGCAACACGAGCAATAAAACAATAACGTGGGGAATGAGCAGTGCAATATTGCCGTAGCGCGCATAATTGAGGGAAGATTCAAACGTGGTGTACGACTCGAAGAAAAAGGGGTCGAGCAGAAACACCCAGACGTGTGAAACCAAGACGCCCAGGACGGGCAAGAGCACTTCGCGAAACACAAACGGCCGTATCGTTAGGATACTGATCCACATAAAGAGTAGAAAATAGATATAAACGGGGAGAAAGGTAGTCGCGAAACCTATAAACAATCCACTCAGGAACGCTTGTTTGCGGGCATCTTCATTCTGTTTGATGTTCAATAACTGGTGCAGACTCAAAATAAAAAAAGTATGCCCAATTAAATCTTCTCCCATTCTCAAACTCATTGGGAAAAGAAAGATCAGCAAAATGTAGATCAAGCTGGGCAGATAAACGTTGCGCTCGTAAAATTCATGCGTGTTGAAAAGCCGGTTCACCAAAATTGCGTTGACACATACAAAGATAAAGGCTCCTATTCGGGATATCCAGTTGGGTATCGCCTGAAAATCGATGTCCCATAAGTTCTCCTGCCCCTCTGCGAGCAGTTCAAATGAAGGGAAGTATATATCCAGGAGCAGATGACCCAATACCATCAATGGAATAAAGATCAATACAAGGGGTTCATTATTTGCAAAATACTTTATCATTCCTCAGCATTTGAAACGATTGCGACAACGTTCTTTCTCAATGACAATATTAAGGATTAACCCACATTATTCACCCATATTGGCAAAAAAATTATCACAATCATCATGGAAAAACGTGCAAAAAACTACCGTGGCTGTCCCATTCCATACATTCCCTGATAGAATTTGGCATTTCAAACAAGAAAAAGTATTATCTTTGCTTCAAATTGCAGATTATTATGAACTCAACAGAAATTTTAGTCGGATTAGGAGATTTTATTCTCTGGACAACGGAAATCCTTTTCGAAAACATCGGGAATCTGTTTAATGACGCCATGATCATTTTAGGATTTGTCGGACTACTGATCTGGCTTCGCCTCCAGCATAAATACAATCAGGAAGCGGCCAACAACCCCGATCAACTGAAATAAGCTTTTCGCTACTCACCGCACTTTTTTGAGCAGCATGGCGGCGTGTTTAAGATACCGGAAGTTTATGAGTGTGCTCATTTATAAATGCTATGGCGCTCTGATTAAATGCCCGCGAAGCGTCTATATTCACCACATGACCTGAATTTTCTACAATCACCAGTTTAGAGCGCTTGTGTTTTTCAACCAGCGAACGAATTCCGGGTAAAAACATGGTGTCGTGTTCTCCCATTATATACAGCGTAGGAGCGGCGTGCTCTTTCTCCCTGAAAAAGTAGAGCAACGGCTTGAGTTGGGTAGTTAAACTGAACCATTTTTTAAATTCTCTGTGGTAGACTTTTTTCGCTTCACGTATAAAGAGCATCCGCGATCGACTGAAAGCATTTTTAGGAATCACGACAGCAGCAAACAGCCGATAAAGCATCATGTGGGGTATAATGGTTTTGAAGAGGTTGCCCGCTTTGATCAAAAAATTACTCTTGAGCGATAACTTAAAAACTGCGCCTCCCAGTATCATGGATTGTACCTTTTGGGGATAGCGCTCTGCTATACAACGAATAATAATTGTTCCGAGAGAAATACCCACAAAATGAGTGCGCGGGATCTGCTCATGGTCCAAAACCTCCATGATATCATCTACAATGACATCAAAGTTGAAGTGTTTGACATCCTGAATTTTTAGCTTTCTGGATCTGCCGTGCCCCCTCAAATCGAGCACGAGAACATTATAGCTGCCAGAGAACGCCCTGATCTGTGGATACCAGATAGAACTGCTGCCCCCTGCACCATGTATGAAACAGACCCAATTCGAGTGTTTATCGTTCGTATACGTTTTATAGCTTAACACTGCGGGTTAACGTACCGTACACAAAAATAGTTCTGCCATCGTACTACATTCGGCGGAAATGTCTCCAGAATGCACTATTTGAATACAACAAGCAGCACGAGCCGCCCTTAAACGAGCAATTCATTCTCGCGAAATATCGAAACAGCCCCATTTTGATGCTATCCTTCGAAAATTGGTGAGGTTGCGTTTGTCTCCTCAAAATGCTTGTTGCTCATTCCTCGCTACGGAATTATGGTGTTCCTTTCCAACTGATTACTGACCAAAAAATCATTTACGACCACAACTGTACGATCCGTACTCACAGCAGGTTCCAGGATTATTCATCATTTTCTTTCCCTTCTTCCTGAAAATGATTCCATCCCTGCGCCTTGAGCTGAATCGCAGCGCCTTGTTTATCGATCATATAGATGCCGCTGTCCTTTGAAGTAAAATGTCCGATCACGGTCATGTGCGGATTCCCCTTCATTTTATCAAAATCTTCCTGTTTGATGGAAAACAACAACTCGTAATCTTCGCCACCGTTGAGCACACAAGTTGCGGGATCCACATTAAAATCCAATGCAGTTGTAGATACTTTGGGATCGATGGGGAATTTTTCGTCATATACCTGCGCTCCCACTCCCGACTGTGTACACAAATGAAAGAGTTCGGAGGCCAGTCCATCTGAAATATCGATCATGGTCGTCGGTACAATATCCAGTTCTTTCAAAAACTCGACGACGTCTTTGCGCGCCTCTGGTTTCAACTGGCGTTCCAACAAATAGTCATAACCATCCAGGTCGGGTTGTATTTTTGGATTCGATTTATACACCGCTTTTTCGCGTTCGAGTACTTGTAGCCCCATATATGCTGCTCCGAGATCGCCCGTTACGACCAACAATTCGTTTTCGCTGCCGTTGTTTCGATAAGTTACCTTGTCTTTGAGAGCGCTGCCGACCGCCGTCACTGAGATCGTTAAGCCCGATAAAGAAGAAGTCGTATCCCCTCCAACCAAATCGACATTGTAAATATCACAGGCTTTATGGACACCCTCGTACAATTCTTCGATGGCTTCTTTTGGAAAACGACTGGAAACAGCGATGGAAACCGTGATCTGCTCGGGAACACCATTCATGGCACAGATGTCCGATAAATTGACCACAACGGACTTGTACCCCAAATGTTTGAGCGGCGTGTACATCAAATTAAAATGCACGCCTTCCACGAGCATGTCCGTGGAAATCAGCGTTACTTCCTTGTCATTCTTACGCAATACCGCGGCATCGTCTCCAACACCATAAATCGTAGAAGATCTGTTGGTTGTCGCTTTTTCCGTAATGCGCTCAATCAGGCCAAATTCACCGATGTTCTCCAGGGATGTTTTTTTGTTTTCGCTCATAATTTTAATTCTTCGATAACGCCGCAAAGTTAAGTCCTTTATTGCGAACGATGCGAACGACAGCTGGAATTATTTGTTCGATCCGGTCTGTCGTCTTATCATTCTCGTGAAAAACGACGATGTCCCCGCCCTTCACGTCACGTTCGAAACGGTCTAAAATCGTTTGAACTGAAAGCTCGTGATCCCAGTCATAACTCATCCACGACCACATCACGATCGTTTCTTCGCGTCTCACCAAATTCGCTTTTGCACGACTCATTCTTCCATAAGGCGGTCGATAAAGCCGATGAGGCACTATTCGTTCTGATCGTTTCCAGTCCGCGTAAAATTCAGAAATGCGCATTTTTCGAAGGGGACGGTGATCGTAACCGTGATGACCAATAGTGTGACCCTCCGCAATGGCACGATCAAGGATTTTCGGATATTTTTCAATGGCTGCTCCCGTCCAAAAAAACGTTGCGGGTAGCTCTTGTGCCTTTAAATAATCCAGCAACCATTCGGTCTTCTTGCAGGGACCATCATCAAAGGTGAGATACACTGCATTTCCATCACCAGACCACTTGCGTTTCGGAAAAAGAAAAGGCACCCAGAACGGTATTCGAAACAGTCGAAAACCTCCCCGCCACATCGTCAAATTATTGTTGCGATTGCGATGGCTCTCCACCTGCTAATCCGGTCTCTTCCAAAAGCGCTTGATACAAGTCAGCAAACTCCTGAGCTTCCTGTTGCATCGAGCGCACTTTCGTGCGATTTCTACCCGATTCTGTCACCTCGCGCTGACTAATATCGTCGACAATTCCCGGGACAATTTGCTGAGACAAACGATTTTCCATGCCGTAAGCATAATCGCCCAACGCGCTATCCTGATTCGCCACATAGACCGATCGGAAGGTGCGCAAGAAATTCATGCCAAATGCTATAAAATCTTTCTGATTGTTATAAGCGACCATGGCATCACTGTTCGCAAAATAATCCATCATGGTCTCCAGCTGTTTCAGGTATTCTTCCGCTAACTCATCTGCGAGGTCCGTTTTTCCGACCTCGTACAACATCTGTATAAAATCGGGAACCACACCGTCAGAATAGATTTTTTGTCCATTCGGCAATCTTCTGCCCAGCCCGCGCGGCTCGCCAAAATCAAACACCTTGTCGATGGGCAATTTTTTGAGTGAATAACTGATCACCTGCTCCACCGAATCGGCGAATTTCGCTGCGCGTTGTTCATCCTTTTCTTTTACCTCATCGTATCGACTGGCATATTTCGACGCCAAATCTACAAAGCTGTTGCGGTATTGATCAGTATGTCTGCGGACGTAATAATCGACCAAAACACTTTCGCCTGAGAGGTTCGCATAATCGTAGGCGTTCATCACGTTATCGTACATGCGCTCTCTACCATCGTCCTCCAGTACATCGCGTTTTAATGGTGTAAGTCCATGAACTTGCCCGAGGTTTTGAACAAATCCTTTACCGTAAAGTGCTTTTGACACGTCTGACCCACCGGGGCTTGAGAAATACATGCCCCGTTTCCAGTCAAAGTTCGCCAGTATATCCAGCATCATCACTTCTTCACGGCTCAGTCCATTGATATCCCTTCTAAACAGCCCTCCTTTTCGGAAATCAATGCGCATTTCATTGCGGCACTGGTCTATTTGAGATGGATCGATGATTTCAGCTTTGGCAGCATTCTCAGCATTTACGGGAATGACAAAACCAGATGAAGGGAAATAGCGCAATTTTCTACCGTCGCGGCGTTCAATCATATTGTCGTCATTGCGCACAAATTTCATGGCATAATCAATCGGCAAATAATCCCAGGAATTGGTCCAGGAGTTTGCTGCAGACTGCACTTGTTCCATCAGGCGCTTATCAGCCTTCAATGCTCCAGATTCAACATCTCCAAATACTTTTCGCAAGAATAAGTTAATCTTGTTGTAATCCTCATAACCCGGATTTTGAACGGGTGTTGAAAGATCTTCTTTTAATTTCTTGAGCACTTCTTCCGCCTCGGCATTCGTCGCTTTCATTGACTGAACGGCAGACAACAAGCTTTTCCGCAGGCGCTGTAGAGCACTGGTGAAAATACTATTGTTCGCAGCAATCTTTTGCTGAATAATTTCTTCCGATTTTTGCGGAGGAAGATTTCTTTTGTACGTTTCATAATCAACAAACAGGACGTAATCCGTGTTCCCCGCACCCATGAGGATTTGATCCTCGCGGAATTTAATCGGCAAAGGATCCGATTCGTAGGCACGCATTTTCATTTGATTGCTGTACCAGTCTGTTTGCATCAACGACAAGTTGGCAACCCGCACATCGGTGCGCACGCCCTCCACTTCCTGTAAATACCACAACGGGAACGTATCGTTATCACCGTTGGTGTAAAGGATGGAATTGGGTGAACAACCAATTAAGTAATTGTACGCCAGTGACCGTGCAGGCGTTCGATTACTTCTGTCGTGATCATCCCAGCCTTGAGCGCCGAGAATTATCGGAGCTGCAATACCGAGTGCGATGGCGACAACTGCCGCGCCACTCTTCGGAATTTTAACCGATCGCAGTCCCCGCATCAGCAACATTGCTCCTCCGCCAATAACGCCAATCACTAATGCAGAAAGCGTCGCGGGGAAGCCACTACTCGAAATATCCGTCAGCAAGCACAAGAACACCACCGCAGCATAGGCATAAATCAACTTTTTGAATGTATCGCCCGTAAAGGAACGGAACGCTTCAAACAATCCATACACGCCCAGACCTATCCAAATAGCAAAAGCATAGAACGAGGCGGCATACGCATAGTCCCGTTCGCGCGGTTCGAAAGGTTTCTGGTTGAGGTAAACGACAATGGCGAGTCCTGTAAATAAGAACAGCAAAGTAATAATAAAGGCATCCTTCGGCGCTTTGTAATAATGAAAAAACAAGCCAATGAGTCCCAGAATGAACGGAATAAAATAAAAGTTATTATTGCTCGAATTTTCCTGCGTAAAATGAGGTGCATTTTCACCCGTTGCTCCGAGTCGCTGCTGATCGATAAAATCGAATCCAGAAAGCCAGTTGCCGCGCAGTTCGCTACCATGTCCCTGAATGTCATTTTGACGACCGGTAAAATTCCACATAAAATAACGCCAATACATCCAGTTAACCTGGTAATTCACGAAGAACGAAATGTTTTCTCCAAATGTAGGAATCGGTCTTCCATCTTCACCAATTTTGTCGCGGCTCACTCTGCGATTCGGATTATACCCCGACCATTTGCGATAACCTTCAGCGCGATTACGATCACTTCGAAAGAACATCCGCGGGAAAAACGTCTTTTGCGTGTAGACGGGAACCTGGTTCTTACGCGTATCTTTATTCGTTACAAAATATTTGTGCACCAGCTCATAAGAGGACTTCCCGCTTTCTTTGACGTAATTTTCTGCCGAAGCTTTATCCTTAAAAGCCTTTATCTCTGTGCCTGACGGAGATGTAACTACCCAGCGCATATCGTGATTGGGCGAGCGATCTTTATAATCACTGACGTCTGCCGTCTTGGAGTTGTAGAACTCTCCGTATAATAGCGGCCAGGAACCATACTGTTCACGTTTCAAGTAAGAATGAAGCGTAACGAGATTCTCCGGGTTGTTTTCATCCAAAGGCGGATTGGCGTTCGAACGAATAACTATTGTTGCGAACGAACCGTATCCAATAAACAACATGATCAAACCTAAAATAGCCGTATTGGCCACTTTCATCTTTTTGCGACGTGTGATAACAAGACCACCGACGAGAATGGCAATCAAGAGTGCAAAGAAGAACACTGCTCCAGACCCAAAAGGAAGTCCAAGCGAATTCACAAATGCAATTTCTATATTAGAAGCAATAGCTATCGTTCCCGGAATGACGCCGTTTTGGATAAAAGCCAGAACTAAAACACCGATGACGCCCGTTAACAAGAACAGTCCCGTCGATATTTTATCTCTCATCTGGAAAAGCACGACATAAGCGATACAAGGCAATACGAGCAATCCGAGCAAGTGAACCCCAATCGCCAGTCCGAAAAGGAACATAATCAACACCATCCACCGCAGCGGTCGGATCTCCGGACTCAATTCGCCCCGACTAATCATCGTCATTTCTTCATCCCACTTCAGAACAGCCCAGAAAATAACGGCTGTAAACAGCGAAGACATCGCGTACACCTCGCCTTCTACCGCTGAGAACCAGAAAGATTCCGTAAAAGTATAGGCCATAGCCCCGACAAAACCAGAACCCAAAATAGCCATTTTTTGAGCTTTCGAAATTGTTGCGCCATCTTGTTGTGCAATCTTTTTACCGAGCATCGTGATGGTCCAGAATAAAAACAGGATAGAAAACGAGCTACACAGTGCCGACATTCGGTTTATCCAAAGTGCTACATCTGCTTCAGAGCCTGCAAACATGGAAAATAAGCGTCCAATCAGCATGAAAAGCGGTGCACCGGGAGGGTGACCCACTTCCAGTTTATAAGCTGCGGTGATATATTCACCACAATCCCATAGAGAGACGGTATCTTCAACCGTAATAAAATAGACGATTGTTGCCAGTAGGAAAACCAGCCAGCCGAGATAGATATTCAATTTTTTATAGCTCATAAACCAAATTTGAATCGCACGAATTTAAGAATTATCAACGAGTGGACGAAAATAAGGATTTAAATTTTCATAATTTTTTAAAAGTATCAAACTTGAAGCAGCATTTAAAAAAATTCGTTTTTTTTTAATCCCCCCATTTGCAAACAGAGAAAATAATTATAAATTTGCACCCGCAGAACGCGCCAAGCAATATTTGGAGAACGTTGTGAAACTGTCCCATGGTGTAACTGGCAACACGTTTGGTTTTGGTCCAAAAGAGTCTAGGTTCGAGCCCTAGTGGGACAACAATAAAATGCTTCAGCTTTGCTGGGGCATTTTTTGTTTGTACCCACAGGGCGAGAAGTTTATACCGAGCGACTTCAGGAGTCGAGGTAAGCCCTAGTGGGACAACAAGTCAGTATTGAGTAGAGAGAGTGAGTATTGAGGTACTCACTCTTTTTTTGTCTATGAAAAATTGGGCGAGCGTTGTACTGAGCCTCGTAGAAGTAAAGTTTATACCGAGCGACTTCAGGAGTCGAGGTAAGCTCTAGTGGGACAACAAGTCAGTATTGAGTAGAGAGAGTGAGTATTGAGGTGCTCACTCTTTTTTGTTTAGGAAGAATTGGGCGAGCGTTGTACTGAGCCTCGTAGAAGTAAAGTTTATGCTGAGCGCAACGAAGGCAGCCGAAGTAAGGGATCAAGATCAAAAGTTGGGGGCTAAGCATAAATTTCGGTCAATCATAAAAGTGATTTTTCTTTTTGACCTACTTTACTTTTTTTATTCACGCATGTCGAATTTAAAAGGTGTTTCCGATTTGTCGGGACAGGAAATGAGCTCGATTCGCTAGGTTCATTGCCAAAAAGAACAGGAAGGTTGTGAAGACGACCGACGAGACCGCCGAAGGCAGCACCGAAGGTAAACGTTAGTGATAGTTGGAGATAGGTAGTAAAACAAAAAAAGCCGAGAGTGTTGGGAGTGTTCAAAAAACAGAACTACTTGGGATAGACTTTTTCGCCTACTTTGTTTATGTACTCGAAATCTCGACTTCTAACACTGAAACTTAAAGTTCCCCCACTGTGCCCGTAACCTTCGTTTCCATCCATTGTAATTCTGGCCAATTTGCCTCTAAATGGTTCAGCAACATCATACATTTCATCAATTACGTCTTCATTTTTCGCATCAATATATTTCCAGTCGTCATCGGTGATGGAATTACTAGGTACACAAACGGCAGCTACTCCTTCAGAAAAAGATCTAGCTAATACATATTCCAAATCTATTACAACTTCTCCCTTAGTATTTATATATCCCCATTTATCATCGTCAAAACCATGTTCTGGCTCTAAACAAACTGCTGCGAGACCCTCTGAAAAAGGTTGAGCGGCATCATATACGGGATCAATTACCATTTTACCATCTGTGTTAATAAAACCCCATTTCCCATCTATAAAGTCTTCTGTCATCACTGGAGCTAAACCTTCAGAGAATGCTCTTGCTCCCCATAATTGGGTTTCTATTACAATCTCTCCACCTTTATTAATGTAACCCCAATCTGCTGATGCTTTCTTTGGAGAACCTACAGATATTGCCGCCAAACCATCAGAAAAAGCTGATGCTTTAGTATATCTAGGTGTGATCACAACTTCTCCAGACTTGTTTATATAGCCCCATAATTCAGTGTCAACAGTTCTTGCCGCAGCAAGACCTTCTGAAAAATCAGTAACATAAAGGTTCTCTGGTTTTAAAATCACATCTCCTTTTTCATCGATGAACTTTATTATGTCGTTTTTTTCAACTCTTGCAAGGCCATCTGAAAAAGCATTTGCCTTATCGTATTGTATAGGTATTACGATCTCTCCATTTTCATCAATATAGCCCCACTTTTTATCTTTTTCTATGGGGTATAACATCGTTTCTTTATCATCGGTTTGATTTGAGCAAGAGCATAAAGAGATAGTTAATAGGGAAGTGCTTAGGATTAATATCAATTTGTTCATAGTGCGTTTTGATTCTCAAAAGTACATAAAATAGGTCATTATACAAAGACGGGATAAAAATCCAACCCAGCTCTCATCGTGCTCTTACGTCACATTTTATATTTGTAAAAAA
>JBNJEH010000062.1:0-18796 GCA_051745635.1 Bacteroidota bacterium
AGGGTGAAGAGGAAATTAGCTGAAAAAGCATTTTGTTTTGCGAAAATTAATGTGAGAAATTAGTTCTTGGTATGTTGGGAATTATAGAAGAAATTTAATCAAAATCTGGCAAAATTTCAATCCCCTAAAATTATAGTCAAAACAGTCGAAATAATATGTAAAATATTACAAATTAGCGTTGTACGAATATCTTCATTAAAGATTGGTGAATAATGCGGACTAAAAGAGCATTTTGAATAGAAGGTTGCCGTCATTACTTGGTTTTTCATGCCTTTAAATCACTCATTATCTCCATAAAATTGTTACCTTCGCGGTCATTGAATTTGCTCAAAAACTCGCGCACTGCGCTTAAAAATATAGAATTATGGCATCAAAATTTTCAAACATTATTTACACCAAAACGGACGAAGCACCGATGTTGGCAACGCATTCGTTATTGCCCATTATTCGCGCTTTTGGAAGTCAATGCGATATCGAAGTTGAAACGAGAGATATTTCGCTGGCGGGTCGTATAATCGCACAATTCCCCGAGTTACTGAGCGAAGAGCAGCGCGTTTCTGATGACCTGGCCGAACTGGGTGAAATCGTCAAAAAACCCGAAGCAAACATTATCAAATTGCCTAATATTTCAGCATCAGTTCCGCAAATTAAAGCGGCAGTGAAAGAATTGCAGGAACATGGTTACCCTTTACCCGATTACCCGGAGGAACCATCAAACGACGATGAAGAGCGCATTAAAGCAAAATACGATGTAGCGAAAGGAAGTGCTGTAAATCCCGTTCTCCGCGAAGGAAATTCAGACCGCCGGGCACCGCGCGCCGTAAAGGAATTTGCTAAACAAAATCCGCACCGGATGGGCGCATGGAGTGCAGATTCAAAATCACACGTCGCAACGATGCAACAAGGTGATTTTTTCCACAATGAAAAATCAACCACGCTCGAAAAGGCGACAACTGTGAAAATCGAGCTGGAATCTAACGGAGAGAAGAACGTGTTGAAAGACAACCTCGCGCTGCTGGAAGGAGAGGTGATCGACGCTACCGTGATGAGTAAAAAAGCATTGACCCAATTCTTAGACGAACAGGTAAAAGATTCCAAACAAAAAGGAGTATTGTTCTCACTCCACATGAAGGCGACGATGATGAAGGTATCCGACCCAATTATTTTTGGCCATGCCGTTGAAACCTATTTCAAATCTTTGTTTGAAAAGCACCAAAGTACATTTGATCAATTGGGTGTAGACGTCAGAAATGGGTTTGGAGACCTCGTGAGTCGTATTGAAGAACTACCTGGTGATGAAAAAGCGGCGATTGAAAAAGATATTGCGGCGGCATTCGAGCAAGGACCGGACGTAGCGATGGTCAATTCGGATAAAGGAATTTCCAACCTGCACGTTCCAAGTGATGTGATTATCGATGCGTCGATGCCGGCGATGATTCGTACTTCGGGGCAGATGTGGAACAAGGACGGCGATCAACAAGATGCCAAAGCCGTAATTCCAGATAGCAGTTATGCCGGAATTTATCAGGAAACGATCGATTTTTGTAAGCAACACGGTGCGTTTGATCCCAAAACAATGGGTTCCGTATCCAATGTTGGTTTGATGGCAAAAAAAGCAGAAGAGTACGGGTCGCACGATAAGACGTTCGAAATCCCCGCTGACGGAACAGTGCGCGTTATCGACAATGATGGGCGCACGTTGATGGAACATACCGTCGAAAAGGGCGACATCTGGAGAATGTGCCAGGCGAAAGATGCACCGATCAAGGACTGGGTGCAGCTCGGCGTGAAACGCGCCAAAGCGAGTGGTCAACCGGCTATTTTCTGGCTGGATAAAGACAGAGCTCACGACGCCGAACTCATCAAAAAAGTGGAAACATACCTCGGAGATTGCGATACGGCCGGATTGGATATTCAAATCATGTCGCCCGTAGAAGCGACCAAATATACCCTCAAACGCGTAAAAGAAGGTAAAAACACAATTTCTGTGACCGGGAACGTGCTCCGCGATTATTTGACTGATCTTTTCCCGATTCTCGAGTTGGGAACGAGTGCTAAAATGCTCTCAGTTGTACCGTTGATGAATGGCGGTGGATTGTTTGAAACGGGTGCTGGTGGATCCGCGCCGAAACACGTCGAGCAGCTCACGAAAGAAAACCACTTGCGTTGGGATTCACTCGGTGAATTTTTGGCATTGGCAGTATCTTTAGAACACCTTGCGGAAAAGGCAGAAAAACCCATGGCGAAGGTGCTTTCCAACTGCCTCGATGAAGCCACGGTGCGATTGTTGATGTCTGGTAAATCGCCTTCGCGAAAAGTGGGTGAACTGGACAACCGCGGAAGTCACTTCTACCTCGCACTCTACTGGGCTGAAGAATTGGCAAAACAAACCGACGATCAGGAACTCAAAGAAAAGTTTACACCAATTGCGGCACAACTTCAAGCAAAAGAAGACCAAATCGTGAAAGAACTCAACGAAGTGCAAGGGAAACCAGTTGATTTAAAAGGATATTTCAACGCGCCGGAAGATTTGATTTTTGATGTGATGCGCCCAAGTGAAACGTTAAATCATATTATGGGAGAACTTCGCAGTTAATCAGAAGGAAAAAATCGCAGAAATAGCAAAAGCCCGACGCAAGTCGGGCTTTTTTTGACTTTAGTGGGAGCTATTTCCTGCATGCCTTCAGGAAAGGTTATTTTATCACTTCCTTTTTAATCCACTTATTGCTTCATGAATTTTTTCGTTACGGTTAGTTGCTCATTGAAATAGACCTTGACAAAATACATTCCCTTTTCTAGACAACTGACATCGATTGTGTGCACCAGTTGTTCTTTATTGGAACGCTTCACTACTTTTCCTTTCATATCCAAAATTTCAACTCGTTTCTGTTCGGTTTTGGTTGAAATGGATAACTTATTCGTAGCTGGATTGGGGTACAATGTAAATTTCTCATTGCTATTTTCGTTTAGCGATGTCGTCGGCTTTGCTTTGAGCCACATAATATCGCCCACCACTTGCTGTGTCATCGGGTTAAAGTCATATTCCAGTAGTGTATACCGCACACTCGAGTCATCAGTAAAAAATGAATACGTGTAGGTGGAGTCCTTACTGTCATCGATAAGCTGTTTAAATCCACTGTTATAGCCCCAGACGGAATCAACAGACACTTCTTTTTTCACTAAGCGAACGGCGTCAAATGTACCCATAGGCGTCGTCAATTCACCCCAGGCATCGGCTTCAAAGTCCTGGTCGGCTTCTTGCTTAACACGAATGGAATCGAAAGTCTGACCAGGTTCAAACGTGAAGTCGAGCACATAGCTGTTTTGATCAGTTGTACTATAAGTAAGCGGTAGCGGTGTTACGCGGTTTTGTGAAGCAAAATACACCGCCTGATCATTTCCGTTATTAGTAATATCTCCATAGAGACCTAGAATATCAAGAGCTGATGCGTCTTTGCGGAAGAATACATTTCCTTGACCTGAATTATTGTCTCCATACAAGTTCGCATTTGGAAAATTAGCCCCTCCAGCGACCCAAGATGATTTTCCTACATTCAAGACACCAGAGGAATCCTCAACCAGCTGGTCGTAGTTCCAGGTTAAATCAGTTCCTCCACTCGTATGATTAATTGTCGTGCTTTGATCATAAGCTTGTTCTATAACATCTGATACCTGGATGAGGTCATTCTCTGTAACCGTGATTTGTGCAAATGTTCCCGTTGTTATAAACAAGAAACCAAAAAGTAATTGTTTTTTCATAATACGTTTAACTTTAATGTTTCATCGAATGTAATTATTTTTTCTAATCGACCAAAACTGATCATACTTCATTGGTAAGGTAAGATTGAATAACAGTGCGAATGGCTAAAGTTTATTGATCAGGGTCTTGAAAGTCAGGATTGTTTTATAAATGAATAATCGGTAAATGTTTTTTAGGATGGATCGAACGGGACGTTCTAACTTCTGCGACACCCTTCAATCGCCCCCTCTCTGTAACATTAGAATTATTCTTCTCCTGCGCTCAATAAACGAAAACTTAACCCTGCGAGCACAATACAATGCCAATTATTTATGATAATTTTGCATCTTAGCACTGCAAATCAAAATGTATGCGAACAATTTTACTTTCATGCTTTCTTATTTCTTCTTTTCATTTAACTGCCCAGGACATACAAGCCTATCAATTGTATACAAAAAAAGGCGAGAAAACATCGTTTAAAAAAGTAGTCAAACATGCTTTGCAACAAGATGTTATCCTCTTTGGCGAGCAGCACAACAATGCGATGGCGCACTGGATACAACTCGAACTGGTCAAAGCGCTGCACGAACGCGATTCGATTGCAATTGGTGCAGAAATGCTCGAAGCCGACAATCAGGATGAACTCGACGATTACATGAACCGTAAAATCGATGCCAAAGCGTTTGATACACTGGCAAGACTCTGGTCGAATTATCAAACGGATTATCGCCCCATCGTTGATTTTGCGCGCGAAAACAACTTGCCGTTTGTGGCGACCAACATTCCGAGAAGGTATGCGAGACTGGTTTACAAACGGGGTTTTGATGCACTGGATTCCCTCTCGAATGAAGAAAAAGGCTGGATAGCTCCACTTCCTGTTCCGTATGATCCGTCATTGCCGGGATATCAAAAAATGATGGAAATGATGCCCGATCACGCCAATGAAAATTTTCCCAAAGCTCAGGCGATCAAAGATGCGACGATGGCGCACTTTATGGTCAAAGCAATACAGCGGACGGATAACCGCTTGATTCATTTGAACGGCGCTTTTCACAGCAATAATTTTGACGGGATTTATTGGTACCTCAAACAATACGCCCCCGATTTGAACATTGGAACCATATCCACTGTGGAACAGGCGGAAGTAGCGCGACTGGATGAAGAAAATAGAGGACTGGCCGACTTTATACTGGTCGTAGATGAGGATGTCACCAAAACGTATTAAAGGATGAAAGCAATACCGCAATTAAAACAAGGCGATGTCGTTCGCATATTGGCACCGGGAAAAGCCATTGATAAAAAGTACGTCGAGGATGCCCGGGAGCGGCTCGAGGCCTTCGGTTTTCGCGTTCAGATCAGTGAATATTGCCTCGACGCTAACCACTATTTTTCGGGTACAATTGTCCAGCGCACACAAGACCTCCAGAATGCAATTGACGCACCTTCAGTAAAAGCCATTTTGTGTGCAAGGGGAGGGTATGGCTGCATTCAAATCGTTGACCGCATCAATTGGGCCGATTTTATGCAGAATCCTAAATGGATGATTGGTTTCAGCGATATCACCGTTTTTCACCAACGCTTGTCGCGCATGCAATGCCCTTCTTTGCACGCCACTATGCCACTCAATTTCAATCAGAATTCCGAGCGATCGATCACTTCGCTGGTTGGTGCACTCAAAGGTGAAGCACTCAACTATCGCTGGAAAACAAATGCTCATAACAAAAAAGGAATGACGCAGGGCCATTTGATTGGCGGAAACCTGGCAGTGCTGTGTGGATTGATCGGCACCAACGAAATGCCGAGCTACCTCAACAGCATTCTTTTTGTCGAGGAGGTGGGTGAACCGCTCTACGCGATTGACCGTTACTTCTATCAGCTTTCTAAAGCGGGCGTACTGGACCAAATTCGCGGAATTGTGCTCGGTGGTTTTTCCGGCACAAAAGATTCTGATCCTCCGTATGGAATGGCGCTAGAAGAAATTGTGCGCGCTCATTTCGAATACCGTTCCATTCCCGTGGCTTTCGACTTCCCCGGTGGTCACCAGGACGATAATTGCGCCTTAATCCTCGGTCGATCGGCCGTGTTATCGGTAGAAGATGAAGAAGTGCAACTGAAAATGTGATTCGTTTATGAATGGGCTTGTTGGATAGAGCAAACCGCGACAAAAAACCGATCGAGGTTTATTTTAAATACTTATCTCGACAGGCTCGATAAGCTTATCACGGCACAGCTCACTTCGGTAAAGTGAACACGTCACTTTGAGAGCTTTGCTTGACCTGAGCATGTCGAATGGGCGCAACCTTTGTGTTCTTGGCGGTTATTATTGATACTTGCGATCAGCACAGGGACTAATATTTACTATCAGCACAAGCACTGATTTCTTGTGTATATTGCGGTAATCAAACTTTTGATCAGCACACATGTACTCAACCGCCCAACACGCCCGACCGTATCAAGCCATCCACATAAGCAGTGAGTTCTTGAAACGTTGAATCGCGCAGCGCGTGATGCACATCGATCGACTCCTCTTTTAAAAACGCAGCGGTGGTTTGTCCCCAGGCAATAACTTTTTGATATTCATAGATGGTATTGGACTGAAGAAAAGCCTCGGCATTCGAAGGACTGGTAAAAACGAGGACGGATGGCTTCGGATGAATGATTGCGGGCTGTAAAACAGTTTTGTAAACGACGAGATCGATGACTTGTTCGGGTGCTAAACGCTGCTGCATGCTGCGATTGGAGCGGTTTGATTGTGGAAATAACACCGATTGACCCGCTGCAAATGCGGTAAATGCCCTGGCGACCTCCCCGGGTTGTCCGCTGTTCTTTCCCTCAAAATCGATGGTGCAATTGCGTGTCTTCAGTGCTTCGCTCGTCGCCTTTCCGATACTGGCAATGTGCGTTTTAGCAGGAATCGTGCAGTGATTGAGGTAGTATTCCACAGCGCGCGGACTCGAAAAGAAAATAACGGAGTAGTCGGCCGGATTCGGACAGGTGAAATCGACGGACTCAAAAGCGATGAGTGACTGGTCGATGAGCGGAATGTCTTTTGTTCGCAGCAAATCCAGTAGTGGAGCGTAAGCGACGTTTTTAGAGACAAAAAGCGCCATGGGTCTTATGCATTGAGTTCGTCGACAATGGTTTGTGCAATCGACAGGTCATCTGTCGCCTGGTAAGTTTTGAAGACGGCACCTTCTTCCCAGGAACGGGCAAAGGCAACGTGGACATCATTTTCTGGTGTGCAATACACGCCGAGGGGCATTTGACAACCACCGTGAAGCAGTTTGAGCACGCGTCGTTCGATACCAATTTGATGCTGAACTGCTCCGTCGTTGATTTCCGTCAGGATTTCCTGCAGCCCCGTATCCGCCTCGCGAATTTGTAAACCGAGAACGCCCTGAGCAGGAGCGGGTACAAAAACAGTCGGGTCGAGCGTCGTCGTTACCAGGTCTGATAATTCCAGTTCGAGTCGCTTGACGCCAGCGAGTGCGAGCACAATCGCATCGTATTGACCTTCGCGCAGTTTGTTGATGCGTGTCGGTACATTTCCCCGCAAATCGTTGATTGTTAAGTCGTCGCGAAATGTGATCAACTGCGATTTTCTCCGCGCAGAAGAAGTGCCAATGACGGGGTTTTCTTTGATGCCGAGCGGCAGGTCTTCATTCACGGCGTCTGGTCGTATCAACAGCAACTCTGCCGGACTTTCCCGCTCAGAAACAGCAGCAATGATTAATCCGTCGGGAGAAGTCGTTTCGAGATCTTTGTGCGAGTGGACGGCCAGATCAATAGAATTGTCCAGCAATGCCGCTTCAATCTCTTTGGTAAAAAAGCCTTTTCCCTCCATTTTGTCGAAACTGAGGTGTTGAATGCGATCACCTTGTGTAGAAATGATCTTGATGGTCGCCGCGTGACCGGCTGCTTCGAGGCGGTCTTTTACGTGATTCGCCTGCCACAGTGCCAGGTCGCTTCCCCGTGATCCGATAACGATGTTTTTCATTTTTTCAGTAATATTTCTTTTGCCATTTTCATGGGCATCGACATGTATTTTTTCTCCATGTAATCCATGATGCGTTCCATTGTTTCCCGGGAATTGTCGTCGAGTTCTTCTAAATCTCTGGCGAAAACATGATCCAGCGCAGTAGACTTAATTTCTTTCACTTTCTCGGGCACTTCGCGCATGGCCAGTTCAACCTGACGCTCTTTGAACATAACGTTGTAATCCTCAACCGCATCCTGAATAATCTCTTCCACGTGAATAATTTCGCGGGCGCGTTTTTCCAGGTTTTTGGATGAAATTTTCTGAAGAAAATCTACGGAAATGTAATCGATGACGTGATGATCAATGACCGATTGATCCATATCGCTCGGAATAGCCAAATCAATGATGATTTTAGACGATTCGTCGCCCTGCAGCAGCTGACTATACATCGGTTCGTCAATAATGCTGCGCGCTGCTCCCGTACAGGTGATGAGCACGTCAAAACCCTGATCGTAACCCGCCAGTTGTTCCAGCGGATAAGGCGTTCCTTTGAGTTGGTTCGCCAAATGCTCCGCTTTGCTGAAAGTGCGGTTAAATACGGCAAAATTCGTAAAACCGTGTTTTTTCAGGAAGCGCGTCATGTTCGTGTTTGTCACGCCGGCGCCGACGACCAAAAAGCGCGCGTCCAGTGGAACATCTTTGCCTTTGAGCGTGTGATAAGCCAGCGAAACTACGGAAACGGGTCGCTGTGCAATATTGGTTTCTGTGTAAACTTTTTTCGCCGTTTCAATCGTAAAGCGAATCATCAAACGAATGCCGTCACCAGTGATGCCATATCCTTTACAGTCCTGAAAAGCTTTTCGAACTTGCGTAATGATTTCGCGTTCTCCAATGATCATGGAATCCACAGATGAGGTAACTTTGATGAGGTGTTCCACTGCTGATGCGCCTTTGTAAATTTCAGCGCTGTTGGCAAACAGATCAACTTTGGCATTATCGTAATCCGGGAACAGCGTGGAAATGATTTCACCCACTTTTTCCGCATCAACGGTCGCCGATGACCGAATGATGAACTCTACGCGGTTACAGGTAGAGATATACATCAACTCATCGAAATCGAAATGCGCTTTCAGTGCGCGCAAACGATCTTTCTGATCGTCAGGGGCAATGTGCAACCATCCGATTTGATTCACCTCCAGGAGGCGATGCGTAAAAGCTAATATGTGAAAATCTTCCACTTCAATCTCTCTTTCCTGAACAACAAAATTCGCTAAATACCGCGTGGTCATTGTCACAGTATTGTCACAACCGAACTATTTAGAATGATTTTAAAAAGCGAAAAATATTACTTGATCAGCGAACATAATGCCATTAAAAAAAGCCCACAAGTGTTGACTTCCATTAATTTACGTTCGCACTGTACCGACTAATACAATTCTTCTTTCAAGGCGGTGCGGTATTCCTTGATCTCTTCGCGGTTGATGCGGTGATCGGATTTCAGCATCAATTTCAAGAGGTATAATAAGTTGTCATTGTCTTCAATTTCGACGGGAAATTCACCGCCTTCTTCATCTTCTTCCCATTGCGCCTGTACGTCGTATGCATCGTTCTCGGTAAGGTATTCGTAGGAAAGTCGCGTGACTTTGGCTAAAAGGGGATCTTCTTCTTTCAGCGCAAATTCCCGCAATGCTTTCAGTTCATCGATGAGTGATTTGGCTTTAATGCCTTCTTTTTCAACTAAAGCGATGATTGATTCGATCTTTTTATTGGCTGCACCAGTTTTCATGTATTCTCGTTTTGTTCCCCACAAAAGTAATAGCTTCATTTGATTTGCCACGTGATATTTGCCAGAAATTGCGGCATTTTTATTCTCGTTGCATGCGCGCGATTTCGCTTTTGCGTTTTTTCAGGGTGCGCAGGTATTCGCTCGCCAGTTTATTTCCGCAACTCAGTGCCGACTCTTTCGCGTAAGTGATCGCTTGATCGAGATCGCCCTGCCCTTCATTGACCAGTGCAAGATTGTAGAGAATGCGTCCGCGCTTGCGATCATTTTCAATCTGGAGTCCTCGCTCCAGTTGCTCTTCGGCGATATCCCAGTTGCCGTCTTTGATCATTGGGTGAGCCCGTCGCAATATCCGATTTCCTTTGTTAAAGTAGGTTCGGTTCACCCATACCCAATTCGGATAGAGCAATGCAGCCGCTTTGTAGCCGAGTTGAAAACCCAATGCTTTGAAGTACTCCGTTTTCCGCTTCGAATTGTTTAAAATGTTGAGAATTGAGGTGGATCCGCTCGTGGGTATAACGTAGCGGTGAAAGACTTTGTATTGCTCGAGGGCAATGCGGTCTTCGACGATGTAGGTGTTGATGTACATCGAACCGTCCAGCCGCATGCTTTGCTGTCCGCTGGCATTCGCCAAAACCGTTCCTCCCACCGGACTTTGGGTTTCCATTTTTTTCAGTTCGATAAAACCATCGTAACCTTCCGCTGTGGCAACAGAATCCAACAGTGTCCAGTTGACCTCCCCGTTATTTTTGGAGCTGCTTTCGAGGTGTGCAACGCTCGTGCCCTGCAGTTTATTCGATTGGTCGAGTGCGCGGAGAGCTCCCTCCACGGCGCGTTCTGCCGCTTCTACGTTGCCATTGATCTGTGCTGTACCCAAAACGGCTCCGGCCACCTGTTGCTCGGGACTGTTTTCTTCGTTGACGGCATTGATGATACCCAGGTGCTTTGCATTTTCGGGAAGCTTGACCACCGCGGGTTCTTGCACAGAAATCCGGAAGCGCGTCTTGCAACTCGCACTCAACAAGCCCAGGACGATAACGAGGAGTAGTGTTTTCATAACCAGTTTCTTGCAGCGAATATACGATTTTTTCCAAAATTCGGAACCTGCCACACGCATTTCGCACCACGCATCGCCGCTCCGCAATTAAAATCAGCCATCCTGTTCCGCAACGCCATCCATCAATTTCTCCCAACATTGAACGGCTGATTCTCATAAAAATGCTAAATTGTACATTTTATTGGAGAGCGCGTAAATAGATTACGTACTTAACCTTTATCATAGCTTAAAAATTGTAAATATGAAAAGTACACTGGATCAATTTAGTCATTTATACCCCATGTCCAAAACATTGCGGTTTGAGTTAATACCACAGGGATCAACTGCTGCGAACATCGAAACCAAAGGTTTTTTGAAAAAAGACGAAGAACGCGCAGAGAGTTATAAAAAAATGAAGGAGACCATCGATCGCTTCCATCAGGATTTTATTGAAAAAGCCATGGCGCATGTTCGATTATCAAATTTAGAGGACTTTGAAAACCTTTATAATGCTCCTAACGAAGAAAAAAAGGAGGATAAGTATAAAAAGCAGCTTGAAAAAGTACA
This sequence comes from Bacteroidota bacterium, assembly GCA_051745635.1. Classification (GTDB taxonomy): domain Bacteria; phylum Bacteroidota; class Bacteroidia; order Flavobacteriales_D; family Crocinitomicaceae; genus Brumimicrobium. The sequence goes on from JBNJEH010000062.1 coordinate 11,105, forward strand.
GGAAACTTTGCGGAAGGAAATCGCACAAGGCTTTAAAGCAGATGAAGTAAAAGCTACTTTTCTCAAGATTGATAAGAAATATCTGGTTACGAATTTACTGGAGAAATGGATAGAAGAGAACAACCTTGAGGACGTTCATTTTGACCCTGAGTTTAAAAAGTTCACGACTTATTTTTCTGGTTTTCACCAGAATCGAAAAAACATGTACACCGATAAAGAGCAATCTACAGCAATTGCCTATCGCTTAGTGCATGAAAATTTGCCGAAGTTTGTAGACAACATGAGAATCTTTAAAAAGATTGTTGAAATTCCTGAATTGAAGAACAAATTAGAAACACTCTACAAAGAAATAGAAGAGTATTTGGGCATTATTTCGATCGAAGAGGCATTTGAACTGGATTATTTCAATGAAGTATTATCGCAAAAAGGTATTGATGTTTATAATTTGATTTTAGGTGGTCGTTCAGAGAAAGAAGGAAAAAAGAAAATCCAGGGATTGAATGAATACATTAATCTATACAACCAAAAACAGGATAAGAAAAATAAAATCCCAAAATTAAAAGTACTCTACAAGCAAATCTTAAGCGATAGAACGAGTACTTCTTTTTTACCTGATGCTTTTGAAGACGATGAAGAAAGTTCTGCAAGTCAAAAAGTGTTAGATGCCATAAATCAATTTTATCACTCACAATTATTAGATTACCAACCCAGTGACAAGGATGAAACCGTCAATATTTTAAAAAGCTTTCAAAATTTATTGGCTGAACTTAAAAATTACGATTTAGATAAAATATATCTCCGCAATGACGCCTCTATTACAAATATCTCACAAAAAATATTTGGCAATTATGGTGTATTTCGAGATGCTTTGAATTATTATTACGAAAATCAAATTGATACTGAATTTAAGAGCAAATATGAAAAGGCTAAGACTGACAAAAAACGAGGAAATTTAGACAAAGAAAAAGCAAAGTTTACACGTCAATCCTATCTCCCTATTTCAACATTGCAAACAGCTTTAGATAATTATGTTGAAAGTTTGGACGGTAACCACGATGTGAAAAATGCTTATTCTAAAAGCTGTGTTGTCGATTATTTTAAAGATCACTTTAAAGCTGAACCAAAAGAAGGCTCCGACAAGGAATTTGACTTTATTTCTAATATTGAGGCTAAACTAAGCACCATAAAAGGTCTTTTAAATACTCCTTACCCTGAAAATGAACGACTCCATCAAGACAAGAAGAAAATTGATGACATCAAACTCTTTTTGGACAGTATCATGGAGTATTTGCATTTTATAAAACCCCTTGCATTGCCCGAAGATTTTACGTTAGAAAAAGACGAGCATTTTTATACGCTTTTTGAAGAGTGGTACGAACAGATGCAGTTGCTCATACCGCTTTATAATAAAGTGCGGAACTATGCAACGCAGAAGCCTTACAGTACGGAAAAATTCAAACTCAACTTTGAGAACAGTTCGTTTTTATCAGGCTGGGCAGCAGATTACAATACGAAAGGCGGTCTCATCATCAAGAAGGACGACAAGTTCTATTTGTGTATTGTCGAGAAAAAGTTAAAAAAAGAAGATATTGAATTCCTGAAATCGAGTCCGGATGATCATTTAGCACATCGGGTTATTTACGATTTTCAAAAACCGGACAATAAAAATGTCCCGCGTATCTTTATTCGATCCAAAGGAACATCCTTTGCTCCTGCCGTGCAAAAATATGATTTACCTGTAGAATCCATTATTCATATTTACGACGAAGGCCTTTACAAGACAAATTTTAAAAAAGAAAACCCAGCAGTTTTTAAAAAATCACTGGTTCAATTAATTGATTATTTCAAACTTGGTTTTTCGCGACATGATTCGTACAAACACTATGATTTTGAATGGAAAGAAAGTGAGGAATATGAAAATATTGCGGACTTTTACCAGGATGTCATTAATTCCTGTTATGAATTGCGCGATGAAGCAATCAATTTTGACAATCTTCACAAACTTATCGACCAAGGTAAACTCTATCTCTTCCAGATCTACAACAAAGATTTTTCTAAATACAGTAAAGGAAAATCAAACTTACATACGATGTACTGGAGAGCGCTATTCGAAAAGCAAAACTTAAAAGATGTCGTTTATAAGCTTAACGGCGAAGCAGAGATGTTCTACCGTAAAAAATCGATTGAGGACAAGCGCAGCGTGGTGCATCAAAAAAATAAACCAATAGACAATAAAAATCCCAACAACGACAAAAAGAGCAGTGTTTTTGACTACGATATTGTCAAAGATAGAAGATACACGGTTGATAAATTTCAGTTCCATGTGCCCATAACGCTAAATTTCAAAGCAAAGGGCAGTGAATATATCAATAATGATGTGCTTGATTACCTCAACAACAACCCCGATGTTAAAATCATTGGGCTCGACCGTGGTGAACGGCATTTGATCTACCTGACGATGATTGATCAGGAAGGGAATATTATCGAGCAGGAAACACTCAACTCCATTGTCAATAAAAAGCACAAAATAACTACCAATTATCACCAGTTATTGGATGATAAAGAAAAAGACCGTGACAAAGCCCGTAAAAACTGGGGAACGGTTGAAACCATCAAAGAATTAAAAGAAGGATACATTTCTCAGGTAGTACATAAAATCGCTAAAATGATGGTAGAACACAATGCTATTGTCGTGATGGAAGACCTCAACATGGGCTTTAAACGCGGTCGTTTTAAAGTTGAAAAGCAAGTCTATCAAAAGTTGGAGAAAATGTTGATTGATAAACTCAATTACCTTGTACTAAAAGATAAAAAACCAGATGAACCTGCTGGGATTTATAATGCTTTACAGCTGACCAATAAATTTGAAAGCTTCCAGAAAATAGGTAAACAAAGTGGATTTTTGTTCTACGTCCCTGCCTGGAATACGAGTAAGATTGATCCGACGACGGGGTTTGTCAATTTGTTTCATGTGAAATACGAAAGTGTGAATAAAGCGAAGGCTTTCTTTAGCCAATTCAAATCTATTCGATACAATAAAGATAAAGGCTACTTTGAGTTTGACTTTGATTACAACGATTTTACCACAAGAGCAGAAGGAACACGTTCAGAATGGACCGTTTGCACTTTTGGGGATAGAATTAAAACATTCAGAAACGCAGATAAAGTCAACCAGTGGGATAACGAAGAAATTAATCTGACCGAGGCGTTTGAAGACTTTTTTGGAAAACATGAAATTGTTTATGGCGATGGCACTGACTTCAAAGATCAAATCACAGCAAAAGACGATAAGGCTTTCTTTACGGAGTTAATTCATTTGTTTAGACTGACCTTGCAAATGCGAAACAGCATTACCAACAGCGAAGTAGATTACTTAATTTCTCCTGTAAAAAACAATTCAGGAACGTTTTACGACAGCCGAAAAGCGGATGCCTCACTTCCAAAAGATGCTGATGCCAACGGAGCCTATCACATTGCTAAAAAAGGGTTGCAGTGGGTCAATCAAATTCAGGAATTCGACGGAGACGATTGGAAGAGGTTGAAGTTGAATAAGACGAATAAGGGATGGTTGAAGTTTGTGCAGGATAAAGTTTGATAATATGAGCAAAATAATCATCTACCAGGGAAAAGACAATAACATCAAAATCGATGTCAAAATTGACGACGAAACTGTTTGGCTTACACAAGCACAGATTGCAACACTTTTTAATAAGGGGCGAAGTACGATTACGGAACATATTCAAAACGTATTTAAAGAAGGAGAGTTAGAAGAGAAATTGGTGTGTCGGAAATTCCGAAACACCACTCAACATGGTGCCATTCTTGATAAAACACAGATAAAAGAGGTGAAGCATTACAACCTTGATGTGATCATTTCTGTGGGTTATCGAGTAAAATCTCAACAAGGAACCCAATTCCGCATCTGGGCTACCCAACGTTTAAAAGAATACCTAATCAAAGGGTTCACCATGGACGATGAACGATTAAAAGACGCTGGAGGCGGTAATTATTGGAAGGAGCTTTTAAACAGAATACGTGATATCCGTAGCAGTGAAAAAGTAATGTATCGACAAGTATTGGATTTATATGCAACTAGTAGTGATTACGACCCTAAAAGTCCTGAAACAATAAAATTCTTCAAAACGGTACAAGATAAATTGCACTATGCGAGTAGCAAACAAACAGCTGCTGAAGTTATTTATAAACGTGCAAATGCAGATGCAGCATTATGGGGTTAACCAATTTCAAAGGTGATTTACCATCGTTGGATGAAGTAAGAATTGCTAAAAATTATCTATCCAAAGAAGAATTATTCCGTCTCAACCGCTTGGTCGCTGCATTTTTTGATTTGGCTGAATTGAAAGCGAGGGAACAAACACCAATGACGATGAAAGATTGGGTGCAGGAATTAAACAAGTTTACCCTCTAAACAGCCGATGAAATAGAATAGTATTTCTCAACTTCGGTTTCAATTGATTTCAATAGTGTGCTACCATCATTGAAATTGATTCTATTAATTCGGAGCATTGCTTCCTCATCTAAAAAACCATCATATCTAGATTGTTTAGAGTTTTTGTAAAGTTTGAATAGTTTTCGGGAAATATTGGCATCAATTGCCTTTAAATTTTTGATGTTCTTAGAGTGACTTTGTTGTATAACCTCACCTTTATTTGCGAGAACACAATAACACCTATGCAGTCCAGAGTAAAATTGAACGGTAACCTTCCAGTCAAAATAATCTTCTGGATAGTCTTCACAAAGATTTTTTAAAAACGTTTTGTTATGAGTTGATTTATTGTAGTAGATCTTAGGCATTCGTCAAGTCTATTTTTTTTGTGTTTTTAAGACTACTTTCCATATTTTCTTCAACAAAACAAAAGCTAACTTCTAAAAATTCAGATAAGTCTCCAGTGGCATATTCAAACTCCGCTTTTGATAAATTTTCTTTAGTTTCATCATCCTTTGTTGATATAAAGAAAACAATTTCATTTGAGTTTGCTTTTGCGACACGAATAAAATTGTATTTATCTTTATTTTTTACGAATGTTTTTACAAAACTTCCATAAACGAACTTAAAGATTTCTTGCTTCGTTATTTCATTCATGTGAACCATAGGTTCGATAGATGGAGTCGTTAAAGATTTCTCTAACTTCTTAAAAGTCTCATTCTTCTCTCCAATAGAATCAAAAAGGGATACGCTATTTTCAATATCCGATCCTATAGTTTGCAAAGTTTTAGCAAACTCACTAAAAATATGTGCATGCTCATAAGACGATGCCTCTTCACCTTGTGCTGTTTTTGGTTTTTCCATTATCAAAGTTTAACTATCTTTCCCTTATTACGTATAAACAAATATATGTTATTAATTAATTTCACAATAAAAACTAATGTTAAAATTAGGAATTTAATACTATTATTCAGGTAAAAACTAATCATAACTATTTCCAAAATCAAATAGAAATAGTTATTAAGAAAATACGAAGTAAAAACACTCAATTCAGTTGAAAAAGCATATTTGGAAACTTTAAAACAAATTGAGCAACAAGTTAAGAAAAATAAAGAGAAATAAAGGCTTTTAGAAAGTATAACTTTGATTATAAACGCATTAAATAGTTTGAAATTGTAACCTTTTAACCCAACCACTCGTTCATTGACATATAAATTTAACCGTTATGGAGTTCTTTTTACCTATATCGTATCTGAACGACTTCGTTTTTTGTCCGTATTCGATTTACCTGCATCAGGTGTTTGATAACAACAATGAGGAAGTTTACAGTGCGAAACCGCAACAGCGCGGTAAGACGGCACACGACCGGGTAGATCACGATAAACGCAAGCAAAGTAAAAAAGTGATTGCTGCAGCCTATGTGGTCTCACAACAACTCGGCATCTATGGAAAAATAGATCAATACTTTGTTGAAGAGCGAAAACTTGTGGAACGCAAGTATTCGCTCTCAACAATTTATCGGGGATACTATTATCAGATCTGGGCACAATGCATTGCGCTCGAGGAGATGGGGTTTGAAGTGGATCAGCTATTTTTTCATTCGATCAGGGACAATCGGCGGATAGAAGTTGATAAACCCGACACAAAAGCGATCAGAGAACTTAAAAATCACATTCGGAAAATTGCACGCTTTGACTTTGAATCTGAAATAAATGTTAATCCACAAAAGTGTAGCCATTGTATTTATGCTGCGCTTTGTGATAAAACCAATCAGGACCATGTTTACGCATAAGGATATTGAAAACAGAAGTGTTTTCGTTATTAATGGTACAAAGCACCAAAGCCTTAAAGTATCCGTAGGTCGTTTGACGCTGTACGATACTGAAAAGCAAAAGGCGATTACCAAGCTTCCATTTCCAAAAATTTTGGCGTTGATTGTCATTGGTCATACCACATTGACTTCTGCGCTGATCGAACATTGCAATAAAAACGGTGTCCCACTTGTGGTAATGAAGCCCAATTTCAAGCCGGTGTTTTATTATGGAGATATGGCTGAGGCCAATTTCTTGTTGCGAAAAAAGCAATTTGAGCATACGGATGGCATTTTACCCGTGGCGCAACAATTAATTATTAATAAATCGAACAACCAACTTCATCTCCTTCAGCGAACGCGCGAACGATCGCGTAAAGTGCAGCAGGCAAAAGCATTGATTCAGCGCCATATTGCAGCCATGCAACATGTCAGTCACTACCGCGAACTTATGGGACTCGAAGGTGTGGTGGCCAAACATTTTTTTGATGCTTATTTTTCATTTGCTGACTGGGAGAGCCGCCTTCCGCGCGTCAAACAGGATCCAGTTAATGCTACACTCGACATTGGTTATACTTTTTTGTTCAATTACATCGAAAGTATGACACGTTTATTTGGATTTGATCCATATATGGGCGTTTACCATCAGTTATGGTTTCGCAGAAAGAGTCTGGTTTGTGATTTAATGGAGCCTTTTCGCTGTATTATAGAGCATCAAATTCGCAAATCGTTGAAATACGGCACCTTCAAGCACTCCGACTTTGAGTGCAATAAAAACGCTTATTATTTAAAATCCGGAAAGCGCAAAGTTTATACGCGCGTTTTCTATGAAGCGATCATCAAACATAAGTTGACGATCTACCAATTCATGCAGCAATATTATCGCTGTTTTATGGGAAGGAAGAGCGTGTCTAACTATCCAATTTTTAATTATGAGTAAAGTAATTATCGTTTGTTACGACATTTCTAACAATAAGGTTCGCACTCAGTTTTCAAAATTTTTGGAGAAATATGGTGTGCGCGTGCAATTCTCTGTCTTTGAGATTCAAAATTCAAAGAGGGTGTTATCAATCGTAAAAAACGGGATTGAGTCCAGGTTTAAGCGAAAATTCGATCAAAGTGATAGCATTTATATCTTTACAACGAATCACGATAAAACGATTCGTTACGGGAGTGCTTCATTGCTCGATGATGACCTTATTTTGCTGTAATCTGCAAACCGTGGTGTGCATTCACTTTCGTTTAAATAGAGTGGGTGCTCGTATACATCAGAAATACAGATGATTACGCGTTATTTTGGTGTTCGTGGTCAATTTTAAGGGGGGTACATGTCCACTATTTCCCGCTACACAAAGCCTTTGATTTCATTGAATTTTGCATATCTTTGCGGGCAACTAGAGTCTATTGACTTCAAATAATTTCTACTATTGTAGAT
>JBNJEH010000063.1:0-18594 GCA_051745635.1 Bacteroidota bacterium
GTCTTAAATGATGCACTAAATTTTCTTCTCTTTCTTTTTACCATAACAGCTATAAATTTACTAATTTAACTTGCTGTCCTAAAATTGGGGAGTATTATAGAACTGAATACGCCCAATTAAGAGGACGACTTATCCCTGAAAAAAATGTGACAATCAACTCTGAAGAACTTCCTGTGTTAAAATCATATAGAGCTCCATTAACTCAAATATTTAACAGCTTACTCGATAATGCAATCAGATATTCAAGGGGAAATGTAACTCCTCACATTGAGATTTCAGTTAAAGAAAAAGTGTTATACTGGGAGTTTTCAGTTAAAGATAACGGTATTGGAATTGAAGAGGAATTTTTCGATAAAATTTTTGTAATTTTCCAGCAACTTCATAATAGAAAAAAATAACGATGGCACTGGAATCGGATTATCTGTAACAAAACGATGTGTGCAATTTCTTGAAGGTGAAATCTGACTAGAATCTACTATAGGTAAGGGCAGTACTTTTTATTTTACAATTGCAAAAAAGAATAAAACTTTAAAATGAAAAAGAAAAATTTAAATTTAGCGCACATCCTTTTTGTAGAAGATAATGAAGGAGACATCCTTCTGACTTTGGAAGCTTTTGAGGAGTGTAAAATTGAAACTGAAGTAAGTGTCGTTAGAAATGGTAAAGAAGCTTTGGATTTTTTATACAAAAGAGGAGAGCACACAAATGCACAAAGACCAGATTTAATATTGCTGGATATAAATATCCCGTTTTACAATGGTCATGAAGTTTTAACGATAATTAAACAGGATGAAAACCTCAAAAAAATCCCTGTAATTATGCTGACTACTTCCTCCAGTGAGCAAGATGTGGAAAAAGCGTACAAAAATTACTGTAATAGTTATGTAAAGAAACCATTGGAAATGGATGATTTTATGAAAGCAATTCTAAAAGTTGAGGAGTTTTGGTTACAACTTTCAGTTTTATCCAATTGATAGTGTATTAAGAATATTCTCAACTACTTACCCTCCTTTTCGCTTGGTCTTATAACCTTCCTTTTCAAGGAGTTCCATTACCTTATCGCGGTGATTTCCCTGCACGATAATCTCTCCGTTTTTGGTGCTGCCCCCTACTCCACATTTGGACTTGAGCATTTTCCCCAAAGCCTTGAGGTCTTCCGAGGTGCCCACAAATCCCTCAATCAGCGTCACTTCTTTTCCTTTGCGCTTTTTGCGGTCAATGGACACGTAAAGACACTGTTCACTGTTGGGGAGCGTCTCTGCTTCTACAGGTTCATCATCGTAATTAAAATCGGGGTTCGTACTGTAAACGACGTTGCTTTTCTTATTTTTCTTTCCCATCCGTACAAAATTTAAAATATGCTCACGCTGGAAATGAATCCATTCAATTTCCTGAAAAGTTCATTTCTATGATGCGTTCCTAATATGATAATAATTTTCAAATAGTATTCCGCCCATCAGCTCAATTTTCTTCAGTTCTCCGGTAAATCCATTTTTTTCAGTAATCGCTGTAAGGCATTCTGATTGCTCTCCGTGTTCAGTGCTTCCAGTATTTTTTGCTTTTCCTGCTTGGTCAGGTGCCAGGACAATGCAATGCGATCTTTAAATTCTTCCCGCAGATTAAACGTAACCACATCAATCGGAAAGTCTAAACTGCGAACAGCTGTTGAAAATAATTCGTCCTGATTGAAATCCTGTACGCGCGGGAAATTGCCGTACATATTGCTGAATGGAAGAAACATGCGTTCGATCAGACCAATTTCTTCATAGCTTTCACCTTTCAGGGTTTTCTTGGAATCTCTGATCTTTAAAACGATGACCCCACTGGTGTTTTCCCGGATCCATTTTCGCAACGACAACAAATAGCGAACGGTCGTTTTCGTACCGTAATTGTCTCTTATTCCCGCATCCATAATTTGCATCCCCGGAGAAGTCGGCATCGTTACCATGGGCATAATGTATGGAAACGTTGCACTCATCCGCATCACTGATGTAAAGCGCACCTCGTCGGGATTGAGTGACTCAAAATATTTGAGGTATTCGATATTTTCAATCTGTGGGTTGAGTCCAATGCGTTTGTCCAGCTGACTCGTAGCTTGTAAATAACCGTGATGCTGGGAGCTAATTAACAACCTCCTCCCGTCGTTGATAATTGTCGGTGTAAATATAAACGTAGGCACTTTCCCCGATTCCTCCACCGCCTTATATTCTCCAAGTGTCCGGTCAAAAACGCCGTCCAGATTTTCTTTCAGCTCTTCTTCAAAGGCAAAACCGCGATCTTTTGAATACCAGCGACCATTTATCTCCACTTTTTGGAAACGAAAGAATATATCACTCGTCGAAATCGAGAAAGATAACCGGTTCAGTAGATCGCTAGAAAGCTTGGTGACATATTGTTTGTCCAACCGATCATCGATGAGGCTATCCTGTTCCATCATCTGCAATTCGCGAAAATAGGCGGCTCCGATCATTCCCCCCGAGGCTCCCGTCACCATCTGCACATTTGGAATAAATTTTCGCTGTGTGACGCTGTCGATATTCCGCAGTACATTAAAAGTCCAGGTGGCACTGCGCAGCCCTCCCCCACTCGTATTCACGATGATCAACTTCGGTTTTGTAAATCCTGATTGTTTTTTCCAGTTCTCCAGGGTCTTTACGTAATTCTGATAATCCCTTTGAACCACGCTATCCGAATACGACAACGTATCTATTCCGCTCTGATTGTAGGGAATCAAATCTTCCTGATCATAGGACAAACCAAAAGCATAACTTTGAAATTGAAACAGTTGCGTTTCTTTACTCAAAAAATTGATAATCAGAAATAATCCGATGAGCACGACGTAAGTCCAGTTCTTCAGCCAGGAAAAAAAGGCGCTGACCAACATGATGATAATGGTAAAAAGCATCATGATACTAACGCTTGCGGGGACCTGAAAAAGCTCTTGATCCCGAAAAAATCCGATGGCAAAAAAAGATAAAATCAAAATGACCTCAAAAAAGGAGGCGTTGATGTGGTTTTGACTAAAAACCTGATTCAGCAGTTGACGATCGTAGTGCATCGAACTGCGCGACTTTTTAATGCGCAATCCGGTACCTATGTAATAGTAGCGATCCAAATTCTTACGCAAAAAATCTTCGTACCAGGTCTGCTTTTTATGCAGGGAAGCGTTGACATTACTGCTTTTTTTAACAAAATCTTCCGATCGTTTTCCCGTCAGCTTGAACAAATCCTTGTTGGTCGGAAAGAAGTACAAAAATGCAAAGCTTACAAAAAGAACGACGCCCAGCAGCAAACTACCGATTTGTATCCAGATGCCGGAATTGGAAACAAATTCCTGGGTTGTTTGAAAATTATAAATGGCGACGACCAAATTCACTAAAAAAATCAATGGGATCAAGCTATTATTCAGCGAAAATTTAAAGAAAGGCCGCGACAGAGTGGCGATAAACGGATATTTTGGTCCCAGTTGAATGTAGGAATACGTGTGAAAAGCCATAATAAAGCCTCCAAAACTAAACCCAACGAGCAAAAAAGCCAGATAACTGGAACTTCCGAGGTATTCCGGGGATAGAAACAAATATGGCAAACCGATTCCTATCCCAGCCTGACTGTTGATAATGGCAAACAGGAAAATCCAGTAAAATAGTACGATCAGATTATACTTGAGCTGCGAAAAAAGCAGATGAATCGGGAAAAAGGCCCACACAGCTCTAAAAATTGATCCCACTTTTTTCATGTTTGTCATTTGCTCAATACAATAATACTATGTTTTCAATGATTTACCATGCACTTCGATAAAATCAGTCACTAAATACGCCTGTGCTTTTCCAACCCACTCAGCTTCGTAATCTGTTTTTGGCGCCGCCTCTGGCAAGTGAAGATAGCGCACATTACCTACTGTCCCAAATGTACGGATAAATTGCCGGGCTTCCCGCAATGTTATACCAACGGGCGTCATTGCACTACTCGGCATGAATTCAATTGTATCCATATCTAATTCCAGCCCAACGGGAGCATCATTCCCGGAAATAGTGCGTCGAATCGTTCTGAAATCATCTAAAAAATGGCTTTCTCCGTCCAAATATTCCGTATCGAACGTGAAATAATGCTGATCTTTTCTTAAATCGTCAATGATTTGTTGACTGTTATATCGGGGATGAAGTCCAAAAACATAGTACTTCTGCATCCATTGCTGATCAAATGCATAGGAAAATGAATTCCCGCTGTGTCTTCCTTCCAGTGCCCTGTAATCCGCATGAGCGTCTAAATTGACAACGGATAACTGTTCCCCGTGCCGACGAGCTGTAAAGCGAATCAATGGATAAGCATTGTTATGTCCACCGCCCACGACAATAGGTACCTGCCCTTCATGGAGCGAGGTATTCAGTACTTCTTCGACAAAATCATCCAGTTCGCTCACGTAGTCGTGCAGTGCTACATGTGGTTCTTCAACATCCATCTTGATCGTCCCCAGCACTCCCATTGTCTCACCAGACAAAAATTCGTTGGACTGCATATTGAGCAATTTCGAGAGAAAAGCTTCCCCTCCGTTTTCAGCTCCGGATTTTCCGTGATTTGCCCGTGGTCCCACACTTTCTGCAATAACCAATAAAACGTATTTTGCCTGGCTGACAACCGTCAAACGTTGACCGAGCTTTATTTCACCAGTTCGACCAGCAACAAAGCGTTTAGCCGCTGATTCTCCAAGGTTTTCCAGGGAAAAGTTCCCCTTGCTACTTTCCATAATAGTTGAGCTTTTTTAATCAATTATTTGTCGAACAACTCCATAAATTCCACTGGCGGTTTGCTCGGACGCATCGTATGTTTATCGACAAAAACCAGTGTAGTAGAAGCTGTGGCAATCAATTGATCCGATTCATTATAAATTTCATAATCAAAAGTAATTCGAGCACCTGAAACACTTGTAATATGTGTCACAATCGTTAACTCGTCATCGTATTTTGCAGGAGCTCTGTACTTCACCTGAAAATCACTAACGGGCAGCATCACCCCAATATCCTCCAGATCGCGATAAGACATCCCGAGTGAACGCAGCGCTTCGACGCGTCCAACTTCAAAATATTGTGCATAGTTGCCGTAATAACAATACCCCATTTGATCCGTCTCCCCATAACGCACGCGCAGTGTGGTCGATTCTGTTAGCAAAAACTTATTTTCTTTCTGCATTTTTTAAACAAATAAGTGTTAATAATTAAAAAAGGTTCTGTATATTCGAAGTGATAAATTGCACATCAGCGACATACACTGAAAAACGCAATTTTATCGATGAAAATAACATTTTATTACGACGAAAAAGCAATCTTAGCAGATAATTTAAAATTATTTTAAGGTGTAAAACTTTTTAAAAAGTCAATAGGTATTTGATTTTTTTTTTAACTTTTTTCTGTAAATATTTGTTCTGTCAAAACGAAAAAAATAATCGGCATGCCGATCGAGATAGAATTGCTAAAAACGCTTTAAACGAACTAAATGAGTAAGTTACACGAACAAAAATGGGAAGCCTGCCTCAAAGTGATCAAGGATAACATTCCTTTACAGGCCTTTAAAACATGGTTCTCTCCGATCGTTCCTATGAAACTGGAGGGAGATGTGCTCACGATTCAAGTTCCATCACATTTTTTCTACGAATGGCTGGAAGAACACTACATCGGTCTTTTGAAAAAGGTCATTAAAAAAGAACTGGGGGTTAATGGTCGGCTGGAATACTCGATTATCATGGAGAAGAACTCTCCAAATTCTACACCTTACACGGTGAATTTGCCAACTTCGGGGAAAAGTTCACTCAAAAATGCGCCCGTAACAGTTCCTTTAGACGTCAATGAAAAAGAAATACGCAATCCGTTCGTGATTCCCGGACTCAAAAAGGTCAACGTAGATGCCAATCTCAATCCTTCTTATTCGTTTGAAAATTTTGTAGAAGGTGATTGTAATCGTTTGGCGCGTTCTGCTGGATATGCGGTTGCCAATAAACCTGGAGGCACTGCTTTTAACCCGCTCCTCATCTACGGAGGTGTCGGACTGGGCAAAACGCACCTGGCAAATGCCATTGGTATCGGAATTAAAAATCAATTTCCCAACAAAACGGTACTCTACGTCGGTTCGGAAAAATTCGCACACCAATTTATTGATTCGATCAAAAACAATACAACCAATGACTTTATCCATTTTTATCAAATGATGGACGTCCTCATCATCGACGATGTACAGTTTTTCTCGGGTAAAGAGAAGACACAGGACGTTTTCTTCCATATCTTCAATCATTTGCACCAAAACGGAAAGCAAATTATTCTGACTTCGGACAAAGCGCCGGTCGAAATGCAGGGAATGGAACAACGCCTCCTGAGCCGATTCAAATGGGGACTTTCTGCAGACCTTCAATCTCCCGATTTGGAAACACGCATCGCTATTCTCGAGAAGAAAATGTATGGGAACGGCATTGACTTGCCAAAAGACGTGGTAGAGTATTTGGCTTACAGCATTAACACCAACATCCGGGAAATGGAAGGGGCGTTAACTTCGTTGCTCGCTCAAGCTTCCCTCAACAAAAAATCCATTACGCTGGAATTGGCCAAACAAATGATTGACAAATTCGTGAAGAATACGGCGCGCGAAGTTTCAATCGAATATATACAAAAAGTAGTTTGTGATTATTTTGACCTCGAAATAGAAATATTAAAATCAAAAACGCGCAAGCGAGAAGTTGTACAGGCGCGTCAAATTGCGATGTATTTCTCCAAAAAGATGACCAAATCATCATTGGCGAATATAGGAGCCCATTGCGGTGGTAAAGATCATGCCACCGTTTTGCACGCGTGCCGTACTGTAAATAATCTATCAGAAACTGACAAGCAATTTAAAAACTACTTGACAGAACTGGAGAAAAAACTGTCGATGCAATAAAGCGTTAAGAAACTATACATCAGAAAGTCGGAGGTTGAACAGTCAACTCCGGCTTTTTTGTTTTCGCTCCCGCACTGGTTGCTTTCACAGCTTAAAACAAGTCTAAAAATTGAATGATATCTAAACTCAGATGAGTCATCAATTTAATTTCACGAAAATCTATTGAAATCAGCGATTTTCCAACGATCTATTCAACACTCCATCGCCGAGGGATTTACCCCTCACTGATGGAAGCACAATCCATTCTCACAGTGGCTTCAGCCACTTATAATGATACAATTGAAACGATGTAGAAATGCAAATTTAAATCATAGAAATAGGTTTAACTTCACTTCGACTTGGGCGCTCAGCACATCGCGTTGAGCTCCTTTTAGTCGGTTCCAGGATAGGTCGTAAATTTTAATTTAAAACATTCTTTCTTATTGGTTGCTCAGATTATAAAAGATGTTAGACTTGGAGATGTTAGATTTCTTAATATCAGTTATCTAACATCTATTGTCTAACTGTCTAACATCTGTATCTTTAATACGACTTACATTGGTAATCCTGTCATAGAAAAAGGGGAAGCTCTCACTACCCCTCATGGATTCATCCTTTCAAACATCTTTGAGCAACCATCATAATATCCAGCCACAAGATGATTTTTCTTTAGAAAACCTCATCGAATAAGACTCAGCATTCCTGATTCAATCACCCTCGTTTGCAAAGCGCTCAATTACCTGTTGCGTTACGCCGGTATTGCTGAACCCTCCGTCGTGGAACAAATTCTGCATCGTCACGTACTTCGTATAATCCGAGAACATCGATATGCAATACGCAGCACAAGCTTCGGCAGATGCATTACCCAGCGGACTCATCTGATCGCTGAAGTTGATAAATTCATCAAATCCTTTGATTCCTTTCCCTGCTGTGGTAACGGTCGGAGATTGTGAAATCGTGTTGATACGTACCTTGTTCTTAATACCGTAATGGTAACCAAAGCTGCGCGTAATTGATTCTAAAAGCGACTTGGCGTCGGCCATATCATTGTAATCTGGAAATATACGTTGTGCAGCGATGTAGGTCATGGCCAATACCGATCCCCACTCGTTAATCGCATCGTGCTTCATCGCCGTAGCGAGCACTTTGTGAAGCGATCCTGCAGAAACATCCAGCGTCTGATTATAAAACTTGTAATTGATGTTCGTATAGTGCTTTCCTTTACGGACATTCGGAGACATTCCTATCGAGTGAAGAATAAAGTCCAGTTTACCTCCTAAATGTTCCATAGAAGATTCAATGAGATTTTCAATATCTTCCTCACTCGTTGCATCCGCCGGGATCACCTTACTGTTGGTCTTTTCTGCCAACGCGTTAATTTCTCCCATGCGCATAGCAATCGGCGCATTCGTCAAAACAAACTCAGCACCTTCTTCCTTTGCCATCTCAGCCACTTTCCATGCTATCGACATGTCGTTGAGCGCTCCGAAAATAATTCCTTTTTTACCTTTTAATAAATTGTTTCCCATTTCTTTTGAGTTTGGAACAAAAATAGAATTAATATTGGAAATTCTTAAGGTATTTCGTGGAGGGAAACACAACCATTTCCTTATTTTCGTGTTGTAGAAAGGAAGAAAACGTAAAATTATGGCTAAGGAAAACGAGCAGCAGGAAGAGAAATCGCAGAATAAAAAAGATGATTTTCAAAATCCCATTGATCCCGAAAAAATAACGGAAAACCCGCACAACCTTCCCTACGCACATAATACGGGAAGCGCTGTAGTGAAACCAGAAGATGAAGGTAAACTAAAAGGCAGGGCTATGAATGCCATGGAACACCAAACCGATATGCAGCTCGATCAATTGTACAAACAAATGCAATTGTTGGCAGATCAGGCGAAAGGTTTACAGCAGCGAAAACAAATTTCTGAGAAAATCTACGATGCTGAAATGCGTTTTGAACCGCTGATTAATCACACCTACCATCTTTATCAGAAAGAAAATGAAAAATATGTACTCTCGCTCATAGCACCCGGACAATGGGGGCGTTCTGGGAATCAATTTGAATTTATAGCTACTGTTCAGTTATTAGCGGATCATACCTGGGATATTCTTGAAAAATCGGATCAAGCGGACTTATAATCGTATACGCAACTGTGCTCCTACTTCGCTCCGCACGTTTCCCTTTATGGTTTCGGAACCCGAGCTGAGTTCTCCTTCCTGATCAAAAACAAAGGCGGCATAGCGCAACCACAGATCGCATTTCCCATTCATAAAAGTGTAGCGCATCATCGCATATCCCCGGCTTCCCTGCCCAAAATAAACGGGAATACTAAATACGTTCTGCAAATTATACTCGTAGGAATAAACCCGCACATCATAACTGTCGGTATCAAATATGGCATACCTGAAAGTAAATTCCAGCGGGAATCCATCGCTGCGGTAAAGTAAATCCTGACTCACAGAAAAGCCGTCCTGAAACCCCATGCTTTCGCGAAAATCAGTCACGTAATCTACACGCGACTTCAACTGCCATCCGCCTTGTAATTTAAACCTACCACTCAATCGATAGGTGCGCTGCGTATACGTCTCTACCGGACGAATATTCGTCTCGAAATCCCGGCTATTTTGCATTTTTTGTTGCTCGCGCACTCTGAGGAATAATTCGAGGTCAGTACCCGGACGATATTTCAGCTGACCGAGAACCTCGTGTCCTTCACTCGGAGCATCTACGCGAAAACGCAGCCAGGGAGAAGAAAAGAAATCTACGTAGGTATTGAGGCTCCAGTTGTCATTGAGGTCGAATTGACCACCAAGGTAAAATCCCTTTTCATTGATCGGCCGACTCGACTCACCAAAAGCTCGGGCATAAAATGTATGGTAATCTTTAGGGTAATTTCGATACATCGCACTCAGAGAAGCGCGTTTACTCAAAGCAAAAGAAGCACCTTGTAAAATGGCAATAGCATTGGAAGAACGGCTTTGTGCCACCTCACCAAAAACACTGAGGTTTCTGAAAATATACGAATAATCAGCACTGATATTAGTCAACTCATCACCACCGAACTCGTACTTGTTCACCAACCGATCAGCGCGGGCATAAGGAAGGTCGAACCGCTGTGTGATAGCCGATACACCGACCTGAAAACCGCGGTATTCGTACTTCAAATTACTCCCCAAAACAGTTTCCTGAAGGCTGTTTTTTCGTTCCAGTTCAGAAGTGGTACGGTGAAAACCTGAAAGGTTAATCGAAGATGCCATCCGCGCCTCAGCTCCACTTTCCAAAGTATCGACGGTCTGTAATGATCCATCTACACCTTTTTGTGAAGCCCAGGTCGTCAAAGAAAGTCCTTTCCACCCCAATTCCACACCACCTCCACGCATGAATCGTGTCTCATCAACGGATGCATAAGGACGCAATCCCCTGGCATTTTTTCGCAAATTTGTAGCGTCCACCGTTTTGTTAAAGGCGTACCCCGTCCAAAAAGCCAGCGCCTGCCCCAATTCTACCTGGAAATCGCCGATGGCCACCTTGCGAAGAAATTTATTGTCATTGCTGTAATAGGCGTGACCGCTGTAATAATCAAAACCTTGTGGCTGGGTTTTTCCAAACAACTGTTCACCGGCATCTTTCTCCATGGTGATCCCGATGCTCAGGTCCTTCTTATGGGTATAGCGAATACGGGAATATACTTTGTCAGGACTTCCCCAATAGTACGAGTTGCTCTCTTCTTTCTCTTCATCACTTACATCCTCGTATCCCCTCTTTTCTTCCAAAACGCGTTGATAGCGAAAGTAAGCTTCCAATTTCCCATCTTTCAGGTATTCGAGCCAGTCGCGATCTTTTTCTTCTTCCAGCGGGGCTACCACGACAAACGGAAGGACATTCTCCAGCGTGGGAATATCCCAGTACTTAATATCAGTGAGTTCGTAAACGGTTGAAAATCCATTCCGTTTTTCGCGCTCTTCGATCATTTCGTTGATCTGAAAATCCGACAATAAACGCAGTTCCTGCAAATCATCGCGGGTGGCTTCATTGAGATTCAGCGGGTGGTCGTAATAGTAATAAAGCAGGTCAAAAACATCTTCCAGCGAAATATTCTCTGCTTCTAACTCCTCGGCAATGAACTCAATGCGCTGTTGGATGACATCATTCTTTTTTTGTGTCCAGCCGAATAGCGGAAAAAAAAGCAGACAAAATATTCCAATATAGCGAAGCATACCTATTATTTCTCTGGTGTGTAAAAGTCAAAACTCAATGCTGCAGCGGGTGTCCAACCCAACAATTGATTGTATTGCGTCCCCAAATCAATTTGCAATTTATCAAAGGACCAACCGAGGCCAAATCCGAGTTCCATCGGAGCACTTTGCACGCCACAACGGAGGTATAGAGATTCTACCGTTTTTGGATGATATTCTAATCCGCCCCGAACACGCGCATTATAAGCCACTTCCTGAGATACTTCCACTGCGAGGAGCAGGTCTTCTATAATGCGATAATTCGCCCCCAGCCGAACGAGTGTCGAAAATCGATCATCCTGAAATTCTGATAGTTTAGCACGTCCCAGATTCATTACTGAAAAACCGATTTGTACTTTTTTGTTGATGCGGGCAAGCAATCCAAATTCGCCAGTCACTGTATGTTTAACACCGTAAGTCGGATCGAGCCTCAAGGACAAATAGTTGACCTGAACACCGGCAGAAATCTGTTCGCTGAGCTGCATACTATACCCCCCTCCTATTCGGTTTGTTCGAAACTGTTCATACCCATAAAATTGTCCACCCACAGAGACCACTCCGCGTTTCAACGGTTGCGCCACCGCGAAACTCTGATGTTGTAATTCCTTGAGCATATACCTGCTTTCGTAGGCTACACCTGCCGAACCTTTTTTTAGAAATCCGAGAGCACCGGGATTGTGATGAAAACTGTAAGCGTCGACCAATGCCACGGAAGCGTGCCCCATCGAAGATGAACGAACCCCTTGCGGCATCCAGCCCTGAGCGTTCACAACGCCTGCTAAAACAAGTGAATAAATTATAAGTAGTGTGCGATACATAGAACAAAAATAAAATAAGCTGTCTTTTTTTTACCGCTTCTGATGTTAATTTTACATTACGGTATTAAATGATCATCAATCAATTGTCTTCAGGATAATCAATTTTGTGCAAAAACAAACCGTGTCCGGGAACGGAAACACCGGCTGAACCTCTGTCTTTTTTCTCAATAATTGACTGAAATTCAGAGGGGGACAATTTACCCCGACCTGCATCAATTAAGGTACCGACAATCGCGCGCACCATATTCCGCAAAAAACGATTGGCTTTGATCTCAAATTGAATCTGATGTTCGTTGGTTGTCCATACGGCATGGTGAACGGTGCAAATATTCGTTTGGACATCCGTATGCAGCTTGGAAAATGAAGTGAAATCCTTTTTGCCTATTAAGCATTCTGCCGCCCTATTCATTGCTGCTACGTCTAAATCTTGAGGAAAATACCAACTGTAATAGCGATTGAATGGATATTTTTGATGCTGGATAAAATACCGGTAAGTGCGGGCAGTTGCATCAAAACGCGCATGAAAATCAGGTTGAACGACGCGAGCATCATAAATAACGAGGGCTGGCGGCAGCATTTTGTTGAGTTTGTAAACAAGTTGATCTGCAGCCATTCGCTCTGGTAGATCGACGTGAAAAAAATATTGACTGGCATGCACCCCTGCATCCGTTCGTCCACATCCGACCACTTGAACAGGACGATTGCCGAGCAAACGCGTCAGCTGCTGCGTCAATTCACCTTGAATGGTATCCACGCCGGGCTGTACCTGCCAACCCGCGTAATTGGTTCCATCGTAGGCCATCTCAAAAAGGTATCGCTGCTCCATGCGGCAAATTTATATAAAAAAGCGGGGTTAGATCAACGAGTAGCGTTGTGTGGAATAATTTTTCAGGAACCGCCATCTCCGGCAAAGAGAAACTTGTTCGGTGTGACGAGGTTGGTCTTTACCGCATACATCACGATTCCAGCAGTATTTTTTGTTCCCAGTTTGCCCATGATGTTTTTGCGATGCGTCGTTACCGTGTGCGGACTGAGGTGCAATAAATCTGCAATCTGCGCATTCGTGTTGCCCTCGGCGATATATTTGATGATTTCCATTTCCCGCTCACTCAATAAAACTGGTTCACACGAAAACTCGTCGACATTCAAATCATCCACATTAATGGCAGCGCGCTGAATGGATTCCAAGATCTGTCCGCAAAAAAACTTCTTGCCTGCGCCCGTCTCCTTAATAGAGGATAGAATTTCTGGAATATCGCAGTCTTTCTTGACATAACTCATTACCCCGGAACGCAGTGCTTCTACAATAACAGAGGGGTTCTGCTCAGGAGTGATGGCGACGAATTTTACCTGTCTATGTTTGGCTAACAGCTGCGGGATCACATCAATCGAGAATCCTGGTGCGGTGTAGTCAATTAAAACTAAATCGGTCTCAAAATTCTGCAGTTGTTCTACGAGCTCTTCATTGCAAGTAACTTCGCCAACAATTTCATTGAACTGGTCGGCGGCGAGAATCGCTCTCAAACCAACCCGAACAATATCATTACTGTCTGCTATAATTACTTTCATTGCAACAAATATACATTAAATTTCATTTTACTTAGAATGATTTTAAATAAAGAAGTTAACAATTCAGGTTTTATTTTCGCTGCGATCGCTGATTTTTCAAGAGCATTGCAGTTGCGGAGTGCAATTTAGTAGTGTGTAAAATTGAAGAAATTCAGACAATTTAAATAAAAAAAAGCCGCTCGTTTTCACAAGCGGCCAATAGGTAACAAAAACGATATTTTTATTAACCGAGAACTTTTACGTTCACGGCATTCAATCCTTTTCTTCCTTGTTCTACATCGTATTCTACTTTGTCGTCTTCACGAACTTCATCCAATAATCCATTTGCGTGTACAAATACATCATTTCCTGATTCCTCCGGTACGATAAAACCGAATCCTTTCTCTGTGTTAAAAAACTTAACTGTTCCTTGTGGCATAAAATATAAATATTAAAAATAAAGGACGAAGGTACTTCCGATAGTCCGGTAAACCTAATATTTTTAATAAAAATTTTCATTTTTATCCTTTCAACTAGTGAATGTACTGATTTTATTGGGGTACAAGTCATAAAAAAAAGAGGCCGAAGCCTCTTTTTGATTAATTTAAATGAACTAAAAAGGATTCTTTCCGGTTTTTCTTCACCTCCAGGCTCCTGGAATAGTTCAAAATTTGATGAATACTGTTTTTTGAAGGCCCTTTTTTAGACTCCCGGGCCGCAGGAGATTTCGTCGAGTAATGATTTGCCATAAGCGAATATTTAATTGTTTAAAGTAAAAACGTACATTTAAATCAATTATTTTATCGCTCTTCATAAATTTCTATGTCAGCATTCCACCACATACCTGCAGCGTCTGACCGGTCACGTAATTCGACAAATCCGAGCCGAGGTACACCACCGCGTTGGCAACATCTTCCGGTTTTCCTCCTCGTTTAAGCGGGATTGAATTTCTCCACTCCTGCACTACTTTTTCATCCAGTTGTTCGGTCATTTCAGTTTCGATAAAACCTGGCGCGATGGCGTTACAGCGAATATTTCGCGATCCTAATTCCTGGGCCACCGATTTTGTAAATCCAATCATTCCAGCCTTCGATGCTGCGTAATTGGCCTGACCTGCATTTCCAGATACTCCTACAACTGAAGACATATTGATAATGGAGCCCTTGCGCGCCTTTAACATCGGGCGCTGAACAGCTTTGGTCAAGTTAAATGCAGATTTCAAATTGGTATTGATCACCTCATCCCACATTTCTTCTGTCATCCGCATTAACAAATTATCGCGCGTGATTCCCGCATTATTGACGAGAACATCGATCGTACCAAAAACGTCCATAACGGATTTAACCAGTTCCTGTGCCGCATCAAAATCAGCGGCGTTTGATTTAAACCCTTTTACTTCGCCTCCTCCCTGACTCAATTCATCTTCGAGGGCTTTCGCCTTTTCATCAGAAGAAAGATAAGTGAAAGCTACTTTCGCTCCTTCCGCGATACATCGCTCCGCAATGGCTTTTCCAATTCCGCGCGAAGCTCCTGTTATTAATACAACTTGATCAGCTAATAATTTCATACTATTTTTCTTTTAAACACAAATCTAACCATTTTTTTTTCACAAATTGCAGCAGCAAAATGCCGTTCACATCAATTCAAAAAGCGGTACTCTATTCAATTTAAGTCTTGCAAAAACGCCAGGGTATCGATGTCATCGGCATAATCTTCGAGTGCTGGTTCCTGCGCTTTCCCGAAAGGCGTATAATCTCTTCCAACAACCACCTGTAATTCATCTTCATGTGCCTCTATATACTCTTGAACGGTTTCCATCGCCTCGTAGCGCTGAAAATGGAGCACACCAATAGGCGCAAATAACTGAGATGATGGACGCATGAGTACAAATCCGTTTTCAACGATTGCCTCTTGATTCATCAGGTATATCGCCTTGTAATAATCATAATTATTGGCGTATTTATGGTGATGAATAATCGATCCGTAATCGACGATTGCACCAAAGAGTTCATTTAAATCAAACGTTTCGGGAATCATCAAATGCGAAACATTCCGACAGCCCAATCCGTGATACTGAAAGATGTCCTTCCCCAGTTGCGATAACTCTTCGGTCGTTTCGGATCCAGTTAACACCGCCAGTGAAGTCCTGTTTTTTCGGATAATACACGGCAAATGACCAAAATATTTTTCAAAATATCGCGCAGTATTATTGCTTCCCGTAGCGATAACTGCATCTATATCATTTAAGCGATCGACGAATTCTACGCGCGCTTTGAGTTCCGGCTGTAATTCAATCAGCAAATCGATGATGTTCGGCAATAACCGATCGTCGTCGCGCGAGAGTTTAATTTTGGGCAGGTGTCCAGAAAGCAATACGCTCAAAAAATCATGAAATCCCACCAACGGAATATTTCCCGCCATGATAATCCCGACTTTTTCAGGTCGTTTGGCCACATCGTACGGTTCTAACCACTGTTCCAGCTGGTCATCTGTTAAACTGCGTCCCCATTGCAAAAAGCTGTAGCGCACAGTCTCCGGTGTAAACCAACCGTTATGATGTTGTTCACGCTCTATAATAGCATTCATGCGTTCAAAATAGGATCCGGCAACGAAGGGATGGAAAGCTGATTCCGGCTGATTTTCTCCCCATAACCGCATCGAAGTTCCAAGCAGCAGTAGCGTCTGTATAGTCTTTTTTCGATCCAACTGTTCCATGAAAATTTCAACATATTTGTCAGCAATAAAACAAAAGTTTCTCCGCTGTGTTTAGTAACTTTGCAAATGTAAAGAACAAATAGTTAAAATAGCGTTAGTATGGCAATAATGATTACGGACGAATGCATAAATTGCGGGGCTTGTGAGCCCGAATGTCCGAATAATGCAATATACGAGGGGGGAGCCGAATGGGCTTACGCAGATGGAACGACGCTGGCCGGTACGGTAAAACCTCCGAATGGCGAAGAAGTAGATGCAGAAGAAGAACAAGAACCGGTAGACATGGACGTCTA
The DNA here is from genome assembly GCA_051745635.1 of Bacteroidota bacterium. Classification (GTDB taxonomy): domain Bacteria; phylum Bacteroidota; class Bacteroidia; order Flavobacteriales_D; family Crocinitomicaceae; genus Brumimicrobium. Next base: position 16,514 of record JBNJEH010000063.1, read on the forward strand.
TTATATCGTGACGGACAAATGTACGGAGTGTGTTGGTTTTCACGATGAACCCCAGTGTGCTGCCGTTTGTCCGGTGGATTGCTGTGTAGACGACCCGGATTATCGCGAGTCTGAAGATGAATTACTCGCCAAAAAGGACTTTATGCATTTGTAACAAAAAACAACTTTCAATTTAATTTAAAGACCGTTGCATGGCGCAATGGTCTTTTTTTATTTCAGAGAATCGATCTGAAATCATTTTTTTGCAAAATTCACTGAAAAAAAATTATCGCAACGCTCTATGAACTTCAAAATTGCTTACATTCGTTTAGAACTCAGTGATGATTCATATTGGAACGCTTTATAAACATACTTGTACTCGACAGTAACGCGACTAACATTTCAGGTCTTAGAGCCATGCTCAATGGCGGTGGGAACAATCTCATCTTTTGTGAAACGGAACAACAGGCCTGGCCCATTTTAGAAAAGCGGAAAATCGGGGTTATTTTAATCAATATTCAGCTCGAATCCGTTAATGGCTTCGAATTGTTGCAGCGCCTCAAATCAAATCCGGATTCCGAAGATGCCTATAAAATCGTTATCAGTGAATCGACATCCAGCGGTGCCGAACTCGTGAAAGGTTTTCGCGAAGGTGCAGTTGACTATATCTCCACACCCTTCAATCCGAATTTAGTTAAAGCAAAAATTGAAGTCTTTAAAACCTTGTATTTCAAAGACCAACGGATTAATCAATTGCTGGAAAATATTTTCCCGCAAAATGTGCTGCGCGACCTCAACAAATCGGGGAAATTCTCCCCCAAACGAATTGAAGAAGGCGTGGTGCTGTTCACCGACTTTGTAGCTTTTACCAAAATAGCCAAGCACCGCAAACCCATGGAATTGTTGAGGCAGCTCGAAACGTATTTCAATAAATTTGATGAAATCATGGAGCGCTACGAACTGGAAAAAATAAAAACCATTGGTGATGCTTTCATGGCACTGGGCGGCGTCACTGAGAAAAATAAAAAACCGGCAGTTCGAGCATGTTTGGCAGCACTGGAAATACGGAATTTCATGAACAATGAAAAGCAGCTCGCCAAAGCTACCGGACAGGACTTCTGGGAAATTCGGATTGGGTTACACGCCGGACCGCTCGTTGCGGGAATTATCGGAAGCAAAAAAATGAGTTTTGACGTCTGGGGAGATACCGTTAATATAGCCGCCCGGGCAGAGCAAAACTCACTGGCGGACAATATTACGATCACCGACCGCGTCGCGGGACATGTCCTCCCCTATTTTGAGCTGGAACATCGCGGAGAAATTGAAATCAAACATGGCGGAGAAGTCGATATGTTTTTCCTGAAAGCACTGCAGCCCAAATACTCACTCTTTAGAGAAGGTAAACTCGCCAACAGCAGTTTGAGAAAACGCTGCGACCTCGAAAATATGGATTTCGCTTTTGCTCGCCGACACATCATCAACAAACTGAAATCTTCATTGCCCGATGATTTGAATTATCACAACTTAAAACATACGCTGAATGTCGAGCGCTGTGCCATCAGAATAGCAGGACTGGAAGGAGTGGAAGGCGAAGAACTCACCATCTTGCGCACGGCGGTGCTTTTCCACGACGCCGGTTTTATTGTACAGTACGAACACAACGAAGAAATCGGAGCGGAACTGGTGAGAAGGGAACTCCCGGACTTCGGATACAACAAAAATCAAATTGATCAAATCGTTCAAATCATCATGTCAACCACGAAAGAAGTTCCGCCACAAACGTTGCTGGAAAAAATAATGTGCGATGCAGACCACGACTACCTGGGCAGGGCCGATTATTACACCGTCGCTTCCAAGCTGCGGAGCGAACTCGAATCACAAGGGGAAACCATGACCGATTTGGAGTGGATCGAATATCAATTGCACTACCTCGAAAATATCCACGAGTTTTATACAGATACTGCCCGAAACATTCGTTTAAAAGGGAAATTAAAGCGAATTCAGGAACTCAAAACCAAACACAAAGAACTGATTAAAAAGGAAAAAAATTCCTGAATCGGGCGGCGTTTTCTAAATGATTCGCGCCGTTTATCGCTTCATTT
>JBNJEH010000064.1:0-17859 GCA_051745635.1 Bacteroidota bacterium
TCGCTACTTCCTACGTACGTGGGTATTTTCATAGAGGGTACAGAGGCTTTGATGGTCATACGATCGGTTCGTTTTTTACGGATTTTTCGCATTCTCAAACTTTCGCGTTACATGCTGGGAGCTGATATTCTTGGAGAGGCGTTATCCAATAGTCGCCATAAGATCATTGTATTTTTAATCTCCATTCTTACCATCGTAGTTATCATGGGAGGATTGATGTTCGTAATTGAACCCAACGAGGCTGGTTTTACAAGTATTCCACGCAGTATTTACTGGGCTATTATTACGATCACCACCGTTGGCTATGGTGATATCGCACCGATAACGCCCCTGGGGCAAGCGCTGGCTTCTTTCATCATGCTCTTTGGTTATGCCATTATTGCGGTGCCTACGGGAATTGTCTCTTCGGAAATGACCGCGATTAAAAAAGACAACATTAAACCTTTTGAATGTCCGGGATGCGGAGAAACGGGACATGAACGGTCTGCAAAGTTTTGTAAAAACTGTGGTGAACCTTTTGAAGCGAGATGAAAATGGGTGGGGTTAATAACCCGCCTGGACTAAGTTGTTGTTAAGCATAATTGCGGGTAGTAGTGTATCAGGTTTTTCTTGATAGTGAATCGGGGACAACTCATTGAGCGGAGCAAACCATAATGTTTTTAACATAAGTAGTACAAAAAATGTTAAAATCTTGGTTTTTTAAAAATAAATGCAGTTAGATTTTGCAGGTCGTTTTTTTTTTTTGATTTGCACTGTTCAATTGATGTAGTGATCACTTAAAAATACATTGAGCACCTAAAGATCTGGAAAGCCCATTTCTTTTTATTGATAATTGTTTAAATTTTAGTAAAATGAAAAAAATAGTTTTTGGAGGCTTGTTTATAGCCGTATTAGGTGTTGTGATTTATTCGTGCAACAAAGAAAGTAATCAATTAGAAAATAACGCCTTAGAGAATGATGATTCGCAAAGTTCATTCAATTCCTCACAACAATCAGCGAAGAGTAAATACGATACTGACAAAGTTTTTTTTCCTAAAGGAACTCTTTTTGACACAATAGAAAACTCATTAACTTTTACTGCTCCTGATGGTTGGAAGTATGTTTATCTCCAATATGATGTTTTAGAAGCCAAAGTTGGTGGAGCGACAGGCAGTTTAACTTGCACCTGCACTCAAACAGAGGAAGGGGCAAGTGAAGAGGGAGGGTGCCATCCTCAAGTTCATCAATCTTCTGGAAGTCTTTCCTGCGTGATTACAAGTCCTTGTTCACAATGTAATAAGGATGTTTCACTAGCTGCGGATATTGCTCTCGATGATATTAAAAGGGGGGGGATATGTTAACTTCAGCTCAGATATAAGAGCGATGGAAGAAAATGAATACTTACCAGCAGGTTTCGAAGAGATGTTTGAAATTCCCGAGTTGCGAGAAAAATTCAATATATTTGAAGATGAGATGTATGGAGATTTAGAAGTTCCTGAACCAATTTACTTGGAGAATAACATGATAGAAGCACCAGAAGGGTATACTTTTATTTATGTCAATGCATTCGGTAGAGGGTTTGCTATGATTATTCCAGAGGGGAGTCTTGATAAGATATCGGGATCGCAATATGTATCTGTTTCAAAGGTTGAATGTAATTGTAAATCTTCAACGGGTTCTGATTGTGACAGACCAATGCAGACGGGCTCATTTATATCATGTAGTGCAATGGATTGTAAAAAATGTCAATTGACAACCAGTACTGAGGCAGAGAGAAGTGTAGATATTGAGTATTTTAGATTGTAAAGAAATGAGAGGCTCTCCTACTAGGACAGCCTCTCATACATAATTTAGAACGATTTTCGTGTGAAGTTTATCTGTGTATCTATAGTATTAATTTTTCTTAGTGCCTGTGGTGATTCGTTTAAAGAAAAGTCAAAGAAAACGACATTGGTACTGAATACTGAATCTGCTGGAAATATCCGGCTCTATAACTCAGCTTACAAGGAGGTCGAGCATATTTCAGGCAACGACAGAACTGATCGAAAACAATTCAGAATAAACACTAAAACAGAGGATTTTTACTTCTTTCATTCTGAGTCAAATAAGAGAAGGATTCATTTCGCAGAACCGATTTATCTTCAACCTGGGGATAGTTTGCACGTTTTAGTAGATTCATTGGGTAATATTGATTACAGCGGTGATTCAACTACCGTTCAGATAAACAATAAGCTATTGGAATTAATCCAGGAAAAGATTGTGAAATCGTTAGATGAGCAGTATACGAAATCACCCAGGGAAATTGATTCCATTGTTCAGCGCCAAAATGACCACCTGCAAAAACGTTTCGTAGAAATTCGCGACAAATACGGATTACCTGAAGATGTTGTGACCTTTTTGGAAAAAAATGAGAAGTACAAAATGATGAATCAACTGTTTTCTTACCTCCAATATCATCAATATTATACGTATGACAATTTTCAACCCTTGCCACCTGATACGCTGGGTCTTAACATGGATACTATTTTATCGTCCTTAAATGGAACTCGATTAACTTCAGCGTATTTCCAGAATGTGCAGTTGGTTTTAAATTTTGGGTTTGATAAGAAGCATGGCAATGAAGAAGACTCGGTTAAATATCAAAATGTATTTTATAAAAAATGGGAATTGGCTCAACAGCTTTTTAGTGATATGGATAGAGAAACAGCAGCCTACTTTCTGGTAAAGAACCTTCACCTCAATCTCCCGCACAATGCTGATAACTACGAAACATTTGAGAATACATTACGAGAAGTAGAGAGTTACGTTCAAGAACGCAATAACGATTTTCTAAGTAATAATTTTTATCCGTATTTCGAAAAAGTTCAAGAGATTCTTCCTGGAAATGAAGCGCCCGTTTTTTCGTTGCCAAATCGAGAGGGAGATCATGTTTCTCTGAGTGACTTTAAAGGCAAAATTACCTATATCACCTTCTGGGGCACGTGGTGTGGTCCGTGTTTATCGTCCGTTTCTGATTATATCAAAACCGTTGAAAAATATAAAGATCGAACAGACATTGTTTTTGTTTTCATAGCCTTGGAATATGATAAAAAAGAAATTGAACGTTGGAAAAAATTTCTTGATGAAAAAGCGTTTCCGGGTGTTCACCTCGTAGCAAAAAAACAATTTTTCAATCAGGAAATAGCTGATTATCTGATTCGTTCAGCGCCCCGATATGTATTGATTGACAAGTCAGGAAATATAATCAACCCGAATGCTCCTCCACCTTATAAATGGCAAAACGAACTCAATTCACTTCTTAATTAGTTGTGTTGTTTTGGATTTGAGACCGATCGAATCAAACTAATCATCATTGACTAAAAACAAAAAAAGTGCATCACTTTTTCAAATGATGCACTTCAATGGTAGCGGGGACCAGACTCGAACTGATGACCTTCGGGTTATGAGCCCGACGAGCTACCAACTGCTCCACCCCGCAATATACCTTATATTACCTTCATTGCTATTGTGAGAGCGCTACGAGCTACCAATCCCGAAATGATCAAAATTTTCAATTTTGCTCTCATTTCGAGGATGCTCGAAAAACGCTGAATCTTCGATTCGTTTTTCGGCGCTGCTCCACCCCGCAATATACCTTATATTACCTTCATTGCTATTGTGAGAGCGCTACGAGCTACCAATCCCGAAATGATCAAAATTTTCAATTTTGCTCTCATTTCGAGGATGCTCGAAAAACGCTGAATCTTCGATTCGTTTTTCGGCGCTGCTCCACCCCGCAATATATCGAATATATCTTTGGTAAATGATGTCAATTTTTAGTCTGATCGTTATCAGAGTAACCCCGAAAGGGGAGTGCAAATATAACGAGTTTATTTTAAACAACAATAAATTTTGAAATAAGAATGTGCTTAGTTGGCGATGAACAACAAACCATAACGCTCCATTTTGCTGTGTATTCGATTTCGCTGCACGTCGTTTGCGCTCATTATAAAACACTTAGTGTTTGAAATGAATAAGTGGAATGGGAAATAGCTCGATGATGGATTTAGTCCATTATTTTGTTTAACTGCTCCTCGAGCATACTGACGGCTTGATCAATCGTGGCTTTATGGGTACGAAAAGATAAAATGGCCATTCTGATAACATATTTTCCTTCAACGCGTGTGGAGGATAAAAATACACGACCATCCTGATGACAGCGCTTTAACAATTTCTGATTGAAAGCATCTTGCGCTTCTGTCTGCGGATACCAAAAATAACTTACGGAAAGTTCGGGAGGAGGACCGAGTTTGAAACCGATAGCTTCGAGCCGTTCGCGGAAATAATGTGTCAGCATAATTTTTTCTTCCAACGCAGCTCGAAAAGGTGCCAAACCGTGTAGTTTTAAGGGTAGCCACATGCGCAGTGCCCTGAAGTGTTTGGTTAATTCCGGAGAAACATCTGCCGGACTCACGGGAACATCTCCCGCGGTGGCATCCTGCATGTAATTCGCCGTGTAATGGTGAGATTTAAAAACAGCGTCACGATTCTTTACCAAGACGGCTCCAATGCCATACGGCAGGAATAGCCCTTTGTGCGGATCAATGACCAGAGAGTCGGCCTCTTCGATTCCCGCAAATGCGCGCTGGTATTCGGGAAGTAACTTAAAAAAGCCGCCGTACGCCGCGTCGACGTGAAACCACATGTCGTGTTTTTTGGCAATTGTGGATAGCTTGTTGAGTGGGTCAATGGCTCCCGTATCTGTCGTACCCGCTGAGGCAATTACCATGAACGGTCGTTGACCGCGTTCTTCGTCGATTTCAAGAAGTGATGACAACTGATCTATATCCATTCTTCCCCGTTCATCCATTCGCACACTTCGAATAGTCACATTTTCCAGACCAATGATGCGCAAAGCCTTGTGTATGCAGTGATGAACTTGTTCTGTCATATAGATCACCGCGTCGGATACCGGCTGACTTAATACGCTTTTAGCGTCTCGGGCTGCCGTTAAGGCAATCAAGTTGGCGATTGATCCACCAGAAGTCAGGTTCCCAATACTCGTCTCGGGAAATTCAAAACAAGTTTTTAACCAATTCAGGCAAGCTTCTTCTATTTCCACCGCTCCCGGAGAGGCAAAGTGCATACCCGCATAGACGTTGCTCACAGCTGCCAGATAATCTGCTATTGCTGACGCATATAGTCCGCCACCGGGTATGTACCCCAGATGTCCGCCAGATGCTGCATTAATTCCATGCGGAAAAACATGATCGGATACCACATTCAAGACTTTTTTGACGGATGATTGTTCATTTGTGATATGAAAAACAGCTTTTTCTGGTTGCGTGGAATAATAGGTCTTTTCGGAGGACAATTGATCCAGAAACTGATCAGCTACTCCCTCCATTTCTTGGTTCATGTTTCGGCGCTGTTCCGGGTTGACTTCCAATGCGCGCGCAGATTGCTCGAGATCGAGCAATTTTTTGATATCCGTTTTGTTTTGATTCATGGTTATACGTTTCCGATAACATACAACTGATCAAGGTTGGGTTCGGGACGCCCTCCTTCATCTTCCAGTGTTATTGCAAATGCTCCAGCGGCTTTCGTTGTTTTTGAGATTTCAATGAAAGCTGTTTCCTGTTTTTTGGGCAGTACGCCCATGTTTTTTGGTTGACCGTCGACAATCGCCCACAATTGATATTGCTTTTTAGTCGGGGCATCGGGCAATTGTTCAACCTGGAGGACGACACGACTATCATCTTGATTCCAAAAAACATTTACAAGTGAAGTTTTACTCAAATCGGTTCCTTTGAGTAATACTCGCCGCGTATTTGTATCAGACAGAAATGAGAGGAATTCATTTTTTTGTTCGAGCTGGGCAACATAATTCGATGAAACATTTTTCATCTTTTCATTTGTTGACTGAACATCACTTTTCAGTGCTGCGACCTTTTCCTCCAGTTCGTTATTATCACTTTTCGTATTAATAAACACAGTTGTTGCAATCAGGAAGAGCGCAAAAAATGCCGCAGCCATCAACTTCCAGTTATTCTTTTGATCTTTCTTCTGAGCAGTCGTTTTTTTACTGGAGGTAAAATCATGTTCGATGATTTCATCTTTCTGATCCTGATCAATCTTTTCATAAACCGTGGAAAGTACCTTCTCTTTAAGGTCTTCCGGAGGTGTAATGGCATTTTGGTCCGCGACTTTTTCCATAGAAACCTGAAAGGCTTCCAGCGCTTCGTTTACAGCTGGATAAATTGAAGACAGGCACTCCACCTCCTGTTTTTCCTGTGGAGAAACCTGACCGAGAACATAAGCCTCTAAAATTCCTGACGCTATGTATTCTTTTAAATCCAAAATATAAAGTTTGTCATCATTTTTCTCAGTTTCTTCAATCCATTTCTTGCACGCGTTTTAACAGTTCCGAGCGGAATCCCCAGTTCGTCGGAAATTTCTTGCTGCGTATACCCCCCGAAGTACAAATATTCGATGATCAGCTTATGATCAGCATCCAGCTTGTCGACCGTCTCTTTCAGTCCGAGGTGATCAACATTCATAGATGTTTTATGAAGGTTACTTGTATTTACGAATGTTTCGAAAGATTGGATTTGAACCTTTCCTTCCCGCTTTATTTTCCTTACTTTATCGATCGCTGTATTGCGCGCGATGTTCAGCATCCATGTGTAGAGTCGTCCTTTTGATGAATCAAAAGCATGAATTTTCTTCCAAATTTTCACGAAAGTTTCCTGCATGGCGTCTACGGCCTCATCCTCTTTTCGGACAACGCGAAAGATCACACCGTACAACGCGCTGGAATAATTGTCGTAGAGCTGCTCAAAAGCGTCGTGCTTTCCTTGCTTGAGCTTATCGACAAGGCGTTGATATTCTATTTCTTCCTTTTCTTTCAAAATTCTGATCTAAAATAGATAAAAAACTGCAGATGAAGGTTATCTTTTTGAAGAAGTAATACGCAGGACTTCACTATTTTCTTCGCGACACTACCTAAAATCTATTTGCTAATACCGATCAGGACAATAGCTTCTGTCTTAACATGAATTCAAGCTGATCGTTTGCCTCCGTAAGACGCTTTGTAATTTCCTGATTTTCCTGATGCAATTGGTATACTTCGTAAGACTTGATTATGATTTCCTTCAGTTTATCATTGTCCCAGGGTTTAGCGATATACTTAAAAATATGGCCTTTATTGACGGCGTCTACAAGGGCTTCCATGTCCGTATAGCCCGTAACCAAAATTCTTATCGTATGAGGAAACTCTTCAATGATAGACGATAAAAATTCAACCCCAGTTTTTTTTGGCATGCGCTGATCGGTGAGTAACACATGAATTTCGTTGTTTTTCATAATGTCAAATCCGTCATTAGCACTCTCTGCTAAAAAGATATTAAAGTCTCTTCGAAATGCTGCTTTAAAAGTAGAGAGGTTACTCTTCTCATCGTCAATGTACAGTACGTTAATTATCTTGTTTAGCTTTGTCATATTTCCAAAAAGGGGGCTTTTTTTATTGTCATTTATTTCCATAAATTTAAGAAAAATCAAAGTTCTATCTAAGTTATGGAAGAAAAAAGCGCCCAGCACCCCATCGTATTTCGGATGAATATCACCGTTGAAAAGGAACGTTTGAACGAGTTGATACAATCGCAACCAGCACTGGTTCAATGTAATAACATTGATGTTCAGCTAGCGGATTGGGTCAAATTAAACCATCCAAAAGAATACAGTAAAAATCGCGATCTCACTCCATATATTGAAGCTTTCGAGCGGGAACATCCGTTGAAAAGTTATGGTTGTTGGGTGTATTATCCCTGGAAAAACACTGTCGTTCGCACGCTTTCGCCAGAACATTTTGTAGAAGTTCGCACGGCGAGAAATAAACATAAAATTACCGTAGAGGAGCAGGAAGAACTATCTCGTAAACGCATTGGTGTAGTGGGGCTTTCCGTTGGTAACTCTATCGCCTTGACACTTGCACTGGAACGAATCTTTGGAACCTTGCGCATCGCAGATTTTGACGAACTGGAATTATCGAACATGAACCGCATATTTGCTGGCATTGACCAGCTGGGAATGCCAAAAACAACGATCGTGAGCCGGTCCATTGCCGAGCTCGATCCTTTTTTATCAGTAGAACCATTTAATGCGGGTGTGACAACAGCGAATATCGCGTCGTTTTTTGAAGATGAAGAGCACAATCCTTTAGATGTTATCATTGACGAATGCGATAGCATTGCAGTAAAAATTGCCCTGCGAGAGGAGGCCCGAAAGCGAAAAATTCCACTCATTATGCAAACAAGCGATAGGGGGTTGATTGACATCGAAAGGTATGATCTCGAACCGGAAGCGCCATTGTTTCACGGATTGCTATCTACTCATGAAATTGAAGAAATCAAAATGGGTACGGAAGGTGAAGCCCTCATTGCCGCAGTGCAAAAGATTATTGATCCGAAAACCATGTCTGAAGGACTCAAAAAATCGCTTGCTGAAATTGGCAAATCGATCACTACCTGGCCGCAGCTGGGATCTGATGTGACGTTTGGTGGTGCAGTTACCGCTCAGATTACGCGCGATATCTTGTTGAATAAAAGCGATATCTCCGGTCGTCACTTTTTAGAAATAGATACCGCTAAAAATGACAGATTATAGGATTGAAATATATCGAGCGGATCAACATCCCGAGCGCAATGCTGTTTTTATTCGTGAGCATGCGAACGTGCTCAAGGATTATGGAGTAACGATGATCACGTCGTTCAAAGAGCAGAAATGGGTACATCAGTCTTCCGTCTATTGTCTTGTCGCCTACACGCCATCGGACGAAATGATTGGTGGTATTCGGGTGCACATCGCTGATTTTATAACGCCTTTGCCGTTGGAAACGGCCCTGCACAAAATGGATAAAGGTATTTACGATCTCGTCAAAAGTTACGCTTCTGAAGGCGTCGGTGAGCTTTGTGGTCTATGGAACGCCAAAAAAGTAGCCGGAGTTGGAATCAGTTTTGTGTTAACTCGCGCTGCTGTTGCAGTAATGCCCCAACTGCAGTTTAACGTACTCATGGGTATTTGTGCAGAATATAGTCTGAATATGTTCAGAAATGTTGGATTTGAAATCGATAATACACTCGGCGATAACGGTGAATTCCCTTATCCGACAACAGATTATATAACGCGCGTTGTTGGTATTTTAAAATCCAATTCACTTGCAACGGCTCATCCACTTGATCGAAAAAAAATATTAGATTTGCGTAAAACACCGATCCAGAAAAGAACTGAACAGGGTAAAAAAGGTGGTTTTACCGTACATTACAATTTAAGAATAACACCTGAAGGAGCTAAGAAAGATCGCAACAAGCTATGAAAAATCACTTGCTATATATTTGTTTATTTTTTTCTTTCCTGTGCAGTGCGCAAACCATCACGATTGATAAAGGGATTGACCGCAAAGCAATTGGCGATAGTGTTTCCATCTTTCTCGACCCTACAAATACCTGGAACTATGAAGGAGTTGTGGATTCTGCGAATTTTGAACCCAGTGATGCAGAAGTTCCCAATTTTGGTATTTTTGAAGGTGCTGTATGGTTCAGAATTCGCGTTCAAAATACATCAAATGAATCGTTATTTCTGGAAGTAGGAAGTCCTATTATCGACAGTATCTTTTTTTATTCTCCGCTCAGCGATTCTGTTGTAGTTCAAGGGGATGCATTTCCTTTTCGGGAGCGATACCGCGATTTTAATCATTTTCTTTTTGAATTGCCGTCCAGTGCCGATTCAGTGCAGACTTTTTACCTGAAGATGAGCAGTTCAGGTCAACTTCAGGTGCCGCTTTATATTGGGACAATATCCGCAATGGAGCGCGTCGATCACGTCATCAACAACGCATTGTTTTTCTTTTTTGGATTGATGACTGTCATGATTCTTTACAACTTGCTTCTTTATTTTGTAGTGCGCGACAAAAGCTACCTTTTTTACGTTCTCTACATCGCCATACTTATGATTACGCAACTCGTGCCACAGGGTTTTGCTTATCAGTATTTCTGGCCGGAATCTCCGCGATTTGCGCAGTACTCCATGTTGATTTTCCCAATTTCTGTAGGGATTACGGGTATATTTTTCTTTAATAGTTTTCTTCAAACCCGCAAGTACCTGCCGAAATTCATCTATGTTTTTCGAGCGTTATTTTTATTCTACGGTATCGCTTTTGTTGTGCTGATTTTTGGAGCACTCCAGATCGCTTATGCATTGGTTGATCTTACGGCTATGCTGGTATCTTTTTCGATGTTGTTGGGGGCAATCCTTATTTATCGAAAAGGCAATCGGGCAGCCTTATTTTTTCTTATCGCCTGGTCGATCTTTCTTACAGGAATTATCTTTTGGGTTCTGAAAGATGCCGGGATTGTGCCGCACAATAATTTTACAAATTACCTCATGATCATAGGGGCAGGGTCGGAGACGATATTGCTGTCTATCGGTTTGGCTGATCGCATCAATATGTTGAGAAAAGAAAAAGAGGCGGCCCGAAAAAATGAAATTCATGCCCTTCAGGAAAATAAGCGAATTATTTCCAAACAGAATGTGCTGTTGGAGGAAAAAGTCCAGGCGCGCACGCAGGAATTAGCAAAGGTAAATACGGAACTGCAGTCAGCTATGGATTCAATGATGGAAACTCAGGAAAAATTGATTGAATCCGAGAAAATGGCTTCGCTGGGTCAACTGACAGCTGGAGTGGCACACGAGATTAACAATCCAATCAATTTTGTGACGTCGAACATTGATCCGTTGCGGCGCGATATTGCAGATATTATCGACTTGCTCGAAAAATACAGGGCGTTATCTCCTGAAAACATCGGTGAAAAAATCCAGGAGGTGCGCGATTTTGAAGCGGAAATCGAACTTGCTTACCTCAAAGATGAACTCGATAGTATTATTTCCAACATTAGTGAAGGTGCAGAGCGCACGAGTGAAATAGTAAAAGGATTAAAGTTTTTCGCACGTGATCACAAAGGAGATAAATCATCAATGGCGATCAACGAAGGCATAGAGTCGACAATTACAGTACTCCAAAATAAATTAGAGGATATTGAGATCGTTCGGCATTTCGGTGCAGTACCTAATGGTTTGTTTTACGCAGGTAAACTGAATCAGGTCTTTTTGAATTTATTGAGCAATTCTATCGATGCCATTCAGGCGAGAAAAGACGCTCATGAATCCGGCAAGATTGAGATTATCACTTCGCACGACGAGCAAAATGATGAGATAAAGCTCATTTTCAGGGATAATGGAATCGGCGTTCCGGAGGACGTGCGCCAAAAGATGTACGATCCTTTCTTCACTACAAAGTCAGTTGGAAAAGGAACGGGGCTCGGGTTGTCCATCGTTTATCAGATCATTGATCTACACCAGGGCAGCATTCATTTTGAAAACAATGAAGACGGCGGAGCGACTTTCACGATCCAGCTTCCCGTTCATCACTAGTGTCAGAAAGCAAAAATGGTTAACTTTTAGACCATGTAGCGCCTTCTGCGCCATCTTTTACTTGAATATTGGCCGCTTGCAGTTTGTCGCGAATAGCATCTGCTGTGTCCCAATCCTTATTTTTTCTTGCTTTTTGACGCATGTCAAGGACTAATTCCATCACTGTATCGAGGCTTTCGTCATCGCCTTGGTCGATGAGCTCAAGTCCCAGCACGTCAAAGAAAAATGCGTTCATGGCCTGTTTCAACAGTTCCAGATCTTCTGAAGAAATTTCTGCTTTTTCTGCTTTCACGTTTTGGATGAATTTACTTGCATCGAACAATCGGGCGACGAGTACAGGGGTGTTGAAATCGTCATCCATGGCTTCATAGAAAGTATCAATCAATTGCTTTACATTGATCGAAGAGGTTTCTTTTGCCGGAAGTTCCTCCAGGAGGTGCAGCGCTTCACTCAACCGATTAAAACCTTTCTGAGCGGCGTCCAGTGCTTCCGCGCTAAAGTCGAGTGTGCTCGTATAGTGTGCCTGCATCATGAAGAACCGCACGACGATGGGGTGATAACCTTTACCAATAACTTCATTATTGCCCGAAAATAATTCCTCTGGAAGGAGCGTGTTCCCTGTAGATTTACTCATCTTTTTTCCGTTGAGCGTCAGCATATTCGCATGCATCCAGTAGCGTACGGGTTTTTTACCAGTAGCTGCTGTACCCTGAGCGATTTCACATTCATGGTGCGGAAATTTAAGATCCATGCCGCCGCCGTGAATATCAAATTGTTCGCCTAAGTATTTTGTACTCATCACAGAACATTCGAGGTGCCATCCAGGAAATCCTACGCCCCAGGGGGAAGGCCATTTCATAATGTGTTGCGGACTGGCGTTCTTCCAAAGTGCGAAATCCAGAGGAGACTTTTTCTCATCCTGACCATCGAGTTGACGTGTACCTGAAACGAGGTCTTCAATTTTTCGTTTGGAGAGGATGCCGTAATCTCCCGTTTCATTGTATTTCTCAACATCAAAATAGACGGAGCCATTCACTTCATACGCGAGTCCCTGCTGCATGATTTTTTTCACCATTTCAATTTGTTCAATGATGTGACCAGTTGCAGTGGGTTCAATATTGGGAGGAAGGTTGTTGAAGCGCGCCAATATTTCATGGAAGTTAATCGTGTACTGTTGCACGACCTCCATCGGTTCAATTTGCTCGAGGCGCGCTTTTTTAGCAATTTTATCCTCGCCTTCTTCGGCGTCGTTTTCCAAATGACCGGCATCGGTAATGTTGCGGACATAGCGTATTTTATAGCCGAGATGTTTGAGGTAACGGTAGACCATGTCAAAAGAAATAAATGTTCGGCAGTTGCCGAGATGAACATGACTGTAAACCGTAGGTCCGCAAACATAAAGACCTACGAAGCCATCGATGAGCGGTTCAAACTTTTCTTTCTTTCCGGTGAGACTATTATAAATTGTTAAATTACCTTTCCGCGTGCTCATGAAATTATTTGTTTTGGGTTACGAAAATACAATATTTCGCGCATAAAAAAAGGGAACCGCGCAGGGTTCCCCTTCAAAAATTCAAAACTATTTAAAGTTGTCCATCGGAGTGATATGCACCTTCTTTGTACACTTCTACTTTCAGTAATAATCCATCGTCATCATAGATGTAAAGGCGTCCATCCCACAGATGACCATCTTTGAAGTCTCCTTCCATCCACAATTCTTTATCGTCGTTGTAGATTTTGTTGTACTCGTTGGGTTCAAATTCTTCAACGCCTTCGGGTTTAGGTCCTTGTTTGACGTTTTTAGGTTTTGGGTCTTCTGTCTCGAGCGGAGGATTAACGCGTTCGATTTCCCCGGAAGTTTCTTCTACTGTACCATCTTCAGCGTATACAATTTCCTCCTTTACATCACCATTCGGCCAGTAGCGGGTGGCTTTACCGGAAGGAACTCCGTTTTTGGCGTTGTAAACAAATTCTGGATTTCCGTTATCGTGGTAATATTTCACAGGACCAGACTCTTTACCTGATTCGTTATAAGAACTTTCGTAAATAACAACACCATCTGAATTAAAACGCATTAAGGAATCTACATAGCGTCTTTTGTTGAAAGTACCCTGCTCTTTAACTTCACCATTTGGGTGATAACGAACAAAAGGACCGTTGGGGCGATTATTTACAAACTCACCTTCTGTTTTAGGTGTTTCCCCATCTTTGTAGTACATGATCCAGTGACCATTTTTGCGATCATTCTCGTAAGTACCCTCGGAAATTTTACCTTCCATAGGATAACCTTTTTCGGGTTTGTCCTTACCAAAGAAGATCCATTTTCCTTGCTTTCTTCCTTTTTCGTCTTTCTGATTAATTTTCGGGTCATCCTGCTCGTCATTCACGTCGAGTGGCTGTGAAGAGTAGGAGTAACTTCCTAACCCTAAAGCGATTAATAATGTCCAAAGTAATTTTTTCATCTTCCAATTCATTAAATTCCTAAATAGCGCAACAACAATATATGCAAAGTTTCAACAATTTCAAAGTTTTAGATAAATTTTTTAGACAAAAATGGTTTTTTTATAGACGAATGGTCATTCAGTTATTTTTTGAATAACAATTCGGGTTTCACGTGTTCCAACATTGTTTTGACCATTTTGTCTAAATCGTATTTCATTTTCCATTGCCATTCTTTTTGTGCGACCTCATCATTAATCGATGCCGGCCATGTTGCTGCAATTGCTTGTCGATAATCAGGAGCATAATCTATGCCAAAGTCGGATATGTGTTTTCGAATGGCATCTGCCAAGTCGCTGGGAGTAAAACTAATACCCGCTAAATTGTAGGATGTACGCGTTTGTATGTTTTCTGCAGGTGCCTCCATTAATTCTATCGTGGCGCGGATGGCATCCTCCATGTACATCATGGGTAATGCCTGTTGTTCATCGAGAAAAGCGGTGTATTTTCCGTGTGCTTTGGCGTGATAAAAAATATCTACCGCATAATCGGTCGTTCCGCCGCCCGGTAACGAAGTATGCGAAATTAAGCCCGGGTAGCGGATACTGCGCACATCTACTCCGTATTTTTCGTGATAATAAGCGCACCATTGTTCACCGGCTTGTTTGGAAATTCCATACACCGTCGTGGGCTCCATGATCGTCTGCTGAGGTGTGTTTTCTTTCGGCGTGGATGGTCCAAAAACGGCAATAGAACTCGGCCAAAACACCTTGTTTATCAGCTCCTCTTTAGCCAGGTCAAGAACGTTAAATAATCCATCCATGTTCAGTTGCCAGGCAAACTTTGGTTGTTGCTCTGCCGTAGCAGACAAAAGCGCGGCTAAGAGGTAGATCTCTGTCACCCCTTCTTCTTTGACACAAGCTCTCAGTTTTTCATCATTGAGCACGTCAATTTGCGCGTATTTATATCCTTCTAGGGCTTGTGGACTTTCAGCTTTTACGTCCGAAGCAATAACGGCATCATCTCCAAATCGTCGTCCTAACTCCAAAACCAATTCGGTACCAATTTGACCTGCTGCGCCAATGACTAATATTTTCCTCATAATTGTGTGATTCTTCTTCGCCACGAATATAATGACTTCGCTTTATTATTTGCCATACATTGCACAAAAAACCGTATTTCCCGTGCTCACTGTTCGTTTGCCATGCGTTCACCAGGCCACTTGTTCTTTCTGAAATGACTTTCGTCAGGATTCCACAATCTGTGCTTAAAATCTTAGGGTTACCCCGTCATTTTTTCTATATTTGTGATAGAAGTAGCGATAATTATGAATACATTCAGTTCGATCAATAAAAAGTCGAAACGGTTGCTCAAACGCAATCCGGAATGATGTTTAAGGTTTTCGGGAAGATCGACCACCATTTATTTGTTTTCATTTAAAAATACTTTAGAATATGCCTTTTTATACGAAACGGGGTAAAATTCCGCATAAACGCCATACGACCTTTAAAAAGGAAGAAGGTGGATATTACTATGAACAACTCTTCGGAACCGAAGGATTCAGTGGAATGGCATCTTTGATGTACCACGTGCACCGCCCTACAATGGTCAAAAATATTGGGCCGACGAAAGATTTGGCACCAGAAGCAGCCGTGGATAAAAATATCACGAGTCGCATGCTCAACGGTTTTCAGGTTCCAGCTGAGAATGACTTTCTGGACAGTCGGAAAATTGTACTTTTTAATAACGATTTAAACATTGCGCTGAGTTCACCCAAAACTTCACTTCAGGATTATTTTTATAAAAATGCGGATGCGGATGAAATGATTTTTATTCATGAAGGAACGGGTGTTTTGCGCACTATGCTCGGTAATATCAGGTTTCGCGTTGGAGATTATCTAATTATACCCCGCGGTATCATTTACCAAATGGATTTTGACAGTGCAGAAAACCGCCATTTTATTGTAGAATCATTTTCTCCGCTGTACACTCCCAAGCGCTATCGCAATCATTTTGGTCAACTCCTGGAGCACTCGCCTTTCTGCGAACGCGACTTTCGGGCTCCGGATGAATTGGAAACACACGATGAAAAAGGTGAGTTTTTGATTAAAGTGAAGAAGGAAAACACCCTGCACGAACTTACTTACGCTTCGCATCCGTTTGATATCGTCGGCTGGGATGGGTACAACTTTCCTTACGCTTTTAACATTGAAGATTTCGAACCCATTACGGGGCGCGTTCACCTTCCGCCTCCCATACACCAGACGTTTGAGGCGCAAAACTTTGTCGTCTGTTCTTTTTGTCCAAGACTTTACGATTATCACCCGGAATCGATACCTGCTCCATATAACCACAGTAATATTGACTCAGACGAGGTGCTGTATTACGTGGCTGGTGACTTTATGTCTCGAAATCACGTTGAAAAAGGATTTATTTCACTGCATCCTGCGGGAATTCCACACGGACCGCACCCCGGAGCGATGGAAAAGAGCATTGGTAAAAAAGAAACAAAAGAAACGGCTGTAATGGTCGATACATTCAAACCCTTGCGCCTTACGCAAACGGCACTTGATATCGCCGACGGAGACTATGTTCACAGTTGGCTGGAATAAACATTATTTTAAATAAGATCGAAATTCAGAATTATGGCAAAAGAAGTAAAAAATGTAGAGTATGGGTTAGAAAAAATCTTTGAAGGAGCTCAGGATTTTCTCCCATTATTAGGTACTGATTATGTAGAGTTTTATGTGGGTAACGCAAAACAAGCTGCACACTTTTACAAAACGGCTTTTGGTTTTCAGTCGCATGCTTATGCAGGATTGGAAACAGGTGTTAAAGACCGCGCATCTTACGTGCTCAAACAAAATAAAATTCGCCTCGTGCTCACTACCGCGATGAACAGCGAGTCGCCGATAGGAGAACACGTAAAAAAACATGGAGACGGTGTAAAAGTGATCGCACTATGGGTAGAAGATTCACGTCTCGCTTATGAAGAAACAACAAAGCGCGGCGCCAAATCGTTTATGGAACCGACAGTGGAGAAAGATGATGACGGAGAAGTTGTGCGGTCGGGAATCTACACCTACGGCGAAACGGTGCACATTTTTGTTGAGCGCAAAAATTACAACGGTGCATTCTTGCCAGGGTATAAAAAGTGGGAATCGGATTACAATCCAACTCCAACAGGACTTAAGTTTATTGATCACATGGTCGGTAATGTTGGCTGGAACGAAATGAATACCTGGGTAAAATGGTACGAGGACGTGATGGGCTTTGAGAACTTCCTCTCTTTTGATGATAAACAGATTCATACGGAATATTCCGCACTCATGTCCAAAGTGATGTCTAATGGCAATGGACGCATTAAATTTCCGATTAATGAACCGGCAGAGGGGAAAAAGAAATCTCAAATTGAAGAATACCTCGATTATTACGAAAGTCCAGGGGTACAGCATATCGCGGTAGCTACCGATGATATCCTCACTACAGTCGCAGATTTGCGCAGTCGTGGTGTGGAGTTTCTGAGTGTGCCTCCACAGACTTATTACGATGAGGTTCCCGAACGACTCGGTGCGCACGACCACGAATTGCAGGAAGATATCAAAAAAATTCAGGAACTTGGGATTATGGTTGATGCAGATGAAGAAGGATATTTACTTCAGATTTTTACAAGACCCGTGGAGGATCGCCCGACATTGTTCTTTGAGATCATTCAACGTATGGGCGCTCGCGGTTTTGGTGCCGGAAATTTCAAAGCCTTGTTCGAATCTATTGAGCGCGAACAGGAATTGAGAGGTACGCTTTAAACCGTTCATCTTTTTAGAACAAAACACCTTCTTTCATTTTTGAGAGGAGGTGTTTTCATTTTTACTTACCTTTCTTCTATAATTCCCAACATACCAAGAACTAATTTCTCACATTAATTTTCGCAAAACAAAATGCTTTTTCAGCTAATTTCCTCTTCACCCTCTATGG
>JBNJEH010000065.1:0-16800 GCA_051745635.1 Bacteroidota bacterium
AATATTGCTTGATTTAGCATTCAACTTATTGATATTTTGCGACATTTGAAGAGAATTCTACAAATTGCGGTATGAAAAAACTAATTCCAGGGCTGATTTTGGCGATTGCTTTGAATGGATGCTACAAAGGTCAACGCGTCGACACCATCATTCACAATGCAGACATACATGTGCTCAATGACGCCATGGATAAAGCTTCTGCCATGGCAGTTTCCGACGGCAAAATTGTGGAAGTTGGTCCGGAACGGGCGATACTGAATAAATACCACGCTCCGCAAATGGTGAATGCGGAACAAAAGGACGTCTTGCCTGGTCTGCACGATGCGCACGCGCACATCATGTCTTTGGCCAGACAGCGCTTGATACTCGACTTGACGGATACGGAATCCTATGCTGCCCTGCTGCAAAAAGTCAAAAAACACGCCGCAAAATCCAACTCATCGGTAATTTATGGTCGCGGATGGGATCAAAGTCTATGGTCTGAGAGCGCAATGCCCGACAACGACGATTTAAATGAGCTTTTCCCAGACACTCCAGTTGCGCTCGGAAGAGTCGATGGTCATACAATGCTTGTCAATCGTGCGATGCTGGAACGAGCGGAAATTGATACGACGACACAGGTGGAAGGTGGTGACATTATTACTGACAAACAGGGAGCATTGACGGGAATTCTGATGGACCACGCCATCGATCTCATTCAGCCGCATTTACCGCAGCCCACACCAGCACAAATCAAGGAGCAAATAATGGTGCTCCAGCAAGAACTTTTCGCTTTGGGGATTACCCACATTCACGAAGCGGGATTGACACATCAGGATTTAGCAATGCTCAGGGAAATGGCTCAAAACAACCAACTTGAACTGAATATTTATGGCATGCTCTTTCCATCAGAAGAAAACATCGCCTTTGCAGAAGAGCATGGCTACTATCAAAACGGCCCACTCTCCGTCAGAAGTTTCAAGGTTGTTGCCGACGGATCCCTCGGATCACACGGAGCATGCATGATAGCTCCTTATTCCGATACTTCCACCAACGGATTCCTGCTCAAATCACCGGCGGAAATCAAACGCATTTTCAGGATCGGAAAATCACTCGACTATCAGGTCAACAGTCACTGCATCGGGGATTCTACCAACCGTTTGGCGCTGAAAATAATAGACACATTGATGAAAGATGAACCCGATCACCGCTGGCGTATCGAGCACGCGCAAATAATTCACCCGGACGATTTCAAATTATTCAACACCTGCAATGTTATTCCGTCCGTGCAACCGACACATGCAACGACAGATCAACGCTGGGCTGCACATCACATCGGGGAACAGCGATTAAAAGACGGAGGGTACGCCTATCACAGCTTACAACGTCAATCGGGCATGCTCTTGTTCGGCACGGACTTCCCGGTAGAATCGTTCAATCCTTTTGCTACCATTCACAGCGCCGTTCAACGAAAAGATACGGAAGATAAGCCCACGGACGGTTTTCTACCCTCCGAATCGGTTTCGCTCCCGACGACGTTAAAGGCAATGACTCTCTGGCCGGCATTCGGGAGTTTCCAGGAGCACAAAAGCGGTTCACTCCAACAGGGAAAAGATGCTACTTTCGTCATTCTCGACCAACCGTTGAGCAGCTCATCAACTTACGCTCCGAATTACGCAGTCCAAACCTACATCGAAGGTAAACGCGTTTACAACATGAATTTGTAAAAGATTATTTCTATAATTCTGTGAATTCCGTATCTTTACATTGCGAAAGAGGATATCTTTCCTAAACATGACAAAAGAGAAAACGATGAGAGCACTATTAGCAACCCTGACACTATTATTTTGCGCATTCTCCGGTTTCAGCCAATTTGGATTTCAGTACAACGACAGCATTTTGGTGAAACGCGGTGGAGATTCCCTGGAATTCGCCTGGGTCGGCGGATTAAACCACGCGCAATTCTCCACCATTGACGTCGATTTTGACGGGCGGGAAGACCTCTTCATTTTTGACCGCAGTGCCAATCAAATCAGGGTTTTCAGATCCGTAGAATCAAACGGTACGGAACACTATGAATACATGCACAATGGTCATCAGCACTTCCCATCGGATATCCGTTATCGCGCCCAAATGGTCGATTATAACAACGATGGCAAAAAAGATCTATTCTGTTATGGTATTGGAGGGGTAAGAGTTTATCGAAATACCGGCAACAGTACAGATGGTCTGACCTGGGAGATCGAAAAAGATGTGCTCCAATCAGAATATGCCAGTGGCAACATCAACAATCTTTACGTGAGTTCAATTGATATACCCGCTTATGTCGATATCGACGGAGATGGTGACATCGATATTCTGACATTTCATATTGGTGGAGAGCGCGTAGAGTACCACAAGAATTTATCGATGGAAAATTACGGGCACACCGATTCACTGGAATTCAAATTAAAAAATGAATGCTGGGGTAAATTTACGGAGAATGATCAAAACAACGGGATTACGCTCAACGACACTGACGGTCTATGCGGCAGCCCTTCTCTACCCGATCCGGAAAAGGGTGCACGGCATTCGGGATCAACGCTATTATCGTTGGATTTGAATAATGACCAGGTCATGGACCTCGTGCTCGGTGACGTCGCCCACAACAACCTCTCTGCTTTAACAAATGGTGGCACTGCGCCGAACCAAAACTCTGCGATGAACAATCTGGACAGTAATTTCCCCAGCAACACGACTCCAGTAGACCTGCCTATCTTCCCCGCCGCTTTTTATGTTGATGTCAACTTTGACGGCGCTAAAGACCTCATCGTCGGAACGAATGCCAACGGTGGATCCGAAAATCGCCAAAGTATTTGGTACTATAAAAATCTCGGTACCAATGCTCAACCCAATTTCACCTTTGAAGCGGAAGATTTCTTACAAAATCAGATGATTGAAAATGGAAAAGGCTCCATTCCCGTGCTTGTAGATTTAAACAATGATGGTCTCAAAGATTTATTGATTGCATCGAACTTCCGGTATAAAGATCCGCTGGATAAATCTTCCAGAATACAATACTATCAGAATACGGGAACGGCAGGAGTACCCGAGTTTACTTTCGTAGAAGATGACTGGCTCGGCCTTTCGAGTGAAGGGTATGGTCTCCGCATGCATCCCGCTTTCGGTGATATAGATGGCGATGGCGATGAGGAAATGTTACTGGGAACCGAAGACGGTAAAATCCATCTCTACGATCGTTCGGGAAATTCGCCGAATGACTTTACGTTGAGCTCCACAAATCTCACTGACGCCAATGGAGCAGTCATCGATGTGATGAGTCATGCCTCACCGCAACTGTTTGACCTGAACAACGATGGACTCCAGGACTTAATTATCGGAAAACTTTCTGCGGGAATATATTATTACGAAAATACAGGAACAGCCAATTCTCCCGCATTTGAGCTCGTTACAGAAGACCTCGGCGGCATTGATATGGGAACTCAAATTTATCCCGACAATTATACGGTACCCATGTTTGTCCGTCACAACGACACGACGCATTTTTTTGCCGGCAACCGCGCGGGGACAATTTACTATTTTGATGAAGTAGATGGTAACATCGCTGATGGCGACACCTTCAATTTAATTTCAGATGTCTATGCCAACATTGAAACTGCCTCTTTTTCAGCACCTTTCATCGATACGATCAGAAATAATAATCAATACGATCTTTTTGTAGGTACAGATCTCGGAGGACTATGGGCATACAAAGCTAAAGCCTTTAGTGACCCGATTATCGCCGTAGACGATCACCAGTTAAACAAGGCGTTCGATATTTATCCCAATCCTTCCAGAGAGGGCGTCTTCCACATTCGCGTTGAGGAACAACAAAGTGAATATCAGCTGCAAGTGATCAATAGTCTCGGACAAACAATTCGCGAAGAGCAACCACTTTGGGGATCTGGGGTGATCAATTTATCAGGACAAAGTAAAGGTGTTTACACACTCTTGATCAAAGATCGTCACCAGCGCGTGCTTGAGACCAGAAAGTTGGTTATAGAATAACTAAAAATGCAATTCCGTTATAGCTCTAACTCCCGATAAACGGGGAGGTGATTTTTGAAAGATTGAGGTATTTCGGGTTTCGATTTGAAAATTCCATAAATCGTGGCTCCAGAACCAGTCATTGCAGCATACACAGCACCATAGCTGTATAATTCTTGCTTATAGCCACGAAGTTGTGTATGATTATCAAAAATCCCAGGTTCAAAATCATTATAAATCCTATCTTTCCATCTTCCGGGATCACTTTTGACGGCCTCTAACAAATCACCGTGATCACCCTGGAGCTGCACATTTTCATACGCTGACTTTGTGCTCACGTGCGTACCATCGTTCAACAGTACAATCGTATATCCTGATAAATCCAGGTCAAACCCTTGAAGCACCTCTCCTCTGCCCGAGGCGATTTGAGGCGATTTCTTTAGAAAGAACGGACAATCAGACCCCAATTTTGCGGCCCATTGCATCAGCGTTTCATCGGTCAAATTGAGATCAAAAAGTGTGTTCAACAACTGTAGTACGTGCGCGCCGTCAGACGAGCCGCCACCAAGTCCTCCTCCCATGGGGATTTTTTTCAGCAAATGAATATGAACTGGAGGTATGTCGTGATACTTTCTGACCAAATCGTAGGCCTGGCAGCACAAATTGTCCGCAGGATCTCCCGGTATATCCCTTCCGGAAGTTGTAAAAGCAAAGGATTTCGCCTCCACTATTTCCAGCACATCATACCACGGAACAGGGTACATCAACGACTTAATTTCGTGATAACCATCCGATCTGCGATGCAGTAGTTGCAAACCGATGTTAATTTTGCAATGCGGGAAACATATCATAAATACAAAAGTAGAAATAGCTCACAATTTTTTGTAACTTTCGCCGCTCAAAATAGGAAATAATATGGGTACATACTTAGATTTTGAAGAACCGTTGAAAGCGCTGGAAGATCAAATCGCCAAAGCGCGTCAGATCGGTCAGGACGCTGAACTGGATATGACGGATAAAATCAATGCGCTGGAAACGAAACTGGCAGAAAAGACTGAAGATATTTTCACGAATCTAACGCCCTGGCAGCGCGTTCAGCTCTCGCGGCATCCGGAGCGACCTTACACGCTCGCGTATGTCGATGCTATCACGAATGGAACGTTTCAGGAGTTGCACGGAGACCGAAACGTGAAAGACGACAAAGCGATGGTCGGTGGTTTTGGAGCAATTGATGGCAAAACCGTCATGTTCGTTGGACAGCAGAAGGGAATGAACACCAAAATGCGCCAATACCGCAATTTTGGAATGGCCAATCCAGAGGGTTATCGGAAAGCGCTTCGCTTGATGCGCTTAGCCGAAAAATTTGATAAACCCATCGTTACTTTTATCGATACACCAGGTGCTTTTCCAGGTCTGGAAGCGGAGGAACGCGGTCAAGGTGAAGCCATCGCCCGCAACATTTACGAAATGATGAACCTGAAAGTTCCCGTAATCTGTATTATTATCGGTGAAGGCGCTTCCGGAGGAGCTCTGGGAATTGGTGTCGGTGACAAAGTACTGATGCTCGAGAACACCTGGTATTCCGTTATTTCTCCCGAAAGCTGTTCATCGATTCTTTGGCGCTCCTGGGATTATAAAGAGCACGCTGCTGACGCACTTAAACTGACGTCTAACGATATGAAAAAGCTCAAATTAGTGGATGGCGTCATCAAAGAACCGGCGAACGGTGCCCACCGCAATAAAGACGAAATGTTTGCGATCGTTAAACGGGAAATTAAACGACAAATCACATTGCTGTCGAAATTAGATCCCAATGAGCGCTGCGAGAAGCGCATGGATAAATTTACGAAAATGGGCGTTTTCAAATAAAACGACGTCCATTTCCATCATTAAAAAAGAGGTTATCTTTCGAATAACCTCTTTTTTGTTGTTGTTTGTGTATGGTCATAGACCAGGAAGTAAGACGCCCTTAAGCGTCCGCTATAACATCATAATGTGCCGTTTTCATGATGTGTATCTTCTATAATTTCATTATTGAGTTCTTGTTTTTCTTGTTCAAATTTATAATATGCGTATGCGTCGCACGTCGCGTGTCCACCGCCACATCCCCACAGGAAAATACCGGTTGCACTCAATGCTACAATTCGTTTAACGGATCGAAATACTTTCATTACAGATTAATTTTATAGTTTTATTTGTGTTGTTTATTGTACAGGGCATATCGTTTTTGATATTCCATAAAAAATCTTCAATTATTTTAAAATTCTTTCTGAATTTTATTGCGAACAAGCATTGTATCACTGATAATGAGCGGTAGCAAAAAATTTATCAATAACTAATTAATTATTGATAGAATTCCGCTCGCAACAGCGAATTAACGCTGAACAAGCACTTTTTTAGTATATGCTTTGTTATTTACGAATAGTGTCACCGCGTAAATTCCATCTTCAACAAATCCCGGCAGCTTCACTTTTTCCAGAAATGTACCTGGCTGCGTATTTCCAATTACTTCGTAATGCATTGAACGCCCTTGTAAATCAACCAGATTGAAAGCCACTCTTGCCGGTTCATCCGTGCGATATTTCAACGTAAGCATATTTTCATCGACAACATATCCGGCAGTAAAAACATCACCTTCCTGATCTATTGTCTCTTCTTCTAAACTCGCCGATGGATTGGTAAAGACGTGGTCTGAGAGGTAAATGACATCACCAGCAGTTCCTAATGATGAGTCTGCTTTGTTGGTGGCCACGTAGAAGATCACCTCTTCTGCAGTTGTAGGTGCATCCCAGTCAAAACTCCAGGAAGAGAGCTGCGTACCCGCCTGTTGATGCGTCACATAAGTGCGACCCAGCGCTGAAGTAGTTTGGGTGTTTGTGGCATCCGTGATAGTGAAATTTCCCGCCATATCGTCGTTTTCGTCGAGCGCCACCACTTGAAAGCCATTCAGCGTTCCCGTATCGGTTAATTCGAGGGTAACCGTTTGCGTGTTTCCCGGATCAAACGTCGTACCACCGCCACTCAGTGAAAGCACGTTTGCACCGTTATTACCGTCCTGTGTATTCCCGGAGTGACATTCCGTGCAATTACTTTCGCCAGGAGCCCCGGTTCTTCCCGAAGGCGCCCCCGTAGAATTCAGCTCCCTTTCTTCGTGAAATTTTTCATACTGTTTTTTGACGATGCCACTGGAAAATACGAGCATAGCTAAAATCCCTCCAGTCAAAATAACACCACCTGTAATCGATTCTCTTCTTCTCATAATGTTGTTTTTCATTTTTCGTATGTTAGTACTAATTAAATAATTTGCCTTGTTGCTTCCAGCATTCGATTTTTTGAATGGTGGAATCGCTCAACTTCTGACCACCCTGAGGCATAGGCGAGACACCACTTTCATGGCGCATTACTTTTAAAATCATCGCTGTTTCGGCCTCAATCTGATCGTAAGTCACAAAACGATATCCTGCACTCGCAGTGTTTTCATCGTGACAGCCGCTCGTCGAACAATTAATCGACAGAATGGGCTGGACTTCGTTCACAAATGAAATGGTCGTATCACATTCATCTTCAACTGGCGTTAAGCTCTCCACTTTGTCTTTGCGGCAAGCGTAAAATGTCATACAACCCAACGTAAATAATAAAATCAATAATCGCATAATTTAATATTTAAATGTGCGTGTTATACTAAATCCAAAACGGAACTCCCCTTCTAACCAATCGGATTGCGTCAGCGCTATGTATTGAAGTTCACTCATACCTCTGGCATTCGTAAAGTTGAGCGTAAAAGTGTGACCATTCGTCAACCACTCCAAAGCCACTCCTGCACTGTTTTTATAGTCATTTCGGACGGATGTATCGTGAACGTTGTAAAAATACTCAGCAATTAGACCGATTTTCTTGGTGATGCGAATCCGGGCTGCTCCACCAACTGAAAACAAACCGTTGACATCGTCTTGTTCAACGAGGTTTCGGTGAACATAAGTCGGCATCAGTGCCATGCTGAATCGCGGGTGAAATTTGCGCGATATTGTCAATTGCGAACCGTACATGAGTCGATGAGAAAAACGATCAAAATTCGTCACTGACGAGATATCTTCGGACGCCGACATGTACGTCCCGTAAGTCGTACCCGTGAACGCCATCGACACCGGCATACTGTTATCTTCAGTTTGCCTCAATATCCGGTATTTGGCAAATCCCTCTAAAATTGAACTATAAGGACCACTTCCCTTCAATCGGGCGATGCCCACCATGAGGTTATCGGTAATTCCAAAATCAAATCCAAAGCGAATATCTGCAGCATTATCGAATCCAAAAGCCGACTGGACGCCCCCTTTATCCCCTAATGCATCGCCAAATCGGTGGGCGATGATATAGCGCCACTGCCGCTTTTTTAAAGTTTGCGTGGAATGACCATTAATGACGTGAATGTTCGAAAATGTTTCAGATACTTCATCCTCGGATTGCGCGGTCACTCCCTGGTGAGCTGAAAAAATCAATAAAAAAAGTAGTGCTGTATGTTTCATTTTTTTGCTAATTCTTTGATATAAGCCATTAAATCTTCCAATTGTTCATCGGACATTTTTTCTTCTGTATAAAGGGGCATGTACTGCTTTCTCCCAGTAATTGGATAGGTTCCCCAGCGAACAACCTGATAAATAGATTCGTCGTCATACCCCTCCTTATTTCGCCATAAATAACGTGCCGATAATATATCGTCATTCAACTCGAGGTAAGTTACGCGGGAATTTTCGTGACAAAACATGCAGGCCCCGCGGTAAATTTTCTCACCATTTTCAGGATCCCCTTCTGACCCGTACAACCTTTTATTCTCATTCATCGCGCCTGTAAATGTCGCGCCGTATTGGTGGACGTATTTCGTTTTAACCAGCGTTAATGCCTCTTGCTCATTGATATCCTGACTGATAGCGTTTTCTACAATTGTCCATTCTTTTCCCGAGAGGTCGAGGTCATCGATGGTCAACTCTTCCCGCTTATAATAATGCATAATTGCATCCAGCTCCCATTGTTCAAGTGGACGACCGGAAGCACAGTACTCTGCGCAAAGCTGAACCGCGTTTTCCAGCGTATCTTTGGCATTATCGACCAGACTTCCGTATTTTTTATAGTAGTCTCCATTATAAAACGAAGAGCGATTGTATATCCCGTAAAATGTGGATCCCGGCGCGAAAGGCATGTCATTTTTCGTCAAATAATCCAATCGATCCTGTGGGTTTTTATTCGTGGCGTCTTTTTGCTCTTTTTTCAAATTGTGACAATCCGTACAATTAAAGTAAGGTGAGATTAACTTCCCTTTGTGATCTTTATAATCCGCTTTTCCCTCGCGAATTAGTCTTTCACCGACATTTGCCAGACTGTCGTCAACTTTTTTCAAATAGTGCTGCGGCCGTTCTCCTCCGAGTTCCAACTCCACATCTGCCACTGTAAATTCACCCAAATTCTCCATTGGCGTTGTGGCAGACCTGTCATCATCCTGTTGAACCACAAAACCGTACCCACCTATTCCTACAAGGATTGCAGCGAAATAAAATGATTTTTTTAACTTCATCATACTGAGACAATAAACGCTGAAATTAAGTAAAAAGTTTGCTATCTTTTAAAATAATTTGAACTTTTTTAAGAAAAATCGCGAACGCTTACCGAGAACGATCAGCTGGAGAAATAAAAGTGTTCTCTTATATTTGTAATTAAAACAAGACTATATGTTCGATAAAAATATGATGGAGAAGTTGCAACAAATGCAGCAGCAAGCCTCAGCTTCAAAAGAAAAGCTCGCTACTTTAAAAGTGAATGGCGAAGCAGGCGGGAACCTCATTTCGGTCGAAATGGATGGAAATCGAAAACTCACGAATCTACAAATCAATGCTCCGTTGGATCAAATGGAAAAAGAGGATTTGGAAGATTTGCTCAGCGTGGCATTAAACCGCGCATTAGATGCAGCGGAAAAAGTGAACGAACAAGAGATGCAGAAGGCCGCAAAAGGCATTTTACCGGGAATGTAATGGAAAAATCTGCACTGCGCGCGCACTATAAAAAGAAACGAAGAGAACTCACTGCTGCCGAACGCGAATTAGCTTCAGCGAAAATTGCACGCAATTTCAGTGCGAAATGGAACTTCAATCAACAAACTATCAGCGCTTTCCTTCCTATCAAGCGATTGAATGAAGTCAATACAGCGCCACTCATCCAGGAATTGGGGACGTACAATGAACTATGTGCTCCCGTGGCAGACTTCAGCGACTCTTCGATGGTTCATCGCACAATCAACGACAGCAGTATTATTGAACAGAATGACTGGTCAATCCCGGAGCCGACGAACGGCACAATTGTGAAGCCTGAAGCGCTCAATGTTGTCGTCGTTCCATTGCTCATATCCGACAGAAAAGGATACCGCGTAGGATACGGAAAGGGTTTTTACGATCGATTTCTGAGCCAGTGTCAACCATCCTGTTTGTTTATCGGCGTTAATTTTTTTGAACCCATATCACAGATAACAGGCACCCATGAGAATGATAAAGCACTGCATTTTACTGTAACGCCTTCCTCAATCATTGAACATGAATCAGCGTAAACGACAAGGTCGATTCCATCTCTTCGGTATATTGAGTGTTCCAACCCTTGTTGCTGTCGGTATGCTGAGCGAAAGCTTTTGGCTGACGGGATTATTCTTTATACTGTTTGCTTTCGTTTTCATGGTGCTCGTTCGCAAATAAATGCGGGCACTGAACAATCCGTTCACCTTTCAATTTTAAAATTGTAGAAAAAAAGAGCCCGGAATCGGTTCAATTTTAACAATTGGCAGGTGTTACCACTATTTTTAACAAAAAAACATTTCGCAAATTGAAAACAATTTAAGATATTTGAACTGGCAGGATTGCTACCGCCCGGTAGCATTGCTCCAATAAGTAGTTTTAGCACAGTAAAGCCTCCTGTTTTCAGGGGGCTTTACACTTATAAGACCTGATTTATTTTCTTATTTTTTTTCTGAAAGACAATTTCATCGCCCGCTTTTCTTCCATTTAGCAACTGACCGATGGGTGAAGCCATAGATATAGAAAGCAATAAAAGTCCTTCAATCTTCACTTTTCCGAGGGAAGGTCCCAATAATATCCACTGATCATCAAGTTCAATGAGTGCACCGGGTGCGCATGTTGTATAATTAGATGACACATCCATTTGCTGGAGTTGATTGAGTTGTTGCCGGAGCTTTTCCCAGTGCAAATGGGTACGCTCGATTTCGCTCTGAATCATTTCCCGGCTCGTTTCATATTTATCTCCCGCACTGCTCTTGGTATCGCCATCGCGCGATTCAATCAACCCCTGAAGATCCGCGTTTGTGCTTACAATTCGTTCTTGAATAATTGATTTTAACTCCCTGATTAACGTCTTTTTCTCCATGCTTCAGTGACTTCAGGTTATGTAGAAATCCGGTCAAAATCTTCATAAAACAACGGATATGACTTTCGAATAGCATCCGGTACCTCTATATAAATCGCTGATTTTGATCGTAAAGCGAGCAACGACAAAGCCATAGCCATTCGGTGATCGCGATGTGAATGTACCGTTCCGCCTTCAATCATTGCTCCGTCAGGCAATCCGTGGATGATAAGATCATCTTCCCGGCGCTCTACGAGAACACCCAGTTTATTAAACTCATCAATGAGTGCCTGAGCGCGATCGCTTTCTTTGTGCGCTAAACGATGGACACCTGTCAAGCGCGATTTTCCCTCGATCATAGCAGCCAGAGCAACCAGAGGAGGGAATAAATCCGGACAGTGGGTCGCATCAAAATGAAAGGGCTGGAGTGCTCCCCGATACACTTGCAACTCATCGCCATTCCATTCATATTTTCCATTGGCTCTCGTCACTGCATCCAGAATAGCGCGATCGGCCTGAAGACTATTTCGCCGGAGTCCACTCAATTTCAACTCACCGCCAACCAACGCAGCCACAACGATAAAAGCCGCTCCACTCCAGTCACCTTCTACATCATAAACAATTGATTTTTCGACGGATTGGTTCCCCTTCACAAAAAAAGTGCTAAAATCGCGATGGTTGATCTCCAGACCAAAATCCCGCATGACATCGATTGTCATTTCGACGTAGGGAATGCTTTTCAGGTCTTTCACTCTGATCGTCAAATCAAAAGGCAGAAATGGCGCGACAATTAACAACCCCGTCAACAATTGAGAACTCGTCGATCCATCGATACTCAATGATGCAGGCTGCGTTTTCCCCGATATTTTCAGCGGCAGTTTACCATCGTTGCTCTTCACCTGTTTGCCGAGTTGTTCCAGGGAATCCACAACCATGTTCATGGGGCGGTTTAAAATTGAACCAGTGCCAGTCACCGTGAACGATTGATCTGTGAGTAAACTAAAAGCACTGAATAAGCGCGTACTCAGTCCCGCTTCCCCACAATTGATCGCATAATCATTTTCCCTGTTGAAATTATTTTCGATGTGTACGAGTCCTCCATCGCGCCGGACGGAAGCACCGAATCGTTCAATGACATCGAGTGCTGCCACCACATCGTCACAAGCGGTCAACTGGTTCAATGCAACGCTCGATTTAGACAGGGCAGCGAGAGCAATGGCCCGCTGCGCATAACTTTTTGAACCGGGAACCCGAACTTTTCCCCCGACCCGTTTTCGCGGTGTAATGCTTTTTTCCTGATTCATTCTGCTTTATTTATCGAAAATTTTCGAATGAATTCCCAAAGTACAACTCCGGCACATACGGACACATTCAAGCTGTGCTTCGTTCCAAACTGAGGAACCTCCAATACGCGATCTGAGGCATTCACAACACTTTGTTGCACACCATCCACTTCATTTCCCATCACCAGTGCGTATTTTTCATTCGTTCTTATATCGAGGTGCTGCAATGCCGTTGTTTGTTCTGTCTGTTCTACGGAGCAAATATTGAAATCTGCTTTTTTCAATTCGGCAATCAGCATATTGATATCTTCTATATACTCCCATTCAACCGATTCGGTAGCTCCCAATGCCGTTTTTTGTATCTCGCGGTGCGGGGGTTGTGCTGTAATGCCGCAGATATAAATCTTCTGAACATTAAAAGCATCTCCCGTACGAAAAAAGGTTCCGACATTTGACAAACTTCTGATATTGTCCAATACGAGTACAATGGGGAATTTATCCGCCTGTCTGAATTCATCGACAGTGGGGCGATTGAGTTCCCATAGTTTTAATTTTCTGTTCATAAATTTTCAAAAATGTTGGAAATTTACTGTTGCACTCCCCAAACGTTCCTTGTATTTTTACAGTTCGCAAAATAACATAAAGTAATTCATTTTGGCCAAAGGAACTAAAGAAAAAAAGTCGAGCGAAACTCCGCTCATGAAACAATACAATAAAATCAAAGCAAAGCATCCCGGAGCGTTGTTATTGTTTCGCGTGGGCGACTTCTACGAAACTTTTGGAGAAGATGCTGTAAAAGCCGCAAAGATTTTAGGCATCATTTTGACCAAGCGAAAAAATGGCTCCGCCTCACACATTGAGTTGGCAGGGTTTCCTCACCATTCGCTCGAAGTGTACTTACCTAAACTCGTAAGGGCCGGAGAACGGGTAGCCGTCTGTGATCAATTGGAAGATCCCAAAATGACCAAAAAAATCGTCAAGCGCGGCGTAACTGAACTCGTTACTCCTGGTGTAGCTATGAATGATCAGGTACTCGAACAGAACAAGAACAACTTTCTGGCAGCAGTTCATATCGGCAAAAAGAAAAACGGCGTCGCATTTCTGGACATTTCCACCGGGGAGTTCTTAACTGCTGAAGGAAATTTCGATTACATTGACAAAGTACTTCAGGGATTTGAACCGAGTGAAGTCTTGTATTCCAAACAACAGCACAGCAAGTACGAAGAGCATTTCAGTGATCGTTTTTACACCTTTAAACTTGAAGACTGGGTATTTACTGAAGATTTTGGAAGAGAAACTTTGCTCAATCATTTTGGAACCAAAAATCTCAAAGGATTCGGTGTTGACAAATTATCTCACGGAATTGTAGCTGCCGGCGCCATTCTGCATTATATTTCAGAAGCACAACACGATAAAGTTGGACATATCACTAAAATAAGCCGCATCGAGGAAGACAAATACGTCTGGCTGGATCGTTTTACGGTGAAAAACCTCGAATTGGCGCATCCGCAGCACGAGAATGGCGGAACATTGCTCGACGTCATTGATGGTACCGTTACCCCAATGGGTGGAAGATTAATGAAAAGATGGGTGTTACTTCCATTGAAGGAGAAATCTCAGATTGATCAGCGACTGGATGCAGTAGGTGCACTCATGGACCACGATGAACTCCGTTTCGAAATGGGAGAACGGCTTAAAGAAATCAATGATCTTGAACGACTGGCCTCGAAGGTAGCCGTGGGTAAAATTAATCCAAAAGAGGTCAATCAATTGAAAAAAACCCTGCAACAGGTTCCTCCTATCATTGACCTATTGCAAACGACAAAAGAAAAAGCACTGCTTTCTATTGCAGATCGATTAAACCCTTGCCATCAATTGCTCGAAATCATTGAAGAACAGTTGTTCAAGGATGCGGCGATTCAAGTTGGCAAAGGTCAGGTCATTGCCGATGGATTTAACGAAGAACTGGACGAATACAGGAGGCTTTCAAATTCGAGCAGGACTTTTTTAGAACAACTGCAACAACGCGAATCAGAACGAACGGGAATCACAAGCCTCAAAGTAGCTTTCAACAATGTGTTTGGATACTACATCGAGGTGCGCAACACGCACAAAGACAAGGTTCCCGAAGAGTGGATTCGAAAACAAACATTGGTGAGTGCCGAACGGTACATTACGGAAGAGCTCAAGGAGTACGAACAGAAAATCTTAGGTGCTGAAGAAAAAATATTGGTCCTCGAGCGTCAGCTTTTTCAAGATTTAGTATTTACCATGGCAGACTATATCAATCCGATTCAGTTTAATGCTCAATTACTCGCACAATTGGACGGTTTAACTGGTTTTGCGAACATCTCTCAAAAACATGCATATAATCGACCAAATATCACCGAAGATTACAGTTTGGATATTAAAGAAGGACGTCACCCTGTCATCGAGCAACAAATGCCACTGGGTGAAGCTTACATTCCCAACGACATTTATATCGATAACGACAGTCAGCAGATTATGATGATCACCGGACCAAACATGTCGGGGAAAAGCGCGCTGCTTCGTCAAACGGCACTCATTAGTTTGATGGCACAAATCGGTTGCTACGTACCCGCCAAACGAGCCGACCTCGGAATTGTCGACAAAGTTTTCACCCGCGTTGGGGCCTCAGATAACATTTCTTCAGGAGAATCGACCTTCATGGTGGAAATGAACGAAACGGCGAGTATTTTAAATAATCTCTCCCCGCGCAGTCTAGTGCTTCTTGACGAAATTGGTCGCGGAACGTCCACCTACGACGGTATATCGATCGCGTGGGCCATAGCAGAGTACATTCATCAGCACCCATCGGCACATTGTAAAACACTGTTTGCTACGCATTATCACGAGTTAAATGAAATGACCAATAAATTCTCCCGCATTAAAAATTTCACGGTGGCGGTAAAGGAAGTCGGAACGAAGATTCTGTTCTTGCGCAAGCTGGTTGAAGGGGGCAGTGAACACAGCTTTGGTATTCATGTAGCCAAACTTGCCGGGATGCCAAACCCAGTCGTTGAGCGCGCCTCCAAAATGCTCAAGGAACTCGAGGCATCCAATCGCGGGAATGACCGGGAAAAGGTAAAAGAAGCAGGAGAAGCAGATGATATGCAACTCAGTTTTTTCCAGCTCGATGATCCTGTGTTAGAACAAATAAGAGATGAAGTAGAAAACATGGACGTCGACACACTTACTCCGGTCGAGGCGCTGTTTAAATTAAATGAAATCAAGAAACTCACAGGGGGTAATAAAAACAAATAATTATTTTTTTGACTGAACCAATGTTGCTCAGCGATCTTTTACATCAAAATGCAAGTACCGCACTTATTGCGCAACGCTATTGCAGTTGACCAACTTTAATCAGCACAGTGCAATTTTTCTTAAAATATTTTGTTGGAACTGTCACAGAAAAATAAAATACTCTTATATTTGTGCCCGCTAAAGAAAACGTTCTTTTCAAAATTTAGAGTTGAGAACTAGAGTTTTCATAATTCTAAACTCAGCACTCTAAACTCAAAACTGTATAAGCGAGAGTAGCTCAGCTGGTAGAGCACAACCTTGCCAAGGTTGGGGTCGCGGGTTCGAATCCCGTCTCCCGCTCGAAGAAGGGAGTAAGGGATCTTTTTTAATCATCCCGTCTCCCGCTCGAAGAAGGGAGTAAGGGATCTTTTTTAATCATCCCGTCTCCCGCTCGAAGGAGGGAGTAAGGGATCTTTTTTAATTATCCCGTCTCCCGCTCGAAGAAGGGATGTAATTCCCTTTTTTTATTTGTAGCGGTCCAATGCTCGGGTGGTGGAATTGGTAGACACGTTGGACTTAAAATCCAATGGACATTGCGTCCGTACGGGTTCAAGTCCCGTCCCGAGTACAAAATCAGAATGAGAAGCAGAATGAGAATGAGGCTTCTTGTTCTGTTTTTCTTCATTCTCGCTCTCATTCTCACATTTTATTTACTAACCTAAATCAACTAAAAATGAAATTTGATTTTCAAAAATTAACCGTTT
This sequence comes from Bacteroidota bacterium, assembly GCA_051745635.1. Lineage (GTDB taxonomy): Bacteria > Bacteroidota > Bacteroidia > Flavobacteriales_D > Crocinitomicaceae > Brumimicrobium. The sequence continues at coordinate 16,712 of JBNJEH010000065.1, forward strand.
ACAAAAAAGCGAAGCTATTCCATAAGAATGCAAAAGCTTTAATCTCAGAAAAGACTCTTACATCCTACGAAAAAGATCAACTTTCAAGA
>JBNJEH010000066.1:0-16176 GCA_051745635.1 Bacteroidota bacterium
GATGATCTGTATACTGTTCAGCGGTATCCGTGCTTCCTCCTTGCGTTGGAGGTCAAAGCAATTGCCCGCCGTCTTGTTCGCTTTCAGCGGTGCGGGCGAAACTCCTAAAGTCGTTTTCACAACAACTCTATCCTCATTGTTAAAATCGTTATTACAACTGTGAATCATCACACAAAACCGATTTAGATGAGTCCAAAGGATAACGAATCTCAATCGGTGCTTGTGCCGACTTAGATGAATCCGAAGGAAAATGAATCTTAATCGGTGTAAATCTAATAAATGATGGATGGTTTGTATTCTTATCAGCAGTATTCGTGCTTCCTCCTTACGTCGGAGGCGAAAGCAATTGCCCGCCGTCTTGTTCGCTTTCAGCGGTGCGGGCGACGTTTTCACAACAACTCTATCCTCTTTGTTAAAACCTTCGTTCTACCCCGAATTTAGTGGCTAAAGACGACGTAAAAGCATTCAAAACATCCCCTCAGTGGCTTTTTGTCACGGTTTTTGTCCTTCGACATTTTTCAAATAATTAAATTTGAAAGCTCAGGAACCACAAAAACACGCGCCAAAAAAGTATTTCTTCATAATCTTCTATAGCCACGGGTTGAAACCCGTGGCTATAGAACCCGTGGCTATAGAACCCGTGGCTATAGAACCCGTGGCTATAGAACCCGTGGCGATAGAACCCGCGGCTATAGATAGGTGCCTTTCACAATTGTCCTTCCCTATAATATAATTATCCGTTTTATACTACCCATTAAATTCGTGGTAGAACCAAAACAAAAAAACTAGGATTAATCTAACCCACCTTCCCCCATTTCTTCCAGTATTAGTTGATCCGTCTCACCCAGATAGTAGTTTTCAGTAGTAGAAATTGATTTGTGACCCCGCATCTTTGATACACTTTCGTGCGTTCAGCCTCATGAATACTGAAGCGTACTTAAAAAACACTGATGTCAGTTCTAAAGGAAAAAGTCCATAACCAAGCGTGATTCCAGGCACAACCGCTGTCTTTTAGGCTCGAAGCACAAAAAAAGGCGAGTTGCCCCGCCTTAAATGTTTTCACAACGGAATAATCCTTATTGTGAATTGCTGTTCGATTGACTCAAAAGTAAGTAAAATATCCCGTAAAACAAGAAATACGCTTAAAATTTCACTGCAAACACATGCAAGAACGAATGTTTTCAGGGTAATCCTCTTCTCTACTCGTCCTTGAACCACTTCCAACACCTTGATTTTTTTTTGCGATTAGAACAGAAATCAAGTTCAGCCTATGTACCTCGATAATTGCCATTGTTGCTCCGTCTCCAAATATTCTGAAACAAAAATAACTCGATCATCAATTTTCGCTTCCCGACCACCGCTCACTTGATAATGATGGGATGCGTTTCTTCCGCATACTGATAACGTTGGAAATGTACCATGTAGGTTCCGGACGCTAATTGCGGGAGATCCAGCTCGATTACATTGTAGCCGTGTCCAACCGAATGCCCATGCTCGTAAACCTTCCTGCCAGTAGCGTCATAAACTTCAACGTCCATGGTGTAGGGTTCGTGCTCAGACAGGAATGAAATCATTACGTCGTCAGGCGTTGGATTGGGATAGACATCTATTGGATCATAGTTGAATTCAAGCTCCAGCTTCTCAACGTGAAAACAACTATCCTCGTCAAAATAGGTCACTGTATAATCACCATTTAAAACAATGGGAATCTCGTGCGTATTTCCTCCTTCGATTGTATCTCCATAGTAATACCAGGTTATCTGCTTCGCCCATTCGGGAAGAAAATAGCGTCCGTCTTCTTCGTAAACATGATCTCCCGAAGTAAAACGCAGGTGATCTACAAAAACAGCACTGTTTTTTGGTTCATTTTCATCCAGAAAATAAGGGTAAACAGCAATTCGATGGTACGTAGAAGAGTCTGGTCGAAAGTTAGCATCCATCGTTTTCCAGTCAAAATTAGTCAGGGTATCAGACTCCCACAGCAGCTCGCGATCTGCCGAATTTTCACAATCTCCGTTGAATCCTTCTATGCGCAACACGCAGGGATTGTCAAAATAGTAGGTTTCAAACCCGACCGACCCATTAAAATCTTTCGACAAAGAGCAATCAAATTGAAGGTTGTAACAATGATCTTTTAGAAAAGGGGTTTCCAAATTAGCCCAAACGATTTCGTAGGTTCCCGGTTCATTCAATTCTCGCGTCACCATTGATATATAGGTATCGCCTTCAGAGGCCGGCTTTTGATTATCAAAGAAACCAGGCTGCGTATCTACTGATGGATTCATTTCCGTTCCACAATTGAACCAGCCGGGCGGAGGCGTCCCCATTTCAGGAGCGCCCTCAAACCCATCATTTTTCGTAACGGATTGATTCTTCGCAGTTAATGAATAAAGAAGTAAACTTAAAAACAGGATGACATTTGTGGTTTTCATACCCTAAATTTAATAAAAAAAAATTTTCTGCCACGAATTTTATGGGTTGCATGTACAGTCAACTTTATTCAGGGAACGAAGCACATGGTGGTTTGTAGAACAGAAACAAAACTTAACATCTTTCAAAAATAAAAATTAATATATTTGTAACTGACTAAAAAAGGAATATTATGAAAACGAAATCGTCTCATTTTTTGGACAACCACAAAATCATGCACTCAATTGCGAAAATTGCAATTCATACGTTGAGTTTTGCATTTCTCTTATTTACTTTTTCAGCTTGCGGTGATTCGAGCGAAACTCCTGCAGCAGGAAAAAAAGGCGAAAATAGCGAACTCTCCTCTTATTTCGATCAAATTGAAAACGGTAATACGTTTTTATCTATTGAGGGAACAGTGAATTCTGTAGAAAATAGTTCAGTGCTGGACGAAAACACCAGGAATTATTTCCGCCCTGCAAATGGCAATGGGAAATCTCGCCAAGGCAGTAACGCCGAAGGTCCATATAGCATCAATATCTATACTGGTGCCACGCATGAAGATGAACCCGACGAGGAAGTCTATACAAAGGTGAGTTTCGTACTACCTAAAGGAGCACAGCCCAATACGACGTATAAAATAGCGAGCTTTTCAAAAGCGAAAGATGACGAAATTCAATCACACGTTCGCGTTGACGGAGGTAGCTGGATGTTTTCGCGAAAAGTTGAAGGAGAGCTCTATTTAAAAGATATCGGTGAATCGATTGACGCAGCCTGGAAATTTAAAGCAAAGTCAGGGAGCAAAAAAGATGCGCCTGAAGTCACCGTAACGGGAGCGACCCAAAACTTACCGTTTGAGCCCCAACAAGAAGCGCGCTACACATTTACAAAAAATGGTTCTTCAGAAGAATATCTGGGCGGTGTTGCCATTTTTAAAACACCCAACGACTATTCTATGAATATCAAAAACGGGATGAGACTTGGAGTACCTTTAGACGTTTCGGCAAAAACTTATGAGCTGTCAACTGAAAAGGGTGATGATAAGATAAAAGTCTACACAGAAGATCCTGTAGAATCGCTCGAAGGACAAATAACATTTGAAAAAGCGGGAGAAGCTTTTAATGCGACGTTTGATATAACAGCGAAGGGTGAAAATGAGTTCTCAGCGGAAGGACAACTGGAAAGTTTAGTCTTTGATGATTAAAATTTGCCGCTATCTGAATTTTTTACCGTCGGGGATGATGCCTCAATGTATAAAAAGTTCAAGCACCAGAACTTCAGGACAATTAAAAAGCTGCTCATCTCTAAAATCTTATTGATGGTCTGACAACTTTCTTTATAAATTCGACGTCATATCAATGGGTTTAAATAGCCGACATTCAAAATTTCTTTTTATGGTGGTTCGCTTATTACTGCACAGTTTTACGTTGTTTTTGTCTTTCTCCAGCTGAACGCAATTTACCGCTCCTGAAATCATCGATGACGGAAACAATACCGCAGGTATTACGCACATTACCTCAGCAGACTTCTCCAATAACGGTGAACAAGACATAATCGTAGCACAAGGTTCAAGCATCGACCAACTCACATTGTATCGCAACGCCGGAAACGCTAATTTTTCTAAAACAGTATTCGATCAGGAAATTGACGATCCCATAACCATCGACTACGGTGATTTTGATAACGATGGATGGACAGACCTCATCGTATTAACGCAAAGTTCGGGTCAAATTTATTATTACAGCAATGACAATGGGACACTTCAGAATCGCACTGCCATTGGCACCGTACAAAGCTTTGGTAAAGTTGCCGTAGCTGATTTGACAATGATAACGATTTAGACTTCGTAGCTATTGGTCAGCACTCCATTGATCTTTACAGAAATGACGGCAGTGCAGACTTTACGATGGAAAATATTCTAACCACATCGTCCTCCCCGAATATTCTGGAATGCTTTGCCTTACAAACTGCAGATATAAATGGTGATGGCGCCATGGACTTGATCACTGGAGAAACACTTGGTCTGGTAACGTACATAAATGACGGCAGTGGTAATTTTACGCCACAAACCGTCTCTGAGACCCAACATCATACAATCAGCGCTGTAAACATCATAGATGCCAACGCGGACAACCTGCCCGATATTCTATTTCACGCCACCTCCGATATTGGAATATATCTCAACCAATCAAACAACAGTTCAGTTGACTTTAATTTTTACGATACATTATCTACTGCTAACACCAACGCAATAAGTGGATTTGAAACGGGTGATTTCACACTCAATGATCATGAAGACTGTTATTTCACTGAAGGAGGTAAAGCCTATTATATTGAACAATCGAGTATTCTGGACTTTTCAACACGTGCCATTTTACACGCATCTAACTCGCTTTTCATCTGGGAAAGCCATGCTGCTGACATCATAGGTAATGGCACCAATGAACTGATTTGGGCTGCCGCCGGCGGGACGATTGCCTATCATGAACATCCATCGGCGTCTTCTAATTCTATATCTGCTGAGCAGAACGCATTTCTCATTTACCCTACACCCAGTGACGGAACTTTTTATATTGATCTTCCCCAAAACACTGCTGTGAAAACCGTTCAATTGTATGATTTAACTGGTAAAGCGATCCCGACCAAAAAAAATACAAATGGAAACACAGTAATGGTTCACATCAAAAAACCTCAAACGGGCATTTACCTGGCACAACTTACGCCGAATACAGGTGCAATCGTACAGCGGCGTATTTTCGTCCAATGAAAAAAGAAAATGGGTTTAACTTCACTTCGACTTGGGCGCTCAGCACATCGCGTTGAGCTCCTTTTAGTCGGTTCCAGGATCGGTCGTAATTTTAATTTAAAACATGCTTTCTTATTGGATGCTTAGATTTATAAAAGATGTTAGACTTGGAGATGTTAGATTTGGAGATGTTAGATATTAGATTTCTTAATATCAGCTATCTAACATCTATTGTCTAATTATCTAACATCTGTATGCTTTAATAGGCACTCATTATTGTTTTACGATTTACATTGGTAATCCTAAAAAGTAACTCACATTACAAACAACCTCAATTACAACTTCTTCTTTAAAAAAGCACCCGTATGGCTTTCGGCGACTTTTGCAACGGCTTCCGGCGTACCCTGAGCAATTAATTGACCGCCGCGGTCGCCTCCTTCCGGACCCAGGTCGATGACCCAGTCTGCACATTTGACTACGTCCATATCGTGCTCAATAATTACGACCGAATGGCCCACGTCGATCAATCGATTGAGTGAAATCAATAATTTGTTCACATCGTCAAAATGGAGTCCGGTCGTGGGTTCATCGAATATAAAAAGTGCGGGCGAAGGCTTCTTCCCTTTAGAGAGGAAAGACGCCAGTTTGATCCGTTGAGCTTCACCCCCTGAAAGTGTCGAGGAAGGTTGTCCCATGGAAAGGTATCCGAGTCCGACGTCCACCAGTGGTTGTATTTTTTCTGCAATTTTCTGTGCCAGCCGTTGATCATCTTCATGAAAAAAGTCCAGCGCGAATTCAATGTCCATTTCCAAAATGTCCGCTATGCTTTTTCCGCGGTATGTTATCTCGAGCGCTTCGTCTTTGTAGCGTCTGCCATTACAGTTTTCACAGGTCAAATGAACATCAGCCATAAACTGCATGGAAACAGTAATCACTCCTTCTCCTTCACACATTTCGCAGCGACCGCCGTCCACATTAAAGCTAAAATAACCTGGTTTCAAACCGCGCATTTTTGCCATTTTTTGGCGGGAAAACAAATCGCGAATATCATCAAAGGCTTTTACATACGTCACGGGATTACTCCGCGTCGAGCGTCCAATCGGGTTTTGATCGACAAATTCTACCGCATCAATTTGTGAAAAATCACCCGTCAATTCGTCGTGCGATCCAATTTTTTGACCGTGAATGCCCAGCTTTTTATTGAGCGCCGGGTATAAAATATCCTTGACCAGCGTGGATTTTCCGGATCCACTTACGCCCGTGACACAAACCATCGCATGCAGAGGAATCTGAACGCTGATGTTTTTTAAATTATTCGATCTGGCGCCGATCACATGGAGCATATCTTTAGAAGTACGCCGCTTTTTTGGCATTTCAATAATGCGCTTTTCCGTCAAATAATCTGCAGTCAGACTGTTTTTCGCTTTTTTCAACTGGTCGTGCGTGCCCTGAAATACGAGTTCTCCTCCATTCACACCAGCCAGTGGACCAATATCGAGAATTTCATCGGCAGCCTCCATAATCGCCTCTTCGTGCTCAACGACCATCACTGTATTTCCGAGACTCTTCAGTGCTTGAAGTACGCGCACCAAACGGGTCGTATCTTTTGGGTGCAAACCAATGCTCGGTTCATCCAAAATGTACATGGAGCCCACCAAACTGCTCCCCAATGAAGTAGCGAGATTAATCCGTTGTGATTCCCCGCCCGAAAGTGAATTGGCCCGGCGGTTCAACGTGAGGTATCCCAGCCCGACCTCGTTGAGCCAGTTTAGTCGGTTTTGTATTTCTGTGAGCACCCGTGTTCCTATCGCCCGCTGATGATCCGTAAGTTCAATTTGTTCAAAAAACGCCAGATTATCTTCGATACTGGAAAGTACGATTTCAGCAATAGAGCGCCCGCCAACTTTCACATAATTGGCATCTTTTCGCAACCGCGTTCCATGACAATCGGGACATTCTGTTTTTCCGCGATAGCGCGCTAACATCACGCGATAGTGAATTTTGTACGTCTTTCGCTTCAAATAATCAAAAAAGTGACGAATGCCTTTAATTCCCTTGCTTCCATTCCAGAGGAGATCGTATTCTTCTCCTGTCAAGTCTTCAATTGGGCGATGTATCGGAAACTCGAGGTGTTGCGTGGCGGCAATGAAACGATCCAGATATTTCCCCATTTTATTCCCCTTCCAAGGCGCTACGGCTCCTTCGTAAAGCGACAACTTTTTATTCGGAATTACGAGGTCTTCATCCACGCCAATCACAGAACCAAACCCTTCACAGGTCGGGCAGGCACCATACGGATTATTGAAGGTGAAAAAATGCAAATCGGGCTCTACAAATGTCATCCCGTCCCGCTCAAAACGGTTGGAAAAATGGAACACCTCATCACTTTTTGGAAAAACCAGTTCGCAAATTTCATTGCCTTCGAGAAAAGCGGTCTGCACGGAATCTGATAAGCGCGATAAAAAATCTTCGTCTTCGCGTTTTACGGCGAGCCGATCGACTACGAGGTCCATGGATTTGATATTTTCCGAAGATGACTCCAGTGCTTCTTCAATGCGCAGCACTTCCCCATCGATACGCACTCTGGCAAAACCCTGTTCTTTAAACAGCTGCAACTGTTTTTCCACTCCGTAGCGATCGAAGTTTTCAATAGGTGCAAGCACTAAAAATTTGGATTTAGCAGGAAACTGCTCTACTGCGTGAACCACGTCTGCTACCTGATCTTTGCGCACCTCTTCTCCACTCACTGGCGAGAATGTTTTTCCAACCCGAGCGAAGAGTACCTTAAGAAAATCATAAATTTCAGTCACTGTGCCCACCGTTGAACGCGGATTGGTCGAAGTCACTTTTTGTTGAATGGCTACTGCCGGGGCGACGCCCCTGATAAAATCCACATCTGGTTTGTCCAGCTTCCCGAGAAATTGGCGCGCGTAGGCAGAGAGGCTCTCGATATATCTGCGCTGTCCTTCGGCATACAACGTGTCAAAAGCCAGCGTCGATTTCCCAGAGCCCGAGAGCCCCGTGATGACCGTCATCTTGCCATGCGGTATTTTAACCTCCATGTCTTTGAGGTTGTGCATGCGCGCTCCTTTGATATGGATAAAATCATTTGCCATCTTCACCACCTTTTTGATCTTCTAAGAGTTGTTTCGTGTACATGTCTGCATAAACACCTTTTTGCGCTAAAAGTTCTTCGTGCGTGCCTTCTTCTATTTTCCGGCCGTGATCCAGTACCAGGATGCGATCTGCGTTGCGAATTGACGAAACGCGATGACTCACAATGAGAGTCGTATTTTTTTCAATCTGCGGTTTGATGTTATCCAGAATAATTTCCTCAGTTTCGGTATCCACCGCGGAAAGACAATCGTCCAGAACAAGCAGTTTCGGTTCTCGAATAAGTGCGCGCGCAATCGAAATCCGTTGTTTCTGTCCGCCGCTTAAATTCACTCCGCGCTCGCCCAGGATCGTGTCGAGTCCCTTTTTAAAAGTCTTGATATTGTGCCACACGTGCGTAGTCTTGAGCACCTCTTTAAGCGTTTCTTCACTTGTCTTCTGATGCTCTGAGAGGCCAAACAAGACGTTATTTCTGATCGAATCGGAAAATAAAAACACCTCTTGAGGCACCACGCCTATTTGTTTGCGAAAATCATTGATATTAACAGTCTGCAATGGTTCTCCGTCAACTCTAATTTCACCGTCTATGGGATCAAACTGCCGCATCAGCAAATTGATCACGGTAGTTTTCCCCGAGCCGGTGCGCCCCAGAATAGCGAGGGTCTCCCCTTTTTGTATAGAAAAGCTCAAATCGCGCACAGCTTCTATTCCCGACGTAGGAAATGTGTAGGACACCCGGTCAAAAACGATTTTTCCTTTGAAATGAAATGGCTTGTCGGTGGGCGACTTAATTTCGGGTTCTTCTCTTAAAAATTCGTTGATGCGTTCCTGACTCGCCGCAGCACGCTGAATAATGGAAGTTACCCATCCTACACTGGCAAAAGGCCACGTCAGCATATTGACGTAAAAAATAAAAGCAACGATATCCCCGCTCCCGATGTCGTGCTGGATATCAAATGAAAGTAATCCGCCGATATAAATGGTCAAAATTGTGCTCAGTCCAATTAAAAAGGTGATCGTAGGCATAAAAAAAGCATTGGTTTTCACCAAATCCATGTGTTTATCGAGATAGGTGTCGGCATTTTCATCAAATACATTGCGGAATTTTTCTTCGCCGCTGTATGCCTTGAGCACAGGAATACCCGAAAACGTTTCCTGCACGATGGTCGAAATGCGCGATTGCTGCCGCTGCACCCGTTCACTTTGGCGATTCATACGGCTGGAAACTTTGTACACCAGAAATGACATAATCGGCAACGGCGCCAGCGTGTAAAGTGTCAACTCCACACTGATATTCAACATGGAGTAAATGGTAAACGTAAACAACACCGACAAATTCACCGTGTACATGACGCCGGGTCCCAGATACATCCGTACATGCGTAATATCCTCTGAAATACGGTTCATTAAGTCGCCCGTATTGTTCTTTTTGTAAAAATTATAGGTCAAGCGCTGATACTGTGCATAAACTTCGTTTTTGAGGTCGAACTCTATGAATCGCGAAACGATGATCACCGTTTGGCGGGTTAAAAAGAGAAAAACACCTTTTCCCAGCGACAAAGCCATATAAATTCCGCCCAGCCACAAAGCAATGTTCGCCCAGTTCTCAACATCGAAATTCTCTTCGAATTGATTCACTGCATCCTTGACTATGAGCGGCATATTCACATAGAAGAAATTCGACCCAATGATAAATATTACTCCGAGAAGCAGACGCCATTTATATTTAATGAAATATTTGTTGAGATAGCGGAGAGACTTCATCTATTAATTTTCTATTTTTGCACTGCAAATGCGCTTAATTTTGTGTGATGCAAAAGTAGCCATTTGATTTAAAAGAAGCGTAAAATAAGAGCATATTACAATGATAGAAACAAAAGAAGTAAGCGCTGAAGAACTCAAAGATAATCCCGTCATAGCGGCGATGAGCCAATACAACCACGAGCAGTTACTTTTCTGTAACGACAATGCCACTGGTTTAAAAGCGATTATTGCCGTGCACAATACTGTTCTGGGACCTGCATTGGGAGGAACGCGCATGTGGATGTACGACAACGAGCTAGAAGCCTTAAATGACGTGCTGCGACTTTCTCGCGGGATGACTTATAAGAATGCTATCTCAGGATTAAATCTGGGTGGTGGAAAAGCCGTTATCATCGGTGATTCCAAAACCATGAAGTCAGAAGCGCTATTTCGCCGGTTTGGAAAATTTGTAAACAGCCTGGCAGGCAAATATATTACAGCAGAAGATGTCGGCATTACCCCTCAGGACATGTCGTGGGTAAATATGGAAACGAATCACGTCGCCGGACTTCCGGGCAAAAGTGGAGATCCTTCTCCGGTAACTGCTTTCGGAACATACATGGGGATGAAAGCCTGTGCAAAACAACAATTCGGCTCGGACGATTTATCGAACAAAAAAGTAGCTGTTCAAGGTGTAGGGCATGTCGGAGAATATCTCGTAGAGCACCTTTCAAAGGAAAATGCCGATGTCATCATCACGGATATCAATGAAGAAAACCTTCAGCGCGTTGCTAAAAAATACGGTGCTCGGGTTGTAGGAACGGAGGAGATTTACGATGTCGACATGGACATTTATGCACCTTGTGCACTCGGAGCTACGGTGAATGATGATACCCTTTCGCGCTTGAAGTGTTCAATTATTGCGGGAGCTGCCAACAACCAGCTGGCGGACGAAAAAGTTCACGGTAAAGCCGTGCTGGACAAAAACATCGTTTACGCACCCGATTTCGCATTGAATGCCGGTGGCGTAATTAATTGCTACGCTGAAGTGACCGGACAATCTTCAGCCTGGGCCATGAATAAAGCAGAAGAAATTTACGATACGATTGGCACCATTATCAAACGGGCCGCCGACGAGAATGTACCCGCTTATGCCATCGCAAATAAAGTAGCAGAAGAACGCATTTCATCTATTGGTGAAGTAAAATTACCGTACTAACAGCACATGTTAAACAGAAGACATTTACGGATAAAAGTATTGCAAACGCTTTATTCTTTCGCACAGCGCGAGGATATGGATTATGTAAAAGCGAAGAAAGAACTGCTCAAAGCAGTGGAGAAAATGTACGATTTGTATATCGCTTTGCTATTAATCTTCCCCGAACTTAAAAACAAAGGGGAGCACCGGATGGAGGAGAATAAAAAGAAGTTGTTGCCGAAGGAAGAGGATTTAAACCCCAACCGCAAGTTTGTAGACAGTGACATCATTCAAATTCTCGAAGAACAGGCAGAGCTCCGCCATCAGTCAGAACTGCGAAAGGTGAACTGGGTCGGTGCTGAGGAGCAGGAATTGTTGCGCAAAATGTACAATGCAATAAGAGATTCTGAGACTTACTTTGAGTTTATGGACAATGGGGAGTCTGGTTTTGAAGAAGACAAGGCGTTTGCAGTACAGTTGTTTAAACACGAAATTGCCAATTATCCGTTGTTATATGATTACCTCGAGGAGAAAAGCATTTACTGGATGGACGACATCGATCTGACGTGTTCCATGGTGCTCAAAACGATCAAAAGTTTTAAGGAAGACGACGAAAATCCTTCAATTCTTCCGCTTTACAAACCCAATGATGATGAACAGGAATTCATTGAGGGGCTGTTGCGAGAAACGATTCGCATGGAGAGCGACAACCTAAAACTCATCGATAGTCTCACCAAAAATTGGGAACTCGATCGCATTGCTAAAATGGACATGCTTTTGATGGAAATGGCCATTACTGAATTGCAGTTATTTCCCAATATTCCGACGAAAGTAACGTTAAACGAATATATCGAAATATCGAAATTTTATTCTACGCCGAAAAGTAATGTTTTTATTAATGGAGTTCTGGATAAAGCAATTTCGAAGCTCAAAGACGAGGGGAAAATCAAAAAAATAGGGCGCGGTCTCATGAACTAAGTTGAAATGCAAAAACTAATAAAGATGTATAACTATTTAGGAACCATCCTTCTTGCCGCGATATTGCTGGGTTGTAACGGCGGAGCTGATGAAGGAGAAATCGGGCAGTACACCACTATTGACATCGAAGAAAAATTTGATGCCGGAAAAGTAGCGAAAGGCGAAATTATTGAAGCTTCCTTCGAAGTTAAAAACACGGGATCTTATCCGCTCGTCATTGCAGACGTTCAGGAATCGTGCACCTGTACCGTTTCAGAATATCCAGAAGATCCAATTGACCCGGGAAAAACAGGCACCATCAAAGCGACGGTGAACACGGATGAAACGCGAAGTGGAAACATAAAAAAACCGATTAAAATAACAGCTAATACGCGACCATCTACAACGGAAGTTAATATCATCGCACAGGTGATTGATTAAAAATAAGTAACAATTAATAAAACAAGTAATTATTATGGGAGAAGGAACGAGTCAAATTATCATGTTGGTACTCATATTAGGAGTTTTTTACTTCTTTATGATTCGTCCGCAGATGAAAAAACAGAAGGAACTTAAGAAATTCCGCGAAGGTCTCAGCGAAGGAGACAAAGTTGTCACGATTGGAGGAATACACGGAAAGATTCTCGAAGTCAACGATGCCAATGTGCTCTTGAACTGTGAAGGTGGTTCCAAGTTGCGCGTTGAAAAATCAGCGCTGACCAACGGGACAGACGGGCAGCAACTGGCCCAGAAAAAATAAGATCATTCGGGGTGGGTTTTAGCACTTGAATCAGTTCAAAAGTTCAATGCCCATCGTTCGTTGATACGCGGGGCGAGTTGTATTCAATTCGCCCTTTTTTATTCGTCGTTACGGCGCTCCTGGCGACGTTTGCGGCGTTTTTCACGTCTTTCCTGCCTCCTTTCTTTGCGCATTTCCCTGCGGTTCTCGCGCACTCTTTTTTTGTATGCTTTTCGATCTTTGCGATAATGCTCCCGACCAACCGTTTCAAAGGTAGAATCGAAATCGACAATGCCGCTATTTAAATCATTAATAACACATTCGAGCACAAAATCTTCATCTTCAGGCTTATAAGTAGCTTCGAGGTTTTGATCAAACATACCCGCCATCCCTGTAAATATGTTAGCTTGTGTCTTTCCTTTATAGGTACTGATGATCTCTTTTACGGTCATTCCCGTTTCCCGGTATATCAGTTTAGTCAGCACTTTCCCCTCAGAAACGTAAAGTTCGCGAAGTAAAAATTTAAAATCACTTTTTAACTCGCGGTGCGTTTGACGCGCCACTTTCCGCTTTTTGCGCTTTTTATCCCTTTTTTCTACTTCACGATCGAGAGAATCGATAACTTTTGCCGCATGCAACGCCAACGGATACACTTTTTTGGCGCGTTTCATGTAATACCGATATTGATAATCGAAATTGCTCGGCATTTCCACCGTTTCAAAATATTTGACAGATTTGATGGTGCTATCCTGAAGAAAAAGGCTGTCCAGATCCTCCTTTTGAGCAATAGCAAAAGCAGGTGCAATTGCAAAAATTAGAATTATCCATCGTATCGGCATCACTGTTCAACTTATTTCTCTTATATTTAATAACGGAAACAGAACTACAAATATTTTGCCATGAAAATAAAAGAACACTACGCATTGCTCATTTTTATTGTTTTTAGCCTTTCTCTGGGATGTAAAAGCTCAGACAATGCCGATTCTGACAACAACAATGAGGAGAAGGATACCACGCAACGAACCGTGGAACGAGAAGAAAATAAGGCTAACGACACGATCACTGAAGAAAAAGAAAGCGCCGACACTGTTTCCGAGGAATATGAAGATCCCGCAGTGCAGGAGGCACACAAAGGAATCGTCAAAAAATACGGTACCCAGTGGGATTTCTGCACCTGTGTCCGCAAAAATGACAGTGTCAATTCAGCTATGCTTGCCGACGATGTTTCCGACAGCGATATGGATGTTTTATTTGAACGATCTGCGCATATTGATGAGAAGTGCAAAGGTTTATTAATCCAACCCAATGCGACACCGGAAGATCGCGCTAAACATCAAACAAAGGTTAAAAAGTGCCTGGAAGAGTAAATGTCTGCTGAGCGCAACATTCAATTTTCAGCACCCACCTTTAGAGAGAAGTGTTTTTCCGCTTCATCGGCGATGTAATCTCCAATCGCCAGTGAAGCCGTAGCTGCAGGTGATGGTGCATTGAGGACATGAATGGAATGACCGTGATATTCAATTCTAAAGTCATCTCTCGTATCGCCATCCGTACCCAATAAAAGCGCCCTCACGCCCGATCGACCAGGCTTGATGTCGTCCATGGTCAAGGAAGGAATTAAACCCTGTAACGTCTTCAGGAATAGTTTTTTCGAAAATGCTCGTCTGTATTCATCGATTCCGAATTTCATATTACTGAAAAATAACTTCCAGGTTCCACCGTAAGTGAGTGCATCAAACGTATCTTTCCAGCTGAAATCCGTCTTGCCGTACCCTTCTCTTTTAAACGTAAAAACCGCATTCGGTCCACATTCAATCTCACCATCTGTCATGCGCGTAAAATGCACACCCAAAAAGGGGAAATCAGGGTTCGGCACGGGATAAATCAAGTTTTTAACCTTGTGTTTTGCCTGATCCGTGAGCTCGTAGTAATCACCTCTAAAGCCGACCACTTGTTCGTCGAGATCCACACCGTCTTTTCTCGCCAGTCGATCCGCTTGCAGTCCAGCACAAAAAACGAGGTGCTTTGCCTTAAATTTTTGAGTAGCTCCCACCACCGTATTTGTATCATCGCCTTTTTCGACAGCTATAACCTCTTCTCCCAAAACGGTTTTTGATTGCTCGTTAATGCCCTCAGCATTTTCGATCATTTTTTCCGTGGCTTTGCGATAATCAATGATGCCGGTTACCGGTACCCAGATTCCAGCTACACCTTCGACGTGGGGCTCGTGCTCTTTGATTTGATCGGCGTCAATTTTTTCGATTCCTTCAATTCCATTTTGAATTCCATTATCGAAAATTTTATCCATAAAAGGAAGCTCCTCCTTTTTTGTAGCAACGACGACCTTACCGCAGACATCGTGAGGTACATCGTTCTCTTTTGCGAATTTCACCAATTCCCGGCGTCCTTTAACGCAGTTTTCAGCTTTAAGCGACCCTGGCTTGTAATACAACCCGGAATGGATCACTCCAGAATTGTTTCCCGTCTGGTGATCTGCAAAAACATTTTCCTTTTCGATCAGGACGATATTGAGTTGTGGGTTGCGTTTCTGCAGCTTGTAAAAAGTTGCCGCTCCTACGATTCCTCCTCCGATGATTGCTACGTCGTATACTTGATTATCCACGATAAACTATTTTCGACAAAAGTAATAAAACTGGCCATGTCTCCCGCGGGAAATCACTGAATTCGTCCAGAACTTGTCAACCAGGACTGGTTTACAAATTTGTGATCAGCTGACAAGTATTGAACACCCATTATATGTTAGCTTCTGGGCGTTTGTCCCTGCAGGTAGCTATTCGATACATCGAGCCTTTGCCTTTTGATTGTTTGATTGATTCAAATTTATGCCTGGTTCCCCACTTTTGGTCTCGATTTCACATCACTCGTCGATCCAACGTAGTACTTGTCTAATTGTTGTGAATATAGAATGTAGGTGTAGTACATCTTGATTTGCTTTTTAAAATAAAAAAGCCCCGCATACATGCGAGGCTTTGTGGGCCCTACTGGATTCGAACCAGTGACCCCCTGCTTGTAAGGCAGGTGCTCTGAACCAACTGAGCTAAGAGCCCATCTTTTTTACTTTCGGACTTGTCAGCTGAACCAGTGACCCTCCTCGACGTGAAGTCGGGATGCTCCTGAACCAACTGAGCTAAGAGCCCGTTTTAAACTCTGTTTCATAAAAACGTTGAGCTTTATTTGGCAGTTATTTCGGCACCGTTGTGCGAACTGCGGGTGCAAATATAAGGTGTATTTTCAAACCAGCAAGTAATT
>JBNJEH010000067.1:0-16080 GCA_051745635.1 Bacteroidota bacterium
AACGGGTTTGAATTGAGTGATCATTTTTTGAACATCGGAAGTAATGAGGTTTTTCGCCGAACGAGTCTCGACAATTTTACCCTCTTTGTCCTTTTGGATCCTGGCGTGTGGAGTATAAACACTTTCTAAAGTATCGTGGATAAAACTACCGAATGAACTCGCCTCTATCTCTTCTTCCACTTCGCCTTCTTCTCCGAATCCGAGCAGGTATTTGTAATAAAAATCCAGTGAGCAGTTGAGGTGTGTTTTGATGGCAGAAGCAGACGTACCCTTGCTTAAATAAGTCCGTATGCGTTCTAATAGCTCAGGCGTTTTTTGAATAATGAGGGGTTCGCTTTGTTCTTCCTCGTTGGTGAGCGTGTAATCTTCGCGATTGAGACTGATATTGGGGTTGATGCGCGCCAGTTCCAGTTCCACTTGTTGAATGTATCGCGATGGCTCATCGACCCCCATATTTCCTTCGGCCGTGGAATAAGTGATCCAAACCCGTTCAGCGGCGTGCAATAGTCGGTAAAAATGATGGGCAAATAATCCTTGCTTTTCGCGCGGAGTGGGTAGCCCGTGATATTTGCGCAGGTCCATGGGCACAAAAGTCTGAATCGTGTTCGTGGGCGGCATACTTCCGTCATTGAGTCCTACGACAATTACATTTTTAAAATCGAGCAAACGCGTTTCGAGTACACCCATTACCTGCAATCCCTCGAGCGGATTTCCGTAGTACGCGATAGTTGCATTTACCCAGTGCTGATTAAATAATTTTTTAAAGGTACCGAGGTTCAGAGAGGGTTGAAATTCTTCAAAAATATTGTCCAGCTGGCGCAATGCACTGTCGAAATGATAAAGAATCGCTTTTTCAATGGTGTCTTGCTCGCGATCGATCTGGTCAAAAATCAGACGATTGACTGAACGAATAACAGAAAGCGTGTGTGCGGCACTTTCGAAATGCCATTTTCCGAAGAATTGACCGGCGATTTGCTCGAGCAGCGGACTCAGGTTTAATTTTTTCAGTGCAATAAATAACCAGTTGTTTTCCAGAATGCGGCGCTCGATCTTTTGAAAAATTTTCCGATCTACTGCACTGCTGATAGCCACGATAAATGGATGTTTGATAAAACGAATAAAATCTTTATGATAGACCGCGTCAGTCTGAAAGTGGATATGGTGCTCTTGTACGGAAAAGAGCAAATCTACCCATGAGCGAATGGCCGTGTTTTTTAATGGTAAACCGAGCGTGATATTCGTCTTTTCAACAGAAGCGGGAATGTTTTTTATCACGGGAACGACCATAGATTCGTCCGCCAGTACCAGCAAGGTATCGGAAAGCTCATTGTTGGGAATCTCCTGATGAAGTAAAGTGGCGCTCACTTGTGCCTGACCCGTTCGTTGGGCACAGTTGATGATGTTAACGGATTTTGAAGCCGAACTCAACTGGTTTTCGGTGAAGGGAAGCGATTGTGTATTCAGGCTTTTTAAGAGGTCGCGTAGAAACAATCCGGCCTCGTGATCCTTGTTTTGCAAGTAGTATTCATCGGCATCGATAAATATTGAAGCGCGCCCCATTTTCTCCAGTTGCTTCATGATAGACTTCTCTGCGGGAGACAGTGCATTAAACCCGGCAAAGATGAACTGGCGTTGCTTATCTCCTTCAAACGCTCGGTCAATGTGGTGAGCGAGTGATTTGTACGTTTGTCCCATGTAGCATTCACCGTCTCGCTGTAGCCGCTCATTGAACACCTTGTAATATTCGGGAAGCAAATCCCAGAAGCGCATAAACCGTTTTTGTCCTTCTGTGAGGGCTTCATCTGTATTGAAACTCCAGTTTTCTATTTCTTTGATGTCAGCTAAATTTTTAAACAGGTCCTTGCTGTCGATGAGGTAGCGGTCCATTTCATCGAAGTCGCTCAGCAGTGTTTTCCCCCAATTCAAAAATTCATCGAGCGTTTGTGTTTCGGTTGGATCTACGGTTAAATGGACTTCATGCAGTTTAAAAAGCGCTCTTGTCTGATCAATCACGGGCAAGGGAGAAAGGTGCTGTACCCAGCGATTCATAGTCAGAATTTCCGGAGAGAAGATGGGTTTTTCGTAAGCGTTGTAGAGCGACCGCTGTAAATATTTTTTGGCGCGTTGCGAGGGCAGTATAATCGTGAGGTGTTCAAGGGCCAAATCTTCCTGGTGAATATAATCGGCAATACGGTCAATAAAGTAGCTCATGGAGAATTTAAATTTGAGTGTAAAATAAGAAAATTTTCTCCTACAACGATGAGGGGACCGTTGATTAAAAAACAAGTGAAGTTGATCATTCGGGCAAGCAGAACAAAACGAACAAAACTTTTTGGTGCGTGTTTATCGATTCCTGACCCTGTTTTTTGGTTAAAATATTAGCTATTTTATTATAAAACGCTTATTTTAGCTAAAATATTAGCTATGAAGTCGTATGCGCTATATAAACAACCAGCAGATGTGAAGCTAGAATTGGCACAGCGGATCAAGAAAATACGAAAATCCAGAGGTTATACCCAACAAGAGCTATCAGAACGTACAACTGTTTCTTTGGGTAGTATTAAGCGGTTTGAGCAAACCGGAGAAATCTCACTGCATCACTTGTTAACAATCGCTCAAATTTTGGAGGTTTTAGAAGAGTTTGACCAACTTTTTCAGCAAAAAGATGAAGCAATCAGTGAAAAAGTAAAAAAAGCATTTGAAGATGATGGAACGGCTTGAGGTTAATATTCAATTTGATGAACGGCATCATGAGCGTGTTGGAATTCTCACTCAGGTGGAGGGAAAGGTATATTTTAAATACAGCAAAACCTTTCTTCAAAAGAAAATGAATTTATCGCCGTTTAAACTAAAGTTTGATGATCGAATTCAAATGTGTCCGGAAAACCCTTTCGATAAATTATTTGGGTTATTTAGCGATTCGTTGCCTGATGGATGGGGGAAATTAGTCGTCGATCGCTATTTAATTTCTATCAACAAAACGCCTGATGATTTGACACCATTGAGCCGATTATCTATTGTTGGTCAAAGAGGGTTGGGAGCGCTTACTTATCAACCTACTGAGCATATAGAAAACGACGAAAATCTCTCTCGGGGGTTATCGGCGTATGCGGAAAAATCATTACAGATAATTGCGGGGAAAAACACGGAAATCACGGATGAGTTCTATAGTTTAACAGGAACTTCGGGAGGGGCTCGACCAAAGATTCAGGTTATTCATGACGAGAGTTCAGGAACATTGAGATCCGGAAGCAAATGTAAAAACAAAAATGAATCATTTTGGATTGTTAAATTTCCATCCACTCACGACTTCACAGATGTTTCGCAAATCGAATATGCCTATTATTTGATGGCAAAAGATGCTGGTATTAAAATTTCTGAATCCAGGTTGTTTGGAGGTGATAAGAATAAAAAGTTTTTTGGAACAAAAAGGTTTGATAGAAAAGGAAACAGTAGAATTCATGTTCATTCTTTAGCAGGACTACTCCATGACGACTTTAGAAAGAGTACGATGGATTATGGGCATATTATGGATGCGGTCATACGGTTGGAAAAAAACAAACAATCACTCGAAAAAGTAATGCGACTTGCCATGTTTAATGTATTGACTGCAAATCAAGATGACCACTCAAAGAACTTTTCTTTTCTTATGGATAAAGAGGGGAAATGGAACTTTTCTCCGGCTTATGACTTAACGTTTTCACCCAATTTATATGGGTTTCAGACAATGAGTGTAGCATCAAACAACAAGAATATATCACTTGCAGATTTTCAACAGTTGGGAAATCATTTCAATTTCTCAACAACTTCAAAAATTTGGAAAGAAGTGCGTGCTGTCATTGCTGAATGGGATTCTTATGCTAAGAAAGCAGGGGTTTCAGAAGCATCCCGAAAAAGAATAAAAGATTATTTGTTTTGACCTTCTCATGTTGGTCATTGTTGGTAAAACCAATAAGGTTGCTTGCGATTGGAGCGACCATTTAAATAGAGCTTCTCAAAACAAGGAAAGACAGAACCAAATTTAAAGCTATACATTAACAAATATCCTGCAAATACGTTTGATTTTTAAAAAAGTGGAGGGTTCAGACATAATGAAACCAAACATCGATCAAAACCGTTCGTAAAGAATAAAACTTCTCTTATATTTGTCCTGCGTTCTTAACAGATTATTGTACTTATAAAGAAAGGTGGAGGGACTGGCCCTGCGAAACCTTGGCAACCTTTCAGGCGCAATGCTGATTTCGGTGCCAAATCCTTTTTCGTCGTTGGCGGAAAAAGATAAGTAGCGCAACTTTAAACAAAAGTTTCCTTCATTTTTTCTTTATAGTGTATTTTGCTTAGCCTTCTTCAGACGATGACTGAGGCAGAAGACTTATGACGATGGCTGAGGGCGATGGCTGAGGGCTGAGGGGTTTGTTGAGCTTGTCGAAACAGAAGCCCGAAACAGAAGCCCGAAGCCTCAGCCCTGCTCCCTTGGCAGTGGGGACGTTTATTGATTATTGGCTGGATATTATATACCAGTTTAAATTTTTAAAAAAATGAAGAAAGACATAAGACAACTCATCAAAGAAAGAATTCTCGTCCTGGATGGCGCAATGGGCACGATGATTCAGCGCCACGATTTAGGAGAAGACGATTTTCGGAAAGGCTGGTTTGAAGATCACGGTCAACCGCTAAAAGGAAACAACGATTTACTTTCACTGACGCGGCCGGATATTATCAAAGACATCCATCGCGAATATTTTGAGGCGGGTGCTGACATCGCAGAAACCAATACGTTTTCGGGAACGACCATTGCTCAAGCTGACTATAACCTGGAAGATGCGGTTTATGATATTAATTATCATTCTGCGAAGATCGCCAAAGAAGTGGCGGACGATTTCTCAGCAAAGGAGCCTGAAAAGCCGCGCTACGTAGCAGGATCGATCGGACCTACGAACAGGACAGCATCAATTTCGCCAGATGTGAATGACCCTGGTTATAGAGCAACTACATTTGATGAACTGGTAGAAGCCTACTCCGGGCAAGTGGAAGCACTCATTAAAGGAGGCGTGGATTTATTGCTGGTCGAAACGGTTTTTGATACGCTCAATGCAAAAGCAGCCCTCTACGCCATTGATGTCGTGCAGGAAGAACTCGGAACGGATTTACCGATTATGGTTTCTGGAACGATTACTGATGCTTCGGGCAGAACACTAACGGGACAAACGACCGAGTCCTTTTTGATTTCCATTTCTCACATGCCCCTTTTTAGTGTAGGGTTGAATTGTGCCCTTGGCGCTAAAGAACTGCGCCCTTACCTCAAAATCATGGATGAAAAGGCACCGTTTTTTGTTTCTGCTCACCCCAACGCCGGGTTGCCGAATGAGTTTGGCGAATACGACGAAACTCCTGAAATGATGGGAAAACAAATCGAAGAATTTTTGCAGGAAGGGCTGGTAAATATTATCGGCGGATGTTGTGGAACGACGCCGGAGCATATTAAGGTAATTGCTGATTTGGCGAAGAAATATGAAGTGAGAGAGACGAGTTCTTCATAATGCTGTAATGTTTAATAATATTATGAGTACAAAAAACATACTTGATAAAGGTTATAAACGCTGGATTTCTGAAGTTAAATCTAAAATTAGAGCTACGCAAATAAAAGCAGCTATTGAAGTTAATCACGTATTAATTCAATTTTACTGGGAGCTCGGTAAAATGCTGCTTGAGAAACAAACGAAGTGGGGAAGCAAGTTTCTTGAAACGGTATCTGGTGATTTAAAGAAAGAATTTCCTGATATGCAGGGTTTTTCCGTTACAAACCTCAAGTATTGTAGAATGTATTACGAGTTTTTTTCAATTCGTCCCCAGGTTGATGACGAATTAGTTAAAAAGTCAAAAGAGCTTAGTTTTCAGGTTCCCTGGGGTCATATTAAAGAAGTTATTTCAAAAACAGACAACCTCGATCAGGCGCATTTCTATTTGCAAAAAATCATAGAAAACAATTGGAGTAGAAACGTATTGAGTTTACAAATCAAATCAGGGTTATATAAAAGAGAAGGAAAGAGTGTAAATAATTTTAAGACAACTTTACCTAAACCGCTTTCAGATTTAGCAGAGCAAACATTAAAGGATCCTTATGTTTTTGACTTCATGACAATGACTGAACCATATCAAGAAAGGGATATTGAGAAACAATTAGTTACGAATATTAAAAAGTTTCTGCTAGAGCTGGGTAAGGGGTTTGCATTCGTTGGACAACAGTATCAGATTACAGTAGCTGAAAATGATTACTTTATAGATTTGCTTTTTTATCATATAAAATTAAAATGCTATGTTGTTATAGAGCTTAAAAACACCAGGTTTATGCCTGAATACGCAGGAAAACTGAACTTTTATTTATCGGCAATTGATTCAACTTTAAAAGAGACAGATGATAAACCAACAATTGGTATGGTGTTATGCCGGGATAAAAATAATGTAGAGGCAGAGTTTTCTTTAAGAGACATGAATAAACAGATGGGTGTTTCAGAATTTCAATTAACTGATCAACTACCAGAAAACTTAAAATCTTCATTGCCGACCATAGAAGAATTAGAAAAAAATTTAATTGAAAATGACCCAAAATAAAATATACCCCCCATTAAAACTATCAGGTTTAGAACCTTTAATCGTCACGCCAGAATCCAACTTTATCAATGTCGGTGAGCGCACTAACGTCACAGGCTCCAAAAAGTTCTTGCGACTGATCAAAGAAGACAATTACGAAGAGGCACTGGAAGTTGCCCTGGATCAGGTACAAGGCGGAGCACAAATCATTGACGTCAACATGGATGAAGGAATGATCGATGGCGAAGAAGCCATGGTCAAGTTTTTGAACCTTATCGCTTCGGAGCCAGACATTGCGCGCGTACCCGTCATGGTCGACTCTTCAAAATGGGAAATTATTGAGGCTGGACTGAAATGCGTTCAGGGTAAAGGCGTCGTAAACTCTATTTCTCTCAAAGAAGGAGAAGCGCAGTTTATAGAACACGCGAAAAAAGTAAAACGATACGGCGCTGCGGTCATTGTCATGGCTTTTGACGAAGACGGTCAGGCCGACAGCTATGAGCGCCGCATTGAAATTTGTAAGCGCTCCTACGACATTCTGGTGGATCAGGTAAAGTTTCCACCACAAGACATCATTTTTGACCCGAATATTTTTCCGGTAGGAACGGGAATGGAAGAGCACAGAAACAACGCTGTCGATTTTTTCCGGGCGACGAAATGGATTCGGGAAAACTTGCCTGGAGCACATGTTTCCGGAGGTGTATCCAACGTCTCTTTCTCTTTTCGCGGGAATAATGCCGTGCGCGAGGCCATGCACTCGTCTTTTTTGTATCACGCCATACAACAAGGCATGGACATGGGCATCGTCAATCCGACAATGCTCGAAGTGTACGATGACATCGACAAAGAATTATTGACTTACGTCGAAGATGTTTTGCTCAATCGCAGGGAAGATGCCACGGAACGACTGCTGGAGTTCGCCGAAAACTTCAAGGGCGAAGGTAAAAAACGCGAAGTCGACCTGTCGTGGCGCGAATCAAATGTCAATGAGCGATTGTCTCATGCGCTGGTGAAAGGAATTGTTGAATACATTGAAGAAGATACAGAAGAAGCCCGAAAAAACCACGAACGTCCGATTCAGGTCATTGAAGGACCACTCATGGACGGCATGAACGTGGTGGGCGATTTATTCGGAAGTGGTAAAATGTTCTTACCACAGGTCGTAAAATCAGCGAGGGTGATGAAAAAAGCAGTGGCTTATTTATTACCTTATATCGAGGCGGATAAACGCGAAGATGATAAACCCAACGGCAAAGTGCTCATGGCTACCGTGAAGGGCGATGTCCACGATATTGGGAAAAACATCGTCAGCGTCGTACTCGGTTGTAACAATTACGAGGTGATTGACCTGGGGGTGATGGTACCTCCGGAAAAAATCATTCAAACGGCTGTAGACAAAGGCGCAGATGCCATCGGTTTGAGCGGTTTGATTACGCCATCATTAGATGAAATGGTTACGGTGGCTAAAGAAATGCAGCGCGCCGATTTAAAGGTTCCGCTGTTAATCGGTGGTGCAACGACTTCTCGCGTCCATACGGCAGTAAAAATCGAAGAACACTATAAAAATGACCAAACCGTTCACGTGCTCGACGCTTCCCGTTCCGTAACGGTAGTTGAAAAACTGCTGGGAAATTACAAGGATGATTTTGTCGATAAGATTAAAGCGGATTATGAAAAACTGCGGGATCACCACGAAAAAAGCAAGGGAAGAAAAAAACTCTTGCCGTTAAAAGAAGCACAGGCGAATGGCATGCCAATTACCTGGGATGCTTCGGACCTGTACAAGCCGAAAATGATGGGCAAAAAAGAATTTATCGATTACGACTTGAGCGAGTTGGTCGACTATATCGATTGGACGCCCTTTTTTCAAACATGGGAGCTCGCGGGTCGCTTTCCGAAAATTTTAGATGATGAGGTTGTTGGAGAGGCAGCTACCAAACTTTATGAGGATGCCCAAAAAATGCTCCAGCAAATTCTCGATGAAAAGTGGCTCCAGGCAAAGGCCGTGATCGGGTTGTTTCCCGCAAACAGCAATGGGGATGATATCGAGATCTATACGGATGATACGCGGAGTGAAGTGCTGTCGGTGCAACATGCGATGCGACAGCAGCTCAAAAAGTCGGCGAAAGCGAATAATATTGCACTGTCGGACTTTATAGCACCGAAAACAACGGGTCTCAAAGATTATATCGGTGGTTTTGTGGTAACTACGGGTGTTGGAATAGAAGAGCACATTGCTCGCTTTGAAGCAGATCACGACGACTACAATTCGATTATGCTGAAGGCGCTGGCAGATCGATTGGCAGAGGCTTTTGCTGAACGCATGCACGAGCGCGTGCGCAAAGAGTTCTGGGGCTACGGCGCCGATGAAAATTTTGATAATGATGCCCTGATTAAGGAAAAATACCAGGGGATTCGCCCGGCGCCGGGCTATCCCGCTTGTCCGGATCACACAGAGAAACCCGACCTTTTCCGCATTCTCGACGCTACTGAAATTACGGGAGTAACCCTTACAGAAAGCATGGCGATGACGCCCACGGCAAGTGTGAGCGGTTGGTATTTCGCTCATCCCGAATCGAAGTATTTTGGCGTAGGAAAAATTGCCCGCGATCAGGTTGAAGACCTCGCAAGACGCAAGAACATGCCGTTTGAGGAAATGGAGAAATGGCTGGGACCGAATTTGGGGTATTGAATTCTAGCCCTCCAAAACTTCACTCAAATTCCACGCTTGAATATGTTTTATTCCATTATTATTAGGGAGCACAACATCATCCAATGAAACAACTATTTTTTCATAGTGATCGTCAATTCCCTCCAGTGAAGCGTATTCTCTTTTGATAGTAGCTTTATCGACCATTTGGTAAGTTGCTTGAATGTAAATTTTTCGACCCGCTTTTTGAGCTAAAAAATCAACTTCTTTATTTAACCCGCTTTATTCATGAAAATTTTAAGGAATTGACGATATTAATTTGAAAAACGAGTAGTTTTCAAATTAATATGTCAGGGTTAACCCTGACATTTATAAAAACTAACTAACCCAGATTTGAGGTTACTCTCTTTTCGAAAAAAAACCACGAAAAGGATTCAAACTATTGTTTATCATGTTTTTATAAATCGTCAGCCCTCTGGGCGAAAAATTCATTGAATTTTTCGGGTTAACATTACTCCCACATATACATGATACCCATGTCTTCGAAGTTCCAAATAAGTCAAATTTTTCTTTCATAGACGAAAAATAATTCATTTGTGTTTGTTTTTTCGTCTGTATACGAAAGTTTTTGGGGTTATATACCTTTTGTTTAAAAACGCACAATAAAAGGTGCAGTTCATTATAAAAAATGCACTTTTAATTGTGCAAAATGTGTATATTTGAAAATAATAGAAATAGTATATGCAACAATTATATCAAAGATTTGAAACATTATTAGCGACAACAACACTCGATTTTAAGCGTTATTTACACAATGAAATAGAATGGGACAGTCGCATGGTTGGAATTGTTGGTCCTCGAGGAGTGGGAAAGACAACATTGATACTTCAATATATCAAGGAAAAATTAACTAAAGAAAAAGCACTATATGTTTCGGCTGACGACCTCTATTTCACAGAAAACAGATTGTACGATGTGGCAGATAGCTTTTACAAAAATGCAGGGGATTATTTGTTTATTGACGAGATACACAAATATGAGGATTGGTCCCGTGAGTTAAAAAACATCTACGATTCATTTCCCTCATTAAAAATTGTCTTTACAGGGTCTTCAATATTGGATATTTTAAAAGGTGCTGCAGATTTAAGTAGAAGGGCAATAATTTATCAGTTACCAGGATTGTCTTTTCGTGAATATTTAAATTTTTTTCATAAAAAATCCTATGA
Organism: Bacteroidota bacterium; assembly: GCA_051745635.1. Lineage (GTDB taxonomy): Bacteria > Bacteroidota > Bacteroidia > Flavobacteriales_D > Crocinitomicaceae > Brumimicrobium. The sequence continues at coordinate 10,468 of JBNJEH010000067.1, forward strand.
TGCATATACATTAGAGGATATTTTAACAAATAAGGTTAGACTCGATGGTATAAAACATCCACTACCGTTGTTTAAAGATTACTTGCGAAGTGGTTATTATCCTTTTGGAATGGAAAAGGAACTAAGTTTACGCTTAAATCAAATTATAGTGCAAACCCTGGAGTCTGACATTCCACAATATGCCAATTTAACGATATCCACGAGCCGTAAACTAAAACGACTACTGACCATCATTGCTGAAAGCGTTCCTTTTAAACCCAATTTCTCAAAAATTTCAAAAGTACTTGGCGTAAGTAGGAATTCATTAGAAGATTATTTCTCCTACCTTGAAAAAGCGGGTCTGATCTGTCAGCTGCGTGATAATACAAAAGGTATTCGAGGTTTGGGCAAGGTGGATAAAGTGTATCTAAACAACACAAACATTGCCCATAACCTGATGGGAGATTCAGTTAATATTGGAAATTTACGAGAAACATTTTTCCTGAATCAAATGCGTTTAAAAAACGATGTTATTACAGCGAAAAAAGGCGATTTCTTCATTGATAAATACACCTTTGAAGTTGGTGGTGCAACTAAAAAACAAACCCAAATAGAAGGCGTCGAGCAATCGTATATCGTTAAAGATGATATCGAATACGGTTATCAAAACGTGATTCCTTTATGGGCGTTTGGGATGAATTATTAACCTGAAAAGGTAATTCTAAAAAACCAGTGTTCATATTTGAACTCAGGTTTAGACACACCATTGGTTAATGATTTACTCGTATTGTTCCAAAAAGTAAAAAATTCACCAGCTTGCCAAAAGGTAATGTTCTTAAGGTTACGTTGAAATCTTTAATATGCGAAAATCAACCATGTAATTTATAATTGCGACGCCTCATAGTTTGTGTATCAAAGTAACTATTGCATCTAAGATTTTCCGTACAACGAACCCAGCAGCTCATCTTCAAAGCGAACCCCTCCGTTGATTTTTTTCTTGCTCAGTTTTTTGTGTTCGACCATACCCCATAAAATTAACTCCCTGATTAATGAAGCGTCTTTGGCGTCGTGATCGGGAATGTATTTTTCTACAATCGTTTGAATGGGTTTAATTTGATCTAACTTTTCGCTGTACGCCTCGTTGTTTAAATCGTCTTCGAGCGTAAAGTCCGGGTGTTCCATAAACCAGCGAATGACCTCGTCAAATTCTCGCTCTTCATCCTCTTTTTTCAGTTTTTTGAGTTGCTTGAAGGTTTGGTTGAAGATCGTTTTGATGGCCTCTCCTAATAATTGACGAGCGACGACTTCCGCCCCCAATTGTTCGCCTTCGTAAACGAGCTCTACCTTTCCGGTGATCGCGGGCAGTATACCTTCAAAGTCGGACATGCGCACACTTGTTTCCTGCTCTCCGGCGATAATTCTGCGCAAATCAGCCCGACTGATGAGGTTTTCGTACATTGTAATTCCCATCCGCGCTGAAACGCCGCTGTTGGCATCCACGTATGGAGATTCGCGCGCTTCAAAACCAATTTGCTCGATGAGTGTCTTTGCGATTTCAGGGACGTACACGGTTGATGTTTGCGCCTGATCGCCAATTTCCTGAGCGGTGATTTTTTTAGCCGTAGCGATATCTTTGGGATAGTGCGTCAATATTTGTGAACCGATTCGGTCTTTTAATGGTGTAACAATGCTGCCGCGATTCGTGTAATCTTCCGGATTGGCAGTAAAGACGAAATTGACATCGAGAGGAAGTCGAATATTGAACCCTCGAATTTGGACGTCGCCTTCCTGCAAAATATTGAAAAGTGCCACTTGTATGCGCGCTTGCAAATCGGGTAATTCGTTGATCACAAAAATGCAGCGATTCGCCCGGGGAATCATTCCGTAATGAATCACGCGTTCATCGGCATAGCTGAGTTTTTGGGCAGCCGCCTTAATGGGGTCAATATCGCCAATTAGATCAGCGACAGAAACATCGGGCGTGGCCAGTTTCTCATAAAAACGATCGGAGCGATGCAACCATTCGATGGGCATTTCATCACCTTTTTCGGCTTTGATACGCTTTCCATAACCCGAAATGGGACAAAAGGGATCGTCGTGTACGTCTGAACCCGCAATGTATGGAATATACTCATCCAGCAAATCCACCATTGAACGGGCGATTCGCGTTTTTGCCTGACCGCGCAATCCCAATAAATTAATATTGTGCTTCGATAATATTGCGGTCTTCAATTGTGGAATGACGGTATCTTCATAACCGATAATCGTTTCAAAAACAGGTTCATTTTGAGCGATCTTGTCCAATAAGTTGCTGCGCAATTCGTCTTTAATGGAGTGGGACTGATACCCTTCTGATTCTAACTGTCCAAATGTTTTGATTTTCGTATTATCCATTTCAGCGTATATTTTTCTTTTTATTCTTTTCGTAATCTTCAAATATCATTTCTCCTAATCCCTTCAATCCTGTGTAAAAAGCTTTGCCCTGATTCGCTGCTGTAAATTCTTCAACAAACTCCTGGAGGTATGGATCTTGTGCAATCATGAATGTGGTAACTGGAATACCTAACTTTCGAGCTTCTTTGGCTTTGTCCATGCACTTATTCGTGATGTAAGGGTCTAAACCCATGCTGTTTTTGTAATATTCACCATTTGGTAAGTGTAAACAACTGGGTTTTCCGTCAGTGATCATAAAAATCTGTCGGTTGGATTGTTTTTTGCGCTTGAGAATACCTAATGCGAGGTTGAGCCCTGCCACCGTATTGGTATGATAAGGACCTACTTGTAAATACGGAAGATCTTTAACTTCAATCGGCCATGCATCGTTACCGTAAACAATGATATCAATATGATCTTTGGGATAGCGCGTTTTAATTAATTCTGTGAGCGCCATTGCCACTTTTTTGGCCGGAGTTATGCGGTCTTCACCATAGAGAATCATGCTGTGACTGATATCGATCATGAGGACCGTGCTCATCTGACTGTTGTGATGCGTGTCGTGAACAGTTAAATCCTTTTCTGTCAGTCTGAAATCATCGATACCGTTATTTACATAGGCATTTTTGATGCTTTCTGTAAGCGCAATTTGATTAATGTCATCACCGTAAGTGTAGTTTTTAAACTCGCCCGTTTTGTCCGTACCCAGCCCGGATTGCTTCGTTTTGTGATTGCCTTTCCCCGATTTACGGAGTGCTCCAAAAATTTGATCGAGTGATTTCTGTCGAATGGTCTGCTCTGTTTTTGCTGTAATGGCAAAGCCTTTTTCAGGTGCATCGTCGTCCTTAATAAAGCCGCGTTTTTTCAGGTCTTCAATAAAGTCATCCATGGAATAATCGGCTGTGAAAAGGTGATATTCCTGATCGAGCTGTTCCATCCAGTTGAGTGTTTCGTCGACATCGCCCGAGGTAAAGACGATGAGTTCCTGGAAAATTTCGAACAGCCGCTCAAATGGAGTCTGCTCTTCCGCTTCATAAGGAGTAAATTGAAAACCTGATAGGTTCTTCTTTATGTCGTCTGAATTTTTCTTTTTGCTCATAATTTAGAACATCCGCATTGATCTGATGTTTTAAAAACACTTCGAATGGAAATTAGTTTGTAAAATCATGAAGAAAAAGAAAGTTGCCATTGTCGGTGCCGGTTTGTCGGGCCTCATTGCCGCAAAAGAACTCTCCAAAAACGCATTTGATATAACGGTTTACGAGAAAGAAACTACGCCGGGCGGAAGAATGCGTACCGAAACCATTGACGGGTGGGAACTCGACCGCGGCTTTCAGGTATTGCTCACCGGGTATCCTTATCTGAAAAAATACCTCGAAGGTTTGTCCCTCGAAAGTGTGGTGTTAGATGCGGGAGCAACTGTTTTCTATCAGCACAAACAGTTCGCGATCGGTGATCCTGCAAGAAACATCAACTTATTGTTGCCGACTATTTTTTCACCTGCGGGAACATTGAAAGATAAATGGCTCATTTTAAAATTGAGACGGGCATTAAAGAAGAAATCGATTGCAGCTATTTTTGAGACAGAAAACCGCACAACCGCAGACTGGCTAAAACAATATGGCTTTTCGGATCAAATCATAGCGCGTTTTTTTCGGCCTTTTTACGCTGGAATATTTCTGGAAGACCGCCTCGATACATCGTGCCGCATGTTTTTGTTCGTTTTTAAAATGTTCGCTGAAGGAGAAGCGGTCATCCCGAAAGGAGGAATTGGCAAAGTGAGTGAACAGATAGCAACATTGCTGGATACTGAAGGGGTCAAGTTTTATTACGATACGCCGGTGCAAACCATCGAAAAAGGAAAACTGACGACTGAAAAGAGAGGGACGGAGCACTATGATGTGATTATAAATACAGAGGCGAAATTCAACAGTAATTACCAGGAAGCATGGAAGGGAACGCACGTTTTTTACTTTCAGCATCCAGGAGAACCCATCATTAAAGGGCCGCGCATTGGTTTGATGACCGATGAACATCAAGTGATCAACAATGTTTTCTATGCAACACCTACCCAGTCGAGGTTCCGCGGCGACCAGCAATTACTGTCGGTTACGGTGGTCAATGATCTCGGTTATTCAATAGAGGATCTTCAGCGAAAAGTAAATCAGGAGGTCAGACAATTGGTCAACCAAAAGATAGATTTTGTGCACCATGAAGTAATTGATCGAGCCTTGCCGGATATTGAATCGCCGGTAAATGAGCAAAAGCTATCCATCACGGATCAGGTGGTTCATATCGGCGACTATCAACTGAACGGCTCGCAGAACGCTGCTTGTAAAACCGGAGAAGAAGTAGCAAAGTTGTTGAATGACCAGTACACATAAACCCAAAAAACAGGAATAAAAAAAGCCCACCTCCTTCGGGAAGCGGGCTGTTGAACAGTCATTTCCAACTGCACATCGTTTTAGGTGGTTTATCGGTGGTCAGGAAAGGTTGACTGGCTGTACAAAAACGAGTTGAATCAGGTAGCTAAGTAAGGTTTATAACGCTACAGCTTTTTTTACCTCAATAGCAGTAAATTTTCTTTTCGCTCCTTTTCTGGACTTGTACTCGTTGGTGACCAGCTTTCCGGTAATGGCCAGTTGCGTTCCTTTTTTACTGGATTTTGCAATGTATTTAGCCGTTGGGCCCCATGCATACAAGTTGTGCCAGAATGTTTTATTTTGCGGTTCGCCTTCTTTGCTTTTAAAGCGTTCGTTGGTGGCCAATGTAAAGCGCACTTTTTTGGCGCCGCTTTCAAAATTCGTGATCTCCGGATCAATTCCGATGTTTCCGATTAATTGAACTTGATTTCTCATTTGTTTATGGTTTTAAGGTTATTACTTTGTTTTTATTTGTGAGAGCTTCGAGAGCTTCGGACTTCGGGCTTCGGGCTTCGAGAGCCTCAGCCCTCGTCCTCAGTCCCGGGATCAGGTCTCGTCGTTTGCTTCAAACAGTCATTTACAATACGACCAGGTCGTTGATTTCTACTTCGGTAAATGACTTGCGCTGTCCCTGCTTGGAGTTAAAGAACCGCGAACAGAGTCGCCCTTCGATGGCCAGCGCTTGTCCTTTTGTGCCGAGTTGTTCCAATACGGGCACCCATTTCCCCCAGGCAGTTACGCGGTGCCAGTTGTTGATGTTTTTGGTATTTCCTTCTTC
>JBNJEH010000068.1:0-15902 GCA_051745635.1 Bacteroidota bacterium
CGTTAGGGATAGCAGCGGATATCCTTTTTGAGCGTCAGCGAGAAAATATAGCAGCGAATAGCCCGACCGTCAGGGAACGCCCAAAAACTCATTCTCTACTTCACCTTCAACGCCTTTAATATCTTATCATCACTAATCAACGCATCTCGCATCAACAGATTCACCGGGAAGACCTGATGTTTTGCTTTTTTGAAACCATTCCAGATGTTGAGTAAGACATCGCTGGTGATCAGGGAGAGGTTCAAGTCGATATCCAGGTCGCAATCCTCTACAAAGTCCGGTGAGAATTCGGGCGCTACCAATAACGTTTTGATCACGCGGTATCCGTTTTGGCTCAAATGCTTTTGGTAGGATTTGATCTGGCGCGAACAACTGGAGAATTTGTTGAACTTCTTTGATTTTAGTGTTTTACACTCTACGATGATGACTTCTTTTTCTTTGGTCTTGATCAAGATGTCGATCTTATCTTTTCGGTCGTTGACTTGCTTGCGGAGTTCTTCGTCTACATGAAAGCCGAGATCCTCAAACAAGAGTTTGGTCACTTCTTCGAATTTCACGCCGAGTTCCGAGGAGTTCAGGTGAATGTTGTTCGAACGGAGCGCTTCGAGGTCTCTGTTGCCGATGTGTTCGTAATTTTCAATGTAGATACTTTCCGTGTCGGTGTAGTGTTCGAGAATGTTTTGCACGTTATCGCCGCGGGTCTTTACGCCGGTGGCCTCACAAAAGGCTTTGATCTGATTTTTCGTGAGGAGGTCGAGTAAATCCCTCGGTTTGATGTTGTGATCGGTCAGAAATGCGCTGTCGATCACCAGTTCCTCTCTGAATTGAAATTCGTTTTTGAGGAAAGCGTTGAATTTCGGCAGGTGCTTTTCAATGTCTTTGCACAGTTTGTTGTATCCCTCGGCCGATATACCGATCGTTTCATCGCGCTCCATTTTATTGAAGTGCTCGATTACACGGTCAATCTTTTCATCGATGGTCGTTCCTTTAGCATCCATACCTAGGTTTTCCATCACGGTATTGACTTCCTTTTTACGGTCCGTAAGCGTTAAGCCCTCTTTGTGAATTCCCTTTTTCAAGATACTGCGTACCGAAATCCCCTGATTGATGATGCTTTTGATCTTTTCTTCCGCTTCAATTCCGCGTTGATTGATGTTATGCTTCTTACAAATGGCGTTGAGCTGCGGACTCTTCAGCGATTTGAGTAAGCGACGCATGTATTTGTCGGCAATGCTTTTTCCACGGAGTTCGCGCAATACTTTTACCACTTCGTCGGGTACATACACATTGCTTTCTTTCTTGTGGAAGAAAATGATCGATAAGTCTTTCAACTGTTTGATGATGGTGTCGATCGGTAAGGTATCCAGCGGTACGATGCTGAAGTTGATCAATCGGATTTCTTCATTCGAAAGGTCGAGTTCTTCGGCTAATGTTTGCAGGATGGAATATTCATCCGTGGTGACTTTTTTGTCTAAGTTACTGGATTCGTCGTTGGTGTAGGCTGTCTTCACACAGCTTCTATAGATTTGATAATCTCTTAACCGCGCTTCTTCAATGTCTTTGGATTCTTCGTCAATTGACTTTATAAATGCTTTGCTGTCTTTTTCTAATTGCGCGATCTCTTTTTTGTAGATGTCTTCAAACCAGAAGTCTTGCAAAATGCTGTTTCCGTCTCGGATCAGTATATCGATAAAGATGTCTACCTGAGACAGGTTATTGGCTAATTCTTCCTTGAGCTGAGCTTTGTAGGCGTCTTTCAATAGCATGAAGACTTTCGCGAGTCGCTCATATTCTAATTCTTTGATCTGACGATTGTTTTCCAGGATCTCATCGATTTTATCGGAGTCTGGGGCTTCATCGATCAGTGCACTCAACATTTTAAAAAAGGACGTTTTTTCAATGGTGTTGGTTTTGTTGAGGGTGTCGAGTAATTTCATAGCAGCGTTTTGTTGAGTTTTTAAAGGTAGGAAAATTTTATTGATTTCAATCAGCCATCTGCAACGGCATATGACGAATACCCGGACTCCATGTATCGATTCTTTCTGTACTTTTCCTTTTTCTTCGGTGGTTTATCTGAGAAACAGAGTACTAAAGACGCCCAGATATATGGAATTAACCAGGTTAAAACAATGTTTACTCTTTTCGTATTTAGGGGTAATTTGAAGGATCGGATGAGTTTTCGAGTGGCAAGAATATTGAGTATTAGTGCGATCAGAATGAAAACGATTTGTATGTAGTTTTCCGCTATCATTTTTCACTCATTCTTAATTGTTTTTAAGCCCATGAATTTCATTGATCATTTTATGATATACCTCCTCCTCTTTTCTTCGAAGTTCAATGTTGTTAGGGTCTTGATCAACAGCTTTTACCGCTTCGATATACTCGGGGTATTCTCCATACTTTATTTCAAGTAACGTTATTCCGGAGATTGTCAATGCTGCAGTTCCTATTAAAGTAACAATGCCGGATCGAATGAAAATCCCTTTATAAAATGTCGTAGCTCTTGACTTGCTATATCTCACTGATGCGACAATTGTTGAGATGATAAGTGCTAAAAAACCCGTGAGTATTATGAAAGATGATCCGGGCCAAACCATAACTTTAAAGAAAATGCCGGTCACCAATATATAGAGGGTCACTCCGAAACAAACAGCACCGAGATAACGCATGGCTGAAGTACCTCGATAGGCTTTTTTCTTGAATAAGTCGGTAATAGAAAAATCGTTGAACAAAGCAAAGCCGAATAATAGATAGAAAAAGGTCAAGGAAGTAAAAGCTGCAATTGTCAAAAGATTCCACCAGAAACAAGGTTATAGCTTAAAATAGCACCTATAAAGGTTAGTGCTGCAAGAATGATCTCAATTTTTTTCATCGATAGCATTTTTCAAATATAGCAGTATTATTTTTTTCAGAGGCTTGTTTGTTGCATTTACAAATTGAACTTACACCTTAGTTGAAGCAAGTGTAACTTTTTTATCAAATAGCCCAACCGTGAGGACATGCATTGAAATTCGATGTTAGGAATATTGTATTGAGGACACCGTCGCTTTATCAGAATGCTGCGTTAATTTGTTGTGGACTAGCTAACAAGGAAAAGTGACCGGACATAAGAATAGGGTCTATACATTTTGTTCTACCGTGTTTAGCAGGTGAAATTAGTTTTTACCCAACTATTTATTTCAAAAATTCTTTACACGTAAATAATTTACGATCTGCAGGCTTACTTTTACACTTAGAAAAAGCACAATGTTAATAAATAGCCAGGTCTTGTTGTAAAAAATGAGCAGGTAAACTTTAAATTTGTATAGCTATGAAGTATTCCCAGATTAGAAAAAAATTAGTATCCAAAGAGTCTCACTGGCTTGATGACGGAGCAGCCTATGCCACGCATTTATTGCAGTGCAGGGAGAATGGAGCAACATCTTATTTTCAGACCGAAGCTGAGGAGTACGTGGAACGATTGAAAATCGAAGATTTTGACTATTCGATACCATTTGAATATGACGTTCCCTTTCCGCCGCCGAAAATTCCGGATTTCAAATTTGTAGATTTGTTTGCGGGAATTGGAGGAATCCGCATTGCATTTCAGGAACAAAACGGGAAATCTGTTTTTTCCTCGGAGTGGAATAAATATGCCAAGAAAACTTATGATGCTAATTTTGGCGAAGTTCCTTTCGGGGATATCACAAAGGTCGATGAGAAACAAATTCCGGATCACGACGTTCTCGTGGGAGGGTTTCCGTGTCAACCGTTTAGTATAGCCGGAGTATCCAAGAAAAAGAGCCTGGGGAAACAACATGGGTTCTTAGATGAGACGCAGGGAACCTTGTTTTTTGATGTTTGTCGTATACTGAAGGAGAAAAAGCCCAAAGCATTTCTGCTTGAAAATGTAAAGAATCTAACTTCTCATGATAAAGGGAATACATTTAAGGTAATCAAGAAGACCCTGAAAAAATTGGGTTATAGTGTAAAAACGAAAGTACTGGATGCAAAATATTATGTTCCGCAACATCGCGAGCGTATATTTATCGTAGGATTCAGAGAGGAGGATTTTCCTGAAAGTGTAGATTTCTCGTTCCCTGAACCGCCTGAGTATTCGCCGAGAGTAAAAGATATTCTGCAAAAGCGAGTAGATCCGAAATACACGTTATCTGACAAGTTGTGGAATTACTTGCAGCAATATGCACAGAAACATCGTGAAAAGGGAAATGGATTTGGATTTGGACTTGTCAACATGGATGGTGTGACCAGAACGCTTAGTGCACGATATTACAAAGATGGGTCGGAGGTACTTGTCCCACAGAGTAAGAAGAATCCACGTAGGTTAACTCCCGTAGAGTGTAAGCGTCTGATGGGATTCCCGGAGGAGTTTAAGGTGAAAAATATCGGTGTGTCTGATACGCAGCTCTATAAACAGTTTGGAAACTCTGTTGCTGTACCTGTGGTTAAAGCGGTGGCAAAGGAGATGGTTGAGAGTATGAAGAGATATAACGAAGCCCATAACAAAAAGAATGTGTCAGTTAAACAACTAGTTCGATAAGATTGAAGCTTTTAGATCCTTTAGACTTTCCTGAATTTTATCTTTTTTGAGTTGGCATTCCCATATTGTTACCACTTTCCAGCCATTTTCTTTTAATAGCTGATGTGCTTTTTCGTCATTTTCAATATTCCTGTTGATTTTGTTGAGCCACCATTCCTTTCGGGTTTTAGGAATTACAAAGTACTTACATCCTTGATGTCCGTGCCAGAAGCATCCATGAACAAATATTACAGTATCGTATTTGGGTAGAACAATATCCGGTTTTCCAGGCAGGTCTTTTCTATGTAAACGGAAACGAAAACCTTCAGCGTGTAAAAACTTTCTGACCTTTATTTCTGGTTTGGTGTTCTTCGATTTGATCTTGCTCATGTTGTATGAGCGTTGTTTTTTTAGAGTGAACGTCTGACATTAAACCGTTTTGCTTTTTACCAGTGTTATGAATTCTTTCAGATCAATAAGGTCTGGTTGTTGTTCAGCGGTATATGTTTCTTTTAAGGGTTCTGGTATTACCAGTTGCAGATTTTGTTCCTGCATTTCTGTAGTTTGATTGATACTGATTGCAGGTTGCAAAGTAACGAGGTGTTTTCTCTCGATCCGATCAGCTTCAGAGAGTACTTGTCTCCAGCGATCTTTTGCAGTGGTTTTAACTCCAAGCATTGTTAATAAGCTTGAATCAAACTGATCATCGTGGTACTTCTCAATACTCGGAAATAAGAAATCAGGCTTGTTTTTTCGTTCCGTATTCTTTCCTTTTGAAAATGCGACTTGATGCTCAAGAAATATAGCCTCCAGATGATTCTCAAATGAATGACCAGCCCTGGATTTTCTTCTGTTTTGTACACTCAGGGAATATTTCACGAATGCATCCACGTCCAATCCATCCTCTCCAAATCCTTCTTTCAGCCGTTTTGAGACAATGTGTTTTTCAAGTGTTTTAAATAACAGCTCTTCTCTTTCCAGCCATGCAATTAATGTCTTATCTGGTTCCTCAACGGGAGAAACATCGTTTGAAAGTGTTGTACGTGCAAATTTCGAGAAGTCAGATGTTTTTGGAAAGGTCTCTCCAAAAACACCAATGATTTGTTCCAGATAGCCAGGCTCAGATTCTTCTACTTCAAACCCAAGTGTTTCAATCACCTGTTTCCCGGCGAAGTTTAATTCCTGGTCGTGTTCAACTATATTTCTGACTATATATTTGTTTTCTACTTCCTGAAGACCAAATAACCATTTCATTTGTCTTTCTGCTGTTGATCCTTCGACTGCAATGATAACTGCTAATTCATTTTCACCTGTTTTCCCGATAATCAAAAGATCTCCATCTAAAGCAGATGAAATAACAGGGTTTGGCGTATAATAGAGTCTAAATTCAGTTCTCGTCGGATGATTTTCCCGGGCGTCATACCATGTTAATGTTCCCTCTTCAATTAATGTCTCATCCTCGTTATCTGTTAGATAAATAAACTTCCCTGAGAAACTTCTTCTGGTCTCTCCAAAAAAAGCTTTGAATTCACTAATACCGTTAAACTCATGTTGGTTTGATTTTTCAGGATTCGTTTCAACCGCACTGAGTCGTTTAGCTCCTATTCCGGAGAAATAGTTTGATAAGGCTTGCTCCATCGCGTTTATTTTTTTATGAAACTAATAAATCTTATCAAAAGATTCAATCATCATTTTTCCCGACAGCATAAAAACTCCTTAGTTACAGGATCCCCCTGCATAAGGGATTACTTCACTAAATGTTTTTTTCATAATGTGTTCAGTGAATGTGCATTTGCAGCGGATATCCTTTTTGAGGATTGGCAAGAAAATATATGAGCGAATAGCCCGACCGACAGGGAACGCCCAGATTATAATCCATAGTTGCTAGTGTTCAACCTGACTTCTCACCGAATCTTCTCTAACGACAAACAGGGATCTCACCGTCGGTGGACGGTTCGATACGACGGTTGTTTTGGGGGGTAGTGTCGTCGCGCTGCGCGCGACGATAAATTAACAAACCAACGTGTCATCTCGACGAGTGAAGCGAGGAGAGATCACGTTGGTTTTTGGAAGAAAATGTTCGGGCTCAGAAACCGGCAATTGTTCTTTTTATATACGTAATGAGAAGGGATAACGTTTTACTCAGGATGGAACTCAGAGGTTGAGGGATGCGCATCGGAAAATCAGTTCGGGGTACCCACAACCTGAAAACTTCGGGATCTCGATACATCCTGATGCTTCACTTCGTTGCGATCAGGACACTCACTTCGTCACGCTCAGTGCATTGCGATCACCTCAGCAGTACATTTTAGAAGTTGAAGGTAAAGTGGATCGGAGAGTTTCCAAAATACTACTTAACGGAGTCTGCTTCTAGTTCTCTTTCAAAATAGACCAGTTCTTTTCTTTCTGGTTCATCTTTTACTTTGCAGTAGTATATACGTGGAATATATCGTCTGATCACCAATTGAACTTGTGGATTTACCTTGGCATGAACGATTTGTCCGGTAGTAAATTTACTTTCTGACATGTTTTAAATTGAACGATTTATGATTTTTAGGCTTGTGTCTTATGAGTTATCTTTCAGCAGGAGACCTAGTGTAAAATGATCTGTACGGAATAGAAAAACCTTTTTACAAGAATTATACAGGCCCTAATCGAGCCCGTATAATTCTTGTATTCAGTTGTAAAGGTTATGCTATTTTAGGCTGAGCCTTATTGATGATGTTGATTACTTCATCTCTTTTTTTGTTCAAACGCTTTTCAACACGGTTGAGTAAATCATTCTCTTTACCGTTTTCGAATTTAAGATCTGCATCAGTAAGCTGAGAAAATTTATTCTTCAATTCTTTTGACTGAGTTTTCCAGTCACCTGAAATTTTGAAGGCCTCGTTGGTCTTATTGTTTGTATTTTCCATCTTCTTAAAGATTTACGTTGTGAATTCATTTTCGCAACACCACAAAGATGAGGTATCTTCCTGCATGAATCCTTACATATAGAATTGAAAAGATTACATAAATCACACATCCTCGAGATTACCTCTTCTTTTTTGGCGATCCCTCTATAGAATGTAGGTGTTAGCCCAATGATACTCTTAAATTGATTCGATAAATAAGCGACGCTGCTATAGTGAAGGCGGTAGGCGATTTCTGTCAGCGTTGAGACCGTTCAGGAAAGTGTGTCACTTGAAATTTAACTGAATAACTTTTAAATCTGACATACCTGACCTGATATATCGCGACACAATTCTGTTTTTTCGTTGTACTCCGATTAAATGACTCATCACGACAGGTTTAAATTCAACACTTCTTTTCACTCATTTCGGCGCACATCGACGCATATCATTAACAAACCAACGTGTCATCTCGACGAGTGTAGCGAGGAGAGATCACGTTGGTTTTTGGAAGAAAATGTTCGGGCTCAGGAACCGGCAATTGTTCTTTTTATATACGTAATGAGAAGGAATAACGTTTTACTCAGGATGGAACTCAGGGGTTTAGTGATGCGCATAGGAAAATCAGTTCGGGGTACTCACTACCTGAAAACTTAGGGATCTTACCTCGACAAGCTCAGCACAGCGCGTTACATTTCTCACTTTGTTCGAAACACTCACATTCGACAAACTCAGTGCACCGCGATCGCCTTGCATGATGGTAAGGTGATCGAGTGTCCCGATAGAAGCGCAGCGGAAAATCGGGATGTATCGAGAGCACCGTCGATTCATCCAAATAATCACATAAAATTAAAGATCAGCGATACACTATGAAACTTCATGCTTCTGATTGTAGGTGTCATACTTACATTTGTAAAACCGTAAGAGTACCTTAACTCTGGAGAAAAATTGAATTGGGTGAAGGCTTTTTCAAAACCGATGCCCAGATCAATTGCAAGGTCGGGGTGACCATAATAATCGATAGACTTGTCTGCAATCGGAATTTTTAGATTCGGTCCAAAGTACAAATAAGGGCTTAGTCTTTCATTCTTCTTTTTGAAGATAAAATGAGTCATAAACTCTAGACCAATTGGTAAGACCTCATAGCTGTATTGCGCATTATCACCGAAGGTTAAGTTGAGTTCATTGTTATTGAAAGACAGCTCAGCTTTCGGAGATATTGACAGAAATTCGAATAGTTGATAATCCGCTAAAACTCCTAATCGAACCCCAAGGTCATTTGATATTGATGCGAAGCCTGGAAGCTCGTCAGGCGCGTATAAAATTGAATGGTTCACGCCTAAGTTAAATCCAAATTTCAATCGTTTTTCATTTACTGCATTATCGGATTGAGCTTTGACTACCAGGGAACAGGCAAGTAGTACTAAAACAAAACTTATCTTTTTCATTACTTAAACTATTGGTTAAGTAGATTTTTGCCATTCAATGATTTTGATTCTTTAACGGATCTATTGCCTCTGAATTGTAATTAGTATGATGATTTGTTCTTTTTATTTACCATTTAGGGCGAGCTAATCAATTTGTTTACTGTTTGAACAACCTGATTTCTCACTGAATCTTCTCTAACGACAAACAGGTATCTCACCGTCGGTGGACGGTTCGTTACGACGGTTGTTTGGGGAGTGAGTCGTCGCGCTGTGTTTGTGTTATGCTTTTACAGTGTGAATTTCCGACGTCATAGCGAGATCCTGAATGTTGTTTTACGCAAACAAATAACCGTGTAATTAGATAATTTTCAGTACTTTTGCTTCGCGTATTGTTTAAAAAATCAAGTTTACTGAAAGGTTTAATATTCATATTGCTTTTTGTACCATTCTTTTTATCCAGCCAGTTAAAAATGGATAGCGTGTGGGGTGTTTGGGATGATAAAAATCAACCAGACACAAATCGACTTCAAGCAATGCACACAATCGTCAAAAAAGAATATTTATTATCTCAACCAGACAGCGCAGTATATTTTTCTCAAATTTTATATGATACTGCTTTAGCAACGAATCAAGAAAAATATATGGCAGAGGCCTTGAACAATCAGGGGATTGCGTTTTATTTGAAGGGAGATTATGACAAAGCAATTGATTGCTACAATAAAAGCTTGAAAATCAGAAAGAAAATTGGCGACAAAAATGGTGTTGCCAAATCATTGAACAACATCGGGTTGGTGAATAGAGTCAGAAGTAAATACTTCGATGCGATCAACTATTACAATCAGAGTTTAAAAATAAAAAAAGAGGTCGGCGATAAAAAAGGAATCGCATCGACTTTAAATAATATTGGAAGTATCCATCAAATTCAGGGGAACTATGATCAGGCTATTGAACATTATTCTAAAAGCCGGAAAATAAGTGAAGCGGTTGGAAATAAAAAAGGGGTTGCCAAATCATTAAACAATATCGGTTTAATCAATGTTACTTTTAAAAATTTTCAAAGGGGCATTGAGTTTTATGAAAAAAGCCTAAAAATAAAAGAAGAGCTCGGTGATAAAAAGGGTGTTACTTCTTCACTTATGAACATAGGGAGT
This sequence comes from Bacteroidota bacterium, assembly GCA_051745635.1. Classification (GTDB taxonomy): domain Bacteria; phylum Bacteroidota; class Bacteroidia; order Flavobacteriales_D; family Crocinitomicaceae; genus Brumimicrobium. The sequence continues at coordinate 9,989 of JBNJEH010000068.1, forward strand.
GCTTATGCCCAAAAAGAAGAATATAAAAAAGCCATTGAGTATTTTAATAAAAGTCTGAAAATACAAGAAAAGTTAGGCGATAAAAAAGGGATTGCTGCTTCTTACAATAATCTTGGTCGTGCATATAAATATCTGGGGCAATTTGATAAAGCTTATGATTATTTTGTGAAGGGGCTTTCTATCAGGAAACAAATTGATGATAAAGTAGGGATTGCTCTGTCACTGATGAGCATTGGAAAAATTAATCTTAAAAAAAACAATTATCAATTAGCACTAGACCAGAGTTCTAACGCGCTTGAGATAGCCAGGAAAGCCGGAGCTTTACCAGAAACCCAAAAAGCCGCAGAATTGCTTTGGAAAATTAATAAAAAGTTGGGTAATTTTAAAGAGGCTCTTATCATGTATGAACGCTACATTCAAACAAGGGATACGCTTGAAAGTGAAGAAAACCAAAAGTCAGTTATTCGACAACAATTCAAGTACCAATATGAAAAGCAGGCTACAGCAGATTCAGTAAAAGCTGCGGAGAGAGCTAAAGTGAAAGATGCTGAGCTGACTGCAGAAAAAGCTGAAAATAAGCGTCATCAAATTGAAGCACAACAGCAAAGACAACAAAAATATTTTCTCTATAGTGGATTATCAGTGGCTTTAATTTTTGGAGCCTTTATCTTCAATCGCTTTCGCTTAACTAAAAGGCAAAATGGCATTATTGAAAAGCAAAAAGACCAGGTGGGTGAAGCTTATACTAAGCTTGAAGAAAAAAATACAGAAATTCTGGACTCTATTACTTACGCTAAGCGCATACAAAGTGCTATACTACCTCCTGAAAAAATGGTTGAAGAACACCTTTGGAATTCTTTTGTTTTTTATAAGCCAAAAGATATCGTGGCCGGAGACTTCTATTGGATGGAACCCACACCAGAAGGTGTTTTGTTTGCGGCTTGTGACTGTACAGGTCACGGAGTGCCGGGAGCAATGGTCTCGGTCGTTTGTAATAACAGTTTAAATCGAAGCGTACGAGAATTTGGACTAAGAGAACCAGGCGAAATCCTGGATAAAACCAGAGAATTAGTCATTCAGGAATTTATAAAATCCGAAGAGGTTGTTAAAGACGGGATGGATGTAGCGATTTGTAAATTAAAAGGAAACACGCTTCAATATGCAGGGGCTCACAATCCCCTTTGGATTATTAGAAAAGGAGCTTCTGAAATCGAGCAAATCAAAGCGAACAAACAACCGATTGGAGAATTTGAAAACCCACTTCCCTTCAGCACGCATTCGGTAAATTTAAACCCAGGTGATTCAATTTACCTTTTTTCAGATGGTTTTTCTGATCAATTTGGCGGAGAAAAAGGAAAAAAGTTTAAAGCTGTAAACTTTAAGAAACTTTTACTTTCTATTCAGGAGGAACCTATGCAGCAACAACGTAGACTGTTGAAAGAAGCTTTTGAAAACTGGAAGGGTGATATAGAACAATTAGACGACGTCTGTGTCATTGGTGTTCAGGTATAAATCAAACACTTCAATTTTGAGTTTGAAATTCAATCTGTAATCATGGAGCGGTTGCTATAAAAGGTTCCCCTCCAACTAATACCCATAAATGGTCAAAACCTCCGGCAGCGATGCTTTGATTTCATTGATTTGTGCTGTGGAAAATTGCGTTTTGTACCGGCCGCTGTTGGACTTACTTACATCCACGTTCAGCAGGTTCGCCTCAAATTTTAATCCGGCAAATTGACAGATTTGATGAATAGTTGCTTCGGTGTTTTCGGTCAGGTCTTCCAGTTTGATTTCTAACAACTGATCGGAATTCAGCTTTTCTCTCTTGGAGAGCCAATGGGTCATGATAGCTTTGTAATACCGGGTTGCATCGGCGATTTCTGTAGGCGTCCAGCGCTGTTTAACCATAGAGGCGATGACATCCAGCGGATTTCTTACAATGTGAAGGATTTTCCCTTCTGGAAATAATTCTAAAAGATCATCGGCAAATAAAATGCTCCACGTGTTGTCTTCTACAAAGATTTCTTTCTCTTCTTTTGCTAAAAAAGCGTCGACACATTGATCAAAAAATTGCGTTAAAATGGGTTGTAAATCTTTTTTAGATTTCGGCGCGCAAAAAAACATCTCGTGATGCTCAACAAGCGCCTGAGCTCCAGGCCATACGGCTTTATACCGGAACTCTATTAGATTTTTTTCCAGGGTCTCGACAAATTTTTCATAGCCGGGGAAGACTTTTTCCAGTTCCCAGCCGTGGTACGGATAGGGCGTAAGCTCGAGTCCATTATCGTGCTTTTCCAGTATTTCTTTGCTTTTTAGAAATAAGTCATCGTCGCGGCGGGCCAGACTTTTTAAAAACGAAATAAAATCTTTGCATTTCTTCGAGGCGATAAAAGGACTCCAGGCAGCGGGGAAGGTGTTGTAAAAATCCAATACACCTTGAGGATCAACAGAAAACCGATACTCAAAAGGGAGGGTACCTACCTGAGAATGCTGGCCCAATATAGCTTTTGTAATGTTTGTTCCGGACCGACCGGATCCAGAGATAAAAAGTGTATTGTTTTTCATGTGTCTGTCATTTTTTTCATTCGCTCCGGGGAACATTGAACCGCACCTTAAAAATCAATGATCTCTTTAACTATTACAGCCTATTCACTGATCAATCTAATCACCTGAAAAGCTTCCACTAAATTTCGTTTTACCTGCAACCCCTTGTATTTCGCCATAATTTGCAAGTTATCCGGAGAGGTGTAACTTCTGAACCCTTGTGACTTGTATTTTTTCAGGGCTTCAATTTTGGTGGCGATGTTTTCTTCGGAGAGCGAAACAAAAAAGTTCGTTTTTTGATCGTAAGAGTTCCAGATAAATTCATACCCCAGTATCGAAGTCGATTTAAAAGCCCGCATGGTTTCCTCTGTTATCGTTTGATGGTCCTGATGAATATCTGTAGTCGCCGGACAGAGCACTAAATCGGGACGAATATTTCTGTTCAAATCCACCAGGTCTTCGAGAATTTCCTGTCTTCTGTTTTTAAAATAGCGTACCCTGTAATTTTTAATGATTAACTGATCGTCAGCGATGCCAATCACTTTCGTCGCTGCTTTGACTTCATCGGCCAATACATGTTTGTGAAAACCTTTAGGGACAGATTCTTCACAAATTGAGAAGGCCACATACGTAATTTCAGCTCCCTGTTCAATCAAGCGATGCATCGTGCCTCCACAGCCCAACTCTCCATCATCGGTATGCGGCGCCAAAACGAGAACTTTTTTATAATTGTGAATCATTGATTAACTTTTATCTGCTCATAAAACAATTAAAATAATGGTAGCCGAACCCCATCATGTGCTAAAGTTATCAAAAAATAATGCTTCGCGGGTTTTACAGCTTAAAAACTTGTGCGCGTCACGTTTAATCTGGTAATTTACTTATCTGATTTGCTAGTTTTTTAGTCAGTTCAACCCTTGAATAGTTGAGATAATTGCTGTCTTCGATCTTTTTACTCGTTTGGTTATGCGCTTTCCAGTAGTTGAACTGCTCCTTTAAAAATGTCTTGATACCGTCCGTATCTTCGTAGTCGTACATGTCGGACCTTCCACAATTTTTTAGAATTTTTGAGGCGTTGCCGTCTGTTGGACCGATGGCCAAAATGGGGTTCTGAGAAGCGAGGTATTCGAATATTTTTCCCGTCAGAATCAATTTGTTGTTTGCTGCTTGCGGTATCGGTAAAAGTAATGCGTTCGCTTTAAACATAATCTTTACAGCCTCGCGATGTTTCACGAAGGGATGTACTTCCAGCAAATGTTCAATTTTATGAGTGGTAATGCTATGTTTAATCGTTTCGTTCAGGCTTCCTGTAATGGATAATTTAAAATTTTCGGAAAATCCCTCTACTTCATTACTCAACTCGAAGAGTGCTTTCCAAAGGCTGGTGGTATTCTGACTTATTTTGTAATTGCCGACATAACAAAGTTGAAATTGATCAGTTGGAGCCGGTCTGTTGTTTTTGGGTAAACCTTCATTGTCGAACCCGTTTGGAATAACGGCAACGTTGGAAGCTCCATATTTTTCAGCAAACTCCTCTTTCATTCCTTCGCTCACGACGATGAGCTGGTCGCATTTCGTGATAACCGCTTTTTCATAGTGCTCATTTTTGAAAGCAGACTTTTTGGATCTGTTCAAATATTTTTCGTAAGCAATTGTTGTCCAGGGATCCCTGAGGTCTGCGATCCAGTTGATGTCCAGCTTATTTTTTAATTTCAGACCAATTAACTGGCTGCTGTGCGGAGGACTCGTCGTAATCACTGTGGATATATCGTGTTTTTTGATGATTCTCTTTGCGGCTCTGTATGCATAAGCATTCCAGTATACTCTGGCATCGGGTATCATGACGTTTGAACGGACGAATCGGCCTAACCGTTTGACTGGTGACGATGATTTTGTTTCGATTGAACCGAAAGGGATGCCCTCTTTTTTCTTGCCCGTCGTGAGCAGCGAATAAATCTGAAGCGGTTCAAAAGTGGATGTTTTATGTACTTCTATATGTTCCACTTCTTTGAGCAAATCGTTGTCTATTGAAGGATAAGAGGCTTTTTCGGGATCAACAGTGAGCACGACGGGTACAATATCGTAACGCTCTAAATATTTCGCAAAATACGCCCAGCGCTGTACGCCACTTCCTCCACTCGGCGGCCAGTAATACGTGATGATGAGTACGCGCTTTTGTGCCATTTTTTTAATTCCTTTTTGATGATCAACCTTTGTAGTTGCAAGATAAGAACTCGGTGGTTACACGGCGCGATTTTAGTCGGGAATTTTTTATTTGTTTTTTAACAATAGAATTTATAGTAAGTCTTGTTGCTCCCTGTATGAGTGGCTGTGATTTGCTGAATGCGCAACGGTTGATGAGCTGTTTACTTTGAGGACTTGAGCTTCGCTCTCCGGCGTTTTTCGGCGCGGGTCATCGGTTGTTCGCGCTTGCTGCGTTTGCCGAAACTGAAAGCGTGGACAAATGGCATAACAAATTGACCGAGGAATGTCGTGGGCATTTTTTCTTGATCTTCAACGCCTAACTCGGGTTCATTTTCATCTTTTGGATAATAGAAAAAACCGAAGATGTGATCCCATATCGTGAGCGTCGAGGCAAAATTAACGCCGTAGCGCATCGGACCGGCTTTGGCGTGATGCCAGTAATGGGTTTCTGGTGAAATAAAGATGTAGTTGAACCACCGCGCGTTCACTTTTACGTTACAGTGCGAGAAAAAGGTAAAAAACCAGCCAATCCACAGGTAAATCGCGATGAATTCAGCAGCTGAGAAATTCAAAAACAAGAAAGGGAGGAATAACAGCGGTTTAAAAACAATGTACTCCATCCAGTGGAAATGGCGCGTTGAGGCGAAACCGAGTTCTTCTTGAGCGTGATGTATTTTGTGAAAGTTCCAGAGAAAATCGACGCGGTGAAGCAGGAAGTGACCGAACCACTGCATGAAGTCCATGAGTAAAAATACGACGATAAACTGCACGATAAAAGGCGTTGCTTTCAGGTCGAACAGCACGGGCGAGGCAATACCGATGGCCTCGAGTCCTCCGCGAAATAAATATTCGACTGTCGACGCGAGTGCGAAAAAACCGAAGAGCAGGAGGAGGTAATCGATAAAAATGACGTAAAAAATATCCAGCCAAAATCCTTTTCTGGAGGTCACGGAGTACTTTTGTTTTTTGGGAAGTGCCAGCTCCAGTACAAAGGTCATCAAACATATCGCCGGAATCATATAATAGGGGTTGTCCCAGGCGGGATTGGCGATTTGCGTCGAGAAACTATTTTTAAACGCGGCGAAATACTGACCAAATAATTCGAATATGTTTACATCTTCCATGGTTATACAAAGATATAAAGCTTTGACTTATTTTAAAAATA
>JBNJEH010000069.1:0-15578 GCA_051745635.1 Bacteroidota bacterium
GCTCGATCAACGAGGTCGAACATAGATGCGAGGTTATTGCGTTGTTCGGGAGTAAACCAGATTTTTTCGCTGGATTTGCGCTCCAGTGTTTTGGACATTTGATAGTAGATGTCGCCGATTCGTTCGAGGTCATTGACAATGCTGTTCATTCCGCGGATGCGCACGGCAGTATCACCGCTCAATTCACCTTCTGAAATTTTGTTGAGGTAATTCGCCACCTCGATTTCTACGCGATCTGTAATTTGCTCGTATTTAGCAATCCGCTCATGGAGCTTCTTCTGCTTCTTTCTGCTTTTTTCAAAGAGGAGAGAGCGCGAGAAACGCGACATGCGGCTGGTGATTTCACCAAATTTTGCGATTTCTTTTTTCGCTTCCAACAGTGAGAGGTCCGGCGTGGACATGTACCCCGAACCAATGTAGTCCAGGTGAAACTCTTCATCCTGAGCTCCTTTTGATTTTACGGTGCGCTCGGCGATGCGCACCAGATTGGGCACAAACCAGATGAGTAGCAATACATTGAGTAAATTGAAGGTCGTATGGAAAATGGCCAAACCGGTATTGGCGTGCTCAGCTGGATTTTCAAACGGATTTCCCACACCTATGGTAATCATAAAGTACTCGATTCCTCCCAATATGAATGGAAATAAAAGCACGGCCCAGGTAACACCTACCAGGTTAAATAACGAGTGGATGCGCGCAGAGCGTTTGGCGTGTACGTTACCAACTGTCGAAGCAAGTTCAGCAGTGATGGTCGTTCCAATATTTTCTCCGAGGATCATTGCAGCAGAAATTTCAAAGGGAATAATACCACTTGCAACTAAGGTCATTGTCAACGCCATCGCGGCAGATGAGGATTGCACAATGATTGTCACCATGGCGCCCAGCAACACAAATATGAGAGTGCTGACAATTGGAATGTCTTTATATTCTACAAAAAACTTCACCAATGGGGATTCAGGTCCCAATTCCGGCACGGCATCTTTTAAAAACCCGAGTCCCATAAAGAGTATCGCAAAACCGATAATTGCACTGGCCCATGCTTTGATTTTTTGTCGAGCAAAGAAGAGCAGCGGAGCACCTAGAGCGATAAATATGAGGGCGTAAGAACCGATACTTACCTTGAACCCAAAAATATTGATGATCCAACCCGTCACGGTGGTTCCTATATTGGCTCCCATCATGACACCCGCCGACTGTACCAGCGTCAATAATCCGGCATTCACAAAAGAAACGGTCATTACGGTGGTGACCGATGAAGATTGTACCACCGAAGTAATGCCGAAACCAGTAAGCACTCCTTTTACGCGATTTGAGGTAATGGATCCCAGTAAGTTTCTCAGTTTTGACCCGGCGGCTTGCTGGAGTCCTTCACTCATCACTTTCATCCCGTAGATGAACAACCCGAGTGAACCGATCAGTATAAAAAAGCGGAAAATGCCCCATCCGCGCTCAGTTGTCACTGAATACCTGTCAGACCATTGGACCTCGTTATTTTTCGAAAGTCCCACTTTGTACACGTATGTTTCTTCTTCGGCCAATGCGGAAATCGTGTAGCTCGTTGAATCTAAAGGAATATTGTCAATGACGTTCCAGTTGGCGTTTTTATAACCGTCTTTGAATCTTTTTGCTCCGATTTTGGTGTTGTACTTGATCGAAATGGAGTAGTTTTCCGCTTTCAATTGGTTGTAATCCTGGTAATCAACACCCCAAACAATGGTGAAGCCTTCCGTCTTAGGAGTAGCCGCAACATTTTTTATCGTCTTCGACGTAATGCTGCGTTGCTCAGTATCATTTGACCCTGCAAATAATGTCGTAAAGGTCAATAGCAATGGAAGGACTAACGCCAAAGTTTTATTCATGTTCTCTCAAGATTACCACAGACAAAAGTAATCGGGAAAATAGTTGTCCTTCTCCGCAAGATGTTAAATAAATATTAATATTTGTAACTGTTTGACACTTATTTAATAACGAATGACAAAATGTTCTTTAGCCTGGTGGCGGCGCGGTACGATGACCCCCATTTTGAACAAATCGATGGTGAGGTGGTAATTTGAATCAGCGATGATTTCCTTCCAGGTCCTCAGCATTTCAGGAGTCCACCGGATGTCATCGAGCACAATGATTGTTTCGTCCTGAAGATGAGCTTTGAGTTTGTCCAGCAGCTGGAGCGTCATCGTTAGATTGTGAGCGCCATCGATAAAAATGAGGTCAAATATGGTGGTCGACTCTTCGAGAAAACCTAAAAAATCATTCGAGGAAAAGTTTACGCTATCCTTGTTTTTTAAGGGATGCTGCGCGGTCAAAAAAGCGTGCGTTTGAGCACAACCTTCGACTGAAGTGATTTGGGCAGCGGGATGTCCTTCGTGCAGCATGAGTGTACCCAGACCCAGCGAAGTACCCAGTTCCAGTACTTTTTTAGGCCGATAATAGCGCGCGAGTCTGTACAATAATTGAGCGTATTTTCCGCGGGAACCCGAAATCTTTGCAATCTGTGAGACGGCGCGGGTCGTCCCTAATTTTTTTGACCCTGCTCCCCTATCGTCCATTTTGATAGTAGTTTTCGAACGGCGCAACGCGTTGAAATAGCTCTTGTAGTTGTGTAGTGCCGTTTTGTCCACCTTCAATTGCAGGCATTCATCATTAAATTTATAGACGAAAGGGGAGTGAACACCATGCCGATGCTTTGCTTTTAAACGATAATTTATATATTCACGAACCAAATAGAGCATAACAGCTACGAAATTAAGTTATTTCAGTAATATATTGAACGCATCCATGAATTCAGCAACTTCAACTCAAGAGATAGAACGGCAACGCCAACTGGTTTTTAACAAACAACCAGCCATCAATATTGTCGCACCGTGTAAATTGAATGATGGTGTCATACGCCACTCGACATTTGAAAAAAACCGGTACATGCTCTCTTTCCTGCAGTCCGGTGATGAGGTGCGGTTTTTTATTCCGGCATCGGGTTCTGGTTCCCGAATGTTTCAGTTTTTGTATGACTTTTTATCTTCTCCGAGCGAAGAAACGCGCGGCAAAACAGAGCGTTTTCTCAATGCAATAGAAGATTTTGCATTCTTCGAGTTGTTGCCTTTTGAGCTGAAAGAAAAGGTGCGCAATTATAAAATTGATCTGGACGAGTTTGTGAGCTATCTACTGAAAGAAGAGGGTCTAGGACTCGGGGCAATGCCGAAAGGTTTGCTGCCTTTTCACCGGTCGCGCAGTTTTATTTTGAATGCTTTTCAAGAGCAACTTCTTCAGGGGATTCGACTTCGCGAACAAAACGTGGATTTTCATTTTACGATCAATCCAGCATTCGATGCCAATATTCAACAAACGTTGCGTTCAGTGAAAGAACTGACTGGGCGCAAATGTGAAACGACCACATCGCACCAGGATCCAACTACGGACGCTATCGCTTTTAGCGCACAACAGGAACCAGTAAAGCGAAGTTCCGGTGAACTCCTCACGCGTCCATCTGGTCACGGAGCACTATTGGATAATCTAAATCAGCAACGGGCGGATATTATTTTTATTAAAAATATTGATAACGTTCAGCATGAATCGCGGGCAGATACTTCTATTGATCACCTTCGCTATCTTGGTGGATTACTTCAGGTGGTGCGCGACGAATTGCAAACGATTTACAAATCAGACGAACCTCAGCAAAAACTCGGGGAGCTCAATGATAAGTATCAGATTTTTGATCCTTCCGTTGATTTTTCAACCATGTCGCGGGATGCATTACTCGCTTTAATCAATAAACCGTTGCGCGTTTGTGGAATGGTGCGGAATGAAGGGCAGCCGGGGGGTGGTCCTTTCTGGGTGGACGAAAACGGCGTCAAATCCAAACAGATTGTAGAAAAATCTCAAATTGATATGAATGGCAATCAATACCGATTGATGGTGCAGAGTCAGTTTTTTAACCCGGTCCTGATGGCAGTTTCAACGAAAAACTTTAATGGAGAACACTTCGATCTCCATGATTTTTGTGATGAAGGTAAATATTTTATCGTCGACAAAAAGTTTGAAGGCAAACCCATCCAGTTTATGGAGCGTCCGGGCTTGTGGAACGGTTCGATGGCAGACTGGCTAACCGTTTTTGTGGAGGTGCCATCTGCTACATTTACGCCCGTGAAAACAGCGCTGGATCTCTTAACGCCAGAACATCGCGATTTGGAAAAATAACCCCTTTTTTTATGAAGAAATGCACATGGCGTGTTGATGCTTTTATTTCCACTACCAATCGTTGATGTTGCGATTGCAGCCGTTATTGTTTTAAATCCCTCCTTGAGAACAGCAGTACTTTGTTTAATTTAGTGGTGTGTTCAAAAGCGCAATATATTTAGTTCTGGCTGTTTTCGCTTGTTTGTGTTTAACAGGTTCGACCAGGGTGGTTAAAAATGGCTCTTCCGACGGTTCAAATCGTATAAGTCTGGCTGTCAAGATAGGTATTCTGCCGACTGGAGGATTGCAACAGCCGGCGTTGGTGCACTATCGTGGAGGAAGGCGCGCTTCTATTCAGCCCGTTACGCGCGAGCGATTGATTAAGGTGGGCGCCGGAAAGTGGCCTGCACCCAAGACGAAGTATTTTCACGATTATTTTGCGGATTACGCTATCGATGTCTTTGGAACCGATAGTACGGAAGCTTTTGATATCAATGCTGCACTCGACTCTTTGTGGAAAGTACGGTTTTCAGAATATCCATTGAAAGGCGGCAAAGGAAGCGGCTGGAGCCAGGGGGATTATCGGCCCACTGAAAAGCAACGCGCTTATATCTACAACCGATACGGTGTTCGGGGATACGACCAGGAGTATTTCGCGGACAGCAGCTTTTTTAAGTTGATCAAAGATGTGATGAACCCCGGTTGGATTGAGCACTACAAGTCACTACGGTAATTGTGGAGAGACAGGTTTCGAAAATTGAGAATAGATGAATAAAAAGAGCAGAAGGACGTATTCGATAGCGATGAGCCAGACGCCCGTTGAATGATCCGGGAAGGCGTAAAATCCGTAACTCAGAAAGATTAAATAAGACCAGTACCAGGTGAGTCTGTTTTGCGTTATTGCGGTGAAACAAAGGGGTAGAATGATGTACCAGGGATGCACTGTCGTTCCTAAAAATAAAAACACCAAGTAAGCCCACTCCATTTTCGATAACCAGTGCCGGGCATTCCGCGCTCTTTTAATGAAGGCAATGGCGAGTATGGCAAAAAATGCGATCACACTTGTTACAGGTCCGGCAATCTTAACTGAATCTTCTGTTTGAAAATATTCGACTATCCATTGTGCGACTTCAAAGAGACTGCCGTTAAATTCAAAATTGTTAAAGTAGAGCGTAATACTGTTCAGTACGTTAGACCAATACGGAGGCCATAAGAACACCAGGAGCAAAGCAGCTGAAAGAAGGGTGATATAAACGTAGTACAAAAGCGATCGCCGTGCACCGAAATACCTCCAGAATAAAGGGAGTAGGAGGAGCGGGAATAATTTGATTCCAATCGCGAAAGACCAAAAAAGACTTCCTGTAAAGTGTTTGTTTTGAAGCATCAAATAAGTACCAATAATAATCGCACATGCGACGAGGCCCTCAAAGTGTAAATTACCTACAACTTCTATGAGCAGAAGCGGGTTGAGGAGCACGATCATGATGTTTTGCTGTGGCAGGTCCAGGAGTGTCAGTAGTTTTTTTAGGTAGCGGGCACCAACCATGAGCGTTCCCAAAACCAATGCCCGTAATATAGTTGTCGCCAGGATGATGTTATCGGTAAATAATGTGGCAGCGGCATAGTAGAGTTGACTAATTGTTGGGTAGGGCGAGTAGTGCTGTCGAGATAAGGGGGTGATATTTTTATAGAGCTCTTTCAATAACGCATCTTTTTGTATGCTGGACAATTCCATGATTTCGTTGGGAGTGTGGGCATACGGATGAATACCGCGGTTTGTGAGTGCGCCATCCCACAAAAAACGATAAAAGTCGGGCGACAACTGTGGCAGTGAAAGAAAAGGGATGATTGCTGCTATAAATGCGATTATTTCCCACTGATGGAGATCATAATGTTTACGATGGTAGACGAGAACACCGTATGCGATAAAAGTGCCTGTATAAAACCCCCAGGACGTTAAAAAATGATTTTGATCTCCAGCCAATGTAAAACATAAGAGCGAAACAAAGTAGAAGCTCAGCGCTACTGATATGTATCGGGCCATAATTTAAACGTTGCTGGTACTAAAACGAGGAACGAAGTTAAACATTGCAGGTTTCGCTTCGAGGATACCGTAGAAAAAGACAATTCCATAGCCTGCCGCGAGCATGAGGTGGAAAGGAACCATGCCCAGGTCACCGTAGAAGAGTCGATTGATGGCCGTAAAAGCAAAAATAACGAACAGAATTCCTTCTCCTATGGTGATTAGTGAGATCGATTTTTTATCGTATTTGTTATTGATTTTATCGCTTTTGCTCGCCACGTTGAATTTGGGAGTGCGCACAAATGAACTTTTAATACCTAAGTAGCCTTCGAGGACCGCAACGGCATTATTGAGTGATAATCCCATCGATACAATTAAGAATTGGAAAAAGCGGATGATGAACTGCCCCATGGACTGCGTTGTATTCGCCGTTTTGTCGCGATAAGAATTCCAGTAATAGTACATTAAAAACAATGTAGACAGTATAAAAATACCACCGAATTGAATGAAATAATTGAGATCGGCAAAGCTGTCTTTGATATGAACAACGGGAATGCTCAGCACACCCAATAATAGAATGAAAATAAAAACAGAAGAATTGAATAAATGGGAGAGCCCATGAATACGGTCGGACAATCGAATTCCTTTTTTTGTGAGCAATTGACCAGCCATTTTCTGGAAGCATTCGGCGCCTCCTTTCATCCAGCGGTGTTGCTGACCTTTGAGCGCACTCATAGTGATGGGAAGTTCGGCCGGGGCAATCACATCTTCCAGGTATTCAAACTTCCAGCCTTTCATTTGTGCGCGATAACTCAAATCCAAATCTTCTGTCAGCGTATCGCACTCCCAACCGCCGGCAGCATCAATACAGCTTTTTCGCCATACACCGCCCGTGCCATTGAAATTGATGAAATGATTGGATGCACTGCGACCGCCTTGTTCGATGGCGAAATGACCATTGAGACCGAAAGCCTGAAGTTCCGTCAGCAGCGAATAATCTTTGTTGATATGTCCCCAACGCGTTTGTACGACTCCTACAGCTTTATTCCTGAAGTAAGGAATCGTCTTCTTTAAAAAATCGGGTTCAGGAAGAAAGTCGGCGTCAAATATTGCGATAAATTCACCTTTTGCTTCGGGCAATGCGTCGTCCAGCGCCCCAGCTTTATAACCTTTTCGGTTGATGCGGTGAATATGATGAATATCAACACCGTATTTGCAGCGCATTTCTTTTACTTTGCGATCGATCACATCTTTGGTTTCATCCGTGGAATCGTCCAGTACCTGGATTTCGAGTTTTTCAATGGGGTAATCCAGTAGGGAAACCTTTTCAATAATGCGTTCGGCAATGTAGAACTCGTTGAAAATAGGGAGCTGTACGGTAACATGTGGAGTAGAGTCTGAAGAAAAATCTGGCGTTGATTGCTTTTCCTGCTGAGCTTTACTGCGTTTGTAATTAATTGCCAGTGAGAGTTGCAACAAGCTGTAAAGAAAGATTAGAACGAGACAGCTACCGTATATCAGCAGAATGAGTTTGGCCAGGATATGTGACCAGTAATGATCGAAACCAAACGCATTCCCCCAATTGAACATCCACGTCGGTTCACTATCAATAATCGCTGTCAATAAAAGCTCGCTCATCGCACAAATTTGTACTTAAAAACAGCAAAGATAATTTTTATTCCCGCGAAAACAGCACCTTTTACGGTTCCACTTACTTTAGAGGTTCCGATTCGCGGTTTGTAATCGACGGGAACTTCACAAAACCGGAGTCTGTTTTTAGCCGCTTTTATTTGCATTTCAATCGTCCAACCGTACGTCTTATCAGACATTTGAAGTTTTTGTAATGCACTGGTTTTGATAGCCCGGAACGGACCGAGATCGGTGAAATGAGCGCGATAAAAAATTTTCAACAAATGTGTTGATAACCAGTTGCCAAATACTTGCGGGAACGTCATCGACCCTTTTTCTCGTTTGCCGCGTGCTCGCGAACCAATAACTAGATCCATATCATCATTGAGAATAGGTGCAATTACATCGGTCATCTGCGCGGGATAATCGGAATAGTCTCCATCGATAAAAACAATAATTTCAGCACTTTTTCCAATGGCGTAATCAATTCCTTTCAGACATGCCCATCCATAACCTTTTCGCTGTTCGGAAAGGACTGTAGCTCCCATTAGAAGCGCCTCTTCCTCTGTGGCGTCCGTAGAGTTATTACTGACAACGATGACATTTTTTTTGTCAATTAACGGAATTTCAGCAATCACTTTTGCTATTGACTGTTCCTCGTTGAATGCGGGTATGACGACAAAAATATGTTGATGCTCAGCCTTCATTTTAAGTTTTATGCCAAATTTGACGGATGGCTCACGACAAACTTACGATATTTCTAAAAGCTGGGGAATTCAGGGCTGAACAATAAATTTCTTAACAGTTTTATCACTTTTGAGAAAATAGACGCCCGGGTTCCACTGCGAGACATCAATGGCTGTATTTTCATGAGTTGTGATTTGACTGAGCACTTGCTTGCCGTCAATGCTGTGGATTGAATAGTTTATCGTTTTTTCTGATCCGCGATACGTGATGTTGAATTGCTCCTTTGCTGGATTGGGGTAGAGCAAAAACTCATCTGATGCAGCATCCTGTTGTTCGACATGGACGTTACAATCATAATTCTCTTTGTAAAGGTAATTCGCAGGAATATTTGTAAATCCTCTCCTCGCGTTTTGATTATAAAGATCGATAGCGGAAAGTGAAAAGCCGCAATTGACACCGGTCGCATTCGGACAATCAATGTATCCGGGGAGGTAAGTAGCATCATTTTTGAAGAGGTAAATGCGTCCGTCGGGCGCCAGATAAAGCTGATTGCCGTCTACTCCTGAGGCAATGTTAACTGCAGAATTGAGGATGTCATTGCTGGAAACATCGTATTGTGTGAGTGTTTGATTCACGCCATACAGTTTTTGGCCATTTGGGGAGAAGGCGTAACGAGCCTCGGGCAGTGATGTGACGAAAGATAAGTTACCAGTGAACGCGTCAAAAGCATAGAGCTCATGACCCACTGCGACCATTTCGCGGTCGGGTGAAAAAACGATTGCCCGTTCGCCGGTAAAGTATGAGCGATACTGGCCGATACCATTTTGCGAAACCTGAATGCTGTAAAGAGAATCATTGTGGTAAGAAAAGACCCACCAGTCCTGATTGTTACCGTGCAATATTGCCGCGACGGGTTCCTGGTTTGATTTGACGCTGCCGCCTGACTGAAATGGAACGACCACATTATTTTTTGAGACTACTTTGCCGAGACCATTATTGGCGTCCATGTCGATTTCACAATACGTGAGTCCGGAATTGTAATTGGGAGTAGAAAAGCTGCTTTCGGCACAATCACGCATAAAAATGTAGTACATGTTCGAACCCGTTTTGTCGGAAGTGCCCTGAAACGGAAATGCTACAGCGCCCTGGTAAGAACTTATACAACCGCTGGAATCGCCAAGGAGTCCATTTTCCATGATTTCATGGTTGGCATTCCAGACAGCTCCCGTGGTATTTGGTACTGTAGGGCTGTTTCCACCGTTGGAATAAAACAATAAGTCGCCCTGAGCACTGCACATCGTCGCCGCAGTTTCAAATGTTGTCATTTCGCTATCGGTGAGTACTGCAGGGAACCAGCTACCGAAATCGACGCCGGCATTTCCGAAGTAGCACTTGTCGTATTCACCTTGTGCCGCGAGCTGAAATGCGAATGTTAATGCAGTGATTGAAAGTAATATTGTTTTCATGAGCTGTCTTAGGTTTCAGCAATTTACAAAAAAATCGATGAATAAAAAAGTTGAGTTAACAAATAAACGGGCGCAATGAGGCGTCTACCAGTAATTCAGCTTTTAAGCTTCGTGAAAGCCCAAAAGCATTGCTTTTTTGACCAGACTTGTGACATTTTTGACTTCGAATTTGCTAAATAAATTGGAGCGGTGATTTTCGATGGTTTTCTCCGAAATAAAGAGTGCATCGGCAATGACTTTAATCGAAGATCCTTTGAGCGTCTCTCGTAAGACTTCCTGCTCTCTTTTTGTCAGATGAATATGACCGGTTTTAGATTGATCGGCAGCATTATCCCATTTCTTTCGCGTTTGTGGGTCGAGATAAAAGAGATTTTCCTGAGATTGATCAATAGCTTTCAGGATAAATTCAGAGGATTGGGACTTGCCTACAAATCCGTCAACGTCATTATCGATGAGCGTTTGTATAACTTCATTGGTTTCGTGGGAGCTGACAACGATAATCTTTAGATCCGCATATTTTTTCTTTATCGACTGGATAAAAAACCGGGCGTCAGTTTTGCCAATCATCAAATCGAGCAACAATACGTCGATCGTCTGATTTTCGAGATGCTCATCCATCTCCGCCTTGGTTGCTGCAGTAAAAATGGTGTAGTCGGTTCTTTCGCTACCGATATAAGCGCGCAATCCCTGCAGAATCATAGCGTGATCATCCGTAATCAATATGTTCAGATTATTTTTTTTCATCGTCGAGTGAAATTGAAATAAAAAATGAAGTTCCCCTGTCAATCGTTGAGTCAAAAGTAAGCTTCCCACCGACAGAGGCGATGCGCTGGTGCAGCGATTTTAAGCCAATTGTTTTCGATTCATCAGCGGGGTCGAAGCCTATGCCGTCATCTTCTATACTGATGGTCAACGTCTTTTCATTGCGCATAACTTGTACATCAATAGTTTCTGCCTGTGCATGTTTGAGCGCATTTTGAATAATTTCCTGCGTTCCTCGGTATAAAATCAAGGTAGTATTGCGGGACAATTTCAGTGGTTTTTTGATGTTGCTGAAGAATTGAACCGGAGCGGAAGAGGCGTTGGTTTCAACAAATGTTTTGATCGCTTCCATCAGCCCGAGTTCGTGCAGTTGAATGGGCGACAGGTTATGAGAAATCCTCCGGACGCCTTCGTGAATTTGCGCCGTCATCGGAAGGATACTTTTATTTTCGATTTTTTCTCGTTCGAGCCCGATTTTGAGCGCGGTGAGTTCGGAGGCGATTCCGTCATGCAATTCAGAAGCGATGCGCTGGCGTTCTTTTTCTTCACCTTCATTCAGTGCGCGCAAAATATTTTTCTCTGATTTATTGCGTTGAATAGCTAATTTTTGACGATATAGAAAAAATCCTGACGTGCCGATGATCAGCACAGCAATGAGAATAAATGTAATGAATTGAATAAATTCATTGCGCTCCTGAATGGTTTGGCGCTGTTGCTGAATTTGATTGCGCTGACGGAGTACTTCGTTTTGAGCTTCCACTGTTTCAAACTGTACCATCAAACTGTCAATTTTAGCCCTGTTTTCCTGTTTTCGGTCAATCGAACGAATTGAATCGGACGATTTTTGATACGCGTATGCTTTTTTGTAGTCTCCAATACCTGCATAAGCCTTCGAAAGCCCTGAAAATATTGTGTGTTGTACAGTGAGATTCTGCGCGGACAAGAGCGCTTTTTGCGCCGACTGTCCGTGATCGATGGCGCGCGGGTATTTTTTCAGCGCGTTGTAATTTTTCATCAAGACCACATGACTGATGAGTATGTATTGTTTGATTTGGTACTGTTGACTCATTGCCAGGCATTCGTTTGCCAATTTAATAGAGGTATGATAGTTTTTTTGAGCGCGCTCGTATTCAGCCTCTGCGTAATGCACAATGATTCGGGCGAGCAATTGTTTTTCGAGATCTGCCGATTTCAGTTCGTCGAGGTGGCGTTTTGCGGCCTGGAAATTATCGAGGTTAACTTCACATAATGCGAGAACTCCCATCATTGTGTAGTAATTTTCGTTTTCAGGATAGTTGCCGATGACGTCAAAACATTTCTTGCTGTATTTGTATGCCTGTGCATAATCCCCTAGGGCCAGGTAAATGTTTGCGATATTATTGTAAACCACGTGTTGCCGAATAATTTCGCCTTGTTTGGCATAACTTTCAGCAGCGATGAGATAAGCATCGACCGCTTCGTCATTATTCCGCCGCAGTGTATAAATAACGCCTTCTAAGTTTTTGATTTTTGGAAAAAATCGCGCGGTATCTGGAATTTGGAGATTGTGGATGTAGTTTAATGCCTGGTCGAGTTGATTCTTTGCATAATAATAACGGGCTACATTAAAGGCTACAAAACTCGAGGTGTGGATATCTACGGGTTCAGACAGGCTGTCGCTGACTGCACTTTTAACGACGGAGGGTTCTGAAATGACAGCAGTATCCTGCATCAATTGCGAAAAGCGCTGTTCAATCCGAATGGAATCTTCCTGAAAATACTCTTGTCCGTTCAGCTGAGCAAATGATAAAACGCAGCTGACGAGGAAAATAAAGATTGATTTCTGCTCCATAGAGCAAAAGTAGCAAAACCTATACAGAAAATTGTGTTTTTTACAATCCGTTCATGCAAGTGCCTGAAAGAGGGAGGGTAATCTTGTTTTACGTCAGGTTCATTTTTGACTGATCGATGGGTTGGGCAAGCGTTGGTGGAAAATGAAAAAGAACGGATATGCCACTGATACCCGTTCTTTCAACTACTACATTTTCAACTACTACTAACGGTACTAAAATTTGAGTGTAATTCCGCCGTTTGCAAAGCCGAGTCCTCCAGGCCCTGCCTCCAAATAGACGCCAAAATTACTAGAAAAGAAATACCGCGCTCCGAGTATTCCACCGAGGTTAAAACCGACATCGCGATTCGTATACTTTTCGTCGGGTCGCGTAATCGATTTTTTCGTCGTATTGATTCCCAGTGCACCAGTCAAGTACAAATCCAAATCTTCCTCAGGTAAGCCCAGGTCGAGATGTTTATTGAGGAAACTGACGTAATGAAAAGAGATCCGGGCGCCAAAAGACATGCGCCGGTAGCGGTCTTCATATTTAAAGTTGAATTGATCCCTATAGCTCCAGCCATAACTACGATGTGCTATATAACCTCCCGCGCTAAAATATTCAGACAAACCTTTTTCGACACTCACGATAATAGGCGGAGTAAAAGAGTAATTATAGTCATTCCAAAAGTTTCCTACAGTGGGCCTAAACCAATCAAAAGCAAAACTTACTCCGGCGTTGAGATAAACCTGATCCTGCCGGTAAGCTTGTGCACGCGTCTCAGCAGAAGGGAGTAAAAAGATTGTAACAATAACTAAAGTCAAAATTCTTTTCATAATTCCAGCTTTTAAAAAAAGGGCGATTGTACAACCGCCCTCATGATTAAAAATTAATTGTACCGCTTAGGGTAGGTTTACATTGTCCCCATTGTTGTTGGAGTAAGTGTTGTTTCCATCGTCGTCAAATGTACCGTCGGTAGAATACACTTTAACGCCGTCGCGTTCGCTATTTGTTACACTCGAATTCCCCATTCGGAGGTATCCACTTTGATATATGTAGACCGAAGCATTTCTTAAATAAAAATCATCACCACCTCCGTAAGAGATATCAACATACTGCATTTCGTTGTCTGGGTTGTTGGAGTCATCGAAACGTATACATTTCCAATAACCTTTCACCTCCTGCGCACCGGTGATCGTAATGTGTTCAGAAGCAGTACCAATCATAGCAAGTGAACCACCACTATTAACTTCGATTTGTGCACCAGACCCCATTTCAAAATAGTTTCCGGGAGCCACTGTTACAGCAGCATTAATATTTGAAATGCTTGTCAACAAGATTGTTGAATTAACGTTTGGAATATCAACGGGACTATTGACATCACCACCATCTACATAAATCTTGTTATAGGTGTTCCCCGTACTCAAACTGTTGTTGCCGGCAAAATTTTCAAGTTGTCCCATATTATTAATTAATATAGGGTTCGAACTACAATCTTTAATGGTGTTGTTGTTAAACTCTCCCAGGTAACCATCTATTGAACTTACCTTGAGCCCAAAACGTTCACTATTTTCAATAGCAGTGTTGTTCATTTTTAGTCGCGCTTTGCCCCTTACAAATACTGAAGCATTGCGCAGGTAATAATCATCTCCACCGCCGTATTTAATTTCTACGTGTGTCAACTCGTTGCTGGGGTTATTGGATTCGTCAAATCGAATAACATCCCAGTATCCCTCGACACTTTGCTCACCGATAAAGGCAATTTTATTTGCCCCGGTACCGATGGCCGATAGTGAACCGTTTTCGTTTACTTCAACCCGAGCTCCTGATTTCATCATAATGCGAACGCCGGGTTCAATCGTTACAGCAGCGTTGATGTCCCAGGTACCGTCGATGTAGTAATCGTAGACACTGTTATCGGAATATACATCAGAAATGGTAATCGGCGAATTGGAATCTCCGGCGAGGTTTTGGAGTTCGTCGGTGTTACCACCGCCTCCGTCACCGTCACCGTCTCCTCCTCCGGTGCCGTCGTAAACGCATGATCCATCATCGTTTTCAGCATTGGGATCGTAATTATCCGCTGATTGGTCGGTACATCCTTCTTTCTTACAAGCGGCCAGAACCATGGCTGACCCTATAATCAAGGTGAATAATTGTGTAGTTTTCATTGCAAATTAGTTTTAATTACTTTGATTTCAATAAACAAAGATAGAAAGACTTCTGCAAATTTACAACAAGGGTTTTCCCTGATTATTGAAGACGGGGCTGGTTATCATGCCCTATAATAATAGGATTGTCATCTACCCGACCTTCTGAAGGGCCATTTTCGAGTTTTAACACCCCTCTGGGGCAAACCGATGAACAAACCCCGCAGCCGACACATGAAGAACGGACGATATTTTGTCCTTTCTGGGCATAAGCGCGCACATCAATTCCCATTTCACAGTACGTAGAGCAGTTACCGCAGGAGATACATTGTCCTCCGTTGGTCGTAATTCTGAATCGCGAGAACAACTTTTGCTGAAAACCGAGAATAGCTGCCATTGGACAACCAAATCGGCACCACACGCGATTGCCGAGAATGGGGTAAAACCCCGTACCAATGACTCCTGAAAAAATGGACCCGATTAAAAACCCGTACCCGCCGCGAACGGTTTGTTTCTCTACGAGGAAAATATGCTCGGTATCTGAAAGACCATGAATGCCCATGAATGCAATGATGACGACGAAAAAGCCCACGGCTCCGTAAAGTGCATCTTTTTGAAATTTGTGACGTTTGAACAGCATTACCCAGGCGAAAATAAGCGTGAGAATGCCGCCAACAATCCATAAGAAAGTAGATTGGGTTAACCAGTATTTACTCGTATCGGTTCCAAGATAAGAGTGAACAACGGCAACAGTGGAAATCGTCACGAATACGACGACAGAATGAATGAGCCAGCGTTCAATTTTCCAGGCTCTGGTGGATTTATCGCTGAGTTGTCTGAACGAATCGCCTGCAGTTTCTGCTAATCCGCCACAACCACA
>JBNJEH010000070.1:0-14871 GCA_051745635.1 Bacteroidota bacterium
TACTGGAGAAGTCTTCAACGCGCTTTCTGGTCACAAGAATTTTGTCATCACGTCCGAATGACAAACCAAGTGTATCTTCAACGTTTCGGGTATTGATATAAGATTCGCCTACGTAGGTCTGATTAAAATAAATATTGGAAGGACCAGGCACGAGATCAAGTTGTTCCCAACCGGTGATTTTTGCCAATAAAAAAGCATCTTTGTCCAGTTTCGGAACGGCGATATGAGCAAAACTTGCTTCCAGATCATACTCAGTGATTTCAACGATGTATGGCTTAGCATCAGACGGAATAGAATATTTTCGATCAATGTCAAATTCGGTAGAGAGTTCACTGACTTCAATTTTTCGCATTTCCGGCGTATCGTTAACTCCGCTAATGTTTCCAGTGTGTGTATTTTGTATTCTTCCTTGTCCTGTTAATCCTTGATCTGAACGCGCAACTTGTTTGTTTGGAGCTTGTCTGGATTGTGCCTGAGGAACCTGGTAGTTCCTTTTACCTTTTGATTTGTAACCCGTGTTCAATTCCTGGTATTTGAGCTGCCAGGGATCGAGATTGGGAACTGAAGCGCTCAAATTAGGATCTCCTGTCGATAATTGAATTCCGATACTACTCCAGTTGTTCCCCGTGTTATTATACACTTTTGCTTTATATTTTAGTTCGATTCCACCGGAAATGTCTTCGGCAATCAGGTCGTAATTGGGAGCCCAGCCGGCCTGCGAAACATTGTATTTTAAATCGCCTTCAAGCTGAATAGGTGCAGTAGATTCCACGAGTACGACAATGACGTTATTGCGTGCATTTTCTTTGTAATTATACGCTTCGAGTTGTTGTCGTAATCTGCTGGTTTGACGATTTATTTTTTTACGGTTGCGCTCTTTCTTAGAAATACTCGTGTTGATAGCTAACGTGCGTTCGCGGTAAAACCGGGCGGTAGGTTGAATTTGTTCGACACTGATACTCACATTGTTTCCTTTGATGTCCTGATTGGTGGATAACACTTCCTTTTCAGTTTGGAGTGCGCTGATTTCATCTTGAATCTGTTGGCTTTTATATTCTAAAAGCTCAATCGAATCGCGAACAGATTCAATACGTGGACTCCCCTCTTGATTCTTGAGATAATCGCGTTCCATTGTTATCGATAGCAGGTCGACATCTTGCTCCATTTCAAATTGAATGCTTCTGGAATCTGTACTTGCACTTATATTGTTAAATCGAAGTTCATTTATCCCTTTATCCAACTTAACCTGATAGGTGCGATTGATCTCAGCTCCTGATAAATAGACTGTCACATTGTTGATATCTGTATTCATCTCGTGCGCTTCAATTTTTGCCCCAGCAGGGCAGTCGAAAACGAGCAAAGTAATGCAATAAGAAAAGTTGTATTCATAATATTTGTTTTAATCTTTATAGTTTCTCAGGACAAATCGAGCCGACCATAGTGATCGGATTAGCGATAATTATAAATATAACAAAATATATAACTACGGGTTGTCAAATATGCAAAAACTGCATTGTAAAATGCCCTCGGACAGACCTTGAAGTGCAGAATATGTTTTTCTGCGTTGATCCTCGTGAACAGCCGCTCAATTTTAAGTGACGGATTCTGTCGAGCGACAAATATCGCCAGACTGGCATCTTTTCCACCGCTACAGTTGAGGTATGCGCGCTGTTGTTTCTTTATACCCCCTTATTCTATAAATAGGTTACCAAGATAGGTCGTAAATTTTAATTTTAAACATTCTTTCTTATTGGTTGCTTAGATTTATAAAAGATGTTAGACATTGGAGATGTTAGATGTTAGATTTCTTAATATCAGTCATCTAACATCCATTGTCTAATTATCTAACATCTGTATCTTTAATAAGCAATCATTATTGTTTTACGACTTACATTGGTAATCCTATTCTATAATTTTAAACGAAACATAATAAAAAGTACTGATAGCTATAAGTTTATGCCGGTTTTTCGGAGTGATTAATTTTTGAGTTTATCGTTTTGATGATGCCTTTTGTCATCGCGCTGCGTCTTCTTCTCGAGGTTTTTTTCGACAGCCTCCTCCAGGTCAATACCAGTTTGATTGGCGATGCAGGTGAGCACAAAAAGTACATCGGCGAGTTCATCACCGAGGTCTTTTTCCTGATCGGATGCTTTTTCACTTTGTTCGCCATATCTTCGCGCCATGATGCGTGCTACTTCGCCAACCTCTTCCATCAGAATAGTTGTGTTGGTGAGTTCGTCGAAATAGCGCACTCCGTATTTTTTGATCCATTCATCGACGCGCGACTGCAATTGCTGAATTTCCATTACTCTTTGTTTTTAGTATCGATGATGATTGTGACAGGACCGTCATTGGTGAGCGAAACCTGCATATCGGCACCAAACTCTCCGCTTTCAACATTACATCCCGTAATGGCCTGCAACGATTTTTTAAATTTTTCATACAGGGGGACAGCGGTGTCTGGCTTGGCTGCTCTCGTAAAACTGGGACGATTACCCTTTTTTGTTTTCGCGTGCAGCGTAAATTGAGAAATTACTAGAAAGTCACCGTTCACGTCGTTAATGGAATGATTCATTTTTCCCGTTTCGTCAGAAAAAATGCGCAGTCCCGCCAGTTTGTTGCAAATCCACTCGATATCTTCATCAGTGTCATCCTCTACAATGCCAACGAAAAGCAGGAGTCCGTTGTTAATTGCACCTTTGATGGTGTCATCTACGCTAACATTTGCTTCTGAAACGCGTTGTATTACTATTCTCATCTTATCGGTATGTTTCGTTTTGATTTTCTGTTAATAAATCCACGTACGACGCATATCTGGATGCTGCAATTTCTCCATTATCAACGGCTGCTTTAACAGCGCATTTCGGTTCATTGAGATGTTGACAATTATGAAATTTACAGGCATTCAACAGCGCTCGCATTTCGGGAAAATAATGACTCATGACTTTTTTGTCAAGTTCTACGACGCCAAATGCCTTAATCCCCGGTGTATCAATAATATATCCACCCGTTTTGAGTCGGTGCATTTCAGCGAATGTCGTCGTGTGTAGACCTTGTAAATGATGCATGGAAAGCTGCGCCGTTTTGAGTTGCATGGTCTCGTCGAGTGCATTGATTAAGGTGCTCTTTCCCGTTCCGCTGTGGCCTGCGATCATGACCTGTTTACCGTCGATTTCATTTCTTAAAAAGTCGATGTTCGTTTGCTTTTTCGCTGAAATCTTTTCACAGGGGTAGCCGGCATTTTCATAAATGGCTATCACATTTTCTACTACGGGAAGGTGGTCTTCAAAATAAAGGTCAATTTTATTGAAGAGCAAGGTGACGGGAATGCGGAACGATTCTGCAGCCACCAAAAACCGGTCGATAAATGTCAAATGTGTCTCCGGAGCTACCAGTGTAACGAGTAAATACGCCCGATCAATGTTTGCCGCCAGAATGTGTTTTTGTTTGGACAGGTTGACCGATTTTCGAACGAGGTAGTTTTTTCTTTCCATAATGTTGCGGATAACACCCGTTTCGTCTTGCTCCCGTTCGAGTTCAACTTCGTCACCTACTGCGACAGGATTTGTCGACTTGATGCCTTCCAGCCGAATTTTTCCGCGAATACGACATTTGACGATGCTGCCGTCTTCCATTTGAACATCGTACCATTTTCCGGTCGATTTTAATACTTTTCCTTTTTCCAACAATTCATTGCTTTGACCTCAAAAATAAAGATTTCTATTCGTTTTACGTCGCTTCCGTAAGACAATGCGTGCTGCCACTGTCATTCATCTCGAATTTAGACCAATCTCATTCTGTTGAGACAATTCGTCCTATTTTTTGTAACCTGATGTAAATAATCCGTTAATTTTGTGACAAATTACCACAGATGACTAAAAACTTTCTTTTCATGCTCGCAGTGCTGCTTACTTTTGGAGCGGGAGCGCAAGAAATGCATTTTTCAGGTTTTGTCAACGATACGATCAATGATCGGCCGCTGGAGCACGCGATTGTGATGGCTGTTCGCGTTGACGATGGAAAACTGCTGGGATTTACGCGTTCTGGTGCTGATGGCTCCTATGAGCTGACAGGCGTTCCGATCGACACCATGGAATTGGTAGTTTCCCACTATGATTTTGATGAAAAAAGGTACTATATCGTAGGCTCAGAGGAGAATGATTCGATTCATATTCCCAACGTGGTGTTGCCTGAGGAGTCCACAGAACTGGATGAGGTCGTCGTGTACGCCAATAAAAAGCCGATTTACTTCCGCGGTGATACGATGGTCTATGTGGCAGATTCTTTCGCGACAAAAGAGAACGCGATGGTGGAAGATCTGATCAAAAATTTACCGGGGCTGGAAGTCGACGATAATGGTAATATTAGTTCGCAGGGACGTCAGGTCGAAAAAGTATTGGTCGACGGCGATGAATTTTTTGGAGACGATCCGACGATAGCTACGCGCAATTTACAGGCTGAAGGCGTCGATAAAGTGGAGGTCTACGAGACAGAAGACGAAAATTCCGGTGGAAATTCGGACGAAAAAATTAAAGTGCTCGACGTCAAGTTGAAAGAGGACGCCAAAAAAGGCTATTTCGGTAAAATTGCGGGCGCCGGTGGTGCGAACTCTGAATATCTTGCCGATCAGCCCAATGGAACATCCTTTTATTCGGGGGAACTGTTGGCAAATTATTTCAATAAGGATTTAAAAGTGTCGGTTTTTGCGCTGGGCTCGAATACGCCGAATACAGGATTTAGTTATCGTGATGCCTCCCGGTTTGGACTGACCAACGAATTGTCGGGTGGTTGGCGGTCGATGGCCAACAGCAGTCGATTGAATGGTTTGCCCGAGAACTACAAAGGTGGTTTTTATTTCTCCGATAAATGGGGTGATAATTTTAAAGTCAACCTCAATTATACGTACAACGATAGTCGCTTGAAAACGGAGCAGGAGACCAATCAGGAATATTTCCTCACCGATACGACGTACTCTTCTTCCTCGGAGAATGATAAGTTTCAAAAACAACTGGCACATACGGTCAATTTCTCTTTCGAATATGCCATAGACTCGCTGACGGAATTGAATGTGAAATCGAATATCACGCAGCGCAACGAAGAAATCGAAGAAGATAACAGCACGAATTTCTTTGCGGCAACAGGTGATTCTACGAATGCGACGAACGTATCAAATGAAAGTGAAGCCGAGGGACTGGAAGGGAATATCGACGCGAAACTGGTGCGCAAATTTGCTAAAGAAGATCGCGAGTTATCCTTACAATATCAACTGGGATATACGGAAACTGACCGCGAAAATTTTATGCAATCGAACATTTTATCATTTGATCAGTCGGTGGCAGATTCCAGTTTTGACCAGAAAAGAGCTATTGAGAACCGCACTACAGGACATCGCGTACTATTCGATTATACGGAACCACTGACGCGCAAGATTAAACTCAATTTTCAATATAAACTCGACTATTTTGTCGGCGCTCAGGCTACATTGACTTATGATCGAACGGGTGAGACGTACGACAGTTTAGCGAACACATTCAGTAACGACTTTTCGAATACGCGCCTGGAAAATCGTATAGGGTTGTCAGTGCGCTACACGGATCGCAGGCACTCGCTGAATACCGGGACACGATTGCGAAATGTAGTGATCGACAATGAGAACAACTTTACGGGGAATGTCATTGAACAAGACGTGGACAATATTCTTCCCTACATTGAATACACCTACAAGTGGAGTAATTCTCACCGCTTCAGGTTCAATTATCGCACGAGTTCTTCTCAGCCGAGCCTCAATCAATTACAGCCGGTGCGCGACAACACGAATCCCAACCGACTCATCATTGGTAATCCTGATTTGGAACCGAATTACAGTCATAGCGTGAACCTTCGTTACAACAAATGGAATGCGCTCAAGCAGTCCTACATTTGGTCGAATGCATATATGAATTATACCAATAATGCCTTCTCGAGTTCGATTGCATACTTGCCGGATGGACGTTCGGTCTCACAGTCGATTAACGTGGATGGAAATATCAACGCCGGACTTTATGCGGGAGGCGGCTTTCCTATATTCAAAGATCGTCTGCAGCTGCGCCCGAATGTAAACGCGGGATACAACAGGACCAATTCAGTCATCAACGGTTTGGATAATACAACAGAAAACACGAGTGTTGGAGGTGGTTTAAAGATTGGGCTGCGGAGCGATACCCTGGAAGTGGGCTTATCTGCCAACGGTCGATACAATAACCCGAGTAGCAGCCTGTCGTTTGGCGCAAATCAGCCTTATTTTCAGCACAGTTATGGACTCGATGTTTTTGCCGAGTTGCCGTTTGATTTCTTTTTTGAATCGGATGCTGAGTACACGATCAATGCCCAACGCGCCGACGGTTATAATATTTCCCCTTTCATCTGGAATGCTAAGCTGAACAGGCGCTTCCTGGAGACGGGTAATTTGGTCGCACACGTCGAGGTCAATGATATTTTTAATCAGAATGTCGGTGTGGGCAGAAGTATCGGTGATAATGTCATCACAGATACGCGCAACAGAATCATCGCGCGGTATTTTATGATTGGACTGACATTGCGATTTAACAACAATAACACAAAAGCTCATGAAGGGAATGGTCATTAAATATACAGCTGCTGTTTTGTTCGTATTGCTGAGCAGTGGAATAGGTGCGCAGGTCATGCATTCCGGGGAAGTCGTTTTCGAACGCAAAACCAATCTGGAGAAGCGTTTTGAAGATTCAGAACGCAACGGATGGATGGATGGCAACCTGAAAAAACCGAAGATTGATGAGTTCGTGTTGTATTTTACCGACAGTGTATCGCTGTTCAAACCTATTTTACCTGAAGTGCCGGATGAACGCGAGTGGGCAACAATGATGAATACATCTTATCAAAATTTCAATAGCAATGTGCTGGAGCAGGAATTTTCTTTCTGGGGTTCAAAAGTTCACCTGCGCGATTCGATAAAAACGCGCGAATGGTATATTACGGGGAGTTCAAGGGTCATTGCGGGATACGAATGTCGTCAGGCCATGTGGGAAGCCAATGATTCCACGCGGATTTACGCCTGGTTTGCGGAACAACTGATTCCCTCCGTGGGACCTGAAACATTTAACGGCTTGCCGGGAGTGATGCTCGGATTGGCGATTGAAGATGGTGGCGTCGTTTATTTTGCAAAAGAGGTGCGACCACTCGAGACCAACATCGAGAAAGAAGTTCCGCGCGTAAAGAAGAAAGAATACTTTTCCGAAGAAGAGCTGCGCGCCAAAATCAAAGAGCGATTCAGTGACTGGGGCAGCGTCGACCGCGTAATCTTCGACATGTTTGTATGGTAACGAAAACGTTAATTCAGTGTAAAGTAAAACCAATTTTTATAACTGTAATATTACCTATATTATAGTTCTTTTAAGCTTCATTTTTTTGTTGTTTTTATCTGTGAATGGGTTGTACTTTTGCGGCGAATTTAAACAATAAATGAAATGAAAAAATTAATGTTTTCAGCAGCACTTTTGATGAGTAGTTTAACCATCTCTTACGGTGGAGAAGGAGATAAGATCCGATTGGTTAAAAATGATACGTCGAATGCAACAGTCGTCTTTAACATTCGTCAAATCGATCAACAAAAGTTATCGGCTTTCGTCGATGGCGTTACGAGTGACATGGCGAGTATTTCACTGATGAATTGCAAAGGTGAAACACTGCGCTTCGCGTTTGTCGATCAGGAAAGAAAGCAGTACGAACTCGACCTTTCAGATCTTGAAACCGGTCGTTATTATGTCAAATTAAACATGGACAGCGAAATCCGAATGAAGTTAGTGGTTGTTGAAAAGCAATAACCCGATTTATTAACTTTATCTCGGTATACTCATCTCGACAGGCTCGATGTATCACGGTACATCGCGTTGAGCTCGCATGCATTCGGTGAACTCAGCAGACGAGCTCGGTTCATGAATTTAAATCGCTGTAAGTTACAGTATATATTAAGTCAGATTGATGAATAATTCGGGATAACCACTATTCACCACTTTTAATCGTATTCCACCTACACAGCGTTACGATTGTCCCGTCGGCAACAGAAGTACCTAAATATTATTTTCTCAGAACATTTCTAATTGTCGAACGTTTCTATCTTTGTAATTAAATTTTTTCAATTGAAAACTGTTTATATTACACGGAGGGAACATTTCAATGCAGCCCACAAATTGTGGCGCCCTGATTGGAGTGAAGCAAAGAACGACGAAGTCTTTGGAAAGTGCAGCAATAAAAACTGGCACGGACACAACTTCAATATTTTTGTCACTGTAAAGGGTGTTCCTTCACCAGATACGGGTTTTGTGATCAATTTAAAGGACCTCAGTAAAATTATGAAGGCACATATTATTGAGCCACTCGATCATAAAAACCTCAATATGGATGTTCCTTTTATGGAAGGGATTTTAGCGTCTACCGAAAACCTCGTGATTAAAATCTGGGAACAGATTGAAGATCCGATCCGCGGAGCGGGCGGTGAGTTGGTAAAGATCAAACTGGAAGAAACGGAAAATAATTACGTGGAATATTACGGTGGAAAAGAACCGTTTTAAACTGCGATAACAACGAACGATTTGGAAGAGAATTTTAACTACGACGACGAAAAAACGAATAGACTAAAGGAAGTTTACAGAGAAGTGCTTCAGGAACTGGGGGAAGATCCCGATCGTGAAGGATTGGAGAAAACGCCCGAGCGCGTGGCCAAAGCAGTTCAGTTCTTAACGAAAGGTTATCAGCAGGATCCCGATGAAATATTAAAGAGTGCGCTCTTTCACGAAGACTATTCGGAGATGGTGATCGTCAAAGATATTGAGGTTTACTCACAGTGCGAGCACCACATGCTTCCCTTTTTCGGAAAAGCGCACATTGCCTACATTCCCAATGGAACGATCGTCGGTCTGAGTAAAATTCCCCGAATAGTCGATGCTTTTGCGCGCCGTTTGCAGGTACAGGAACGGTTGACACTCGAGATCAGAGATTGTATCCAGCGCACATTGCTGCCAAAAGGTGTGGCTGTCGTTTTGGAATGTAATCACATGTGTATGCAAATGCGCGGGGTGGAAAAACAAAACTCTTCTACCACGTCCTCAGCATTCACGGGGTTATTTTTGCGTAATGACAGTACCCGAAAAGAATTTATCGATTTAATTCAGGCGCGGCTCCACTAGTTGCTGATGCGCTTGAGCATTCCTTTAAAAATCAAACCGTGGAGAGGAAAGACAGTATACCAGTAAAGTCTGCCCCATAATCCCTTCGGGCGAAAGGTGGCTTTCTGTTCAACTTCATGGTCTTTAACTTTAAATGAGAGCCAGGCTTCTCCGGGCAACTTCATCTCGGCAAAGAGCACGAGTTGCCCCTCTTTTTTGTCTGCGTATAGTACGCGCCAGAAATCAAGTGCATCGCCCACGTTTATTTTGTCTGGGTGTGTGCGCCCCCGTCGCAATCCAACGCCACCCACGATTTTATCCATAAAACCACGGATGCGCCACATCCAGTTGCCGTAATACCAGCCCGTCTTCCCGCCAATACGCCAAATGCGCTCTATTGTGGCTTCGGGATTTTGAATTTCGTGTGTTCTGCGATCTTCAAAAACGCCTTGACTCGGTACATCGTTGAAGTCCGATAGTCGCTCGCGAAAATCACTGCTGGTCAGTGCATCCTTCCAGCTCGAAGTGAGCCGTTTATCGTCGATGGCATTCAAAGCAAACGAAAGTGACTCTTCATAAGACAAGGGCTGTATTCCTGTGATTTTATTGATATTACTCGGTGAACAAACGACTTCCACCTTCATACTGTTGACGAGTGAGGAAGCAAGTTTGTAAGAAGTGGAAGTAATAAAATAGAGCCAGTAAGACGAGAGTTTGGGTGTCATCACAGGGACGGTGTAAATCCATCGTTTGATATTGCGCGCCTTCGCATAACCTTCCAGCATCTCTTTATACGTCAAAATATCTGACCCACCGATATCGTAGTGCTGGTCGTATAACTGTTCTTTGAACATGCCTTTCTGCAGAAAAGCGAGCACATCACGGATACCAATAGGTTGACATCGGGTGTTTAACCATTTCGGTGCCACCATAACAGGTAGCTTTTCGGCTAAATCACGAATAATTTCGAAAGAAGCGCTTCCCGAACCTATGACGATTCCAGCGCGGAATGTGGTTAAATGAAATATTCCTTTGCCCAGAATATTTTCTACGCTCAGGCGCGATTCCAGGTGTTCAGACAACTCTTCTTCATTGACGATGCCGCTGAGATAAATGACTTGCTGGCAGGCCGTTTTTGAAACGGCATCGGTGAAGTTTTTCGCCGTTTTTTCCTCAATTGATTTGAAATCACTGTGCGTTGACATCGAGTGGATCAGGTAATAAGCCATATCGATGTCATCTGGAATAATGCTGAGACTATCGGCATCCTCGAAGTCCATTTCCAGTACTTCGACCTGTTTTTCCAGATCTTCCGGTGGATTGAAGCGATTCGCATCTCTTACACAGCAGTAGACTTGGTGTCCTGCATCGGCCAAATGCGGCAGTAATCGCTTTCCTATATAACCGGTTACGCCAGTGAGCAGTATTTTCATGATTCGTCCAGGCTTTCAATTTGTTTCATCACTTCTTCGGCTTCTGCGTACAATTCGTCGGCTCTTTTGCGATTCGTTGTCGAAGCTTTGTGTGATTTTTCCATGAGTTTATTGTATTTGTCGTACAACTTGTCTGATTTTGATTTGCGTGAAAAAAGTCCCATAATAAATTAATTTTAACTGTTAATAATACGCAATCAAAACGTAGACGAGCTCTATTTGTTTAATTAATTCATCTTTAATCGTTCGTTTGTCTACTGCCAATGTGCTTTCACAAGGACTGCTATCGAAAGTGCCTTGGTCTCAATGTTTAAAAGTCGTCAATCGAATTTCTTGTTTGAGCTTTGACTGTGCGTCCGCTAATCGTTCAATTAATAAAAAACGGCCTTTTCCCAATTCAGCTGCTTCGCGCATATTCTCCTCAGAACGCTCATTACTCTTGATGCCCACCACGCTCATCGTGATGCATTTTCTTCTGAGATTGCGCTCAATATACTTCTCGTAATCGCCGGAATTTTGGTTAAATGCTCCATCGGTAATGATGACGACCTTGTTGGCACCCGACTTGATCAGGTTTCTCCGCGCTTGTCGATAACCGATTTTAATGCCTTTTCCGCCGGCTGTGCGACCGGAAGCTTTTAAATCTTTTACAATCTCATTGATTTTCTCCTTTTGCTCTCCCGATGTTGGTTTGAGAAGAACCTGCGCATCATTGGCATACGAAACTAATCCAATCTTATCTTGGGGACGCAGCATTTCGACCAGCTGACCCAAAGAATACTTGAGGAGTTCTATGCGGTCTTCCTGGCGCATGGAGGAGCTGACATCAATCACAAAAACGACATTGACGGGTTTAAAATGTTCGGCACTGAAATCATCTTTGTCGAGGGATGCCAGTGACGGTGGTATATTTTCCTGCAGTGTATCAATGGAGTCGGTAGCGGTGGATTCGATCACCTCAGAAAGATCTACTTCCCGGTTGCCGTCTTGTGAATCTGCCACGTACGTAGTGTCTGCTTCCGGCACTTCCGCTGGTGGTTCTTCTGCTGGTTCTGTCGGTTTTTCTTCTGGCTCGAGTTCAAGGACGACCAGGTTGCGCTTGAAGTTTACGTACGCTCCCTTCTCAGCGGGCTGATAACCGCGATGCGTGGCATAAAAGTACGCAATACCCAGTGGTGTTTTTACTTTGAATTGACCGTTGGATCGCGTTTTCCACTTGCCGACTGCATCTCCCTGCTGAAGAATAGCCACAGTTGACTGCGAAAGTCTGGCGCCGGTGTTTTTGTCGACGGTGCGAACGGTGAGTGCAAACTCCAACGGATTTTGTTGAGCGGGTTTCTGACCGAATGAAGGACAGGCGGTAAAATTATTGGTTTGATCCGTCAATGATTTGATGCGGCCTTTCAATGTGATTGTAGTAGGATCAGGCTGGTTGCTCGTAAAAACTTCGATGTCGTAGCGAAAACGGCCTTTTGTTTTTTTATTAATCTGAAAGCGGATGACATTGGAACTATCGGGCAGCATCAATGCATTTTTCTGAATATAAACCACTTCCATGGGTTGGTCGACGCTGAGAATATAGGCTTCTTCGCCCGTTTTGTTTTTTAAATAAACGTCCACGTAGCGCGAATCTCCAGCTTCCAGGTCGCCAAAGTCGTGCTCCGTTTTATCGAAAACAACCTGCGTGTGCCCCACTGAAATAGTGAGCATAAAAGAACAGAGAACAATGATTCGATAAAATTTCATGTAAAAAAAAGGTCGCACATCGCTGTAACGACCTTCGATTTATTTTGTTACCGGGATTAGACTTTTTCTTGCAGAAAAGCGGCCAAAGCATCCGAAAGTTTTTCGTCCGCATCCCCGAAATTGTTCATGTAGTCATTGTAACTTCTTTTAATGACTTCTTTGGCTTCTTCAGGTCCGTAGACATCTGTTATTTCGACCTTTTTGGAATTCCCTTCGATGTCTTTATACGTCAAAAAGAAGTGTTTGGCGCGATCTACGACCATTTGAGGCAAGTCCTCGATAGATTTGACGTCACCGTAGGCCTGATCTCCTTTCAATACCGCGATGATTTTGTCATCCGCTTCGCCGCCGTCGATCATGCGAAAGCCACCTACGGGGATACATTCGGCAATGATATTACCGCGATTTACTTCGCGCTCTGATAAAACGCAAATGTCGAGCGGGTCACAATCGCCTACGATATCCTTTTTGCCGGTCTTTTCAGCACAATATTCCGCGACTGATTTTTCACAATACGTTTGCGGCACAAAACCGTACATACACGGCATGTGATTGGAAAATTTTTGGGGGCGATCGATTAAGATATAGCCACTTTCTTTATCTACTTCGTATTTGATCGCATCCGAAGGAATGATTTCGATGAATGCATTCACGATTTCGGGTTGTTTTTCTCCCGCCGGAATGCCGTGCCAAGGGTGTGCTACAAACCTTTTTTGAAGCGCATCTATCAGTTTTTTATTTTCTTCTTTCATAATTTTAAAATTTGCTTTATCGATAGTTGACTGATCAACAAGTTGGAAGCAGGCAAAAATATTGAAATATTCATAAATTCCATTGAATTCTGCAGGAAATATCCATATACAGGAAGGTGTCAGCGCAAAATCAAGACTTTTTTAGTCGGTAGTGAAAGGCGTTCGTGTGAAGGAACAATGTAGTAAACTCCTGGATTTAGGTTGTTTAATTGCAGTGTGTATGGATTTTCGTCGATCGCTTCAATTGATCCTGTATGTCTTCCGGCTGCATCGAGAATGGTTACTGAATAGGGAGCGTTGGAGTGGGGGAAGTCGATCTCAACTTTTCCTGTGGTAGGATTGGGATAAATGGTATACGACCCTTCTTTTGGGTGCGTCCCGAGTTCGAGATAGCAATCTCCGATGGTGAAATTAACGGTATCGCGAAGCTGACAACCATTGGAGTCAGTTGTGATGACAGTGGCCTGATAGTTTCCGGGAGCCGATGGGGCATAATTCGCTGTCCAGTCATTTTCGCCATTCGACCAGGTGGTATTCTGGAATGTTGTATCGATAGCGAAGGTATACACAGCCCCCACGCAATTGGTGTCTGGCATCGTCGTGTTGATCGTCAATGCTGCTGGTGTCGTAACTTCTATTTCAAAGGTGTCACTCACTGCATTTCCGCCACATTGGTTAGCGACTTCAACCGTTGTGTAAAACGTTCCGCCGCTGAGCACTGCGCTACTCGTGGAGTCGGTACCGCCATGATCCCACAAATAATCGTCGTAGGTGTTGTTAACACCGAGATGAATCGTATCACCGGCACAAAAAGGTGGAGCAGAATTTGTCGTTATCACGGGAGTCAGCAATTCAGAATTGACAAATACGGTATCGGAAAAATTGCCGCAGCCAAAACTATTTTCAACATAGACCCAGACAGAATCTTCTGACTGCAAAGTGATGGTGTTGCTCGTCTGTCCATCATGCCAAAGATAATTGGCAAAAGAGCTTTGGACTCCGACATCCACAGTTTCATTCAGACAGAAGTTGGCCGCTCCCTGAACGTTAATTTCTGGTTCAGGGGTTGGATGTATCGTGACAGTTATGGTGTCTGAACTGATACAACCGGCATTATTTTGAGCGGAAAGCGAATATTCATAAGTGCCACTTTCCAGTCCGCTGATTGTAATGAATGTGTCTGTTGAAGCAGTGGACCAGGTATAACTATTAAAATCATCAGTTGTAAAGAGTTTAACTGTGTCGCCCTCGCAGTAGTTTGATTGAGCGTTTTGTATCGTTAGTGCTGTTGCGGGCAGATGATTAAATGACAATGTATCTGACGTCGCCGGACAGCCGTTGGTATCTACGGTAGCAACATAGATGTTTTGTTGGCCATTCGGCAAACCAGCCGTAGAAAATGTGCTGGTGGTGGAATTGTCTTGCCAGCTGTAGGAGTCGAATATAGTGGGATCGACAGAAATAGTCATTGTTTGATTGTCACAAAGCGAATCGCCGATACTGTGCTGCAGCTGCGGAAGTATTGGAGCGCACATGCGCACGAGTAAGCCATCGTATAAACCGCCGTTCAGACTAGTTTGGTGGGCATTTGCTGAAGCAATTCCTGAACTGCTCGAGGTATATCCCGTAAAAGCGATATGCTGGTCGGAAGGGTTGATAGCGACATCGTAAACTTCTTCCGATTGAGGACCGCCGTAATACGTTCCCCAGGTTTTTGATCCATTGGCGTCTATTTGCACTAAAAACCCATCGTACTGACCA
>JBNJEH010000071.1:0-14679 GCA_051745635.1 Bacteroidota bacterium
TATAGCATAAAGATAAGAAATCCTGCGATTTAATACAAGTTTTTTAGGGGTTATATTACTGATATATAGTTTTTTACGATACTTTTAAGGAGCGACTAATTAGTTAACCAATTATATTAATCCTATCTTGATTGCTTCAGGATAGGATTTTTTTATGAATCGAAATTCTGGAAAATACTGCTTCTGCATGTCCTGAAACTCCTCACCTGCTCAAAAACTCTGTTGCTATCCAACCAGAAAATTCTTTTATATTTGACTCTAAACGTATCCATCCGGCTGCAAACCGTACATTGAACGAGAAGGATTGGTGCAATTGATCTTTAAATTATATTATGTTATGTTATTATCTTATAAATGAAAAATATAGCTTTTACCATACTCGTCTTAACAGTTTTGAGCAGCTGTTCCAGTTCTTCTTTCTCAAAAGTTCCAAAAGAGACGTTTTTCGGTAAATGGAAGCTTCAAACCAAAAATATTTTAAATGAGTTAGAAATTGAAATCAAAAAGAACGACAAAAACAAAATGATTGGTGTTGTATCTAAATTAAATACGGATAAGTATGTTTCGATGTTTATGGAAGTCGGGGATATATTTATTTCTCAAATTAAACGAAACTCAAATTTCGAATTCACTATTCGGCAAAAGAAAATTGCTGCCCCACTTTTCTCATTGTATGAAGAAAGCACATCTGTTGCGCACAACGCGACATTCAACAATAAAGGTGAAGTTTTACTCGGAAATAAAGGTAATTCCGGTGTTTTAGTGCGAATAAAATGATCATTTGTTTTTAGCCGGTTATGCGAACAAAAGGCTAAAGATTAACGACACCTCCCCTCTTTCCAACTGTTTTAAAACCTCAACCGCTCTTTTTATAAATCGCCAATTGAAAAGTGGAATGTACCAGCTGAACAATTGCCCGTATTCTTGCAGAATAAGTGTGTAAAGTTCAAAAATCAACCCGAACCTTCGCGGGGAAATCTTTTTCTTTTGTGCATCCTCTTTCCATTTAATTTCTTTAACAAATAAAAACAGCGCCATTAGATTTTAAATCGCTAAATTTAGAATGGATTATTCAAAAATTAATGGATTATGCTAGTAGAGATCAATGAAGAAAATATCGATACCCGGTTAATCGATGATGTGGTGGCGCAACTCAAAAAAGGTGAACTGATTATTTATCCAACGGATACCGTTTATGCTATGGGCTGCGACCTCAACAATAAAAAAGCACTGGAAAAACTCGCGAAATTTAAAGCTGTTAAACTCAAGCAGTCGCAGTTCTCGATTATATGTAAAGATTTCAGTCAAATCTCTGAATACGTTAAACAAATGAGTCAACCGACCTTTAAACTCATGAAACAACATCTGCCCGGTCCTTTCACATTTATTCTGAACGCCTCCAATGATGTGACCAGATTGTTCGATGCCAAACGCAAAGAAATTGGAATCAAAATCCCCAACAATAAAATCGTTTTGTCCATTGTCGAAAGACTTGGAAATCCACTGATTACTACTTCTCTAACGAATATTGATGATGAACTCATGGAATATTTCACCGATCCCTATGAAATTTACCAACGTTTTGACGACAAAATTTCTACAATAATCGATGGCGGTCCCGGTCAGTTAGATGCCTCGACAATTGTCGATTGTACTGGCGATGCACCAATTGTTATTCGGGAAGGTGCCGAACCGCTGTTGACATAAAAGTGAGCGGCTACCAAGGTAGCTAGCTTTAACGGTCAATTGTATGTTGAAAGTTACAGATGAACCGCGGAATCCTGAACCGGGGATCCGTGGAAATCTGAATGTTGAACAGTGAAAGTGCAGAATTGCAGAAGTTGGAATAGACCTATAGAACGTAGAAAAGTAATATATTCATTCGGAGAACAGGGCGTTCTACTTTCCCTAATTTTCTATCTTATAACTTCCGCTGCCGTCAAAATCTGTGAAAATAAGGGTGACTAACCATTTGCCCTCTTTACCCTCTGATGTTTTTCCGGAGGATGAGTCATTGTTATCATTTATTGTAGAATTGAATACTTCATTTCCTTTGGCGTCATTAATGATCAAATTAACTGAACCCGAGGAAAATGAAGCGGAATATTCAATAGAAGCGACCTCTTTTTTATTTTCCCAGGCAAATGAAAATTCTCCCGAATCGTTGTTGCCATTGAAATCACCTGATGGTTCGTCATCGTCGCCTTTCAGCTCAATATCACCGGTATAATCATCTTCTACAACCTCCTTATTATCGTACTTGTTGTATTTTTTACACGAAGTTACGACCGTCATTCCTGTTGCCAGTAAAAGCAAAGTAAATATTTTAAATATATTCTTCATTTTCTGTAAATTATAATTGCTGTTTCATTAACCGAGATTCCTTTGTGAAAAATAATCATCGATCTACCATGATAACGGGAACAATAGTTTAATGGTTGGTGCTACCTCCTTTCTTTTCTTAACCCCACTAAAATAAGCGAAAAATATCACTATTCTATACAGCGCACTATAAAATGAGTCTAAACACCATTTTCGGATGCTCGAGATTCAGGATTCCGGTACTACCCCACTACCTGAGATAAATTGCTCGCTCCCAGTGGACGCAACCAATCTCCCCGAAGTTCACCTAACTGACTAATCAGTGGATCGTAGACTTTTAACTGAGGATTCCGCGATGCCGCAGCACTGAGTTCGTCAAAGGCAATTTGAATGGGTTTTTCATCAGTACCCTCAACGGTTACTTTTAAGCGGGTAAAAAAGTCGACGCTTAACGAACGACCGAGCTCCTGTAATTTTTTAACGGAAGCATCAATTGAGCAACCAGAAGGCGGTGTCAGCTTGTCATTCACAGCAACTGCAATAAAAAAAGGATTCACCACTTTGGCATTTGCCCACAACTGATTTCCGTGTGCTGCCCAATCGCGCACGAAGGATTCGAGTTCGCGGTCGACAGTAGCTATTTCGTCATTGATCAATGCACGATCTGTCTGGTAAAGCCAAACGCGCGCATTGTCGGGAAAATCCTCAAAAATTTGTTGATTCATCGCTTTAAATTTTATAAATCAGCAGCAGAAGCTATCAACTCTGCGACATCCATTACTTGTACACTGTCTTCTTTCTCCTTGTTTTTGATACCGTCTGTCATCATAGTATTGCAAAACGGACATCCGGTTGCCACTACATCGGGCTCGACCTCTAATGCGTCTTCCGTGCGTTCAATGTTCACTTCTTTATCGCCTTTTTCCGCTTCTTTAAACATTTGCGCACCACCAGCACCACAACAAAGACCTTTTGTTTTACAACGTTTCATTTCGGCCAATTCGGCATCGAGGTTCTGCAACATCGAGCGCGGAGCTTCGTATACATCATTGGCGCGTCCCAGGTAACAGGGATCGTGAAATGTAATTTTTTTACCTTTAAAAGCATCGCTCCCTTCGATGGTCAGTTTCCCTTCTTCAATGAGCGACTGAATCAATTGCGTGTGGTGTACGACATCGTAGTTTCCACCGAGTTCAGGATACTCATTCTTCAGCGTATTGAAACAATGCGGACAACCCGTCACAATTTTCTTGACTTCATATCCATTCAATACCTGAATATTCATCATGGCCTGCATCTGGAATAAAAATTCATTTCCAGCACGTTTTGCAGGATCACCGGTACAGGATTCTTCAGCGCCCAACACGGCAAATTTTACATTACATTTATTGAGTATCTTGACAATCGCCTTTGTAATTTTCTTGGCACGATCGTCGAAACTACCAGCACAACCGACCCAGAAGAGTACTTCAGGTACTTCGTTGTTCGCTGTCATTTCAGCCATGGTAGGTACTTTCATCAATTCACTCATAGTCTTAATATTATTTTCAAACTGTTGCTATCTTCTTTAATCTTCGTCCTTCCAATTCAATCGGTCGTCCTGACTAAATTGCCACGGAGCGCCGTTATTCTCGATATTGGAGATCATACCTGCCAGCTCTGTTGGAATCTCAGACTGTTCCATCACGAGGTATCTGCGCATATCCATGATAATTGACAACGGATCAATATTGACCGGACATTCTTCTACACAGGCATTGCACGAAGTACATGCCCAAAGTTCTTCCTGTGTTATATAGTCGTTCAACAACGATTTTCCATCATCGTGATCTTTTCCGTTTTTCCGCATACCTTTCCCTTTTTCATCGAGACGGTCGCGCGTATCCATCATAATTTTGCGCGGAGACAGTAATTTACCCGTTTGATTGGCCGGGCAGGCTGCAGTACAACGCCCGCATTCCGTACATGTATAGGAATCCAACAAGTTTTTCCAGGTGAGATCCTGCACATCTTTAGCTCCAAAGCGCTCTGGTGGCTGTTCATCTCCGGCAGGTGCCGCATAAGGATCAGCATCCGGGTCCATCATGAGTTTTACTTCTTTGGTCACAGATTCCATATTCGTGAACTTCCCTTTTTTCTCCAGGTTGGAATAAAACGTATTCGGGAAAGCCAATAAGATGTGGAAATGTTTTGAAAAAGGCAGGTAGTTCAAAAAGGCGAAGACCATGAATATGTGTCCCCACCATCCGATGCGCTCCACTGTATGCAGTGCGGCTTCATCCAAACCACCGAAAAGTGCGGGTCCCACAAATTGCGAAATCGTAAATCCAAAACTCTCGTCTCCCAACGCCGCGGCATGAGAAAGGTCTCTGCGATACAATACTTCATCTGCTCCGTTCATCATAAAGATAAAACAGATTAAAATCAATTCCATAATGAGGATCAGGTTCCCGTCAAGTTTGGGCCATCCCTTCATTTCTTTCATGCGAAAACGCGGGATATGCAACAAGTTTCGGCGCGCGAGAAAAATAAAGGTAGCAATGAACGCCAGCACCGACAATATCTCGATGAAGGAAATCATAAACGTGTAAAAGCCACCCAGCGAAGCGCGAAACATCCGGTGTTCTCCAGAGAGTCCGTCGACAATAATTTCGATTAATTCAATCTGTGTAATCACAAATGCTGCATAGAGCATAAAGTGCAAAATAGCCGGCAGCGGGCGCTTAAACATTTTTTTCTGACCAAAGGCGATCAGCGCCATCGTTTTCCAGCGCTTTCCTTTTTGATCGGAACGGTCCACATCGCGTCCCATGAGAATATTACTTCTAA
This sequence comes from Bacteroidota bacterium, assembly GCA_051745635.1. Lineage (GTDB taxonomy): Bacteria > Bacteroidota > Bacteroidia > Flavobacteriales_D > Crocinitomicaceae > Brumimicrobium. The sequence goes on from JBNJEH010000071.1 coordinate 5,152, forward strand.
TCTTACTCGTGTTTAAAGCAAAAGCTCCAATTCCAACAACGAGTAAAACGGCAAAAATTATAATTGAAATCATCTGTTACTATTTATTTTACTGAATGGTATCTAATATTTTTTTCAATTTCCTTTCTTCTTCTTTTGTCATTGGCGCACCCTTTATTTTAGCACCAAAAACGGACATGTGAATATAGCGTTCGGGATGCACCTTGATGTCTTCAACGAGTTCCTGCAGGCGCTGATTCGTTTTGTTCAATTCATCGTATAACTGTTCATCCTCCAGCAATTTGCCGAGCGTTCCGTTCCCTTTGGAGGTTTCTTCCAGCATCGCGTTCACGTTCTGCATCGTCGTAATCGCTTCATCCATAGCCAGTTTAAAGTCCACCGTCAGCAGCGAATCGGAAAGATTCTTGACATTTCCCACTGCTAATTTGATTTCCTCATTCGTCTCTTCAAAATTCTTGGTAATGGACTCCACGTTGTCAAAAATGCGACTTAATTTCGCTTTCTCTTCATCGATCATGTTATCCACGTTGAAGGCAACGCGACCAAATCTCGAAATAGCGATTTTTACCTCATTCAATCCCTGATCGAGCGTATTGGCTGCAGACGTATCCCAAAATGCCGTAATCGAATTGACGATTCCTTCGACAGACGACATCAGGTCTTCCATTTTGCGTTTCACCGGGAGCAGTTGTTTTTCGATTTGTTCGGTAATTTCTTCACTGACCGTTCCTCTCAGCGTATCTCCCTTTTCGTGAAATCCTTTGTCGCCGATATAATTCTGTCGCAGTTGAATGCCCGTATTCAAAACACCGGGAACAATTTCTATTTCAGAACCGCGCGCCAGCTGCAGCATGTCCGTTTGCACATTAAACTTTACAAGAACGCGCTTGTTCGGGTCGACAAACTTATTGGGATTAACGAGGTCGACATCGAGAACCTTGCCCACTTCTACCCCATTCATCGTCACCGAAGACGAGGGAGACAGCGTACCCGATGTCGGGAAGTAAGCATAGTAAACGTCGTCTCCTCCGAAAAAACTGTTTCCCTTGAGGTAGTTTACTCCATAAATAAGCAATGCCATTGCGAGTATGACTACCAGGCCTGTCTTAAATTCTTTTGAAACTCTCAATGTCTTTTATTTTGTGCTAAAATAATAGTTAAATTGGTAAAAACAGTACGTTTTCCGGGGAAATCTACTCCTTCAGTGCTTTCCTCGCCTCAGCCATTGGTATGCGCTCTTTATTTTTAAATGCCACGACGAATGCGTGATCAAAACCTTTCTTCCGCATTTCCCGTTTGTATTTATTGGCAGCATCCACGTCTTCTTCGAAAATACCCGTCGTATATTTGTACAATCCTTTCTCCTTGTACTGCGAAACCTGCACATCTTTAAATCGCTTATCAGTCGGGTCAATTTCCTTGCGCGAAGTTTCTATTTGAACTTTAAAATAAATTTTCCCTTCATGCTCTGCGTAGGGATTTTCATCTTCCTCGGCACGTTCTAACGCTTCTTCAAAGCCTTCTCCATCTTCTACGAGGTGATTCACTCCCTCAATTTCGCTCTTAAAGGTCTGAAATGCTTTAAAAATAGCATTGGCCATCTTGATTTGACTGGCGGGATCTTGTAAAAACTGCTCGTCCTCCTTATTCGTTAAAAATCCCGTTTCTATCAATACGCTGGGCATCGTTGTTTTGTATAATACGAGAAATCCAGCCTGTTTTACTCCCCGGTCGTGACGTCCTATCGTCGCAAACTGATCCTGAATTTTAGAGGCAAAATTAATGCTGTGGTTGAGAAATACACTCAGTTGAAGCTGCCGGGCAATGATGGCATCCGGAGACAGATCAAAATCTTCGTATTTTTCCTCGCTGTTTTCCTCGTAATGAATAATGCTGTTTTCGCGTTCAGCTACTTTTTGCTGATTCTCCGTGCGGTGAAGTCCGAGAACATACGATTCAGCGCCGTGCGCAGAGGAACCCGCAGCATTGGCGTGAATACAAATAAACACATCGGCATTGTTGCGATTGGCGATTTTTGCCCGTTCATCGAGTTCCACAAAACTATCATCCTTGCGCGTATAAATCACATTGATGTCGGGGTACTTTTTCTCAATATACTCCCCGAGTTTCAATCCGATTTCCAGTACCACTGTCTTCTCATTGGTGACAGCACCGTGGCACCCGGGATCTTTCCCACCGTGTCCGGGATCAATAACGACGGTCTTTACACCGGAAGAGAGCGCATCCCCGTCATTTTCCTGACCATAAACGGCTGCACTCATCGCTGTGATGAACAGGAAAACAATTGATTTATTTTTTATTGACCACACAATAATGTAATTTTTTAGTTTTGCATCCGTTTTTTACACGAACTATACAAATTTACAAGTTCAGCTTGAGCAAAAAATATTCCATAACGCATTTTTTCGTCGTTGCATTGTTAATAATTGTATTGACACCAACAATATATGCTCAGGACACCACGAAAGTTACATCAAAAAAGCGAATATACCGTACAGATAATTCGATGGATGCTCCGATCACCTATTCTTGTACGGATTCCATTCGCGCCGATTTCACTACTGACATCATTTCGCTGTACGGTTCCGCTGAAGTTGTTTACGACGGGATTACACTCACGGCAGACCTCATTGAAATGGACACGGAAAAAAAAGAAGTGTACGCCATTTATCGCTATGACGCCGACAGTAACCGCGTAGGAATTCCCAAATTCAAAGAAGGAAGTGAGGAATTTACGGCTGCGAGCATCCGCTACAATTTTGACACCGAGAAAGGATACATCGAAGAACTCAAGACGCAGCAGGATGAAATGTACCTGCACATGGGAACGGCCAAAAGACAACAGAATGAGCATATTCATTTCACGGAAGGTAAATTTACGACCTGCGAACTCGATGAACCGCATTTTCACTTTCAACTCTCCAAAGCGGTAATGGTTCCTGAAGAACGCATCGCAACGGGACCGATGAACTTACACGTCAAGAGCATACCCACGCCACTGGGACTACCTTTCAGTGTGATTCCAACCAAAGAACGCGAAAGTTCCGGATTGATGTTTCCCATGATTGCTCCAACATCGCAATACGGTTTTGGCATTCAGGATATCGGGTACTACTTTCCTATCAAACAATCAGAAGAAATTCAAACCACGGTCTACGGCAGCATCTATTCGCAGGGAACTTTTGAATTGCGCAACCAAACGGACTACAAACGCCGGTATAAATTTTCGGGAAATCTCAACTTGTCTTACCGCAGTTTCAAGCGGCCTTTTCCCAATGACACCAATCGCCGCCGAAAAATCGAAGTACAGTGGAATCACCAGCAGGAAAGAAAAGCCAATCCTTATTGGCAGTTCAATGCCCGGGTTAATTTTCAGTCTGACAACAACGGTCAAACGGACCTCGATCCCTTGAGTGATCAATACTTTCAAAATAATTTCAATTCTGACATCAACCTTGTGCGCACCTTTCCGACGAAACCCATAACGATAGGTTTGAAAACAGCCCTAAAACAAAATAGCTCGTCAGAGCAGGTAGATATTGATTTGCCCACGCTGAGCGTAAATGTCAACCGCTTTTTTCCATTCAAAGGATTGAACAACGGTGTGGGAAAAGAACGCTTTTACGAAAAAATTGGACTTCAATATTCCCTGGAAGGTAAAAATCGCGGACTAGTCGATAATTCGCTCCTCGAAAACCGGCAGTTTGACATGATCCAGAATCAATTTCAAAACGGTATCCGGCAAAACGCGCGAATGAATTATCCGTTGCAGTTATTCAATCAAATCGTTACATTAAACACTTCAGCTGACTATACATTAAGAACTAATTTTCAATCGATTGAAAAAAACTACAACCCAACTTCAGGAGCGGTAGAAAATGATACCTTGCGCGGCGCGGGATTTTCACAGGATCTCTCGTTTTCCTCTGAATTATCCACCAATCTCTATGCGTATTATTCATTTCTCGGCAACCCGGATATGAAAATGCGTCACGTCATGACTCCGCGCGTTTCTTTTCGTTTTCAACCGGACCTGAGCTCTTTTGTCACTGAAACGCTCGGCCCCAATGATGAAGAGATCACCTACTCTCCCTACGAAGCAAGTCTGTACAGCGGAGGAGTTGGAAGGCAGGTGGGACAAATCAATTATTCGATCAACAATACTTTTGAGATCAAGCACCCCAATCGAAAAGATACAACAGAAGAATTCAGCAAGAAACGAATCATCGATGCCTTCAGTATTTCAGGGAATTACGACATTTTTAAAGACACGATGAAATTATCTGACGTATCGCTGAAGCTTCGCGTCACTCCTTTCACAGGTCTGAATTTTGTTTCGAGTGGGTCGTTCTCTCCGTATGCGTTTAACGAAGAAAACCAGGATTACAACGAATACGCGTGGAATGCCGATCAGGGTATGGGAAGATTTCGTCAAATAGACCTCTCCACTACCTACACATTTGCTTCAAAAAAATCGAAAGAAAAAATTGATAAGAATCAAGAAGAAATTGGCAATCAATGGGGATCCGATTTTCAATATTACACCATGAATCCCCACGATCTGATCGATTTTGACATTCCGTGGAAAATCAATTTGACCCATTCGTGGTTCTTTAATCTGAATACTGATATAACGGAAGAAGATAATCGCGAATACTCTCAAAGGCAGAACCTGAAAATGTCTGGTGATGTCAGTTTTACAGAACGGTGGAAAATGGGATTCAACTCGAGTTACGACATCGAAGGTGCAGAATTGACACAAACACGGATTTCGCTCAACCGCGACATGCACTGCTGGCAGCTCGCTTTCTACTGGACGCCCCTCGGTCAACAAAGTTTTATGGTTCGGTTTAACGCCACCTCTGCGCTGTTCCAAAGTGCAAAACTCGAGCTGAGAAAACCACCCGAATTTTTATAATCTCGGTTCGAAAACCTCCCACTTCATGGTCTCCCTCAACACTAATAATCTACAGATGTTAACCTTCAATTTAAACCAAGAATTTCAATATAGGAAACACCCTCACTACTCTATACTCACCACTCTTGCTGTATGCTCTTGCTCACTACTCTTACTGTATGCTCATTGAAATACTTTAGTAAAAAGTCGGGCTTCGGGCTTCTGTTTCGACAAGCTCAACAATCGCCCTCAGCCCTCGTCCTCAGCCCTCGTCCTCAGTTCTCATCCTAAGACCCTGGCTCCCCTCTATTCAATCCTCCCTCTTGCTCTATGCTCTTGCTCACTACTCTTGCTGTATGCTCAATACTCTTGCTGTACGCTCATTACTCTTGCTCTTCACTGTTATCGTTCGTCCTCCTAAAGTCGGACTCCTATAACGCAGACGTCATCCACTTGTTCGAGTCGTCCTTTCCAGGTATCAAACGTTTCTTCTATGATGCTGCGCTGGTCGTTTAAAGAAGTGTGACTAATCGAGAGCAATAAATCCTTAAACTTTGTGGTCTTAAATTTCTTTCCGCCCCTGGCGATGATGTCTTCTTCGTGTCCTCCAAACTGATCGGCATAGCCATCGCTGAAGAGGTAGACCATATCCGAAGGTTCCAGCTGAATTTTCTTTGTTTCAAAAGATTCCGAGCGGTATGAATGACCAATGGGTTGTTTCGTCGATTTGATTTCGATAAGCGTTTTACCTTTGTCTTCAATTAAATTCAAGCGTTCCTGCGGATCAATGGGAAGATCGGTTCCCTCGCGAACTATCCACAGCGGATTGTAGGCACCTGAAAATGCTATTTCGCGCGTATCCTTGTCGATGCAGCACAGCGCCATATCCATTCCATCCCGGACATTTGACTCGGATTTTTCGAACGTGTCCTTTACCAGTTCCGATAATTTGTTCAGGATGGCTCCCGGATCCTTCAATTCAAATTCCATGAGACAACGATTGAGGCTATTTGCCCCGACAACGCTCACGAGCGCACCGGGAACTCCATGGCCAGTACAATCCACCACAGCGAAATATATTTTATTGTCGATCTCTTCGATCCAGTAAAAATCGCCTGAAACAATATCCCGCGGACGAAAGAAGACAAAGCTCTCGACAAAGTTTTCCTGAAACTCTGCCAGCGGTGGCAATATCACATTTTGAATGCGCTGAGCGTATTGTATGCTATCTGTAATATCTTTATTCTTCTCTTCAATAATCTCCTTTTGTTTGACCACTTCTGCCGTTCTGATTTTTACCTGATTTTCCATGTCCTGGATCAGGTTGGCATTTTCAAGTGCAATCGCTGAATAGGTCGCTATCGTTCTCAAAATATCGAGGTGATATTCCGTGTAGGCATGTTTTTCAAAGGATTGCGCCGAAATAATTCCGATGACGCGGTCTCCTATCATCATGGGGCAAAAAATCAATGATTCTGGAAGTTCTCCATCTACTACGATAATTTTATTCGTATATTTCTTATAATCTTTCGCGTGATCATTGATCAGAATTTCTTTTTTGTTGCGTAGGCACCAAACGGAATAGTTATCATAATCATCCATGGAAATAGAAATAGAGTCCAGGCGATTGCCACTTTCCATCGTATATCGGTAATCGATTTCGTGCTTGTCGTAGTCACAAATCCGGATAGAGAATATCGTGGCGTCCATGAGTTTATTGACGTTTTGGTGCATTTTATCGAATATTTGCTCCAAATCGTGCGTCGAAATAATATTCTGCCCCATTTCACTCAATAATTTGGTATTGAGGTAGGTCTTTTCAACTTCTTCCTTTTGTTGTACGACTTCCCGGGTACGTTCCACCACTTTGCGCTCCATCTGGTCGTATAACATGGCGTTTTCAAAGGCTGTCGACGTGTACACGGCGAGGTTTCTCAATATGTTCAAATGGTATTCATTATAGGCGTTCGGTTCAAAACTCTGTACCGATATGGTTCCAATCCCTTTATTTTTTACGATCAGCGGTATATACATGATCGATTGGGGTTTCTCCCCTACTTTAGTCGTCGATTTTCCCGGAATATATTGATCGATTTGCTCGTCGAGATTTGTGATAAACATCTCCTTTTTGTTCAAAAGGCAATGCACAGCCAATGCATTTTCGTCATCCAGATTGAAATAAAAATCGGGTAATTTTTCACCATTTTCAATGGCCCCCTTCATTTCCAGTTTATCCTTATTCCGGATGCCCACGCCAATGATTGAAGCGTCCATGAGCTTATTGATATTCGCATAAACTTTTTCCAGCACATCTTCTACGGAAAGTGTAGATGTAATTTCGCGCCCAATCTCGTTCAGCAACTGCGTGTGTTCGTGTGTGCGTTCGACTTCTTCTTTCTGCGCGACAATTTCAGCTGTGCGTTCCTCGACCTTTGATTCGAGGTTGTCTACGAGATTTACGTTCTCCAGCGCAATGGCTGTAAAAGAAGCCAGCGTTTTTAAAATCTGGAGATGCTGATCGTTAAAAGCATGCCGCTGAAAACTTTGTACAGTAATTAGTCCAATCACCCGTCCTCCAAAATTCATCGGATAAAAAATCAATGAATGCGGCATTTCTCCAGTTGGAACGACAATTTCCTTCGTGTATTTTTGGTATTCCTTCTGGTTGTCATTGATGAAAATCACCTGATTATTCTTAACGCAAAGCACTGAATAATTGTTTTCGTCGTCCATCGAAACATAAATCGGTTCGCGATCGACCACACCGTTCTCGATTTCAAATTTATATTCGATATGATTTTCCTCCGGTTTGTAGAGCCGTACTCCAAAACAGCTCGCATCCATAAGGTCGCTGACGTTTTGATGCAATTTTAAAAAGATGCTTTCAAAATCCGTTGAAGAGGTCAGTTGTCGCCCCACTTCACTGAGCAATGCAGTCATGCGGTAGGATTTTTCAATCTCCTCCTTTTGCTCCGTAATTTCTTTTGTGCGTTCATTGACCTTTTGTTCAAGGTTGACGTAGAGCTGTGCATTTTCCAGTGCAATCGCCATAAACACTGCAAGGTTTTTGAGCATGCTCACGTGGTGCTCGTTATAGGCGTGTTTTCGATAACTCTGAACCGTAATGACCCCGGAAGCACCGTTGGGGATCTGAAAAGGCAGGTAAATGATCGAAGCCGTCTTGCGTCCCGCTTTGGGAGGTTTGTAGCTCTTGATGTATTTGGAGTATTCCTGAGCGATGTTTCCGATCACAATGTCGCGATTTTCGTGGTAGCAAATGGCTGCCAAACGGCCTTCTTCGTTGAGCGAATAGGAAAGGTCGCCGAGTATCTCTCCATCCTCGCAATAACCGGGGAAATTCAGCGTATTTGTTTTTTCATCATATATTCCCAGACCGTACGAGGGGGCATCCATTAATTGATTAATTTCATCATAAGCTTCGCGAATAATCTGCTCAGGAGATAAAATTGCCGTGAGCCGTTTACCCACTTCACTCAATTGCACAAGATCATTTGAATATTGTTCCAGTTTTTTGTTTTTATCTTCAAGCGCCTGCTTCTCATGCTCTTCCTGCTCCATCTTAAACTTCATCTGCAAGCTTTTCGTGGTGCGGTCTGTATTCTGTGCGTTTAATTCTTCACGTATCGCGTGATACGCCTTAAAATGTTCCAGTGCCTTTGAAAAATCGCCTTTGGCCTCGTAGACTTCTGACAACAGGTGATAAATTTTTAGTTGACTGGATTTACTTTGAGATGTTTTCGCCAGTTCCAGTCCACTTTCCAGAGAAGTTAGCGCCTCCCCCCATTTTTGAAGGGCAATTTCAGCTTTCCCCATATTCGCGAGGCAATCGGCCCAGCCCGTAACAAAACCAATGGATTCCCGCAGGCGCAAACTCCTTTCGAAATGTTTCCTCGCCGCATCGTAATCTTCTAATTTCAAGTGAATCTCGCCGATAGAGTTGAGTGCATGCGCTTTGACATGATCGCTATCTTCATTTTTAGTGATCAGCGCCACGCAATCTTCCAGGTATTCCAGGGCTTTCTCATAATTTTCAATATTCGCATAGGCTTTTCCCAGTCCATCCAGCACTTTTTGCAGCAAAACCGTTTCATCCGCTTCGCGACAAATGTCAAAACTCGTCGTCAGATAATGAATTGATTTTCGATTTTCGCCAATGCTGTAATATACGCTCCCGATACCGTTGTATGCTTTTGCCTGCCCCAGTTTTGATCCGGCGCTTTCAAACGCCTTGAACGCCCGCATATATTCTTCGAGCGCGTGATTGTAATCAGAAAGGTAATAAAAGACAGTTCCGAGTGTATAATGAACATCCCCCAGAGACTCGTACTCTCCGAGTTGTTGAAAATACTCTTTCGCTTCGTAACCAGTCGTTAAAGCTTCATCATAGCATGAGTTCCAAACATTAGCTTCGCTCAGGTTGTGTAATCCCTTCGCCTGTTCAAAAGGGTCATTTTCCCGTTCGGCTATTGCAATCGCTTCTTCCGCCAAACGGGCGCATTCTTCCGGTTTTTTCCGTCTCAGCGAAGCTGCAGCACGGTTTAATTCATTTGCTTTGGTACTATTCATGCTGAATTTTCAGTGTAGTAGAT
>JBNJEH010000072.1:0-14264 GCA_051745635.1 Bacteroidota bacterium
AATTTAAGGATTTCTCCCGGATATTTCATGAATTTAATTTTGAATCTATTTTAGGCGCGAGCCTGAAAGGAGTATACGTCTAATTTCCAGGGTTTGTAACGACATAGAGGTCAAAATTAAATGAGATCTTATACACGCTTAGTACCCAAACAGCTTTTGACCACAAAGATTACTGAATAGTGTATTATTTATTTGACGAGAAGCTTTAAAAATGTCGTTCCGTTTGAAGTTTCTAACTGCACATTGTATGCGCCGGCAGGTAACCGGGCTGCATTTAAAGTATGTTTTTTCGCTCCATTTTCGATCGTAACCTGACGGTGTTCGCGACCATCCAGACCATATATTCGAATGGTTTCAATTGCACTATTGCTGCTCACCGTAAAAGTTTCTCGCGCCGGATTGGGATAAATTGAAGATTCCAGAAGATTTTCTGAATCTAAACTCGCATCCAGTCCGAGGTATTTGTCGCGATAGGTAATCGCTGTAACATTTTCACTTCCGTTAAATTCCTCAGTTTCTACTTTGCAGACGGGTCTTTTCTCGTCGTTTACCCACCATTCGTATTCGTGCGTTGTTCGTTCGATGGGAATCCAGTTGCCGAATCCCTGAAGTTCTACATAGAGCGAATCTTGTTCTTCAATCCGATGATGCACGCGGAGTGCAGTAAAATTGGCATAAGGCGTTACGAGTGTACCGTGTCCATCCACAGTAGTGTAACGCTGGCGGTATTGGATAAATGTTCCCGTAAATAAAGGATCAAAATCTGCATAAGTATAGCCTCGGCTGGTGTACGAATCGCCATACTCGAGCGGAAAGTGATAGCCCGTTTCAATGGTATCGCTTCGAAAACCGAATTGCTGGCCGTCCGCCGTAATGCTGAGCCCTGTATAGAACAGTGAATCGTCTTCTTTCTTTACAATGCGGTTAACATTCTCAATATTTACAGGTAAAAAGTTGCCGAAATCTTCAAAAGGAATGCCGTCAAAGGGGCGATAGTAATCCGAAGGGTAGGGGGCAGGTGCCGACGGACCGAATTGAAGATTCAGGATGACGCCACCATCGGAAATGGGATAAGCTTTTTCTAAACGCTGACTGTTGGCAACCAGTTCAGAGAAGTCCCAAACAGCATTTTGTCCCGTAGTAGTAATGTCGATGTTCATATCCATCGTTTCGGAAACGCGTGCGGTATCATCTGCACCGAACATATCGTCTGCAGTAATCGTCGGTTGTCCCCAGAGTGCTGTAAACAAAAACGTGAACATCGAAAAAATCAGTAGTCGCATTTCATTTTATTTTGAATTCAAAATTAAAAAAAAATTAATGAGCAACGCCGAAACTGAACTCGAGATTACCTTCAACAATTTCCTGTGTTTCAACGTGTAAAAAAGTAGAGTTCAATTTCCCGCTGAAACGCATTACATCATGCCCGTCACTGTTTTGACCGAAATTTTCCTTTTTCAAAATATCAATGACATGATCAGAATTTGTGGGGTACGAAATATAATGATCTTCACCGTCTGTAAATTCAAGTCTCGCCTTGTGATCCCAATTGTCGGAGCTTTGAGATCCGAATTGCGCGATATCTTCGACCCGGTAATCGAGGTTGTTGCGATTGACCCAAACTTGTTGTTCGCGTTTTACACCATTCGTAAATTCCATTTTAGCCGTTAAATGAAAAGCCAGTAATCCATTTTCATCTTTGTAGACTTCGTTGGTTGAAACGAGACTATCTTCGATGAACCATTGTATCGATTTGAGATTGTGCTCCGGAGCTTCAATATATGCAATAACTTTTTGATTTTGAACATTGATCTGTTTGACGGTCGCCTGGGCATTTTTTTGATAACCTACCAGGATCTCGTTACACGTACTTCCCGAGTTTCCATTCATGAAATGTGCAGTAATGCAGACCTCATATTTTCCGGGCTCGTAAATATTGAGAGTAGCACCGGGATAATCTTCCCCATCCACTGACCATTCGATATATTCAATGGCATTGCTGTTATTAAAATCTTCTTTTGCTATTGAAAGGAGGGGATCTTCAGTCGGGACGTACGGAGCAATTCTCAGTTGATCGTCCAGCAACACCCCTGGAGAAAGCCCGGGGACATCGAGAACACCATCGTGAATGTTCATTTTGAAATGCTGCGTTTCATTTTCTAATGTACCCGTAAATTGCTGAACATTGTTCTTCTCGATAATATCGGTGTGCATAAACACCCCCGATTTTCCAGCTGCCAGGTCAATCGCTGATCCGCCAATTGTTCCTTTCGTTGTGAATACAGGATCGTTTTCCGGCGGATCAGGAGTAATTTGATCCTTCGTGCATCCCACCAGAAAAATAACGAGCGAAACCATTGTAAACGTATGTTGAATCAACTTTTGTTTTTTCATTTTCCGAAATTGTAGCGTATTGAAACTTGACCATAAATAGGATTGGTCGTGGCTGATTCATTAATGTATTCACCTGTTGACAACCGATTATAAAAATGAGTTCCCACCTTCACACCGAGGTAAAATTCTTCCAGGAGTCGTTGTTCAGCCCACAGGTACCCCTGTGCAGACAATTGATTTAATCCGTTGTTTACACCAGTATAGCGCTGTTGCCGGACGAGGTCTTTATTTTCGTAGACCTCCAAATTCATGGAACTGTTGACCAGGTAATTCAGCTGAATGCCCATTCCAAATTGCGTATTGCTATGTTCATAACCAAATTCTAAAGGAAGATAGAGGTCGTATAAATTCTGATAAGACAAATCATTTTGATTGTTGGTCACTCCAAAACCGTAATATTTAGAGCGTTTGCTCACGATAAGATCGGCATTTGTAGTGGCTTGAAAACCAATTCCGCTTCTCAGAATGATATTTCCCCGACGATGCGTCAATCCGGCAGATAAATTCATTACGGTAGACTCCAGCGGACGACTCGTTTTATAATTCTCCATCATTCCACCGCTTATTTGAACGTAGGCCGTTAAACCATCGCGTTGATTTGCGGCAATATCTATCAGTTTATTTGTTGTTCTGGTTTCAGGTAATTGAGTATCTATAGGAGATAGACGGTTCTCCAGTTGGAGCGCTGAACCCGGTTCGTCCGATTGAATATCCGCGAGAGGTTCGTTTTCCGCAGCCAGGGCTGCATCTTTTTCCAATGCTGGCATGTTGTGATGAAGAACCGATTGCTTTGGCTCAACTTCATTTTCAGTCACCTCAGCAGTCGAAGGCGTACTCGTCACAGTATTCGAAGTTGATAGTTCGTTCAAACGTTCGCGCGTCGCTTCATCTGCAGTGTGGTTCTGCGATGGTGCTGTTTCTGTTTTTCTTTCCTTATTTGTTGCCAGCATTTCCGGAGTATGCCATTGATCGGGAGTGAGTCCGTTGCTATTTTCCTGTACATAGCGTTGCTGCGTATCTGTGCCGTTCGAACCTATTAAAATACCAATCAGCAGTGCAAGTACAAGTCCGCCTCCAGAGGCAAACCACACCAATAGACGTTTTTTTCGCGATTCCTCATTTAAGACAGCCTCAATATCATCCCAGTACCGCGCATCGTATTGCGGTGCCGTACGGGAATGCGCTGCATCATTGAATAACTGATCGATATTTTGATCGTCTAATTTCATATAGCAATATTTGAGGAATTGATTTTATTGCGTTCTTTTAATAGTTCTTTGAGTTCTTTTCGGGCTGTCGAGAGGTGCCATTTGGATGTCCCTTCCGACATTTCCATGATCTCGGCTATTTCGCGATGATTGTAACCTTCTATCACATAGAGCATAAACACTCTTTTGGTTGCAGGCTTGAGAAAATCCAGGAGCTTCATAATTTCCGCGGCGCCCATATTGCTTTCTGCATCATTTTTTATTCCACTCGAATGATATTCCAACTCCCGGTCGTTGTCGCGCTTACTGATGCGTTCACGATATTTTTTATCTTTTCGATATTCATCAATAAGAGTGTTTGTCATGACGCGTTTAGCCCAGGCGGCAAAAGGAATCTCATCGAGATCAAGCGAATTAAGATTCTTGAGAATTTTCATAAAAGCGACGTTGTAGATTGCTCGCGCATCTTCCTCATTCTTGTGATAGCGCATGCATACGGGCATCAGAAACTGAAAGCAAGCTTCGTAAAGCTCCTCCTGGGCAGCGCGTTTCTTTTTGCGGCACGCCTTTAACAATGCGATATCTACATGAATGTAATTCCCGATATTTCTTATGTTTCTGTGCTCCTGCAAAATACAACGAAATTTATACTTTTCCTAAATTCTTGTAACCAAAACGGAATTACACCGGGCAGGGTTGGTAAAAAAGATCATTTTTTCAATGATTTTTTTAGAATGCTCGATTTGCGAAGATTTGAAGTTGAATCAGTTAGTGGTATCGCTGACTGGAGCAGACAGCTAATAGGGGGGGGATATTCAAAAATCTACAGGTTAAATTTGCACGCGCTATGAATTCAAATTATTTTCGTCCTGGAATTTAAGAGGCCAATCGAGAAGGTTTTCGATCGTGATTTTAAGTCGACTGATCATGGAACCTCTGAAGAAATATCAAAAAAATTGAATACTCAAAATATGCAGTAATGATACAACTATATTTACAACGACACGCACACACGGAAACGGTGGGTAGAGGTCAGGACGACTTTGATCGCGCGCTGGATGCCAAAGGGTATCGGCAACTGGAAGCACTGAAGGCATTTTATACAGATCATTTTTCGGGACGCAGCATCGAAGTATTTTGCTCCACGGCAAAACGTACGCAGGAGACACTGAAAGCTTTGTCTAAAACGATTGAAACAAAAAATGAACACTTTCATCATGCGTTGTATCTACCGCGATTGATCGAACTTCAGCAATTCGTATGGTCGCAGCAAGTTGCAGAATCGCCTGTCCTTTTTGTTGGACACAACAACGCGCTGTCGGATTTGGCTTCGTATTACCTGGATGATTCAATTATGCTGCCAACGGGAGGTTTGATCGGATTGCAATTTGACGGTATTGATGACCTGGCGTCTACGAGCAAAGGACTCGCGACGGAAATTGTTCGTTTCTTTCCAAAAAAATGAGGCGCCCTGATGACGCCTCACATGAAAATTGAAATAGTTTTTCTTTTACAGCCTTGATTTTTTGTTTCGTTTTTTATTAAGAAAAAATGAAAAGTGAATAAAAACTTCAGCTGTTGTGAGTAGATCTATTTATGTTTGATAATAATGTTTTGAAATAGCAAATCAACGTTTACTTCATTCATCTATTCCATAATCGCGTCGAGCTCTTCTTTACTCGATGAAAATTTCAGTGTACTTCTCAGTTTATAAAAATTCTCGGGATCGACCGTTCTTTTGTACGCCATTTCGTAGAGTTTAATGACATCGCTTTCGTGACTAAATATTTTTGATAGTGATTTCAATTGTTCTACGCTTACATAGCGCGAAACAAACGCTTGTTTTGCCAGGTCTAACTGATTGTCAGAAAAAGATTCTTCTTCCATGCGGCGCTTGAGGTCGTCGGCGTCTATCAATGTGCCGTCATTCCCCGTCGTGCTGAATACATACGTATAGTTTTCAGTCGGTTGCTCATCGATAAATTCGTCCAGCTCCTCCTTACTTGAACTGTGAGTGAGTTCGGAGGAGAGGGTGTAGAAATTGTCGATGTCGTAAGTCTTCGAATAGGCCCATTTCAGCAATTCCATTTTGTCACTTTCATGAGTAAAGTTGCCCAAAAGTTTTTCAATATGATCGACACTCAGGCACTTATTTTTCGTTGCCATTTCTATCACTTTTCGCTTGTCGCTGGAAAAAGACTCTGCTTCAACAGCTTCCTGGACAGATGAAAAATCACTCAATAATTGCTGGTTGCAATTGATATAGCCTGCATAAGATGGAATCTTGGAATAGTTGACACTCGGTTCTGATTCGGGCGCCGCTTCTTCGGAAGATTGATCTTCACCTTGAGAATTTCCGCCTTGTTGCCCCGATCCCGCAGATCCTGAATGACTACCTGCCCCGATAAATCCAATGACTTCTTCCCGATCGTTTTCACTTTTTAATGCGTCGATCACCACGTCGTAGTTTTCAGTATCGTAGGTGTATCGGTATCCTTCTTTGGCTATTTTTTTGGCGTCTACGGTAGAATAATCTATTGAAATAACGCCTGCAACCTGATCGCTCAACATGCAATTTTCACTGAAATATTCGAGAATCTTTTCCTCCCGGTTAAACATGTTGGTGGATTCAATGTCATATTTAAAATCCATGAATGCCTTTTGAGAAACACTGGAGCTTCCGCACATGGTTCCATTCGCCATGTAGGAGTAGTGCACCTTTTCTGAATTAGAGGTAACATTTTCCGTCGAAATGGTTTCGGTCGCCTCGCGCTGCTGGTCTTTGATGTTGATGTCGATCGAAACGCCACGCTCATTCATGTTGATATTGACGTCATCGGATTGATGATTCGTGTCTATTTGCGTTTCGCTGGAGGTGTGGGTATGACTGTGCTCCTGAACAGCTTCCCCTTCGTCCGTTCCCGTAGATTGATGCTCTTCTTCCTGAGTGGGCTGGTCAGTAGAACGATATTCTGTCGTGGCGATATTTGTATGAGTGCTTTCCTCAATTGGGCGGCGACCGGCAAACTTGAGTTTGTATTTTTTTCGTTTTTTCTTAACTTCTAGACTGATCTCTTCATTCGTTTCAAAAAAGCTGACGGACTGATCAACATCAGGAGTTTCGCCGTCGGAAAAGACAACTTTCACGCGGTAAAAGTCGCCGGGTAAGTCCTCAACTTTTACATTTGTTTCTGGAGATTCATTTTGCCGAATACCATTTACTACAAGATAAAAAGGCTTACTTTCCTGGGTAAAAATCACTAAATTCTTTTGCGACCACAGCACGGAGCTGAGTAATAATGTGAGGGATAGTGTAATTAAAAATTTCATAGTTTTTCGTTTTTCAGGATGTCTATTCAAATCCTGTGCCGAAATTAATGGAAAAAAGTGTGATAAGCAATAATGTGTTTTTAAGCTTATTATTCTCGATTCCATGAAGATGGACTATTGTTGTTTTATTGCCCGCTATGCCTTATATTTGACAAGAAGCGGAAATTGCTTAAATTAAGGTGAGTTCTGAAAATTGAAGCTCATTAAATTTTTAGTTTTTTACAGCTGAAGAAAATCGAGGGAATGTTATAGGATATTGAAAAGGATTTGAATCAGCAGGAGAAAAACTATGGTAAGTCAAAGAGAACGAACAATCATTACAGAGAAAAAGCATTATGGCCCTGATCGGTAATTTAGTAAAGAGAGGGATCGCCCTCAGTCAAAAAATTTCGAGTTCGAACACGAATGAAATACCTATTCATGAACAAAAGGAGCAATTAAAGGAATTGTTGCACGCTGCGAAAGATACGTCTTTTGGCAGGTATTACGGTTTTTCGAGCTGGATGGACGCAACTGATGTGATCGGGCATTTTCAATCCAATGTACCTATTCACACTTACGATAAGATGCATCGAGAATGGTGGGGACAACAGCAAAAGTACCCGGATATCACCTGGCCTGGAATCCCGAGCTATTTTGCTCTGAGCAGCGGAACAACTGGTAAATCGAGTAAGCGCATTCCGATGACCGATGCTTTTCTGCAAAGTATGCGCGATGTCGGTTCTTCATTTATACGTTCACTCCCTAATTTCGAACTCCCCGATGAATTGTTTGAAAGTGAAGTGTTAATGCTTTCCAGCAGTGCCAATTTAACCCGCAATGAAAACAACCAGTTTGAGGGAGAAATTAGTGGGATTAACGTAAATAATTTTCCGGGTTGGTACGACCTCTTTTATCGTCCGGGAAAAGAAATAGCCCGCATCGACGACTGGGATGAACGCGTTCTGGAAATAGCAAAGGCAGCTCCTGAATGGAATATTGGCGCAATTGCAGGAATCCCGTCATGGGTACTCCTGATGCTGCAAAAGATTATTGAATACCATGATCTGAATTCGATTCACGAGATATGGCCGAACCTCACTGTATTTGCCAGTGGTGGCGTAGCTTATGAAACGTACCGCTCTGATTTTGATAAATTAACGGAGAAACCGCTGGTGATTTTAGATACTTACCTGGCTTCTGAAGGAT
Organism: Bacteroidota bacterium; assembly: GCA_051745635.1. Lineage (GTDB taxonomy): Bacteria > Bacteroidota > Bacteroidia > Flavobacteriales_D > Crocinitomicaceae > Brumimicrobium. The sequence continues at coordinate 8,121 of JBNJEH010000072.1, forward strand.
TTTTTGCCTACACGGCGCGACCGGACGTCATGGATATGCGATTAGCCCTGAGGCATGGTTATTTCTACGAGTTTATTCCGTTCGATGAGAGGGGCGTCGATGAATATGGCGAAATACTTGAAAATCCTGAGGTATTAACCATTGATGAAGTGGAGTGCGGACAGGATTATGTGCTTTTGGTTTCCACTTCTGCCGGCACCTGGCGCTATGTTATTGGAGATACCATTCGTTTCACTGCTCTGCAACCGCCGGAGATGGTGTTGACGGGACGCACGAAGTTTTTTCTGAATGTCGTAGGATCCCAATTGTCAGAAGAAAAGTTGGATACGGCAATTTTGGAACTCAGCGAAGCCATGGAGGTCACGATCAACGAATATTCAGTGAGTGTACTCCAGGACGAAAATGATGCGTACTATCATCAGTGGGTTTTGGTGACAGACGATGCGCATTTGAACGCTGGAAAATGTAAGGATCAGCTGGACAGTTTGTTGAAAGCTGCCAATAACAATTATAAAGTCGCGCGATCAAAAGCATTGAAACATATTGAGGTTGAGGTCATTAATAAAGCGGCGTACTACGATTTTTTATCGCGCGAAAAGAAAAAAGGCGGTCAGGTCAAAACGCCGAAGGTGATGCGGTCAGAAGAAATGAAAAAGCTCCTGAAAGGTCTGAAAAAACACTAATCGACGGGGTCAATGGACACGTTCTCCTCAATCCAGTCTTCGACCGTTTTCAGTGGCATATAATATTTTTTCATTTTATTGCGGTACTTATCATCGATGAGGTCGTGGGTGAAGAGGAATTTTTTGGTAGCGAGGATTTCAGCGTGGAAACCGTGTTCAATCGCTATTTGATCTGCGCGATGTTCAATCTTCTTCCGAAATGAAGTGGACAGCAGGTATCGCAAACCAAAACCGATCATTCCCAAAAAGCTGTGTCGCGAGTAATCCACCACGTGCCCCAATTCGTGGGCGAACCAACCCATAATGACATCGTCCGGCAATTCTTCAATAAAAAGAGAGTCGCTCCCCCTGACGCGGAGTGCAAATCGAATGCGATAGATGTGAGGACCACGGAAAACACTCCCCACTGTCGCAACAGGTTGAGCCTGCATCGTAGATCCCTTAAGTGGATGTTGTTCGAACCGGATTTCTTTGACAGATTCAAATACGTAATGATCCAGCGTCAAAGTAAACAGCTTTTTTAATCGTTCGCTGTCACATTGGATGACTTTTAGTTTATTTTTAGTACGTGTCATTGAAGATTTTTACAGTATTGCCAATGTACGAGAAAATATGGAAAACGAGATGATTATTTGCGCAATAATCGCTATTTCGTCGTGTTTTAACGGGGGTAGGCGGGTGGCAGAAATCTAAATGCTGCGGACACAAATAATCACTCGAACTGCTGATTTGGATCCTTTTTTTCGATGTGATTTTTACGCTGTTTATCTTGTAAAACCAACGAGTCCGTGGCAAGAAAAGGCAAAAATAGTGATAAAAGCGTCTTTGAACGAATGTTATCGAGGTGTTTGTCCCCGGAAGGAAAATGATATTTTTGGTTGCTTTCTGCTGATAATATTATATTTATGTCTATGAAACGCATAAAACTAATAGTTTGGTCGACTCGTTTAGTCTGCTGGGCAAGCATCTTATTGTTATTCACTTCTTGCTCCAGAGTTTATCCATTTTTTATCGTGAACCATACGGGTGCACCACTCAAAATCGATGTGGAGCTCGCAGAGGATCGCGAGATTTTCCCCATTTTTTTCTATCCGAACGGAAATGGCGGCGCGTTCAGTCTTTATGAAATGCGCAGTGCAACCAAAGTAGATTTTGGAACGAAAAGCCAGGTTCAGGTGGATACCCTCGATCACTTTGCACATTATGAAGTGAAAATACCTGCCAATACGGCCTTTGAATTCGGTCGGTTGAGTAACCAGCGCTATGAACGCTATGACCAGGATTTTATGAACGGGAGGAAATTTAATTTGGAACATATTCATTCCGCCAGTCATCAATCCGATATAAAGCCTGAAAACTTTGATGAGCTCAAGACGGTAAATCAATCAGGGGTATTATTGATCTTAAAAAAATAACCTTCAGCTCATCCATTATCGTGGAGCGTTCGCGATTGCGCACACCACTGATTCAACGGGTTGATTTTATTTCTTGAATTTGTTTTTCTGCTTGATCACTGTAAAAACCTCCTTCTTCTTTAATGCGGTCAAAAGCTTTTAAAGCTGTTTTGGTGCGATTCAGTTGTAAAAAAGATTGCGCCTCAAACCACAAAGCTTCTTCTCTGAAATTTCCGATTTGAATGGAATAACTCTGGTGGAAATGGGTGAGTGCCTTTTCAAACTGACCCAAGTTGTAATAGCAAAGACCTGCATAAAAATGGGCATTTACATCTTCCGGGTAGTGATCCAAAATAGTGAGGTAGCGGACTAATGCGCGTTTGTATTGCTTGTGAAGAAAATAGTATTGCGAATTTTCCAGATAGATGATGTAGTCTATATCTTGTTTTTCAATGGTACTGTGAGCGATTTGATCACTGGATTGCTCACTGCGATTTGCGGGAGTGCCCGTTGGTAGGGTCGGAGAGGAGGAGATCGTTTTTCCTTCCCTGATGGAACGATAATCCACCGTTTTGAGTTCATTGAGGTAAATTTCTGCACTGTTTTTATAAGTGAGCGAGCCGGTCTCGGGGGTGGGCACCTGATCAATATTTTTTGGCGCCAAACGATCTACCGATTGCTCTGAAATTGCGGATGGCTCTGTGTTTTTATCCGCAGTTTTGCGCTCTTTGTTCATCAACTGCCGTGGTCTGATCTGTTGGTTTGAATCAATGTGTTCATAAGCATCAATTTCAGCTACTTTTTGTTCGGTGAGTTGATAATTTGTTGTTTCTTGTTCATCAGCTTGCACGGTGGATGATGTATCCGGAGAGACCTCGGTTGTTTTACCGGAAGCCAGTTCCTCTTTTTCTCGCTGCACCATCTGCTTGCCCTGGTAGGTGTAGATGACCAATACAATCATGGTAGCAACAAACACGGAGAGAAAGATGTAAGCACTTTTTCCGTTCGGATTATTCCGCATTTGCTTCGTTTTCTTCAAGATGCTGTCGTCCAGGTCAGACATTTGTTCATCGACATTGGAATCCACCGTTGACCAGCCCTCCAGCGCATCCTGGTTGAAACCCTCGTCTTGTTCACTCTGCTGTGCTGCAAAGTCTTCGCGCTTTTCTCTGAGAGCGTCAATTTCCTGGCGCGTCAATGGAGCTTTTCGCCCGAATATTCTATGAAGCAGATTTAAATAAATCATGATGTTCCAGTTTAATTCTCAAATTTCTTTTGCCATTCTGCAGTGCACTTTTCACTTTTTTGAGCGACAAGTCCAGATCCTGACTAATGGTTTGATAGGTCTTTCCCTGCATATAAAACAATTCGATGGCTTCCCGCTGCGGACTTTTCAGTTCCCTGACCACTTCAACGACCAGTTGCTCGATCTTTTCTTGTTTCTCTTTTATTTCAACACCGTCAAGCTCTGTATCTGCGATGACCGCTTCCTCGATCGGTAAAGTGGGCTGACGATTTTTGCGCAACCGCATCAAACATGCATTCTTCGTCACTTGATACAGCCACGATTTAAAATAATCGATATTGTGCCGTTGAATTTTATCGATCAGCTGAGAAAATAGTTCCATGGTGACATCTTGAGCGCTTTCCTTTCGTTTTAAGTATTTTAAGCACGTACCAAAAACGAGGTGCCCGTAGCGTTTATAGATTTCTCCAAATGCCCGATCGTTCTTCGGATCTGACTGAAGTGCCTCCAAAAGCGCTTCATCGGAAAAGGAGTGATATTTGCTCTTTTGATGCCGCATTTTGTCTAAAGATGCAAAAAATTCTGATTTCCATAAATTTTTTTGAGTCGTCCCTGTACTTCCCCGGATAGGGCAGATCGTTTTGGTTTATATTCAGTTTTATTTTTTTACACCTGCTTCAGGGAGGTATAGAAAGACAAATGAACAAATGCGTTGAATAGCTGTTAAATTATATAAAAGATCTTGCAGATGGGAAAATATTTGTATTTTAATAGACAAAAAGAATAACATGACTGAAGAACACGAATTAGAAGACAAAATTGCTGATTTGACAGAGCGACTTCGCAAGGAAAAGCCGCCAATTTATGAACATCTGATGGAAAATCCTGTTACGCTTCCAGATAATCAGAGTGATGGGTTTATGAAGGCGTTGCGCAAGTACAAAGACCATCTCGAGCAATTACTGAACAACGATTAATTAGTAACACACAACAAATAAAATATAACAATGAAAACGTACAAAAAGTTAGGTTTCGAATCAGAAGAAACAAAAGAAGTAGTAAAAAATTTGAACTTACTCTTAGCCAATTTGCATGTTCACTATCAAAAGTTGAGAAATTACCACTGGAATGTCACCGGAGCTGATTTCTTTGATATTCATGAGACGACAGAAGCAGAGTACAACGAGGTTGTTCTGGAAATTGATGAAATCGCTGAACGCATTCGCGTTTTTGGCGCTACTCCCATCAGTACCTTGAAAGAATATTTAGAAGTGTCAGAAATTCAAGAAACCGGCACGGACTTAAAAGCCATGGAAATGGTGAAAGAAATTTTACGCGATCAGGAAGTCTTGTTGTCTTTTATGGTAGAAACCATCGAAGCAGCTCGCGCTATTGGCGATATTTCGACAGATGATTTGGTCACAGGATTTATGAAACGCCGTGAGAAGATGCACTGGATGCTGACTTCTTTTGTCAAAGAATCGTAATTCCAATTTTTAATAGTTAACGAGGAGGCTGTCTTTTGAGGCAGCCTTCTTTGTTCATAAAACACAACAACAGTATGCAGAAAGTATTAGTTATCGGAGCCAATGGGAACACGGGAAAACGCGTGGTCGATCAATTGATCGGGCATGAGGCTTATGAACCCGTAGCCATGTTGCGCAGTGAAAGTCAGCGTTCGCACTTTGAGCAAAAGAATGTTGAGGTGCGCATCGGAGATCTCGAAAGTGAATTGAAACCAGTATTTGAAAACATCGATAAAGTTATTTTTGCGGCAGGTTCCGGAGGAAATACCGGTGATGATAAAACAGAAGCCGTTGATAAAAAAGGCGCTGTAAAAGCTGTTGATCAGGCCGAAAAATCGGGGCTTGAGAAGTTCGTTATGCTCAGTTCAATGGGTACGGATATGCCGGATCAAGTCAAAGGACTGGAAGTTTACCTCAAAGCGAAAAAGGCGGCAGATGAGCATTTGCGCGCTTCGAACCTCAATTATAGTATTATTCAGCCCGGTGGGTTGACGGATGAAAGCGGGAAAAATCAAATTAAAGCCGCAGAGAAAATTGGTGCATTTGGACAGATTTCACGCGACGATGTAGCGCAGGCACTCGTCTTGAGTTTGGATGACGCTATTCTCCAAAATAAAAGTGCAGAAATTATTGAAGGAGATCAAACCATCAATGAAGCATTAGGAAAAGTATAAACGAATTAAAAGTACAAAGATGAAATCACCAGTTGTTTTAACGGGAGGAACGGGTTATCTGGGCGCACAAATCCTTACAGAATTGTTGTCGAAGGGCTACACGGTTCATTTGACAGCCAGAGATCCAAAAGGAAAGTTGGGGCTGGAGTGGCTGAAAGCCCTCATGAAAAAGTACGAAGGAAAAATTAAAGTGTTCAAAGGCGATTTACTGGATCAGGACAGTTTCGATGAGGCTATGACCGGGGCAAAAGGAGTGATCCATGCAGCTAGTCCGTTTCGTATTGAAGGCGTTAAAGATGCGAAACAGGAACTTATCGATCCCGCTAAGAAAGGAACGAGAAATGTCCTCAACGCAGTAGACCGCGCAGCAACCATAGAAAAAGTTGTCGTAACTTCGAGTGTTGCTGCTATTCACGGCGATGCAGTGGATATCGAAAATGTAGAGGAATCCGTCTTTTCTGAAAAGCACTGGAATACCTCGAGCAGTTTGACGCATCAGCCTTATTCGTTTTCGAAAAAAGTAGCGGAACAGGAAGCCTGGAAGATGAGCGAAAATAAACCGTGGAAGCTGGTGACGATCAATCCTGGATTTATTGTGGGACCTTCAGTGACAGACCGATC
>JBNJEH010000073.1:0-13889 GCA_051745635.1 Bacteroidota bacterium
TCTTCTGCATCAATTTATCTGGTTATCGCTCAAACGGATGTCGAAAAAGGACACAAAGGAATCAATGCTTTCATTGTAGAAAAAGACATGGAAGGTTTTGTCGTAGGTGCAAAAGAAGATAAATTGGGAATTCGCGGCAGTGACACGCACACGTTGATGTTTAACGATGTGAAAGTACCTAAAGAAAACCGCATTGGTGAGGATGGATTCGGATTTAAGTTTGCGATGAAAACACTATCGGGTGGACGTATCGGAATTGCAGCTCAGGCACTTGGGATTGCGTCCGGAGGTTTAGAACTCGCAGTGGCGTATTCAAAAGAACGCAAAGCCTTTGGCAAGGAAATCATGAAACACCAGGCGATTGCTTTTAAAATCGCAGATATGGCTACAGCGGTAGAAACAGCTCGTCTTCTGGTACACAAGGCAGCCTGGCAAAAGGACAATGGTGAGAATTATGACCAGTCCGGTGCAATGGCTAAATTGCACGCTTCAAAAGTGGCTATGGAACAAACAGTGGAGGCTGTTCAAATTCATGGTGGCTATGGATTCGTCAAAGAGTATCACGTAGAGCGCTTAATGCGCGACGCAAAAATTACACAAATTTACGAAGGCACTTCTGAAGTTCAGAAGATTGTTATTTCGAGAAATGTACTGAACGCTTAGTCATCAGGACAAGCGTGATAAAGCATTTAAAGGCGGTCTGTTCGATCGCCTTTTTTTGTTTAAAAGAAATAAGGTCTGAATGGAATAATCAAATTTAAATCATTCGCTCTGATACTGGTCCGAGCCGCAGACTTAAGGTTGCTTTTTTAAAATTCGGCGCATGCGCCACAACTCCATAATCCAAATATAAATCATGACTGGCAAAACCAGAAAACTCAATTTATTGTATTCGGCTGCAGCGTTGAAATCCAGATGAATGAGGTGGTGAACACCGCGCGTTATTCCGCATCCATAACATTCCTGATCAAACAATAACGTTGAAACGCAAATCGATTGACCACCATCAAAAAAATCAATCGGTAACAAAAGCAACACAACGGGAGCGATTAGCAACAATCCCAAATAAACTTTATAAATGATCCTCTTCCACTCCATGCATCATCATGCGTCGGTGTATCTCCCATTTTTTGGCTTGAGAGATCCAGTGGCAAATAGTATACCATCAATTAACCAACCCAAACCACAGATTCCGAGCGTTAAAAAATACAATACACCAATCCCTATATGCCCCAGATAAAAACGATGTATACCAATAATTCCCAGAAAAAACCATAGCCCAAGCGCAACCACAAGGCTTTTGTCATCTGTTGTCGTTGAACTCAAGTAATCATCCTCTTCCTGATCATTTACATTCTCATTGGTTTCATCGCCAAAAACTGTTTTTCTTCCATTGCCATGTTTAATCATGAAAATATCAGATTTGTGCTCAACGAAAACAGGTCCACTCGGGTCGCCACAATGCTTGTAGCGAACTTTAGAAGTTCCTACCTCCACCACTTTAGCTTCAATCTCTTCACCATCCTTCATTACAATTACATCGCAATTAGCGGGTAATTCAACAGCAGTATTCCTTGAACTGACCGTTTCTAACTTTTCGCTATGATCGGTAAAGGAAGTTCCCGATAAATCGGCTTCTTCAGTTTTAAAAGAGAGTTGTAAATGCTTTTTTTCTGACTGAACCTCAACAGTATGCGGCTTCAAACTCGTCTTCAACCCTTCGTTCTCTGACACTTTATTGGGGGTTGTAGTCGACAGATTTTTCTTCCAATTGAGATGATAACCAGGTTGGTGCACTCGTTTCTCAATTGAACAAGCACCAATGATCAGGGTTAGCATCACTATGAGTAGTACATTTATGGTTTTCATGGTCATTGATATTTGATTACAAATATATGATTTCTCAAATTTTAGCCAGCTATTTCTCTCTCTTTTTATCAAAGTCAACTTCATCTATTTTCATATTGTGGATCAATAATTTTTTTATGCACTTTTTTCAAGGAACACAAAAATCCATTATACTTGTTATCCAAGTAAAACCAAAGCGATGAAAATTTATACAAAAAAAGGAGATCGGGGCGAAACATCACTGATCGGTGGCAAAAGGGTTCCCAAAAATGACATTCGTATTGAAAGTTATGGCACCGTCGATGAACTCAACGCCTGGATCGGCATGTTGCGCGACCAACCAATAGAAGACCAGGCACTCAAAGATGAATTAATTGAGATTCAAGACCGACTATTTACAATTGGATCGCTCCTGGCGCAATCTCCTGAAGGTTCTAAAATGGAACTTCCAAAGCTATCGGAAGGCGACATCACTTACTTAGAAGAAGCTATTGACGCCATGAATGAAACGCTCCCAGAGATGAAATCTTTTGTACTTCCCGGTGGACACACGATAGTTTCTACTTGCCATATTACGCGTTGCGTATGTCGCAGAGCTGAGCGCCTCGTCGTAGCACTTCACGATGGAACGGATGACTACAAAAAAATCATGCAATACCTGAACCGATTGAGCGATTATTTGTTTGTTTTGGCAAGAAAGCTTACATTAAAATTGGACGCAAAAGAAACACCTTGGAAACCAAGAATGTAATTACAACATCAATACATTCAGCGGTTGGCAAACATTTAATTTGGATTTAAAAAAAATAAATATACTTTTGCGCTTTAGACAAAATAGCAAACGAAAAACGACAATAATATGTATTGGACATTAGAATTAGCTTCCTATTTAGAAGATGCGCCCTGGCCGGCAGCCAAAGATGAACTGATTGATTATGCCATTCGAACGGGAGCGCCTTTAGAAGTTGTCGAAAACTTACAGGATATTGAGGACGAAAATGAAATCTTTGAAAACATTGAAGATATTTGGCCCGATTACCCTTCCAAAGAAGATTTTTTCTTTAACGAGGATGAATATTAATCCAATGAACTTTTATATGAAAGCCTTTCTCACTTTTTGAGGAAGGTTTTTTTTGTCATTAACGGCTCGGACACTTTGTCAGTTTTGCCACAGTGGTATAATATATGAGCCTTAAATTATCCTAAAAACATTGCCACAACTTTAGGGAATAACCTTATTTTTGAGGCAAATAATAGACCCAGACATGATAGGAGGACTTTTAAAAAAATTACTTGGTGACAAGTCAGATAAAGACCAGAAGCGATATCAACCCATAATCGATAAAGTTAACGAAATTTATGCGTCGCTTTCTTCGCTTTCGGATGACGAACTGCGCGGAAGAACTGCCACTTTTCAAGCTCAAATACACGAACGTACAAAGGATCTCGAGGAAGAAATTGAGTCTTTGAATGATCAGGCCAATGATCCTGAAACTCCGGTATTGGACAAAGAATCGCTTTTTGAGCGCATTGATAAACTCACAGATGATGTCGATGAAAGAATTGAGGAGGTTCTCGAAGAAATTTTACCCGAAGCCTTTGCTACAGTGAAAGAAACGGCTCGTCGATGGGCGGAAAACGGTGAACTGGTCGTAACGGCTACTGATTTCGATCGCGAATTAGCCAAAAAACACGACGGACTGGTTATCGAAGGCGATAAAGCCATTTGGAAAAATGAATGGTCGGCGGCAGGAACAAAAATGGAGTGGGTCATGATCCATTATGATGTTCAACTCATGGGGGGAGCTGTTTTACACCGAGGAAACATTGCAGAAATGCAAACGGGTGAAGGGAAGACATTAGTCGCCACGCTTCCCATTTACCTCAACGCAATCACAGGAAAAGGAGTTCATCTGGTAACGGTCAATGATTACCTCGCGCGACGAGATAGCGAATGGATGGGGCCTCTCTACCAATTTCACGGCTTAACGGTCGATTGTATCGATAAACACAAGCCCAATTCGGATGGGAGAAAAGCGGCTTACAAAGCAGACATTACTTTTGGTACCAACAATGAATTTGGATTTGATTATTTGAGGGATAACATGTCGAGTGATATCGACGGTCTCGTTCAAAAAAAGCACCACTACTCTATTATCGATGAGGTCGATTCAGTGCTGATTGACGATGCGCGAACGCCTTTGATCATCTCAGGCCCCACTCCGAAAGGTGACCAGCAGGAGTACGTAGATCTCAAACCGATGGTTGAGAAAGTGGTGAGTGCACAACGCGCGCTCGTCAACAAAATTCTGGCAGAGGCGAAAAAAGACCTCGCCGTCATCAATGATCCGCTCGATGATAAAAAAGAACAAAAACGACGTCTTGAGGAAGGTGGGAAGAAGTTGCTCCGCGCTTTTCGTGGGCTTCCCAAAACCAAGGCGCTCATCAAGTTTTTATCTGAACCAGGAGTGAAAGCACATCTCCAAAAGACGGAGAATTTCTACATGGCGGAGCAAAATAAGCACATGCCTATTATCGACAATGAGCTTTATTTTGTGATTGATGAAAAAAACAACACCATTGACTTAACGGATCAGGGTATTGACATGCTGTCCGGAAAAAATGATCCGAATTTTTATATCCTGCCAGATATTGGAATGGAGCTTGCCAAATTGGAAGAAGAAGGTCACGATTCAGAAACGCTTGCAGAAAAGAAAAATGCGCTCATTCGGGATTATTCGATTAAATCGGAACGCATTCACAGCATTAACCAATTGCTGAAAGCGTACACGTTATTTGAAAAAGAAGTCGAATACGTGATTGCTGACAGTAAAGTGAAGATCGTCGATGAATCTACGGGACGCATCATGGAAGGTCGGCGCTATTCTGACGGACTCCACCAGGCCATTGAAGCCAAAGAGAATGTGAAGGTGGAGGCTGCCACGCAAACGTATGCCAGTATATCGCTTCAGAATTATTTCCGCATGTATCACAAACTTTCGGGGATGACGGGTACTGCCGAAACAGAAGCGAAGGAGTTTTGGGATATCTACGAATTAGATGTTGTCGTAATTCCGACCAATAAACCAATCGCCAGAGAAGACTTGGATGATATGGTTTATAAAACAGGGCGCGAAAAATACAATGCTGTCATTGATGAAATTGAAACACTCGTAGACGAAGGACGACCCGTTCTGGTTGGTACTACGACAGTTGAAATTTCTGAGTTGTTGAGCAGAATGTTAAAAATGAAAGGCATTAAGCACAATGTACTCAACGCCAAACAACACCAGAAAGAATCGGAAATCGTAGCCGAAGCTGGTGCGAAAAGTGCTGTAACGATAGCCACGAACATGGCAGGTCGTGGTACAGATATCAAGTTACAAGAAGGAGTCAAAGACGTCGGTGGTCTGGCCATTGTAGGTACGGAGCGCCACGATTCTCGCCGCGTTGACCGCCAGTTGAGAGGTCGTGCCGGACGGCAGGGAGACCCGGGATCTTCTCAGTTTTTCGTTTCGCTGGAAGATGACTTGATGCGTAAATTCGGTTCGGAACGCATTGCGAAATTGATGGACCGTATGGGACTGAAAGAAGGGGAAGTTATTCAACACAGAATGATTTCTAAATCCATCGAGCGCGCTCAAAAGAAAGTTGAAGAGAACAATTTCGGAAATCGTAAACACCTTCTGGAATACGACGATGTAATGAATGCTCAGCGTAAAGCGATTTATCGCAAAAGAAAGAATGCGCTGTACGGTGATCGACTCGATTTGGATATTGCCAATATGTTTTACGACACGGTTGAAGCTATTGCCAGCAAATACAGTGGCAAGGATGACTTCGAGGATTTTGAACTGGAACTGCTGCGCGTCGTAGGGATTCAATCTCCCGTAGATCAGGAACATTTCTCGAAAACACCCGCTCATGAATTGATTGAAAACGTGTACAATGCGGCGCTGGATCGCTACGAGCAGAAAAATGAAAAACTCGCGAATCTCGTCTATCAAAATGTGAAACAACATTACGATCAACCGGAAAATCGATCGCGTCATATTCGTGTTCCCTTAACCGACGGAAACAAAGCAATTGAAGTTTCTACCACGATCCAGGAAGGATACGATTCGAAAGGTTATTCCATCATTCGCGCGTTCGAGAAGGCTATCGTCCTCGGACTCATCGATAACGAATGGAAAGAGCACCTTCGGGAAATGGATGATCTCAAACAGTCCGTTCAACAAGCGCGTCACGAACAAAAAGATCCGTTATTGGTTTATAAACTGGAATCTTTTAATCTGTTCCGGGATATGCTCGACCGGCTCAATCAGGATACGGTTGAATTCCTCGTAAAAGGATCTATTCCGATACAGGATGACGCAGCTTCTGTAGGCAACAAAGCCGCGCAACAAAACGATAATTATGCACAAGCTCAAGTGGCGCAATCAACATCCGGCAATACTCCTCAATTTGAGGGAAGTCAAGGTTACGACCAGGCAATGGCTCAGTCAGAACGACAAAGTCAGCCCAAAAAGCAGCCCGTTGTTGCCGATAAGAAAACCAATAGAAACGATCCGTGTCCTTGTGGTAGTGGCAAGAAATATAAACACTGTCACGGCCGGAAATAAACTGGTCTTCACATGAAAGTTGGGATCATTGGTGCCGGCGTCGGAGGACTTGGAGCTGCTATACGTTTTGCCAGTGCGGGTCATGATGTCGCTGTTTTTGAAGCGAATCACCACGCAGGTGGAAAAATCAACAGTCTAACCCGCGGACCCTACCGCTGGGACATGGGACCTTCTGTGTTTACGGGCCCCGAATACATCCGCGAACTCTATGCGCTATGTGGTGAGGATTTCAGCTCGTTTGAATATCAAAAACTGGATGAATCGTTTCGTTATTTCTATCGCGATGGTACGCGTTTTGCTTTGCGCGCAGAACCTGAAAAGCTCGTCCAGACAATTGCTGAAGAACTTGGAGAAAATCCCGCAGTACTGCGGCGATACCTGGATAAGTGTGGCAAGAATTATAAAGCCATCGCTCCGCTTTTTATCGAGTCGAGTTTGCACCGCTGGCGTCACCTGATCAATCGTAAATTATTGAAAGCGCTCAGCCGAATTCCTAAGTACAAATTGGGAAAAACGATGCACGGTGAAAACAACATTACTTTTAAAAATCCGAAAACGACACAGCTTTTTAATCGCTATGCAACGTACAATGGTTCGAGTCCGTACAAAGCGCCAGCCATGCTCAATATGATCCAACACCTCGAGCTGAATGAAGGCGTGTTTTTACCCAAAAACGGTATGGTTCAAATCGCCCAGTCACTCATGGATCTGGCGCAAAAGCAAGGCGTTCAATTCTACTTTGGAGAAAAAGTACAAAACATCACACTCGACAATGACAAAGTAAGTGGGTTAAAAACGGATAAGCGAGAAGCCACTTTTGATAGTGTTGTGAGTAATATGGACGTTTTACATACCTACGACAAGCTGCTCAGCGATATTGACAATCCACCAGCAAAAATATTGAATCAAGAACGTTCGAGCTCAGCCATCGTCTTTTATTGGGGCATAAAAAAAACATTTTCAGAATTGGGTGTCCATAACATGTTTTTTGCCGAGGATTATGAAGCTGAATTCAAAGCGCTTTTCGAAACGAGAACGCTACATGAAGATCCTTCGATCTACATTCACATCACCAGTAAAGAAAAAAGTGGAGACGCACCGGAAGGCAAGGAAAACTGGTTTGCTATGATCAATGCGCCGATCAATACGGGGCAAGACTGGGAAACTTATCGTGACCGTGCTAGAACAGCCATACTCCAGCGATTATCCAAAGAGCTCAACTGTGCTATTGCCCCTCTCATCGAGGAGGAATTTGTAATGGACGCTCCATTCATTGAAAAGCATTATTCAGGCGCGCAGGGTTCCATATACGGCAATTCATCGAACAATAAATATGCGGCATTTTATCGGCATCCCAATTTCAGCAAGACGATAAAAGGACTCTATTTCGTCGGTGTTACTGTTCACCCCGGAGGAGGAATACCTCTGGCTCTCAACAGTGCCAAAATTGCCTTTGAATGTTTCAGAGAGGACTACAGCTAAAAAAATACGTTTAGAATGCATATAGGATTTTTTACTGGTATTTAGATGTAAACGTGATCTAATTATCGCAGCGAACATAGCAGTTTCGCTTCGGTGAACTCATTTCGACGAGCTCAATGTATCATGTATCGATAAACTCAATATTTCGCAGCGCTTTGCGACCATAGCGGTTACTATTCATTTTAAATCGAATCGCGTACTACGAGGAGCTTAAAAATGATAGTTTCAATAATTTAAACGGCAGCACTGTCCAAGGCAAACGCATTTGGAAAATAACGTTGGCGTCAAGGATTTCAACCCGAAGCTAAAGAGCCTGTGGCAATGGAAATTATATTTTTGGACCCCAAGTTAAGTCGTAAAACTAAAATTAGCTGAATAGTCCTTAAAAGATCTATTTTTCAACAACTTAATCAATAAAAAAGATTTCTCACATTCGTTCGAAATGACCGCGCTTTTTACTTAAGTGGGGGGAGAAAGGGGTGCGGCCTCGCCGCACCCCTTTCTCCCCTAAAACCCATTAACCACGTGTCATTTCGAACCCTGAGCTGCGATAGCAGCAAAGGGTGAGAAATCCTTTTGGGGTTGGAGTTGCCACAAATCATAACTATACAGTATGAATAAAAACATCTTTTAAAATTGCAACCTAAATGCATTTACCCTACAGCACTCTCTTCAAAACTGGATGTTTTCTGAAATATTGTTAAATTAAATGCGTTCTTTGTATTAAACGCGTAATTCATGATCAAATATATTCTCATTACAGCATTGAGCTTTTCCTCTACTTTTATCTGGGCTCAGCTCCCCTCGAAAGGGATGTTCTCATTAGGAGTGCGTTCGACCCATAATGCATTCAGCCATGATGGTCAAGGTTTAGGCGTGGGTGGTCAGTTTCGCATTCAGCTTTCAGAACGCATCAACACGGAGTGGTTTGCCGACTACATTTCTGTTAACGGGGAGCACGTGCGCAGTAATTACGCACACGTGGGCTAGTCCATCATGTTTTATCCGTTGAAACCAAAAGCGGAACAACGCCTGTTAAAACCATATATTTCGGCGGGTCATTGTTTTGATTTTAATAAAAAGACAGCCATTCGAACTCCGGAAAATTCAAACAAACGGTGGGGATCAGCAGTTCAAGGCGGAATTGGAACGCATCTCTTCGTATCCGAACGTTTCGATATTAGCTTATCTTCCCTCTACATGATTCATCTCACTCCAGCCATAGAAGCTCATGCACACGACGTCAATGGCGCTACAAAAGTTGAATTCCACGAACATGAACACAACGGGCTCGAAGGACATTTGCTGACCACGTTGAGTATTAATTATAAAATTGGTCAATTATGGGGAAAATAATCATCCTCTCGACCGTGCTCTTCATCGGTATTCAGCATAGTTATTCGCAGCATGTGAAGCGCGATGGACTCTTAAAGGTTTATCTTACGCTTGCACCAGGAATAATGCTCGATCAATCCAGTCAGCCTTTTTATTTTCATGGGAATTTAGAAGGTTATGTCAGTGAACAACTCTCAATTGCTGGTGACGGCTTCTTCTACCTCGGTGATCTCAACGAACAAAGCTTATTTCGTTATAACAATTCAATTTTTGCAGGACTCAATTGGCATCCCGCCAAAGAAGGACCGTCAGACCCCTACATTGGTTTTCAGCCAGGAATCGCATTTACCAAACTCGCCAGCTCAGCTTCTGAAGTTAAAAATGGGGTAAATCCATTGGTCAGTCTAAATCTCGGGTACAACTACTTCATCAATAACTATTTCCATTTTTTTGTAGCGGGAAAACTCATTGTGGGAGAACACGCGGTCGACCGTCGCGAATCGTTAAACGCACTGCAATTTTCGGCAGGACTTGGATTTAGTTTACCCACCAAAAAACCGATAAAACGGAACCTTTAAACAGTCTATGATTTGACTGTTTTGATGGACTACAACTCAACTGTAAACACTCCATTTGTTATTGTATGCGTATCCGTTTCGAAAGAAAAAGATCCGGAAATCACCCCATCATTCACCGTATAACTGTAAGACCCGGAATTTGCTGATTCCTGTCCGCCCGTAACGACATAATTGGCAGATGAAGGACCTAAGTTACCGTCAGAATTGGCATCGGATAATGACAGCGAAATCCCGATACCATCTTCAGTGCCCGATATATCGTATTGATTGTTCTCGTGAGTTGCAGAAAAAAACGGAGCGCTAAAGGCGTCGCCATCGATAATAGCTTCAAGTTTTTCCGTTCCCGTCTCCTCTTCAGGGTACTGGCATGATCCATCGCCCTTATCGGCTTCAGCATTATAATTTATCGCCAGCGGGTCTGTACAACCTTCTTTCTTACAGGAAGTAGATATGAGCAAAACAGATGAAAAAGCCACGTATAAAATAGATTTCGACAATTTAAGCATAACTTTCGATTTAAGTTTAGTCAAAAGTAATCAAATAAATTTAATGGTTTTAAACAGTCGAGCGAAAAAGCAGGGTCGCTAATTCAAAAAAATAGTCCTATGAAGAATTCCCGGGCTAACAACAAGTAGCTCTAAAAAAGTCGTAAATTCTGTCTAAATTTAGCTATGTCCGTGAAGGCGATAGCGTCTATCCCGAAGTATTAAAACTTCTTTTTGCTCTACTTCGTGGACTTGGGTTGATCAGTCTCGACACATTATGTTATGCGGTATTTTGTCTACAGCAGTACGGTAGTATACAGTGAATAAAAAGAAATGCGACAAGGATTGGTTGTTGTGGGTTTGCAAAAGTTTTTATAGCTTTAATGCATTTGATATCGGAATCAGACTACCACATGATAGAAGTCACGCGGTCGCTGGCGATAGAAGTTTTGAAAGCCAAGGATATGATGTGCATACTGAAATAGTACAGGACAAAAAGCTATTCTAAATTATGAATGTAATTCAAGAGTTCAAAGAGTGTATTGTAACAATAGTGATCAACGACCACAGCCCGTTCAGTTGCATTCATCACGTGATGGTTCTAAAGTTAGAAACAACAATGAAAGTTAACACACTATGAAATTTTTTTATGCTTTAGTAATCGTATTTACCTGGTTTAATTTGTCACTGTTCGCCCAAACAGAATTAAAAAGTGAAAGCGAAGCTGACTTACTCCAGGAAGTAAGAAGTATTTTGTCTAAAAAAGTCACGCAATATAGAAGTCACTTTCATAAATTTAGAGATAACACAACTTCAGAAATGTTAGAAAGTTATACTATCAACAGTGGTCTAAACGCTACAACACTGACCTCAAAGGTTATTCCTGCTTCCAATCATGCTAATAGCTTTAAGATTAATGGTCAATATGTATATACTGTGGGAGAAAATGGATTTGTATCTAGTGGTAAAATAAAAACATTTAGAATTGATTGGGCAAGTTCGAATAATCCTTATGACAAAAAAGGTTTTTTATTAAAAGACTTAGGGAGTAAAAAGAATACAAAAACAGTACTATCAACTGAAATTATTGTTGGGCAAATGCTAGAGTTCAAATTGTCAGATCCAACAGTTCGAATAATGTTATTTCGTAGAATCCATGCAGAACCACCTACAAGAGGGCAAGCATTGGAGATTTTGTTCGCAAGTGGAATGAGTTTCAAAACTAATACATTTAGCGGTGAAAGTCATTTTGAGCCGTTTGACGAAGACTCTAAGTCTGAAGAACAAAGCTCTTTAAATATGAGGCTGCCAGGATCCGAGAATTTACAAATATACAGCTTTAGCTATTCAGGTGATATGAGAGTCCAAAGATTGTATGTTTTTTATAATGGTCAATGGTCTGAAGCTATTCAATTCCATACAGCTTCGGATGGGTCATTCGTTCAAAATTAACTTGATATACTATGAGATTTTTTTGTTTGTATTTAGTTTTATTTAGTTGGTGTAATTTGTCGCCATTTGCCCAAACAGAATTGGAAATTGAAAATGACTTTTTCGTTTATCCAATATCAAAAGAAGTCAATAATTATTTTGATCTTTCTATTATAGAGAAATTATATCATAAAAACCTTGAGTCCTTTGAAAGCAATAAAGACAAAGTTTTTAAAAAATTGGCTCAAAGCGCATATATAGAAGACCAATTAAAAAAAAGTCCAGATTATTTTTCCTTTTATGTCGAAAATTCTTTTGAAGAAAGTCCTTACCAGGTGGAACAATATTTTGCATTATACGATATTTTTATTGATGTTGATGAAGTATCTTTTAAGTGTCTTGATACAAGTACTTATAGAAAGATTTATGAGAATAAAATAAATGAATTACGAACTGAAACAATTGGTACAAAAATAGAATGGAGTTTAGAAGAATTTGCAACGATTAAAAAATCTAGACCTATCTCGAATTATAACACTTTGTTAGATGTAAAAGATATAATTATGGATACTGTGCTTGTTGATGGTGAATATGTCATGTATTATGACCCCATCTATAATCATAAAAGTAAAACATTCTTAACTAAGGTGCCCTACTGTTATTTCGAAATTAAAAATTTCAAGCCAGATGGTAATGCTGTTTTTTTTACTCATACTGGAGACACATTAGCTACAGGAAAATACATTGACGGAAAGCAAGAAGGAGAATGGAAAGTTAATCTACCTTATTATTCAGAACCAAACTCAATAGATATTGAGTTTGGAAGTGTTTCAGTTAACGGAGAGGTTATGCCGTTTAAACCTGAAAAAAACAAAGATTTCGGTTGGTCTACATATATAATTGACTATAAGAAAGGTGAACCTCATGGCAAGTTTGTTTTTAAACAAGATGAGCAAATTCGAACTACAGGTAGTATTAAAAACAAAAAACCTATCGGTAATTGGAAAATGTATCATAAAAATGGTCAATTAGCTAATTCATTCACTCTACGTGAAGATACTCTAAGAATAAATCAACCTTCGTTATATCCTAAAGTTTCAAACAAAGCGGTTCTTGATAAAGAAAAAACGAAGCCTTATGATCCATTTCCTCATTATATCAATATATTACCAGTTGGAAATCATGCCTCGTCAATTTTAGGACTTGTGAATTCTTATTTTATCGATAAACGAAATGTTTTTGATAATGGCGTAGCTACTTATACGGCCGATATTCAATTTTATAACTTTATAGATTCGACTAACCTACATGAGTATTACATAAAAGATGATTTTGAAGCCTATTTTGAAAACGGACAATTATATTTTAAAATGCATGTTAATGAAGCTGGAAAACTTATTGAATTTTCAAATGTATTTGATGATCATGGGAATCTCATCTTAGAATGGAAACTAAACGAAGAAAGAACCGAAGCCGAAGTAATAAAATATGATAAAAATGGAGAGACAAAGTCTATAGATAAAACATACATAAAAAACGGAAAACAAATTTGGAAAAAGTAAAAGTAAGCTATTAGGAGCGTTTGAATAGCCTGACTAATCAATGGACAAGAGCAAATAACTAATTCCCCACCTCATGCGCGATTACGATCGCGTTCACTGGTCTTATCAACGTATTCCCCCGATGCCCCCCCTTCTCTACTCTTTTAGTTTTTTGATTTTTGCTTCAAAATATAAATGAATAAACTATCGAACTAAATGCAACAAGATGTAGCTGCCTGGAAGGCTTCCAGCCTATAAAAAAGCAGCTTTTAAAAGATAAGCACTGCAGTAAATCGCTATTTGAATACTGGATTTCCAAACAAAATGGCGTGGAGCGATCCAGTGCTTTATAACATGGATGGAGTACGTACTCTCCAATATAGCAGACTACAAAATCAATAAATTGCACGAACTGCTCGCTTCTCCGGGGAGACACTGTGTAAAGATGTTCCAAACCACGCGATCGGCGTCGCGCGGCGGTTTGTGAAAAACTAACCAATCCAGGATTGGGTGTTTTTCGGTGCTCTCCCGGTGGGAGGCATGCGTGTCAACAAAAAAAGCCCCATA
>JBNJEH010000074.1:0-13822 GCA_051745635.1 Bacteroidota bacterium
CAAAAAGTGTATATAGCAAAACCTGTATTCGGATATGTACACTTTTTGTCCGATTATGTTATCAAAGATATAACTATTTCATAAATCGTCAAAAGGACTTTTTGTTTGCTGTATGCTTTTTGTACTCACGCGGGTATAGATTTCGGCTGTCCTCGAGAATCTGACTGCGCGCATGGTGATCCTGAGAGAGCGTAGCGTTGAATTGAAAAGGATGGAGATAGATTTGGGCTTCGAAAATATTTGGTGCCCTCAAACACTTGTTCAGTTCGAAATCAGGTCATTCGATTGAATAACCAATGCTGTCAGAAATAAAAGCCATATCCCCGTACGCCGCGTTGGCTCAATTCCAGTGTCGGAAATGGTATTTTAATGTGATTGAACAAGCTGAAAACCGTGCGGAGAAATGGATTTTTCACCTTTATCTGCGTTAAATCGATGTCGAGCGATAATAGGTATTGGCGGTAGGCATTAAATTCGAGCGCAGCGCCGTTAGCAGTCGCGACGTTATAATTATTTTGAACGCCGTGCAGTTTTTCGTCGACGCTATAGCCTATGGCAATATTGAGCCATTTTGGAAAACGACTGGATTCCCGCATAAAACGCGATGGGTTGATGGAAAACCAATACGTCTGTCCGTTGTAATCCTTCAGCAGCCGGGAAGCCAATGAATTTCCGAGCGTACCCGGTCGGTATTGAGCATAGGGCGACAATCGCGCGCTGAATGTGAGTTGAATTCGCTGTTCCTGCCACAAGCATTCCTGCCAGAGATACCATCCGCTGCCCAGTGCATTGGCACCGACGTCACTCCACGAAAAACCCCATTCTTCGGCGTAGCCATCGAGTAGTTCAAAACTCGTCAAATAACCAAATGAAACTGCTGAACCGATCACGCTGCTTCTCGAACGGGAGATGCCACTCCATTGATAAAGTTCACTGGTTTTCTGAGCCAGGAGCTGACCTGAATAAAAATGCCCCATTTTATCCATTTGCATCCATTGCTTTGAATCGTCGAAGAGCTGAAACTTACCGCCCCAACTGTCGGCATACCAAACTTGATGCAATCCGATGAGTGAGCCCGACCACATAGTTCCGGCAACAGCAGTAGAACCGATCGTTCTCCCGCGGTGCAATGAGTCCGCAGGTTCAAAAAACGAGGATTGCGCCCGTCCGAACAGTGCAATTAAAAGAATAAAGCTCAGGGTCGCCTTGCGCATACATTAAAAGTAATATTTTTCCGGCAAAGGTTTTAACCGTCGCGACTAGAATTGGCTTTTCGCGGCGGACAAAAACGACCAGCAATTACTTTAACTGAACACTTGAGCACCGCATTACTTTTTGTCTAACTGGACTTCAAAATTAAAGTCGACGACATTGCCTAATTTTTCTGAAGGATCCATGCCGTATGTGGTGCGGTCGAGTTGGGATTTCCCCCACAAAATGGCCACTTTTTTGCCATCACTTTCTCCGGTACCCACCAGCTTTAATTCGACCTCCAGCGGATTTGAAGTACCCAGCATCGTGAACGTACCATCGAGCAGGTATGTGTCACCGTCTTTTTTAAAGCTTTTAGCTTCATAGGTCATCTCCGGGTATTGCTCTTCGTGAAAATAATCGTCAGACATCAAACTTTCGTCGCGCATCGAATTGTGCGTGGTCAGCGAAGCGACCTTCATCACCACAGATAGTTCTGATTTATTCAGCTCATCGGCAACTACCACCTCTCCGGAAATGCTCTGGATGGCTCCTTCCGTTCTTCCGTCGGGTGGTCCCAATGCAAATGTGATCTGCGATTGATCTTCATTAATCGACCATTTCCCCTGAGCTTTCATGATGTCCTTACCAGCAGGCGCATCCTCGCTTTCGTCCGAATCGCCATCTTCTTCGCTGGAATCCGAGCTTTTTGAAGCCTCGTCGTCTTTTTCGATTCCAAGGGCCGCGTAATCAATTTTTGATGTCGACTCAACAGGTTTAATGGAAGGTAATATTAAAAGCGCTGCACCGATGGTAATTAATTTTAAAGCGATTAACGAACTGTTTTTAAAGATTGTAAATACGACGCTGAGCAATGCGATGGAAGCCACCATTCCTCCGAGCGTGAGCACACCTCCGAGACGTTCCAGTTGCGTATAGGCAAATCCCAGTAAAACAACCGCGAGTAATGGCACAAAGAGTGCAAAAAAAGTAAGGATCACTTTCCATTTTCCCGTGTTGTATCTGGCGAGCTTCATAAATAATTCGTGAAACAAAATCATAAAACCAGCGACAAATGCACCTTCGAGAACTTCTCCCCGCGTAAAATCGAGTTGATCAAAACTGCCCATTTCCAGGTAAATCGGAATAAAAATTAGCAGGAAAAGGGCTCCACTCGCCGCAGAAAGAATATCATTCTGCAAACCGACCTTATTGCGGGCAATGAGCGTCGCGGATAAATGGAATGTCCCGGCCAATAGCAGTCCGAGGTTACCGAGTAAAAAAGAGCCAAATACTGCAATTCCGCCAATAAAAGCATAGGAAACTAAACTTTCCAGGTAGTTTTCTTCGTGTTCTGCCCATTTGATCGTACCAAAACGGATGATCAGATTACTGATACCGAGCTTTGCGAGATGGGTGAGAAAAGGAATAGACGCGGCCACGAGCGCTATGAGAAAAACATCGATTGTACCGTCTATGCCAAATCCCATGTAGGATACATCTTCCAGTTGCGGCAGGAAGAGCAGTGTCAGCGTTGATAGCAGAGGAATGAGATTCCACCAGACTCCAGATTTCTTTTTGGTAATTTCTCCAAGAAAAAAGTGGACACTGATGATTGAAATCAAAACAGTCGGTAGCATGACTTGTCCATGCGATGAATAACTGAAATGATCCATGGAGAGGATGAGGATCGCCAAACTTAAAATAAAATAGCTGATCGATTTAATGGAATAGTAGCTGTTGCGCGCATAGGCAATAGTCGCCAAAATTCCCGCAAAAAGTGTAAACAGTCCAACAATTGTTACCATGGTAAATAGTTTTAAGCAAATGTAAAGTAAATATAACAATAAACAAGCGCACGATGTTCAAAGAGTAGGGGAGGTATTTGTTTTTTGTTGGTTTTAGCAAAAATTTAGCGGGAAGCCAATCGGTCTAGTCGATTGTAGAGAAGTGCAGGTGAATCGCGGATGTTGAACTGCAGAATCGTTGAACATTTGGAATGTAGAATCTTACTGTTTGATGAACCAGAAAGATCTGTTTGTTTATGGTTAAGGTTGTTACAGCGATATTTATGGGCACAGTAAATCAATTGAATGATTCAAACCTCAGCACAGGCCACAAAAAAAGGCTACCTCAAAAAGAGATAGCCTGTAATATTGTTGGAACTGTTCCGACTTACTTGTCGTCTTTACCGTCCATTTTGTCTTTTAAAGCTGCGAGCGCATCAAGATCTCCAAGTGTAGATTTCTCTCCACCTTTGTTGACATCTTTAACGGCTTTTGAAGAACCTTTCTTACCACCAGAAGATTTCTTAGTGGTTGGTTTGTCTTCACCTTCTTCAAAAGTACGGAGATGAGAAACAACGATTTTCTTAGCGTCTTTATTAAATTCGATCACTTTGAAATTCAATTGCTCATCGACTTTTGCGTTAGAACCGTCTTCTTTGCGCATGTGCTTCGCAGGGCAAATTGCTTCGACACCATAAGGCAACGATACAATACCCGATTTATCTTTCATGTCGATAATCGTACCCTGGTGCTCAGAACCTTCTCCAAAGATCGTTTCGAATACATCCCATGGATTTTCCTCCAGTTGTTTGTGACCTAGCGAAATGCGGCGGTTTTCTTTATCGATTTCCAATACCACAACCTCCATTGGGTCGCCAACTTTACAGAATTCTGATGGGTGCTTGATCTTTTTCTGCCATGAAAGGTCAGAAATGTGAATCAATCCGTCAACACCTTCTTCGAGTTCAACAAACACACCAAAGTTTGTAAAGTTACGCACTTTAGCTTCGTGTTTGGAATCGACGGGGTAACGTTTTTCGATATCCGACCATGGATCCGGCATCAATTGTTTAATACCCAATGACATTTTGCGGTCTTCGCGGTCGAGTGTCAAAATAACAGCTTCTACTTCGTCTCCTACGCTGAGGAAGTCCTGTGCTGTTCTCAAGTGTTGCGACCAGCTCATTTCAGAAACGTGGATCAATCCTTCCACACCGGGTGCAATTTCAACAAATGCACCGTAGTCAGCAAGAACCACTACTTTTCCTTTGACTTTATCGCCAACGTTCATATTTTCGTCGAGTGCATCCCACGGGTGCGATTGAAGTTGTTTCAATCCAAGTGCAATGCGCTTTTTATCGTCATCGAAGTCGAGAATTACGACATTCAATTTCTGATCGAGCTCAACAACTTCTTCTGGGTGATTCACGCGACCCCAGGAGAGATCCGTAATGTGAATCAATCCATCAACTCCTCCAAGGTCAATAAATACACCGTAAGAAGTGATGTTTTTCACTGTACCTTCGAGTACCTGACCTTTTTCGAGTCCGGAAATAATTTGTTTTTTCTGCTCTTCGAGTTCTGCTTCGATCAATGCTTTGTGAGAAACGACGACATTTTTGAATTCCTGGTTGATTTTCACCACGCGGAATTCCATGTCTTTACCGACGTACATGTCGTAATCGCGAATAGGTTTCACATCAATTTGAGAACCGGGCAGGAACGCCTCAATTCCAAATACATCGACGATCAAACCACCCTTCGTACGGCATTTGACGTGACCTGTGATCACCTCTCCCGTTTTGAGTGCATCGTTTACGCGATCCCACGCGTGGTGCATTCTCGCCGTTTTGTGCGAAACGACAAGCTGACCTGTTTTGTCTTCTTGTGCTTCAACGTAAACGACAACTTCGTCACCTACGGCTAACTCCGGATTGTAACGAAATTCGTTAATTGGAATAACGCCTTCCGATTTGTAGCCGATGTTTACCACAACTTCGCGTTCAGTCATGGATACTACCGTTCCGGTAATGACTTCTTTCTCATTAATCGAAGTTAATGTTTCTTCGTACGTGTCTGCGTACTCGGCATGTTCTGCCTGACTGTAGCCCTCATTCGCGAGTGCGTCCCAGTCAAATTCAGGATCTCCCTGATCAATTACTTTGTTTTCTGCCATATTGGCCATGTTTTAATTGTATTTCAAGCAACCCCAATAATCTTGAAAGAAATTGTTGTTGTCGTCTGAATTGGAGTTAACGACATTTTCAAAATTGAACGGCAAAGATAAAGTTATTTGTTTGAACCACAAAGGAATTATCCCGCATTATTCGCCAATCTTTCTGGTAATTAGTCAGAATCGTGTAGAAAGTAGTTTTTTTAGCTGTCCTTAATTGCGTTCAATGCTACCACGTTTATTTTAGTTGACTACCATTCCGATATAAACTGGATCACGGGCTAATTTGATCAAATGAGCTACTTACGAAGCGTTTTTCTGATTTCACGCGATATTAATTGTTCGCCTAAATCAATAGTTAAATTCGTAGTAAGTCGTATCAAAAGGCGTGTTATAAACACTGTCCATACCATTTGATTCGTTGCCATTCACCCAGTAATAAA
Source organism: Bacteroidota bacterium (assembly GCA_051745635.1). Taxonomy (GTDB): domain Bacteria; phylum Bacteroidota; class Bacteroidia; order Flavobacteriales_D; family Crocinitomicaceae; genus Brumimicrobium. The sequence continues at coordinate 5,595 of JBNJEH010000074.1, forward strand.
ATTTCATATAGCGATTGGCGTCATTCGGACAAAGAACTGTGGTGTCTACGTCGCCATAATAATAGTAAAATCCATTTTCACAGCAGCTTTCACAATCTTCTTTACCCGTGTCTTTGAGCAATTTAAATTCATCACTCGAATCGGGCTGATTATTTTTAATGACAAAAGCGGTCCACGACTGAGCTTTCATCTGAAAGTCGTAGGTGTTGGCATTCGAGGTACTCAAATCTGAATAGGGAATCGTATGATTGATGTCGAAATAATTTTCTTTCTCAAAATGAAGGCGTACGTTTTCGTACTTGTCGTTGTTAATCTCAAAAGCATAACTTCCTTCACTGTCGGTTTGAACTGATTCTGCCAGATCGTCGAAGGAAGATCCCAGTGGTTTGGTGTAGAGATTAACGTTCACACCAGCCAGACCACTTCCATCGAGTGAACTATTAATAATACCTTTGATCTCTATGGTAACTTCATTTTTTCTGCAACCCAGATGACCAAACAGAAGCAATGCTACTGAAAAAATAATTAACCGTTTCATTCTAACAAATATAAATGAAAAAAATAGGTTCTCCTAATTGAATTCAGGAAACGGCATTATCTAATTTGGATAAACAACTCTTCAACATCTGATCGGTTTCATCAAATGCAATCCATTGAATGGAGGGATTTTTCCTCAGCCAGGTCATCTGACGTTTTGCGTAACGACGCGTGTTTCGCTGTATGAGCGAGATTGCCTCGGAGCGCTCAATTTCGTCGTTGAAGTATTGGAAAAATTCTTTGTAACCCACTGTATTTAATGCAGTGTACTCTTTTTTTGACAATAATCCCCGCGCTTCGGATTCAAGTCCGTTTTCAATCATTTGCAATACGCGTTGATTAATACGCTCATAGAGTGTTTCCCGCGGCACGTCAATAGCGAAATAATGGGTGTTGAACGGACGCCGTTTCTTAGATCTGCTCCGCAACTGCGAGAAGGGTGTTCCGGTAATTGAAATGACTTCGAGCGCCCGGATGAGTCGAACGGGATTGTTTTCATCCACCTCCTGATAATATTCAGGATCTTTTTCGCGCAATTGTTCCTGCAGCCCTTCCAGCCCGTTTTCATTGTAGAATTCGTTCCATTCCAGCTGGATTTCCCGCGAATGTGGAAGCTGATCCGTACCATGTATCACGGCATCGATGAACATCCCGGATCCACCGACGAGAACAACATGCTCGTGTTTTCGAAAGAGTTGCTCCAGCCGTTTTAATGCAAGCCGTTCATAGGTGCCGGCAGATAGTGGCGCTTCAATGCTGTGGGAGTCGATAAAGAAGTGAGGGACTCCCTTCATCTCAGCGCGCGTGGGTTTGGCCGTTCCAATCGACATCTCCTTGTAAAACTGACGACTGTCCGCAGAAATTACGGGGCATTTCAATTGTTTCGCGAGCGCAACTGACAAAGCTGTTTTTCCACTCGCCGTAGGTCCGGCTATTACAATGAGGTGTTGTTTCATGAAAGATTGCTACCAGATTTTAGAAATCTTTGAAGCATTATTGCGCATGGGATCCTCTTCAGAAACATCAAAAGCGCTGAAAAATTCGGGACAATTCATGAGCGGACCATTGACGCGATATTTGCCCGGACTGTGCGGGTCTGTTGCCAATCGTTTCTTTAACTCCTCTTTGGTGTAATTGACTTTCCAGAGTTGCGCATAAGACAAAAAGAAGCGCTGAGCAGGTGTAAGTCCGTCCCGTTTTTCTCCTTTTTTAAACTCATCGGTCATCGCGTACGCGTGATAAGCCATTGTGATACCACCGAGATCGGCAATATTTTCGCCCATTGTCAAATCCGGATTCACGCAATGGCCGTCGATGGGGCAAAATGTTTTAAATGTTTTGCCCAGCTTATCGGTGCGTTCTTCAAAGTTTTTGCGGTCTTTTTCTGACCACCAATTGATGAATGAACCATCGGCTGCAAACTTGCTGCCCATGTCGTCGAATCCATGTGTAAACTCGTGTCCGATGACCATACCAATTCCACCGTAGTTAACGGCATCTTCAGCATTAATATCAAAAAACGGAGGCTGCATGATTCCAGCAGGAAAAGCGATTTCGTTCAACATGGGATGATAATAGGCATTGACCATGTGCGCGGGCATGCCCCATTCCTTTTTGTCGACGGGCTCATTTAATTTTTCAATATTATCCCGAAAAGAGTAGTAGGCGCAAGCATCGACATTGCCCACATAATTATCGGGCTGAATTTCGATCGTGCTGATGTCTTTCCATTCTTCAGGATAGCCCAGTTTACGCCCAATCGCTTCGAGTTTTTTGAGGGCTTCCTCCTTGGTTTCTGCCGTCATCCATTCGAGGTTTTCCAGTCGTTTACGATAGACGGTGAGCAAATTATCGACCATATCGTTGACTTTGTCTTTGGCTTCAGCCGAAAAGTGGCGATCGACAAATTCACGCGCCAGTGCGGTTTTAACGGCTTTATCTGTCATTTCTTCAATGCTTCGCTCGTTCATAGGCTTCATTTTTGATTTCCCTGAAAGTGCAGATTCATAAAACTCAAAATGTTGTGCCAGAAGTTTTTCGCTGAGGTATGGTGCGTAATGATTCAGCACTTTCCATTTCATGTAGGTTTTCAAATGTTCAACTTCCATCGAGGAAATGAGTTTATTGAGATACTCAAAATGCTCAGGTTGTCCGACAATAAGTGTGTCAAAACTTTCAATTTCAATGAATCTAAAGTATTGATTCAAATAGAGCCCTTTAAATTTTGAGATGGCTTCCCGGCGCGAAACGGGATTGTAGGTGTTCTCCGGAATTCGCAATTCAGCCGGTTCCATCATTGTTTCAGCCATTTGTTGTTCGATTTTGAAAACGACCTCCTTGCTTTCTTCTCCAACAGACTGCTCAGTGAGTAGAAAGACATTTTGAATGTAGTTTTTATAGCTCGTTCGAATGTCTTCGTGCACTTCATCAAAATAGTAATCGCGATTGGGTAGTCCGAGTCCGCCCTGAGACAAGTAGGGGACGTGTGATTCGACACCTTTCAGGTCTTGTCCTACATAAAAGTTATAAAAAGCATTAATTCCTTTTTTGTTGAGTCTTGCAATCAATTCAGGCATTTCCTCTTTTGATTTCATTTTTTCAATTTGCTTTAACAAACTCACTATAGGTTCAAACCCTTTGTCATTGCGCAGCTTCATGTTTGATTTGGCTTTGTAATAATCACCGATCATTTGCATGCTGGTACCTTCTTCAAATTGCTGATCGCTCGCTTCGTTTAAAATTGCTGTTAACTTCTTTTTATTGGCCTTATCGAGTTCGTTAAAACTGCTCCAGCGCGATTCCGAAGGAGGAACCGGATTCTCTTCGATCCACGTACCGTTGGCAAATTGAAAAAAGTCATCCTGTGGGCGGGTACTTTGATCAAAATACTCCGTGTTAATGGTGTATTTGCGGTTTTCTTCGACGCTTGCTTCGTCTTCTTTCGTTGTTCCACATCCACTGAGTTGTGCAACGATTAAGGTTGCAATCATTGGAAATATAAAGTAACTTTTCATCATAATTTTTAGTTTTTGGCAGATGGCTCGTAGCACATTTCTACGTGCGGGATTCCATCTTCCAGGTATTCGTTTCCGGTAGAATGAAAGTTGTGATGATTGTAAAACTTTTCGAGGTGTTTTTGTCCCGACAAATATACGGGAACATCTCCAAACTCTGCTCTACAGAATTTCATCGCTTCCCGCATCATTTGATGACCTTGCTGCACTCCTCTTTCTGATTCATCCAGTACAATGCGACCAAATCCAATCGCTGCAAAAGCGACGCCTTTGGGCAGGATGCGCATAGTTCCTACGAGATCACCTTTGCCATTGCGGCAGATCAGGTGATAAGATTTCTTGTCGCGGCCATCCATCTCCTGATAGGGGCAGTTTTGCTCGACCACGAACACCTTCACGCGAAGTGCGAGAATGTCGTAAAGTTCGTTTAATGTCAAGTCGTTATAATATTTGAATTGCCAGTCTAACATGTTCTTAAGTTTGGATAACACCAACGTTGTACGGTTTCTCCGCCGGTTTGTGATTTGCTGCTTCAATTCCCATCGCGATCACTTTTCGCGTTTCGGCAGGGTCAATGATGGCATCGACCCACAGTCTGGATGCAGCGTAATAAGGACTAATTTGTTCGTCGTATCTGTTTTTAATTTCGTCGAACATTTCTTTTTCTTTCTCTTCAGTGATTTTTTCACCCTTTGCTTTTAAGGAAGCCACTTCGATCGAGAGCAGGGTTTTTGCTGCAGAAGAACCGCTCATCACAGCGAGTTCGGCAGTAGGCCAGGCGACAATTAAACGCGGATCGTATGCTTTTCCGCACATCGCATAATTACCTGCACCGTATGAATTGGCCATGATCACAGAGAATTTAGGAACGACGGAGTTCGCCATAGCATTGACCATTTTGGCTCCATCTTTAATGATGCCGCCGTGTTCACTTTTCGAACCGACCATAAAGCCCGAAACATCGTGGAGGAATACGAGCGGAATGTTCTTTTGATTGCAATTCATGATGAATCGCGCAGCCTTGTCTGCAGAATCCGAGTAGATCACGCCACCAAACTGCATTTCGCCCTGACCACTTTTGGAAATGGATCGTTGATTGGCAACAATACCAACGCTCCAACCGTCAATGCGAGTATAAGCAGTTATAATCGTTTTACCATAATCTTTTTTGTATTCCGTAAATTTAGAATCATCTACAATACATTTGATGATCTCTTTCGTGTCATACGGTTTCGTTCTGTCCTTTGGCAACAAGCCATAGACGTCTTTTGGTGAACTTTTGGGCGGTTTTGCTTCCTTGCGGTCAAATCCTGCAGATTCCGAGGCACCGATTTGATCCATGAGTTCGCGGATCGTTTCCAGGCATTCTTTATCATCTTCAGGTTTATAATCGCATACGCCTGAAATTTCATTGTGTGTCGTAGCACCTCCGAGTGTTTCATTATCTATGGATTCACCAATAGCTGCTTTTACGAGGTAAGAACCCGCTAAAAAGATCGTTCCTGTTTTATTGACGATTAAGCTTTCGTCTGACATGATCGGGAGGTAGGCTCCTCCAGCGACACAGCTACCCATGACCGCGGCAATTTGCGTGATTCCCATCGAACTCATCACCGCATTGTTTCTGAAAATGCGACCGAAATGTTCTTTGTCGGGAAAAATTTCGTCCTGCATGGGCAAAAACACGCCCGCTGAATCGACTAAATAGATGATGGGGAGGTTGTTGTCCATTGCAATTTCCTGAGCGCGCAAGTTCTTTTTGCCCGTGATTGGGAACCAGGCACCTGCTTTTACAGTGGCGTCGTTGGCTACAACAATACATTCGCGCCCCTTGACGTATCCTATTTTAATGACGACACCTCCCGAGGGACAGCCGCCGTATTCTTCGTACATTCCTTCACCGGCAAGTGCGCCAATCTCTACGGACTCGCTATCTTCATCCAATAAAAGGTCAATTCTTTCGCGCGCCGTGAGTTTTCCTTTCCCGTGGTGTTTCTCTATTTTTTTCTTTCCACCACCTTGATGTATGCGATCGAGCTTTCGTTCGAGTTCCGAAATTTTCATGCGCATTGCATCTTCGTTTTTATTGAAATCGAGTTCTTTTTTTGATATTGCCATAATTTGTATTCTTGTCGGATAAAAATAATTGAATTGCACTAATCTCGAACGAAAAAAGTACGAAAATTCAATTTTTGCTTTGTCTTGTCATTATATGATGCTTTTTTCAATGTTGAATATGAGTGTTTTGTTTATTTCAATAGTCCAAAAAGTATATCTTTATAGGTCTCATAAAATGCATCAAAACCGAGGAGGTGGTTTTTGAAAAATTCGAATATTCGGGCTTCATCCTCGCTATGGTACATATTGACATCTACCAGCGTCCACCGAATGCGGCAGATAGGGTCGCCCGCTGCATTAAAAGCCTTTTCTTCCCAGATTCCTTCGGAGGGCATTGCTTCGATGAGTACTTTTTTTAGCTCAAAAAATTGCTCCCGGATGAGCGCGCGAATACCTTCATCTCTGGTTTGAATGTCAATAGAAAAGCGAGCATGATTATTGTCTGCGTGAAGCCGCACGTAAATTTGTTTTAATCCGGTTGGGTAATTGACCCAATTCACGCGTTTCCCGGAGATACTTTTTTCGCGGCCCATATAGGATTTGAATTTTTTCCAGTATGCGCCGTGAATCGCTTTTCTTTCTTCTTTTGAAAACATTTAGATTCTTTTGATAAGGGTAGGTACAATGTGCATGTTATCAAATAGATTCAATGGATATTTAAGTGTTGAGCCAACGTATAAATTTCCCCCACAGTGTACGCGGTTCCCGTTTTTTGTTTTGCGACGCGTCTTGATTGGGTGAAGAATGCCGCGATGATTTTTTCTTCTTTTTCTGCTTCATCATCTTTTCATAGTGCGCTTCTTTCTTTTTCTTTTCGCGTTCTTTTTTACGGCGCTGTTCCCTTTCGTAGGCTTTGCGTTCTCTTTGTTGCTTTTCAGCCAGACTTAATTTTTCGCGTTGGCGGTTCTTTTTTTTCTTTCTGTGATGTTTTCTGCGCGGTTTTGACTTCGGTTGGTGGTCATCTGAATGATCGGATTCATCATTTTTTTCCTGGTCTTCGTTTTCATCCAATTTTTTCTCGGGCAATTCAATCTTACCTACCACTTTAACGCCTTCTACCTCGGGTTTCGGAGCTTTTATGACACCATCAGAAATATTCAGTTCAACCTCGTCACCGGATGCTTCCGTCGTTTCAGGTTCCTCCTCTTCCACTCGCTTCTTTTCTTCTTGACTCACACTCACTTTCTCCTGCTCATTTTCATCTTCTTTCCGCTTCTGAACCTCAATCTTTTCCTCCTCATCTGAATCATTTTCTTTCCCATCCCGGTTCACTTTTTCACGCTTTCCTAATACTTCATAAATGTGGTCGAGATATGTTTCTGGTATCTTGCTGTTGGGGTGTTCATTGATTTCCACGTCATATTCTTTCCGTACGAACTGAATAATTTCGGACGTAGATGAATTAATTTTTCTTGCTAATTGGCCTAAACGCATGCTAATTGATTTGCCACAAATATATAATGAAAACGCAAATAACGGGAAGGTTCAAACGGGAAACTAATGGTTCTTTTGCTCGGTAGTATCGGATTTCGGCAATGAAGCAGAGTGATCGTTCTTACTTTTAAAGTACCAGCGGTAGAGGAGATGTAATAACGAATAACGCACGAAGTCACCTTCAAAATCTTTCGGTTGAAGCTCTTCTGCATAAATAGAAAAAATTAGTTGAACGGGCATTTCATCACGTTTTGTTCCTTCCTGGTTGATGCGTTGCTGGGCATGGTGAAAATTGGTTTCCTGAACCAGCGAAGAATCAATTCCAAAAACCGATTGTGCACAGGAAATCAATTCGTCCGGGGTTTTATAGAGAATCTGCTTGCTAAATTGATCGTAGGGGAGGGGGAGCGGAAAATATTCTTTATGACTCAGTTCGTCTAACAAGCTTATATAGGATGCTCCCGTGCTGTCTTTTAACTTTCCTTCTTGAATGAGTGATGCCTCAAAGCGCGACAACTCTTCAGCGATATCCACGTCTTCATTCCAGAAAAAATCTTCATAACATACGGCCAAATAGGGGTATGTCGATTCTGCCTGATCGTCAGATCCGGAACAACTGCTTACCAAAATGAATACGGTGCAACAACTCACAAAGTATCTAAATGTACGCATAAGGTCAAAAGTAAAAAATTGGCTACCAACGTATACGCGAAATTTAAATTTTTTAGTTCTACCAAAAACTTAATGGTAAGGGATCAGTCTCAAAGGAAGGGGAGAGCGGAAGGAGAAAAAGCGAAGCTTTTGAAGACCAAACGTTAGTGCAGGGACTTTCAAAGATTTTAGAAGTTGAAGGTCAAGTGGGTCGGAGAGTTTCCAGGCGCAAGATCTTTCCTGCTCTCGTTTCACGGGTTTGTTACTTTTTCGAGCAACCGACCGAAGAGAACTCACCGCCTGTCCCGAAAAACTGGAAACACTTTAATGAACTAACAAAAGTGAGTAATGCGAACCGAACAGTGTGACCTCATGAACACAAAAAAGATATACAACTGTGAACAAAAAGTGAAGAGTGTCTTTTATTTATCCAGAACTCAGGAATATGGAAAACTATTCTTCATTTTTTTCATC
>JBNJEH010000075.1:0-13128 GCA_051745635.1 Bacteroidota bacterium
CACGCTTTAAATGCTATCCATAATGGTGTCTTTAAGATGAGTTTAAAGTTCAAAGGACTTGTGGAAACTTCATCTTCACTGGCACAAGTGATTATCAAAGATGGTGTCTTTACTACGAAATCCCTGCAGCGGAGTAGTGTAGAGTCCACAAAGGTTGATGTAGCCACGACTGTCAGAAGTCCGTTTGATTTATTGGGAGCTGAAGTAGAGCAATCCGGAGATTATCCTGGTTGGGAGCCCAATCCAAAATCTGAAATACTCCAAACGATGGCCGATATCTACCGTAAAGAATTTAATGAAGAGCCAGATATACAGGCATGTCACGCTGGACTGGAATGTGGTATTCTCGGGAAACACTTGCCCGGTGTAGACATGATTTCTTTCGGTCCAACGATTAGACATGCGCACTCACCAGATGAATGTGCAAGCATCTCATCGGTTCAGAAATTCTGGAAGTATTTATTGAAGGCGCTTGAATCGACACCTCAAAAATAGATGGAAAAAAAACAGCGCGAAGCGTTAATGAAATTAGCGAATACAAAAATGCCCTTTGGAAAGTACAAGGGGCATTTTTTGGTACAGATCCCCGAACCCTATTACACGTGGTTTCGGCAAAAGGGCTTTCCTCAAAATAAATTAGGGGAGCAAATGCAATTGATGTATGAAATTAAAGTGAACGGGTTGGAGCATTTAATTTATCCGCTCGTTAAAAAATAGTCGTTTAATAGTGAAGCCTGTTAAATATGTTTACAAAATGTCCTGATTGACCAGTTTTCTCTAAAGAAATACCTATTTTCGAAAAAAAGTTAAAAATACATCGAACTTTTTGAAACTTTATTACGTCTATCAATCGAACAACTAATAAAATTAAATAAAATGAATATGAAAAGTCTAATGCTCACCGTTTTAAGTGTGTTTTTCTTGTCGACACACGTTGTATGGAGTCAATCCGATTTTGAAGATGATCAAGTGGCGATTACTACGTCAACCAAATCTTTTGAAGACGCTAAGAATGATCGTTTTTATGAATATCACGCATTTTCTGTGACGAATAAAACGAACGCACCCGTCAAATTCGAATTGATTATTTCTTATGCTCAGGATGGAAAAGAGCAATCATCGCGCGATGGCGATAAGAAAAGAATAATTAGGCTGGATGCCAATGAAACGATAGAAGGAGAAGTGGGCGTCAATGATGAGTTGACTTTATTCAAAGCCTTTTTACCGGGGAATAGTGGTAAGAAAGCTGCAGAGTCAGAAGTCAAAGTAAATAATATCAATGTAAATTACCTGTAGAGATGAAAAATAAAGTATTTAAATTATCGCTTTTAGCCGTTTCGCTATTCGTGAGTTATACGGCAAAATCGCAGTGTTCGGTAACAATTGAAACAGCCAGCGATACGGTTGACTGTGGGAGTTGTTTTGACCTTACGGCGGTTGGGGAAGCACAAGATACACTACTCAACGAGGATTTTAATAACTCAAGTTTGGGGCCGGGGTGGTCTTCAAATCAAACGGTAATGTACACGAACCCGTGTGGAGCACCACCAGACAATTCACCGAGTGCATGGTTTGGCGATTCTCAGTCGCAGCCTCGTGTCTTGGAAACTGTTGACTACGACATGAGTTGTGGTGGAGATATTTGCTACATGATGAAATATGCTGAACAAGGAGGGTCAGGAAGTTGTGAAGGACCAGACCAAAATAATGAAGGAGTTGATTTACAGTATTCAACAGATGGTGGCGTAACTTGGACCAGTATTTTCTATCATCAACCTTTAAATGGCGGGTATGACCCTGTTCAGACTACATGGCAGGAATATTGCCAGGAAATTCCACCTGGTGCTCAGACGCCGAGTACGCGTTTTAGATGGTATCAGGATGCCGGTAGTGGTGCAGGTTATGACCACTGGGGGATTGATGATGTTTCTGTTCTCGGTACTATTTGTGGTACTTACTACTATGATTGGTTTGCAGATGGTACAACTAACTCCGCAGATACTAACCTTTGTCTTTCGCAGAATGTCGACACTTACGATGTTATTTTTACAGATGGTTTATCAGATACCTGTTCAGCGTCGATTGATATATTTTCAGGTATGACGCCCAACCTTCCCAATGATACTTCTATTTGTGGATTGATCGATTATGATATTGTTGCAAATCCTCAAGGGGGAACAGGTGACTACAATTATCAGTGGAATACCGGAGAAACGGATAGCCTCGCAGAGAGCGTTTCTACTGGTGAGTATTATGTCGATATGTCGGATGCTAACTTTCCGAATTGTACATCTAGTGATACGATGTTTATTGGTATCTATCCGAATCCTGTAGCAGATTTTGTTGCTTTTCCGCTCTGTGACGGAGTACCGACAGAATTCACGGACTCTACGTCGATATCTTCGGGAACAGTGACGAGCTGGGACTGGGATTTTGACGATCTTGGATCTACTTCAACAGATCAAAATCCAACGTACCAATTTAGTGGTATTGCCAATTATGATGTTAACCTCAGTGTAGAATCCGATCAGGGATGTACACATGATACAACGATAACAATACAGGTTGGACCGCGTCCGTTTGCTGATTTCGATTATGACAATGCTTGTGAGGAGGAGGAAGTACCGTTTGAAAATACTTCGGCCGGTGATTATGAAAGCGTTTATTGGTCGTTTGAGAATGGTTCAGATTCTATTACTGTAGAGGATCCGGTGCACGAATTTCCCGGTGCAGGTGATTACGATGTTACACTCATAGCGGTAGACAGTAGTGGAGCGTGTGCAGATACGTTGACAGAGACTGTTACGATTTATCCGTTACCTGACGTAGTCTTCGATGCTAACCCGCAGGTTGGAGAACCGCCACTACCGGTTGATTTTTTCAATCAGTCTACCGGAGCCGTGAGTTACGAATGGGATTTCGACAATGGAAACTTCTCTAATGACCCAAGTGATACGGTATCTGAAACATTTGATGTAGTCGGACTTTACGATGTTGTACTCACAGGAGTCTCTGCGGAAGGATGTTCAAATTCTTTCTCAAAGGTTATTGAAGTGAAGTATCCGAATTTAGAATATGTCATACCGAATGTTGTTACACCTAACGATGATGGAGTGAATGATGACTTTTTCATCAATTATACACAAGCCCGGGAGACGATCACCGATTTTGAAATTGTGATCTTAAATCGCTGGGGCAATGTGCTTCGTACATCCAACGATCCGGACTTTGAATGGGATGGTACGCGCAACAATGGAAATCAAGTTTCCGACGGTACGTATTTCTACAAAGTAAGAATATCTACCATAAAAGGAGACGAATTTAATGAACATGGCTTCGTGCAAGTCGAGACAGATTAATATACAGTTAAAAAGTAAAACAAAAGCGGTTGGTTTCAGGATCAACCGCTTTTTTTTGTATCTCTGTTTTTCAAGTGGAATTTCGATGATCTTTTATGGCTTTATTCATTTTTTTTTGTATATTTCAAGTGAACATTAAAACTATGTATGAAACAAGGGCTGCGTTCTCTTACTGCCACTGACGTGAACTGATGATACCGGCTCAAAACCAAACTGTTATATCATGAAGAGAAAATTACTCCTTTTTTTGTTGTTCGGACTAATGGTTAGTGCGCACAGTTTTTCACAAACCCTTTATAAATACTATCAGGATGGTTTAGTCGTTTTCCAGTTGAAAACTGATCAAAAACGCATCCTTTCACAAGATAAAGAAGTGGATTTTAAGCAATACGCGCTGTTTACGGAGTATCTGAGTCAATTTGAAATTGAAGCAGTGCGCCATTTGCACCCTGAACTGGACGATGACAAACTGAATCGCACGTATCAAATTCGTTTAAGTGACATGTACGAGGTGAATGCTGTAGTAGAAAGACTTCAACAACACGAATCCATTAAATACGCAGAATTAAAAGAACTTCATTATACGACCATAACGCCGAACGATCCCAATTTTGATCAAAGTAATCAGTGGTCTCTATTTCAGATTGCCGCAGAGCAAGCATGGAACTCAAGTGTCGGCGACCCGAATGTAGTTGTAGCTGTAACGGATAACGCCATTAACGTGGATCATCCTGACCTTGCCAATGTAGTAGTGGGCGGTTACGATGCCGTTGACCAGGACAACGATCCGCGTGGCTGTGGCGCCAATACAGGATTTCACGGTTCTCATGTATCCGGTATCGTTGGTGCTGAAACAGATAACGCCCTGGGTGTTGCTTCGATTGGTTTCGGCGTGAGCATATTGCCGATAAAAATTGGTGACTGTAATGGTAGTTTGACCGCAGCTTACGATGGCATTGTTTATGCAGCGAATAATGGTGCTGACGTGATTAATATGTCCTGGGGCGGCGGAGGCTCCAGTCAGTATGGACAGAACGTTTGTAATAATGCCTGGAATTCCGGCTCTATTTTGATTGCAGGCGCAGGAAATGACAACGTTTCAACACAGTTTTATCCTGCGGCCTACAACAATGTTGTCGCAGTCGCTTCAACCAATCAAAACGATCAAAAGTCAAGTTTCTCTCAATACGGTTCGTGGATTGATATTGCTGCTCCTGGTTCGAATATCTTAAGTACTGATGAAGGTACAAGCTATCAATCGACTTCGGGTACGTCCATGGCATCACCGCTTGTAGCAGGATTGGCTGGCTTGATGAAATCACTTGCTCCGAGTGCTACTCAAACTGATATCATCAATTGCATGTATTCAAGTGCTGACGATATTGATGCACAAAATCCGAGTTATATCGGTCAATTGGGAGCAGGACGCATAAATGCAGATGTTGCGATGAATTGTTTGGGGGCATTCTCCAATCAATACGATGCGGCTATTGTTGATATTATCGAACCCAAGGGTGCATTGTGTGTGAATAGTTTTACACCCGAGGTTGTGTTGAAAAATTACGGTAGCGCCACCTTGACGAGTGTAACCATTACTTACGACTGGAACGGTTCACCTCAATCCTATTCTTGGACCGGATCATTGTCCACTGGTTCTTCCGAAAATGTTACACTTCCAGCACAAACCGGAACGAGCGGAGGGTTTACTTTTGAAGCGGAAACATCGAACCCCAACGGTGTGACCGATGAAAATCCTTCAAATGATTTACAAACTGAAAATTTCTCACTTAATGGTAATGGCCAAGCAGTGGATTTGCAGTTAGATTTTGATTGTTATGCGGCAGAAATAAGCTGGGAAATCACCGATGATAATAACGGTAACGCCGTTGTACTCTCCGGTAGTAATTATCAAAATTCAGGAGGGGGGCAAACCGTTTCAGAATCAGTTTGTTTGGCTCCGGGTTGCTATACGTTTACCATCATGGATTCGTACGGAGATGGGATGTACGGTTCGCAATGGAATGGTTGCTCTGTGGATGGTGATTACCAAATGACTGATGGAAATGGTAATCTTCTCTTTGAAATGACCGCGACAAATGCTGATTTCGGATCGAGTGCTCAGCATCAGTTTTGCATTTCAGGTTCCAATAACATGAATGACGCCGGTATCTCAGGTATTAATAACCCAGAAGCTGTTGTTTGTAATTCGACAATATCGCCTGAAGTGGTAATCCGAAATTATGGCAATGATCCGCTAACTTCGGCTACGATTAATTATCAGACTTCCGGCGGAAACCAAACGTATGCCTGGACGGGGAGTTTAACCACAAATCAATCAGAAGTCGTGACGTTGCCCGCTATCAATGCAGGTACTGGAAATGTGACACTTTCAGTTTATACATCTAACCCCAATGGACAGGCGGACGATTCGCCTGGAAATGACGAACTGAACCAGAATTACGATGTATTCAATGCACCTGCTGTTCCGGTGATCACCCAATCGGGTAATGTCCTTTCAGTCACGTTACAACCGGGTGAGTCTGCTGAATGGTTCTTGAATGGATCGAGTGTCGGAACGGGCAGTTCATTGACCATGACGCAAAGCGGACAATATACTTGCACCGTTACGAACCAGGACGGATGTAGTTCGAGTGATCAAAATAATTTCGAGTTGGATGCTTCAAGTTTGTCATCACAAACATTACCAGATTTGCTCACTGTTTTTCCCAATCCGACGAATGGAGAATTAAATATAACTATCGAGGGCTTGAATGAAACCGTGACACTCACAATTGTAGATGCGCTTGGTCGACAGGTCATCAATAGTCGATCACTCACTACTGGTGAACCTAACAAAGTTGACCTCGCTGGATTTGAAACAGGTGTTTATACCTTGATTTTCCGTTCAAATGACGAGATGTTCACGCGCAAAGTGACACTGCATTAGTTGACGGTAGTTAAATGATACTTTAAAAAGGCTGTTTCTATTGGGACAGCCTTTTTTGATGAGCGATTTTTCAATTTTAGATGAAAGAGAGGAGAACTGGTAGGATTACTTTCTTTTCATTCGAATCTTTAGCATATTTGTAGTATGAAAATCGTCGTTGCTTTCTTGATTTTGCTCAGTTGTTCGATGTTACTCGGTCAATCAGATCATTTTCTGACGCCGCAAAACAAGGCGTATCTTTACCATACCGTGCGCAAAAGCCCGATTCTTGAAAAAAATATTGGGCGCTACATCAAATATCATGGTGAAGCCATCGAATTGCCCAACGGTGAGATCAATTATGATTCAACAGAACAGGTCATCATTAATCAACCGGAATTGCTTACCATTTATCAACATGAATTGCGAAAAGCTCCAAAAGGTATACTTGCAGAGGCGGCCAATAAGATGGCGTTGTGGGAGTTGAATAAAACGCTCAAACATCAGCGGTCGGGTGACCTGGCACATTCTGGTATGAGTAGCTATTATGAAGAATTTGAAACACTTTTGATCAAAGAATTGCCAGAAAGTGCGCTCCGGCAAAAAGATAATGGGCTTGCACTGCGTCCCCGCATCGAGAAATTATATAATCCAACGTTGACCTTTAATGATAAAGTAGCGATGCTCGATGGTTTTGGAAAATGGAACAACGATCAAAAGAAACAAGTGATTCAAGCGTACAGCACTGCGATCAATAAATGGGTCGAAATTCGTGCGTATTCAATTTTTAAATCGTTGGGTGGCGAATCGACGATGTTCCACAACGTTTTAACGGCAGCGGGCGATGGCAGTAATACGTCGGGCATGTTTGAGGAGCGCGAAAAAGATGAACGCGGTCGCTGGAATAAAGGACTGCCAAAAGCTGTGGGACTTTTTCCGTACGAGCCGTATATCGGAAAAAAGCAGACTAGAGGAGCGAAAAAACAGGAAGTTTTGCCCCGGGGGAACACTTTTCACTATTTTGAGACGCCTGGTGAAGGAAAGAAGACCAATATTCACCTGGATGTCTGGGGTTATAATTCGGACAAACAGACGACAGTCGTACTGGAAAAAGGGGGGAGATATTATCCCTTATTCGGCTCTTCAGAAACGCGGTTTCTCTCTCCTGACTCTACTTTCGGCGGTGATTTGACTTATTATACATTGATAAATCGGGTGCGCGCCGACATCGCTGCATTAGAAGAAAAAGTTTCTGGTCGCCGGGGGTTGGAGTATTGGATTGACTATCACGACGATCGGCGGAAAGATAAATTGCTGGAAATCGACAAGGTGGAAAAGGAATTAAACGATATCCGGTACAGTACGATCACTACGGATGATAAAAAATATAAAACCGATTCGAAGAAGAAAAAACGCAAAAAAAGACAGGAAAAAGTAGTGTTATACTACAGTCAGTTAGAATCTATTAAGAAAAAAATTCGTGAGCTCAAGGCGGAAAAAGAAGAGGTGTTGACCAAAAAGCAAGCCCTGAATCGGAAGTTACAAAATATGTATGATTTGATCGGCACGGAGTGGGTGAGTTTTGAAGAGAACGATGGATTCTATTTGTTTGAAGATTCTTCGCGCTTCGACATTCAAACGCAGGAATTTACTTTCCCCCCTTCTGATGATAAAGAGAAATTTCAGGTGAAATTATTGGCCATCCCATTGAGTCATCAAAGTCAGCAATTCGATGAAGTGATGCTGCACATCAATGTTGCGGATGCAGAGCCCTTTTACACTGCTCAATTGCGATTGAATATGAATGATGTGTTCGCATCAGACGATTTTTCGCTCGAAAAGCCGCGTTTAATTACTCCTGAAGATTCTATCGGCGTAATGGAATTTTTTGAAGCCATGCAAAATGATCAGATGTATTTTAATATCATTGCCCGAGGTCAGGGAATTGGACAAATGCAGCACGATCAACTGGTCAGTCATCCGGAACCGGAAGTTATGGATGCTTATCCTGGAGTGAGCAGTGATGAAAAACGTCGTGCGAAAGAAAGTATTGCATTTAAGCAGTTGAGAACGACGGAGGTTACCTTATTTGTTGACCGCTGTATCACGTTAGAAGTCAATAGCTATACCGATCCGGTTAAAAGTAATTTTACGCCGCCTTCATCAGCTATTGCTGAGACCATGGAGAAGTACGATCTTTCAAAAAATGAAGTTTTGAGCGGATATCGAACGTATGCTACGCTGAAACAGTTAAAAGAAGAATTGAATATACTGGCAGGTGATTACCTCGATCGGCCCGATGCAAAAGCGGTGATTGACCGGTTAAATAAAGCGATAGAAAAAACGTCCATCACAATGGGGAAAACATCTTTTAAGTTTGATGAGTTTTAGTCTAATGACGGCTCATTTTCGAAAAAAGCAGGATGAAAATTGACGAGATAAAGTTGTTCTGTTGCCCGTGTGAAAGCGGTGTAGAGCCACCTGAAATAAGATTGATCCAGCATTTCTTCAGTGAGGTAACCCTGATCGATAAATACGCAGTCCCATTGACCTCCTTGTGACTTGTGGCAAGTGACGGCATAAGCATATTTTACCTGAAGAGCGTTGAAGTACGGATCGCTCATGATGCGCTCGTATCGCTTTTTCTTATTGCGTTCAAATGCGTAATCTTCTTCGATGGCAAAAAATAATTCCTTCATGCGTTCGCGAGAGATTGACGGTTGATTTTCCGATAGTGCATCGAGCATGATTTTGACCTCAAATTCACCGTAATCGGGGAAATCGATAAGTTCAACTCTGGCGTCTACAAAATCAAACCCGTAGAGCGAAGTGCGGCCGAGAATGCGTTTGACGCGAATCGTTTCCCCGTTGGCGATAAAATTCGAAGAAACGTCCTCACCGAGCCAGTAATAATTGTTTCGAACGACCATCAGCAAGTCATTGGCGACAACTTGTTCTTCGTACCAAAAAATGCGTGCGCGCACCTGCTCATTAAAGAGGTTGGCCCTTTTATTGGATCGCGTAATCATGATGGTATTGGTATCGCCATAGTTCGAAAAAGATGAATCGAGTACATCTTCGAGTTCTGAGCCATCAATCCTTTTCAGGTCGCTGTTTTGGCGCAGTTTAATATGCGGAAAACTGTGCTCCGGAGCTGATCGCAGTGCGGTTGCATTTTCGAGAATGGCTGAATCATACGCTTGTCGCAGCACCTCGGAAAGTTCAAAACGTCGAATATTCAGGCGAGGAAAGTGATTTTCGAGATAAGATTGTTGGAGTGCCGGACTAAAATCAGCACCTACGGGTGGTAACTGGCCGCGGTCCCCGATAAAAATAAGGCGGCAATTTTTCCCGTTGTAGACGAATTCGATGACATCTTCCAGCAGGTTTCGCGATTGAATTGTGCCGTCGCTTTTGAGCGAATAACTACCGATCATAGAAGCTTCGTCAATCAAAAATAGTGTGTTGGTGTGTAGGTTAGGAGCGAGCCCGAGACGAATCCCTCCACCTGCTACTTTTTCTTTGCGATATATTTTTTTATGAATCGTGTAGGCTGGATGTCCCGACCGATTACTAAATACTTTTGCCGCGCGTCCAGTTGGTGCCAGTAGCACTTTTTTTCGGCGCATAGCCGACAGGGCATTGACAAAGGCACTCAGTAAAGTTGTTTTACCCGTTCCCGCATAACCCTGCAGCAGAAATAGCGGGTGATCCTGAGATGAAGTGTAAAAAGCACAAAGCGCGTGCAAGAGATCCGATTGTTCCCGGGTAGGATTGAAGGGGAAGTTTTTAACCGTCGTCTCGTATAATTGGCTGCTCACTGTCATACCAAACGAAGATAAGAGATAACTTGAATTGATGGTGGGATTTTCTGATATTTTAGGAGAGTTGTATGAAAATCATAAATGAAGGAGTTTTCTAACGCCGCCTTGTTGATTAAACGGTTTAAAAAATCTATTCAATAGCGCGATGTCATATCAAAAAAATTGTAGATTTGTGGGGAATGTAAAGAATTAATCAAAGGAAAAACAATGAATAATCAATTTTCTGTTCTCATTAAGCGTTACTTGATTGCTGTTCTCATAGCTATCGTCGGGTTAGTAATGATTATTATCGGTGTACAAAATGATCAATCCTCACTATTCAATATTGCGGCAGTCAATGTTTTCGTCGGAGGTATTTTAGCCGTACTCTTCAGTGCTGGAATTTTAAGTCGCGTCATCGTATTTATTATAGGATCAATATGTGTTTTGGTCACTATTTTTATTGGTTTTTCCACCGCCATTTCTGTTCAGAAATCGATGGAACATATTAAGGAACGCGAACGAGCAGAACAACTCGTTCAATACAATTTGAAAGAGATCCGCGAAATTCAACGTGCTCATAAAAAGAAGCACGGTGTTTATGCGGGAACCTGGGATGAATTGTTTGACTTTTTCAAGAACGAGAAAATTGAAAAGATCGACGCGATGGGATCTGTCCCGGGACGTGCGATTACTGTAGATGAACGCGACGCACTGTACGACGACAATCGCGCCATTGATAAGTTGATGACTGAGCGCGAAGCAGCATTGCTCGCTGAGATGGGGAACCCAGGTGAACAGCCAGACCTCGAAGGGTTCAGGCGTGATACCATCATGGTTCGTTATAAAAAAGAATTTCTCGGTAATATCTCGCGTACGAGAGAACGAAAAGCGCTGAGCCTCGGTAAGTTTAAAGTTGAAGCATTTAAATATATACCAATGACCGATCCGAGGGAAGAGTGGACGCTGGAGACACGCGATTCCGTCAAATACCTCGATGATACCATTCCAACCATCCACGTTTGGGGACGAGAGCCCGTACCGCGCTTTGAAGGAGGGGTGCGCGATACAGTTGGTTTCGGAAATCTTTCAACGAGTTCGGACAAAGGAACATGGGAATAAAGTGAAAGGAAAACAACTTGCAGTTTATATTTCGAGAACCTCAGTAGTTGCTACTGAGGTTCTGCGTTCCAGCCAGGAGGTGTTGCGAGAAGCGCATATTCGGTTTCACGAAGCGACTCCAGGTGGTTATAAAGCTGAATTGCAGCAGTTTTTTGATCAATTGGAATGGGGGAGTGATTATTCAGAATTCAGTCTCGCCTGGGCAAGTAATTCGCAAGCAGTTGTTCCGTTGAGTATTTACAACGATTCGCACCCGAAAGCTATTCATCAACTATTATTTGGGAAGAACGAAGACGATGCCACGACGGACTTTAACCGATTGATGGAGCTGAACCTCGTCATTGTATATGAAATTCCGGATTGGGTGAAGTCTTTTTTTGTCAAGCGATTTCCGCATATAGAGATTAAACATGAAAATGCGTTCTTTTTGAGAGCCACTTTTCAAGGATCAACTTTCTCCAAAGGATTGCATTTTACCGTTCACGATGATTACTTTTCCATTGCACTTGTCGAACGCGACGAATTGTTGTTCGCCAATACGTTCGCCTATCAAACAGTTGAGGATATCCTTTATCATTTGATGTATGTGCTCGACCAGAAAAACTGGAGAAATGCATCAGTTCGTGCCAGTAGTTATTTTTACACGGCAGAACAGCGCGAGAATGCTGAGGCTGTGATTGATTTGATCCAGCGCCATCAATTATTAAAGCAAATGGATTTTGCCGATCCCCGTCAAGCGATTAAATTACAACCATTGTGCGTATAAACAGAGGTAAATTAAAACGAATCCGATTTTTTCCCCCGAAAGGTTTTCCTTCCCGGCCCACAACTGATTTTGCGAAAGAAGGACTGTTTAATCTTCTGGAAAATCAGGTGGATATGGTCGACATGAAAATCCTGGACCTTTTTTCGGGCACGGGGAATATTTCATTTGAGTTTGCCTCGCGCGAAGCCGGTAAAATTACAGCAGTGGATCGCAACTTTAAGTGCGTGCGGTTTATTTCGGAATTTGCAAAGAAGCACGCCCTGGAGGAAGTGGAAATAGTCAAGTCGGACGCGTTTAAATTTGTAGAAAAAACGCCTGCAAAATTTGACCTGGTTTTTGCCGATCCCCCATTTCAGTCCAGTTTTTACGAGTCTCTGATCAATGCTGTTTTTAAAAACGAAATTTTAAATGAGCGCGGGATGTTTATTTTGGAGCACGAAAAACGCATTAACTTTGAAGCGCATCCCCGTTTTGATTCCTCCAGAAAATATGGTAATGTTGTTTTTAGCTTTTTTTCTTAATTAAATTGATGAAATTATGAGCAAGATAGGTGTCTTTCCCGGTTCTTTTGACCCTTTTACTAAAGGTCATGAATGTATTGTTAAAAAAGCCCTGGGTTTATTTGACGAAATTGTCATTGCGATTGGGCAAAATACATCCAAAAAATACCTCTTTGAGCTGGAAAATCGTAAAAAGCACATCGAATCGTTGTTTGAAGATCAGCCCGAAGTGCGCGTAGCTGTGTTCAAAGGGTTAACGGTTTCATTCTGCGAGTCGATTGGAGCGGAATACATCGTCCGTGGTTTGCGGGATTCCAAAGACTTTGGCTACGAGCGGAGCATCGCCCAGATGAATTATGAAATTTCTGGCATAGAAAGTGTGTTCTTTATGACCGTTCCCGAGTATACGGCGATCAATTCGACAATTGTACGCGAAATTCACAAAAGTGGTGGATCCATGGAATTGTTTGTAACGAATGCCGATGAGCTCGTTAATTAAATAGGGAAGCGATACCGTTTTTCTAATAAAATTAATAGGATTACCAATGTAAGTCGTAAAACAATAAATAATCAGATGTTAGACAATTAGACAATAGATGTTAGACAGTTGATATTAAGAAATCTAACATCTCCAAGTCTAACATCTTTTATA
>JBNJEH010000076.1:0-12795 GCA_051745635.1 Bacteroidota bacterium
CTGGCTGAAACGCTCAGCGAACAGTCGTGGATAACTCGCGTGATGGACGTTCATACAAATATCGTCGTTGCGCAAGTAAATAGTGAAAAGACCGTTGCAGAAGTGGTCGACGCACTAGCACAAAAAGATGTTCATGCCATGCCTTTTGGCGAAGATACGATACGCATGGTTACTCATCTCGATAATACATCAGCTCAAATCAGTTATGTACGAGAAGTCATTGAAAAAATATAGCAGCAGTCTTTCTGTCATCGTCATTGTCGCATTCGCAGCATTTGTCGTTCAATGCGAGAGAGGTCACAAAACGGAAGTCATTGAAATGGATGATGTCATTCCGGCGGCTTCCAGAGCTTATGACTATGAAGATACAGCCGTCACGGAAAAACAGCAAGACGATCCTTTTCTCGCGGCAATTGGCGAAGAGATGGAAAAGAATATTCAGCCATTGGAGGAACACGAGTCAGCGCTGAATGACGAATGGACCTACATTCCCGATCGCCTGCAGACAGATTCTGCATATTCGCAGACTTTTCTCCTGGATAGTGCGCTGATACAATTTAAAATGTGGCAATTTGAAGATAGCCTGCACACCATAAATGCACTTTACAATTGGTTCGATTGCCTCGGCGACCAGTGTGCAGGAATATCAATCGGAGATGCCGTAAATGTCTCCACTAACAGTTTTATGTTGCTTGAGGACAATCATCACATCTATTTCATCATGAGTCCTGCTACAATTCAAGAACGGCAATGGAGTCGATTTATAGAACGCAACATAAAAAACAGCTCCTGGAATTACAAATTGCTGCAAATCCCGGGCGGTCAAATTCAATGGAAAGTACAACCGGATTAGAACGACTCAATTTCTTCATCGCTCTTTTCAACATCTTTTTCGCAGGATTTTAATGCTTCCCGATACTTCTTCTTCGCCTCATCCGACCGCTGATTGTATTCGCCAGGAGTTTTGAAAGTTTCCACCGTCGTTTCCACGTAACAATCGCAGTCGTATGTTCCTGTTGTTATGCAATCATTTTCAACTTTCTGTTTTTTTTCTTCGGTCCATCCACCGCCGCAGGCTGACATCAGCATAACAGTTCCAACAGTAAACAAGCTAACTAATCTTTTCATAATGATATTATTTGTAAATTTGGAATAACATTTGCTTAAAAGTAATCAATAATCAATAAATTCAAAATTATGAAAATCAAATTATTACTCTCCTCGGCATTTTTGTTTGGTCTGGTTTGGTCGACAAATGCTCAGGATATCGAGGCGCACGGAGTTGAATTCCCGGCCAAAATGAAAATCGACAACCAGGTCGTCAATTACAATGGTGCTGGTTTGCGCGAAAAATACTTCTTCGACCTCTACGTTTCTGCTCTCTATTTGCCCGAAAAATCGAGTGACGCCCAGCATATAGTGGATATGGACAAAGAATCGTGTATCCGCATCAAGCTCGTTTCCGACAAAGTAACCCGCGACAAATTTGTGGAAACGGTGAAAGACGGTTTCGGCACTTCGACGGAAGGAAAAGCGACGGACGCTCAAATCAAGGAATTTATGGGTTATTTTAATTCAGAATTCAAATCAGGGGATGATATTATTCTCATATACAAACCTGAAAAAGGCGTTCAAATCTACATGAATGGTGAACACCTGGGAGGCACGAGCGGTCTTGAATTTAAAAAAGCACTCTGGGGAATCTGGTTTGGCGAGGAACCTGCCGATAAAGGACTGAAAGAAGCCATGCTAGGAAAGGTGTAGTTTGATATTTTCAGCAATCTCAACATTGTCGAAGGGTGGAAATTATTTTCACCCTTTTTTATTTTTCAGCTATTAATTGATTAACTTCGTTTTCTACTACAATAATCTGATTACTATGCGCTTGTGGTTTTTATCGCTTCTGTTTCTTCATACGATGGCTCTGGCTCAACCTCAAGATGTAGCCACCGTCGTTCAAAAAGGCCATATTCAATCCGTTTCGGTTATTGCCTGGCATCCGAGCGGTAACTATTTTGCATCGGGAAGCGCAGACCATTCCATTATATTGTGGGATTACCACTCTGGTAAACAAATACGTACATTTAATCAACATACCGGAAAGATTATTGATCTTAAGTTTTCGAAGAACGGCGAATGGCTTTTATCCGCGGGATCCGATAATCTGGTCGCTATCATGGATTGTCAAAGCGGCAATGAAGTGTTTACGTATGTCTACAATGAACCGCACGCCTATCCGATGTCCGTAGCTTTTTCACCCAGGGAAGATTATGTTTTTATTGGAGATAACAGGGATCAATTCACTCAGGTCAAAATCAGCGATCAGCAAAAAAGTGTACAGCGCAAAGGTTTTTCAGCTCCAATCCGCACGGCGAGCTGGTCAAACGAACAAACAAAATCACTGATAATCGATAGTTATAAAGGCGTTCAGCTCGTCGATCGAAAGAAGAATGATACCCTTTTTATGGCATTCGATAAGCCCTACGACTACGCTTTCAATTCCTCAAAAAATTACGTTGCTTTGGGTTCAAATAAACTCAAAGCGAGCATATTTGACACAGAGAGAGGAACGCTGATTCACCAGTTCGAGGCCGAGCAACAATGTGATGGATGCAAAATGAAAATTGCTTTCAGTAAAGCTGGAGATCTATTTGCTACTTTTGCCCGAGATGAAGGCCTATCGGTTTACAAAACAAAAAACTGGAAGAAAATTTTCGACTTTACCGGTCTTTCAGCGGCTGATAACATTCAGTTTTCCCGTGATGGAGATTGGATATCCATTAAGACCGATAACAATTACACCCACATCAATTTAACTACGGGCAATCACTTCGCTACTTCATCGAAGGATCAAAAACACATAAAGAGCACTATCCATCCTAAGCTTCCTGTTCAACTCGTCGCAAATGATGTGTTTGGCATCACTGCAAAAAAAGTCACTTCCAATAAAGCCATCAAAACTTTTGGAGGTTTATTAAATGATAAAAAACAGCAAGTCGAATCACTCGATTACGCGTCGTGGTACAACAAAAACATCATCAATCATTTAAAATTAAAACCAGCAGCAGCACTCGACGAAAGCGGTCAGTACCTCGCCATTGGAAAGGTAGATACTTCAGTAGTTATTCAAAACCTCGACGATGGTTCATTTCTGCCTCGTTTTATTCATCACACCTCTCCGATTTTTTCCGTTGTTTTTCATCCTTCTCAACCGCTCTTACTCACCGGTGATGCTGAAGGAAACGTGAAATTTTGGAATTATGAAACGCATCGCCTGCTTTTTCAATTCAAACCTCACGTTCGCTATATTCTGGATTTAGCATTTAATGCGAGTGGTGACGAACTCATAACATCGAGCTGGGATGGCACTATCAATCACTGGAAAGTTAAGGTTTCTAAATCGACGGAAACGCAGCTCATCGATCACATTGACCTACAAAACAACTCGGGATTCAGCGTCGGGTTTTCGCCACGCAATCTTTACTTAGCCGTTGGCGATGTTAAAAAAAATATGCGTTTATACGAGGCAGATACGAAAACGTACATCGATAAGTTTAAAGGACACGCGCGAACGATTTCTGACTTTTGCTTTTTCAACGTCAATAACCAACAACGATTAGCGACAGTTTCGAGAGACGGCTGGCTCAAAATATGGGATTTTAACTCGGGAACCTTATTGGATAAGTTTGCTGCTCCAAATAAACGTGCCATGTTGAGCATCAGCCATCATCCAGACCGTAATCTTTTAATCGTGGGAAATACTAATCGCCACATCTATGGATATAACTACATTTCGTGCCAACTTGAATTTGATGTTGAAGCTCATCCATCAGGTGTTAACTGGGTCAAATGGAATGCACCGGCGAATGAACTCTTGAGCCGAAGTGTAACGGGTGAGATCAAACATTGGAAGATCGACTCAAATGTTGTACAACTCAACTATACGCTACATGTCATCGACCGCGATGAATGGCTGCTAATGGCACCCAACGGGCAATTTGACGGCACTCAAAAATCCATGCAGTACATCAATTATGTCAAAGGCTGGAATTCGCTGGAAATTGACTTGTTTTTTGACAAATACTATACCCCGAAACTCTTTGAACAATTAGCTGCAGCTGAACCCATGGAAGATCGAGGACTGAATGAGATGATGAAAGAAATACCCACATTCGAATTAAAAATGGAAACCTTTCAGGGAGACAGAATTGCCGTAAACCCCGACTCTACTTATCAGCATAGCACTAGTGAACTATTGTTATCAGTCAATTATGCCGCATCAAAAGCCGATCTTCAATCCATCGCTGTATTTAATAATGATAAACGATCAGCGACCATCGAATTTGACAGTGCTCCGCTATTTCGCGGCATCAACAAGGAAAAAAGTTTCAGCGTCGATCTTGCTCCGGGACACAATGATTTGCGATTAGAATTGATGACGAAAGACGGTCTACGCTCTGCCTCCAGAACGTTGCATGTGCAGTATGACACTTTAATGGGAAAGCGGGAACTTTTTATCGTGGCAGTGGGCATCGATAAGTACGATAATTCAAATTACAACCTGAATTATGCCAAAAATGATGCGAAAAGCTTTATAAACGAGCTCAGTAGTAACGCGGAAATGCTGTTTGAAACTGTTCACACCCATTCCCTGTACAACAAAAGTGCAAATAAAACTGACTTAAGGGAAACAATTCGTAGCTTGAAGACTGAAATTGGTCCCGAAGATGCATTCGTCTTTTATTATGCGGGACACGGCGTCATGATTCCCTATCCACAGAAAGATGCTTCCACTTTTTTTCTGGTCATGAGTGATATCACCAATATGTACGGTGATTTTTCGAAGATGTCCCAAAAGGGCTTTTCAGGAGATGAATTGTTTCAACTGGCCAAAAATATTCCTGCACAAAAACAATTGTTCATTATTGATGCCTGTCAATCTGGTGGTGCCCTACAAGCTGGCAATTTCAGGGGTGTCGAACGCGAGAAAGCTATTGCTAAACTGGCACGGAGCAGTGGCACATTTTTTATCACCGCCTCGCGGGAGATGGAATATGCGAACGAATCCAGTGATCTCGAACACGGAATATTTACTTATGCGCTGCTTGAAATGATGAATCCCGAGAATACAATCTCTCCAGCTTTTAGTCCGGACGCCATCATCAGCGCCAGCGAGCTGAAATCCTACGTCGAAAGCAGAGTACCCGAACTCTCTCAGCAATACAAAGGTTCTACTCAATATCCAACAGGTTACAGTTTTGGTAATGATTTCCCCCTCATCGAACGAAAGTAATCGTCACTATAAAACGGGTTTAATCCACGATTAATTTCAATTCAATCTGTTGATTTTTTTCCGTGACGCGCAAAACATAAAGACCTGCGGACAAATCGTTCACATCAATCACAGCACTTTTGGCATGCACATCCTGAGTCAGCAAACGCTTACCATTCATGTCGTAAATACTGACCCGTTCAATCGGCTGCGCAGCTGATACTGTCGTCTGATCTGTTGCGGGATTCGGATAAACTTTCGGAATCGAAAGGACTTCTTCGTTCAAACTTGCACTCGGCACTAACCGAAAACCATCCGAAGCGACAGAATCGATTAAACCAGCATTATTTTCGGAACGCAGGGAAAAATAATACCAATCGCCCGCTACAAAATCAGAGGAAGTCACATTTAAAACCGCCGTGTCCTGAGCATTCGGTGTCCACGCCACGATATCGTCTTCGTACGGTTGAGAACCGATGGCAAACGCGTAAGAATTCATTAGTGAATGTGTATCGATTACCGACCAGTGGGCATGTGCCTGCAATACTTGATTATTGTAAATCGTATCTTGATCGACACCCGCCACATTTCCGTCATTCAGGTAAAAATGATGGGGCGGCGTCCAGTCTACATCGATGTGCACTTCGTCTATGGCTGATAAATTATCGGCGTTGTCCTTTACAATCGACATCACTCTGCCAGCAGGCGTTGAAGGATCGCTGTTCTGAACTTGAATATCATCCAGGGAATCGTTACCCACCTTAATTGTAGCTGCCGGATACCTGGAGCGAAAGACCGTCAGTGAATCTACCTCATAGCCGGCATTTCCAGAGCGCAAAGAAATATATTTACCCGTCGGGATAGGTGCACTATCGGTCCACTGACCTACGAGTTCATCATCCACGTAAATCCAGACACCTCCATCGATGCGGTCATAAATCAATTTAAAGTCGTACCAGACATTTTCCTGAAAATTGAACGCATTATTGACGACCGGAGCACCAAAAACATCATTTTCGACCTTGTAGAATTGTACGCGATCATCGTCCAGCCGGAACCAGACGAAATAGGAATCCCCTCTGTTGGTCGCCACGGAATCGCTACAAAAAATGTGCAGTCCAGCCCTGCGATTTGATCCACTCCCACTCATTTTACCTTTCCAGTGGTAGACATGGTGATTGGAGAGACTCTGGTTCAGGCGCGCCCAAACATTGGTATTTCCCAGCGACTCATCGGTTTGTAACAGCGTACTGCTGGTTGTTTCTGTCCAGTTCCCGTTTGCTGACTCCCACTCGGGTAAAAGTGCTGCATCATCAAAGTGATCGTTAAAAAATCCACGCTTTTCATTGGCTTTCCAGTATCCATTCATGCGCTGACCAACGTGATAATAAGCTTTGTGAATTCCCGTACCATTGGCATCATCCAAATCGTTAAAATCCTGGTTGAAGTCTTCGGTTTGCCAGTTGTTCGATGGAGCGGGATCGACGGTAGTCAGCGGATCCGTTTCGTCAATTGTACAGGTATACGTACCCTCAAAACCACCAGCTACAGTACTGCCATCAGAAGTAAACCGAAAAGTCACAGCTCCTGAAGACGTGTTAAAATTCGGTGGAATCGCCGTCCCGGAGAATGGACTCCCGGCAATTTGAGGGGCATTAGTATCATTTCCATCGTATACGTATAGATAGTCAAACCCCTGCTCCAGATCAAAAGAAGAAAAAGAGATATCTAGACTCACTGCATTTTCAGGTGCAATGGTAAAAGAATAATTCTCGTTATTGTAATAATCCTTGAAAGGCCCTCCACCTGCATCATAGAATGTACCCGTACAGGGGGCTGCGGAACAATCGGTGAAATGGCCTTCAATTTCGTTCCAGAGCTCATTGTATCCGTCATCATAGCCGAGCGCCCAGATTCCCATTCCCGCAAGTCCGCGTTGATTGATAAAATCCATGCGTTCTCCCAGTTCATCTTCCTCAGATATAAAACACTGTACAGGAGTGCCGCCATCAAAAAAATTGTAATACACCGATCGACTCTCAGGTTCGTAATTGCGATTTGCCGTGCTGTAGTTGCCGCTCACATTGTCTTTCGCCTCATTGTAAAACACAGGAGATCCATTGCTCGTCGTCGTAGCCGGCAAATTATGAGATGAAACGTCCCATTCCCGTCCGTAATAGGGTAAACCCAAAATTAATTTAGAAGGTGGAACACCCTGATCGCGGTAATAAGTCGTCGATTTCGACAACGTGTAATTGTAAGTGTTTTGAAAATGAAATAGCGGGTCGTTTGGTCCGGCGTTCGCACTTCCCGACCAGTAGTAATCATATCCCATGATGCAGAACAAATCGACGTGCGGTTCCAGGGCGGCTATATCGTAAAATCCACTCCAGTCGACCGCGTGCATAGCAATGGAGACTTGAGATCCCGGAATCTGGTTGTGCATTTGTGTGCAAAGATCAATCATGAAAGCAGTGTAATCAGCGGAAACACTCGATGGCATGCTTTCAAAATCAATGTTGACGCCATGTGCTCCGCGATTCTGCACTAAACTGATTAAATTGTTGATGAGTGTCTGTCTGGAATTGGGGTCACTGAGAAAAGTATCATGATCGTTAAATAGCGTAACGCAGAGGTTGACGCGCACACCGTTATTCAATGCATCGGTAACTGCTTGAGCTGTAGAAAAACCGTGCGTCGTCAGTGCATTTCCGGTATTGGGATCGACCTCATAAGAAAAGTATGAAAAGTCCGACAATAAATCCCAATCGTAGTTGACTTGCAGACCATTGCTCCAGAACGGGTGCCAGCCAAAAACAATTTTTTCCAGATTACAATTACTTTTTTCATGCTGAACGGCAGTTGAAGGTTTATTTTGTTCCTCGTAATAACCAAAGCTATGTCCCTTAGCGTTGTAGAATTCCTGTTGCTCCTGATGGATGGAACGCTCCGGTAGCTGACTCATCAGTGAAAAACTGCCGAAGAGCAAAAAAAGTAGCGTAGACGATTTCATTCTAATTATTTGACTCAAAGATAATAAGCTCAAAGCACTCCACCAACTCGCACATCCTTATAAAACGAACAAAATTGATCCTGTTCTCTTATTACCAGCGACTTAAAATATAATCTTTTAGTCGGTAGACGCTTTATTCCGCATTTGTTTTTTCCTTCTGCCGAATGTATTTCGTAATGCGTTTGGTAATAATCTGGAACATGAGTTTGGCGTCTTTTTCCTCTAGTTTGCGTCCGAATCCTATACTTTTCCCCATGTATTCAAAGCGTAATCGCGGAGTTCCCCGCACCCAGGCCGAGTCTTCAAATACTTTTTGAAAAGAAGTGTCTTTCATTTCCACAACAGAGAATTTCGAAATATTTTCAATCAGATATTGTCGTGCTTTTCCATATTTCCCTGTAGCCGACTTGATGCGCAAAGCCGTTTGATCCAGTTTTATAAACTCACGTCCTCGGAACAAATAAAGCAAGGTTCGCAGCACCCTCACGGCAAAATATGTCCAAAACGACATAAAGATAAAAAGCGCAATTGTTTCTTGATTTGAATACTCGTAAAAAAACTGCGAAACCACAGTGCCTCCAATTATCAGCCAAAGGACAAACCAAGCGAGTACAATGTTTTTTTTATATCCGATTTGCGGCGGATAAATGACAAAAGTAACACTGTCTTTATGGTCTTTAAAGCTAACGCGTTCACCAATCCACTTCATAATCCACAAAGATAGGGCATATTTTCGATCGAGCGATTGAAGTCGACAGATATTGACTACTGACCTCTATTTTTTGATTACTTTTTTTGTCATCACACCATTTTCAGTTCTTATTTTTACAAAATAAGTCCCGCGGGGCTGATCACCAATAGCCACCTCGCTGGATACTGAACGGGCAACGACCTGTCCCATGAGATTTAGAACAGCCACCTCCTCAACGGGCGAAGCACTTTCGATATGTAAGATGTCGCGCGTTGGATTTGGATAAATCGAAAAGGTATTTTTCTTGACTTCTGCAATATCGAGGTAAGACTGATTGCCATAGGTAACATCGAGCACGGGAGCAAATTCAGGATCTGAAGCGTTTGAAAAAGTCGCCAGTCCACCTGTCACGAGCGGTGCAGAAATTTTAATTTGTGTATTGAAACCAGGATGAATAAAAGGAAGCAGTTGTCCCGGTAAGTCGATTCGCACCCAATTCCCGTCAGAATTATCGCCAAAAATACACGGTGAGCCCTGGTAACTACCATTAACACCGAAATCCTCCGGTTCGATGGCTGCAGATACGCCAAAACTTCCTTTGACAATTTTAATCACCATGCTGTCGCTGATTGGGTTTACACCTACAACATTATCGCGATGAAGGTAAATACTAGCCGATTCTACAATGGAATCCAAATTATCTTTCGTTTGAAAATTCAAAATTGTTTTGTAGGTCACTCCATTTTGTTCGCCGACTAAAACATCATTGGTTACTAATTCATCCGAATCGACAGTGCCCGTACTCGAATCAGCAGCAGCGATAAAATGTTCATCCGACATTAACGCTTTGTGATAGTATTTTTGCGTTTGGTAACTAATCAGATCTTCATATCCTTGCATGGAAAGATGAAAGCAATCCTTTGTTATTCCATAATTCCGCATTGACGGTTTTGGTGAGGGATAATCGACATAACCTTCAGATAACGGAGCAGTAAAAGCGGGGTAAGTACCAAAAGGGCTAACTTCCAGCGAGTCAATCTGACCGTAGGTATGTTGCATCATACCCGTAGCTTTGATCACGTGAACCTGCGAATCATTGGCATAATACGCTTCCATCATGTCGGTGAAATCGTTGAGCACCTGATTGATTGTTTCGTTATCCGGGAATTCCATATCCTCCCAGGTGCCATAAAAAGGATGAGCTGAGGGAATTAACTGTCCTTCAATCACTTCCTCAAAATTCGAGTAGCAATACCCACTCCAAACGATATCAATATTCGGTCTGACCGATTTTATGAAATTAATAACGGCATCGATACTGTCGCGCACCTGTGTTTGAATGGAATCCGTTTGTGCTGCCGTCATTGAAGTATTCCAGCTTCCGAGCACATCATTCCCTCCAATACTCAAATGTACAATATCTATGGAAGGCCGGTTATTCAATTGGTCTTCTATTTCCGTTTGCTTATTGGCATCAAGGAAATCGACCGTTTCAGCGCCATTTTCAGCGAGTGTTCCATTCGTATAAAACGTTTTGTTCGAGTGTCCCCACTGTTCAAAAACGTCATTGATCGTTTGATCAAACCCCATAAAAAATGCCCAACTGTCTCCTACAAGTAAAACGCGATTTTCGTCGGTTTCGTCGCACTGTGAATATACCTGAACAGCTACGGATAAAACAATAGGCAAGAGTAGGAATTGGAATAGCTTATGAGTCATAGTGTGTTATTTTTCCCAAATATACCTATAAGCGTGAATAAAACAAAATTTTTAACACTCCAGCCACACTGATTGAGGAGCTCAGCGCCCTTATTTCAATAGATTAACGTGCCCTACTTCCATCTTTTGCTCATCGTCGTATTTCGTTTTAAAGAACACCTTCCAGACATACGTTCCACTTTTAACCATTTCATTACTTGAGGCTCCATAAGTGCCATTCCAGCCAACTTCCGAGTTGTTCGATTCAAAAATAACTTCTCCCCAACGATTAAAAATCAGCAATTGATAATCATGGGGATCAAATCCAGAAGTGAAGACGGGTTTGAACGTTTGGTTATGTTCGTTTCCATCCGGTGTGAACGTATTCGGAACGTAAAACAATAATTCTTCGATCAGGGGGACTCGGCGCATAATACTGTCTGTACATCCATTTTCTCCAAACGCAAACAACGTCACTTCATACTCATCTTCAACGGCGGGGAATGTGTGCACTGGATTTTCATTTGTGCTGGTGGTTCCGTTGTTAAATATCCATTTATAATGAGTAGCATCAGTCGACTGGTTATAAAAATCAGCGGTCGAATTTAAGTTTGTCAATGCTTCCGGTTTATAACTAAAATCAGCCTGAGGTCTGTTTTCTACACAGATATAATCCTCCACGAATGTTGAGTTGCCGCATCCATTCTCATCTGTCACTTCGAGATGCACATCATAACAACCCGGCTCGTAAAACGTGTGCGTTGGGGCGCAATCATTCAACTCCGTCCCATCGCTAATGGTATAAACGCAATCTCCAGAGGAAATCGTGTTTTCGAATTGCACGGTTAAGGGTAAACAGCCTTCTTTTTTATCTACCTGCACCGCTGCATCCGGGATGGAATTGACAGTTACATCTACTTCATCGGTAGCCGTGCAGCCTTCCGCGGAAGTTCCTGTAACTGTATAAGTAGTCGTCGTATTTGGAGAAAATGACACACCATCTGCGATACCATTGTCCCAACTGAAACTATTTGCCCCACTCGCAGCCAGGGTTACCGATTCACCTCGGCAAATTGTGACGTCACTCCCTGCTTCGGGGTTGGGTAGCGGATGAACAGTAACTACTATCTCGTCCGTCGAAAGGCATCCACCTAAATCCGCCGTTACAGTATAAGTATTAGATCCCACGTCCGGAGTAAACGAAACGCCGTCAGAAATACCCTGGTCCCATGAGATATTCGCACCGTCAGGATTTTGAGCAGTAAGTGTCAAATTAGCACCTTCGCAAATTTCAACATCACTCCCTGCATCCACCGTCGGAGAATTGGGGCCTACCAGTTCGATTGTCGTGGAATTCGTCGATCCACAGCTCGTACAACTCGTTGAACTTATGGTGAAATTCGAATAGTTTCCCGCTCCCAAACCGGTTATTGTAAAATCACCATTCACATCAGTTGTGAAAACAGAAGGTGTTCCGCCGTTATAACTGAATTCATAATCAGTATTTGGAGTTAGTCCACTTATCGTTATAGATCCGTCCATGGCCTCACACGACGTGGGATCGGTTCCAGCAACTGTAAAGGTCGGCGTGTAGGCATCGATGATGATCGTGTGGGTAACCGTTGTCGTATTGCCACAATCATCGGCGATTTCGTAGGT
Organism: Bacteroidota bacterium; assembly: GCA_051745635.1. GTDB lineage: Bacteria > Bacteroidota > Bacteroidia > Flavobacteriales_D > Crocinitomicaceae > Brumimicrobium. The sequence continues at coordinate 12,334 of JBNJEH010000076.1, forward strand.
GCGCGTCAACTGTTCTCCATTGCATACGTTGTTATCTGTCGTTTCAGAAAGGAACGTTACTGTCGGGGTGGTTGTACAGTTATCCGCTTCATCCGTCACAACTGCCGGATCGGTCGCCGGTACATCTGAGGCACATTGCACGGTCGTCGTTGCCGGATTGGATGCCGTTGGTGCAATGTCGTCGTCGACTGTAATGGTTTGGTCGACTTCAATAAAGTTGCCGCACTCATCTTCTACGCGGTAAGTGCGCGCAATAATTTCCGGACACGTATTGTTATCGGATACATCGCCCACATGTGTGACCGTTGGATTGGCCGTACAATTATCCGAAACGCCCGTCACATCGTTCACGTCTGCCACTGAAACATTGCCGATACATTGGTAAGTTGCAGCAGCGGGTGCTGTTGCTGTTGGATTTGTCGTATCCCAAACCACAATTGTTTGAACAGCAGAAAATACCGT
>JBNJEH010000077.1:0-12314 GCA_051745635.1 Bacteroidota bacterium
ATTGTCTCATCTGTGATGTCCATTACTTTGTCGACGAGGAGGAAAGGGTAGCGGTGTGGCAACATCTTTTCGATGTCGTTAATGTCGTAGTACGGATCGCGATTGAGGTCGAACTTCTTAGGTGCGTGTTTTTGCTCCTTTATCTTTTCCTTCAGTACTTTCGCAAATCGCGTATTTCCCGAGTGCCCTGGTCGCGCTGCCAGAATATGTGCCTTAATCGGTTTGCCGACGAGCGCTAAATCACCCACAATGTCGAGTAATTTATGGCGTGCAGGCTCATTCTGAAACTTCATCTCGTAGTTGTTCAGCGTACCGATCTTTTTCACTTCCACTTTCAGGTTCTCTTTACCCAGCAGTTTGGCGAGGTAGTCGAGTTCTTCCTGGCTCACGTCGTCGCGTTCGACGAGCACGATGGCATTGTCGACATCTCCACCTTTAATCAATCCATTTTTCGCCAGATATTCGAGTTCCCTCAGAAAAACAAATGTCTTACAGGGTGCAATCTGATCTCTGAACTCTTCAATTTTGTAAATCGTTGCATGTTGCGTTCCCAATACGGGCGAGTTGTAATCCACCATCACCGTCAGGCGATATTCTTTATCGGGAACCGCTAAAAATTCGATACCTTTCTCCTCATCCTCCCACGGGATGTTCTCATCGAGTTCCATGTATTCCCGCTCCGCTTTCTGTTCTGCAAACCCGGCATTCTCGATAGCGTTTACATAAGAGAGCGCACTTCCATCCATGATGGGAATCTCAGGACCTGACAACTTGATCAGTGCATTGTCAACTTGCATTCCGTAGAGTGCAGCTAAAATATGTTCAGTCGTATATATTTTGACTCCATTTTTCTCGAGCGTTGTCCCCCGATCAGTGGCGACGACCAAATCGGCATCTGCTTCTACGATGGGTTCATCTTCCAGATCTGTTCGCTGAAATTTATATCCGTGATTTTCAGGCGCCGGGCACATTTCTACGGCTACTTTTTCACCGGTGTGCAATCCAACACCGACAATTTTTACAGATGATTGTAAGGTTCTTTGTTTTTCTGACATAGTTATTCCTTCTCGATCAGTACTTATTATTTTTTATCCATTTCATTGATTTTTTTCAAAATCATGGGCAGTCTTCTGAATCCAATATATGATTTTTTGAAATCCTGTATGGGAATTCCCGGAGACCCCATAAGGGTCGTATTTGGTTTTTTGACAGAACTCGGGATTCCGGATTGAGCTACAATTTTTGTGTCATCAGCGACTTTGATATGTCCACTAATGCCAACTTGTCCGCCCGCCATCACGCGTTTTCCGATTTTCGTAGATCCCGCCACTCCCGCCTGAGCAGCCATTGCAGAGTGTTCGTCGATTTCGACATTGTGGGCAATCTGTACCAAATTGTCGATTTTGACACCGCTGCGCAAAATCGTAGAACCTAAGGTCGCGCGGTCAATCGTACTATTCGCTCCGACATCTACGTGATCTTCGAGAATGACATTTCCGATTTGCGGTACTTTTTGAAAGTGCCCATTTTCGTCGGGTGCAAATCCAAAACCGTCAGCGCCTATGACAGCACCTGCGTGGATCAAACACTTTTTACCAATTTGGCAATCGTGATAAATTGACGCGTTGGGATGAATGACAGTACCTTCTCCGACTAAAACATTATCACCAATATAGGTGTTCGGATATATTTTACACTTGTCGCCGATTTCGACGTGCTCTCCAAGGTATGCGTTGGCTCCAATATAAACATCACCACCAATTTTCGCGGAATCGGATATAAACGCATTGCGCTCGATTTGCGGTGATTTTTGTCGCATTTCGTCGTACACCTCTAATAATTTTGCAAAACAGCTGTACGCGTCATCAACCCGAATAATAGTGAGCGAATCAGGAAGCGATTTGCTCGGCTCAAACGACTTGTTGACAATGGCAATGGAAGCATCGGTTGCGTAAATATGCTCTTCATATTTCATGTTAGCAAGAAAAGTAAGGGTTTTAGGCGACCCCTCTTCGATTTTGGACAAGCCTGTAACAGTGACCTTTGGGTCACCTTCCAGCTGTCCTTCCAAGATTCCTGCGATTTGTTCTGCCGAAAATTCCATTCTCCAAAAATATAAAAAGAGACCAACTCCCTGCGCTTTATAACGTATATTTTTTTAACAACGTATATTTTATTTCTTGCGGTTGGCAACGGGATAGCACAAAAAGTACTTTTGTACCGGACTCGAAAGTGCATGAATGTTAAGGTTATCTGCTGCGCGACTGACATCGATGACTTCTCCGGATTTCATGAGCAAGTTGATGGTTTCCTTTTCTTCATTGTAAGCATTATTGCGCAAAATTTCTGTATGTACGAAATAGCCTGCTTCCTGTTCCGATACTTCGAGGTCTTGCTGTACGCGTTTTAATTCCTTTTGGATGCGCTCCCCGGAAAATGGCGTTTTGGCAATTTCGATCTTGAACAGCTGGCGATTGATTAATTGTCGGGAAAGCAGAGCGAGTACGCGGTCTTCACATTGCTGCCATACTTTAACGGCGCCCAGAATGTCGTTGTCGTCCAGTTGAGCAAAGGAATCCAGTAGTTCCGGACGCTCTATAAAATCCTGGTACTCGAAATCGTGCGACAGGAATAACTCAAATGCCGGACTCGCAAAGAGTTTTTGTCCCGACTGAAGTAAAATTTTCGCTCGTTTGAGTATTTTGGAGAGCAATACTTCTGAAGAGACCACGGTTTTGTGCATGTAAACTTGCCAATACATTAATCGCCGCGCCACTAAAAACTTTTCGATGGAATAAACGCCTTTCTCCTCGACCACCAGTTCGTCGTCCTTAACGTCGAGCATAGCAATGATGCGGTCACTTCCAATGACACCTTCGGAAACCCCCGTGTAAAAACTGTCCCGGTTGAGGTAATCCATGCGGTCCATATCCAGCTGACTCGAAACGAGTTGATGCAGAAAAGGTTTGGGGTAATCGTCTTCAAAAATGGCAATAGCCGTGTCGAGTTGACCGTCAAATTCCTTCGTTAACCGTCGCATGAAAAGGCTGGAAAGCGCTTCATGGTTGATGTTTTTGACAATGTCGTGTTCGAGTGTGTGACTGAACGGCCCGTGACCAATGTCGTGCAATAGTATTGCTATCAGTGCGCCCGTTTCTTCCCGTTCCGTGATCGTATGACCTTTTCGCCGCAGGGTGTGTATCGCCTTCGTCATCAAATGAGTAGCTCCAAGGGCATGATGAAATCGGGTGTGAAGTGCTCCCGGATAAACCAGGTGTGACATGCCGAGCTGTTTAATGCGTCGGAGTCGCTGATAATAAGGATGCTCGATGAGATCGAAAATTATGTCGTTCGGCAGTGAAATAAAACCGTAAACCGGATCGTTAATAATTTTCTTTTTGTTATTTGTATTCCGTTTCGGACGCAAATCTGTACTTTTAAAGTTGACGTAAAATTAAAAATAATCAAACAATGCAGGTAAAAATTCTTTGGGCAGACGATGAAATTGATCTTTTGAAACCACACATCATGTTTCTTGAGCAAAAGGGATATGAAGTAGATACCGTAAATAGCGGGAGTGAAGCCGTCGAAATGTGCGAGGAACAAACCTACGATATTATTTTTCTGGATGAAAATATGCCCGGAATTTCTGGTTTGGATGCATTGACTAAAATCAAAGAGTTGCGCCCGCTGGTGCCCGTAGTGATGATTACCAAAAGTGAGGAGGAGTCCATCATGGAAGAAGCTATTGGTGGCAAAATTGCTGATTATTTGATCAAACCTGTCAACCCCAATCAAATATTGCTCAGTATCAAAAAGAACCTCGATCAGGGGAAATTGGTCTCGGAAAAAACCAATACCAGTTATCAGCGGGAGTTCAGACAGATCGGAATGGACCTTTCGGATCGCCTGGATGCCGATGAGTGGGTTCAGTTATATAAAAAGCTCGTCTATTGGGACCTCGAATTTTCTGCGCTCGAAGACAAAGGAATGCAGGAAGTCTTTTACATGCAATTGCAGGAAGCCAATGCGCAATTTTCTAAGTTCATTGAGGACAATTACCTGGATTGGATCAATGGCGTCGAAGCTTCGCCTCAGATGATTCATACGCTGTTTAAAGATCGCGTTGCCGAACACCTCGATCAACCGACTTATCTCATTGTGATCGACAATTTGCGGTATGATCAATATCAGGTCCTGCGCCCCGTTCTGGGAAAATATTTCAATCTGGATACCGAAGACATGGTTTATTCCATCTTACCTACGGCTACACAATATGCGCGAAATGCGTTTTTCTCGGGGCTGTTGCCTTCTCAGATTAAGCAAAAACATCCGGAATACTGGGTGGGAGAAGATGAGGAAGGCGGAAAAAATAATTTTGAGGAAGAATTGCTGCAAGGACAGCTCAAACGCCTCGGCAAATCGCTGAATGTCGGATATAATAAAATTACGAACCTCAATGCCGGTAAAAAGCTCAGCGAAAATTTCCATCAATTACAAAATAACGACTTTAATGTTATCGTGTACAACTTTGTGGACATGCTTTCACATGCAAAAACGGACATGAAAGTGATCAAAGAACTGGCTGATGACGAGGCGGCGTATCGTTCATTGACAGAAAGCTGGTTCGAGCATTCACCGCTTCAGGATATTCTCAAAAAAATTGCTCAAAGTGGCGCGAAAGTAATACTCACAACCGATCACGGTACGGTAAAGGTGAATAACCCCATCAAAATTGTCGGTCCGCGGGATACGAACACGAATTTGCGGTATAAAATTGGAAAAAACCTGGACTACAAAGCTAAAGAGGTCTTCGAAGTGAGTAACCCGGACGATGCATTTTTGCCAAAAGACAATATTTCTTCGACTTATGTATTCTCGCGGGAAAATAACTTTTTCGTTTATCCCAATCGCTTCAATCATTTTTCCAAATACTACAAGAATACGTTTCAGCATGGAGGAATTTCGCTGGAGGAAATGTTGATTCCTTATATCGAAATGTCGCCGAAGTAGGAGTTTCCCGATAGATGAAAAATTCTGGTGCGCCGTTTTGACAATTTGTACGCCGAGATGAAGTCAACTGATCGGAAAGCAAGATCGCGCAGGGAAATCAGCGATTTGGCTGTGCTGTTCACTTCGGTTTATTCGCTTCAAAAATGTATCTTTGAATGCAAATATGGGATGATGAAATTTTACGCGGAGAAAGAGTCTGATCTGATTCATATCAGCACGGAATTGCTCAATGCTTTTCAGAACGAAAACGTTTTTGCTTTTAAAGCGCCTATGGGAGCGGGGAAGACGACTTTTATTCAATACCTCGCCAGGGCGATGGGGGTCACCGATGAAGTGAGTTCGCCTACCTATGGCTTCGTGAATGAATACGGCAGTCCGTACTTCGGAACCATCTATCATTTTGATCTCTATAGAATTGAGGCGGAAGAAGAGGCCTATGACATTGGAATAGAGGAGTATTTGTACGGCAATTCAAAAGTTTTTATCGAATGGGCAGAAAATATTTATAACCTTTTGCCTCCATCTTGCGTATGGATAACTATAACCAAAGATGACCAGGGTGGTCGAATGATTGAAGCCAGCGTATGAAGACAGATCCAGAAATTATCAGAAGCCTCATGAAGGAAGGGCGTTTGCTTCCTCAGGAGGAAATGTTAGAAATAGCCCGAAAAAAAGGAAGTTTGAATATCGGTGTTCCGCGGGAAGATTCTTTTCAGGAGCGACGCGTAGCACTCGTTCCCGAAGCGGTTTCGTTGCTCGTGGCCAATGGTCATGAGATTAAAGTAGAGACGCGCGCAGGCGAAAATTCGAATTTTACTGACCGCGAATACAGTGAGGCTGGAGCACAAATCATTTATGACCGAAAAGAAATTTTTCAGTGCGATATTATTTTTAAAGTATCTCCACCGATTGAAGAAGAAGTCGAGATGATGGGCACTGATCAAACCTTAATCTCGGCGCTGCAAATCACAATGCAACCCAAAAAAGTGTTGCAAAAGCTCATGGAGAAAAAGGTCACGGCTATTGCCTGGGATTACATGCGCGATAACGAAGGTCATTTTCCCGTCGTTCGGGCGATGGGAGAAATTGCCGGAAATACTTCTGTCCTTATTGCTGCCGAGCTGCTCAACACGTTTAAGGATGGAAAGGGAGTTATGCTCGGAGGAATCGCCGGCGTACAGCCCACAGAAGTCGTTGTCCTGGGAGCGGGAACGGTCGGAGAATACGCAACGCAATCCGCTCATGGTCTCGGTTGTTCCGTAAAAGTTTTCGATAACTCCCTCGGGAAGTTGCGCCGATTGCAGGCAAACGCCGGTATGCGGCTCTATACCTCTGTAATACAGCCAAAAGTGCTGACGAAGGCCCTGATGCGAGCGGATGTCGTGATCGGTGCTGTGCGATCACCGATTGGCAAAACACCGTGCATCGTCAATGAAGATATGGTCAGCAATATGAAACAAGGCGCTGTGATTATCGATGTCAGCATCGATCAGGGTGGATGTTTTGAAACTTCTGAGGTAACCAATCACGAAACCCCTACTTTTGAGAAATTTGGGGTCACCCACTACTGTGTCCCGAATATTGCTTCACGCGTTTCGCGCACAGCTTCTTTTGCGATTTCCAATATCTTTTCTCCCGTTTTAATTGAAATGGGAAAGAAAGGCGGCAGCAAGGAATTGATAAAAAATAACCAGGGGTTTCGAAGTGGCGTTTACATGTATAAAGGAACCCTCACGAGTGAGATTTTGGGTAAGGTATTTGACTTGCGTTACAAAGAAATCGAATTATTGCTCATGGGAATGTAAAGGAACGCTATTTTTGCAAGAAATTAAATGGCATGCGAGGATTCTGGAAAAGATTACGATTTTATCTCTTTGGGTTTTTAATTGGACTCATATTTGTTTTGATTTTCTTTCAGAATCGCGGCTGTTCGTGGACACCACAGAATCGCGTCAAAAATGCCATTCTGGACAAGGTAATGGTCATTCCCGATCATCATTTGGCCGAAAATCCGGAGTTAAAAGATTTTACAGCTGAGGCAGCCATAGATTTTCTCAATCAGGCCAGCGTGAATTTTGGTGAGAGCCTCAAGGATCAGGATGTCTACCCGAAAGTGTATTTACTTCAGAGAGAGGAGCAATCGCCGCAGCAACTGGCTTTTTCGCTGTATGAAGACAGTTATGTCACTGTGGTAGAACCTGTGCGCTCAGCAAAAGAACTGGAACGCAAAAAAGCTTTTGAAGGTATGGGGACGTTCGTACGACTGCCAAAAGATTCGGCGCTGGTTTATCTCGAAAAATCAAACTATTTGCAGTGCAAAGCGCGCGGATTAAATTCAACCGAACAGGAAGCTATCGTCGAAGGCTTAAAATCCACGGGAAAAATCAATTTTGATAAAAGCGATCTGATGCTACCCAAAGCGGAACATTTTATTCACTTTCAGCAGGATGATACACTGGACGTTCGTGCTAAGACGATCTGGTATGAATCCAGGATTACTTTTAAAGATTTTCAGTGGGATTATACGTTACCTTGCGAAGAATGATTGTTCGTTGACTGGAATTGGGGGATCTTGTCAAGGAAAGAAAATTCTGAGGATAAAACACATTTAAAAGGATTTGCTTGATGATGCGGAGATTTGGAGTCGATTTACTTCATTGTGAATAATATTCAATTTCACGAATAACTACTCCGGAAACCTCACCTTCTTCATAGAATTTTTTTTGCAGCCAGTTACCCTTCTCGTCAAAATTTGAATATTCGTAAGTCGTTCTATTCGTTTCATTCCCTTGGGGGTCTATTGAAAATTCTTCTTTTAAATAGTCGCCTTCGTATTTCTGAATCCACTTATAACTTAATCTATCATTCTTATCATAAACTTTCTTTTCTATCTCACGCCCTAGCGAATCAAATTTACAATTTACATGGCCCCAATGGTAATAGCGCTCCACCTTGTTACCAGCATCATCGTATTTGTAAAGCGTTTTCAGATCACCATTAACGTTAGTTACACCAACTTCTTTCAGTTTATTGTTTTTATCATATTTATAATTCTCAATCCAAACGGTGGTATCCTTTAAAATATCCGTGAATATTTTCGCCTTGATTTCACCACTTTTATTGTACCTAATTTCAGTTTTATCATGATCTCTTCCTATTCGAAAATAATTGGTTTCAACCAGCTTTCCTTCGTCATAATGACAGGTGTAAAATGTTGTATCTAATCTATGTAAATTATGTTGCTCTCTTATTTTTCCATTCGAACGAAAATAGGTAACTGATTCATAGTTAACCTCTCGACTCAGGATTTTTTCTGACTTCTCAACTTCGTTGTAGCTAATTTCTGTTACTCTCTTTACATCGCCTTTTAAAACATCTTCTTGTCCGAAAACACAATTGAAGGTTATGCTGATCATTAATATTGTGAAAAGGAGAAGTTTTAGCATCATCGAGCTTTACGTGAAAACGAAGATAATGAAATTTGAGATTTTTGATTGAAGATCAAGCGGGGTTTGGATTTGATTTGTAAATTCGTCACTTATAATATTCAAACTCCCGTATAACAACACTCCCCTGAAATAAAACTTAGTTTTTATAGTGATTTAGCTTTTTATTAAAATAATCGTCTAAGTCATAATATTTGACTATTCCTTTTTCAATAACTGTCTCATTCTTATAGTTAATTCCAAAACGATCTTCTTTGACCTTCAAAATTGGAAGAAAACTTTTCAAAATTAGCTTTAGTTCCTTTTCAAACTGCACAATGCATTGATCTGATGGGTTCTGATTGAAAAACTCGTCTATTCGCTGTTTATGTTCATTAAATTGCATAATTAACTTTTGTTATTTTTATTATTTTGAAAAAGTACAGATAACCAAGGACTAAGACAAATATCTTGAAATTCCTAATAGATTAATATCCCCATTCTACTCCCCATCAAACTCCTCCGTTATCTTCCGAAAACTCTCCAGCCCTGCTTCAATATTTTCAACAATCTCATTTGCCAAAATATCGGGATCAGGTAGATTGTCCAAATCGGCCAAACTATCATCTTTGATCCAAAAGATATCGAGGTTGGTTTTGTCTCTTTGGATGATTTCATCGTAGGAGAATTTGCGCCAACGGCCTTCAGGGTTTTTCTCGGAATACGTTTCTTTTCGTTTGTTTCTGTTGGTTGGATTGTAGCATTTGATGAAATCACGCAGGTCTTCGAGTTGCATGGTTTTCTTCTTTAGCGTGTGGTGAACGTTTGTTCTGTAATCATAAATCCAAACTTCTTTTGTCCAGGCGTCTCGGGATGCGGGTTTGTTGTCGAAGAACAAAACGTTTGCTTTTACTCCATGGGCGTAGAAAATACCTGTGGGTAAACGCAGAATGGTATGCAAATCCGTTGTTTGCATGAGTTGTTTCCGAACGGTTTCTCCTGCTCCACCTTCGAAAAGGACATTGTCGGGTAGCACTACAGCCGCTTCTCCTGTGATTTTTAGTAAAGAGCGAATATGTTGCAAAAAGTTTAATTGCTTGTTGCTCGTTGTTGCCCAAAAATCCTGACGGTTGTAGCTTAAATCTTGTTTTTCCTGCTCTCCTTGTTCGTTGGTAATGGTCATGCTTGACTTCTTACCAAAAGGAGGATTGGCTAACACGTAATCTACACGAATTCCTTCATCAGAGATTAAGGCATCGTTGGGCGAAATGAAGGTTTCTCCATCGATTTCTCCAATGTTGTGCAGAAACATATTCATTAAACACATGCGACGCGTACTGGCTACAATCTCGTTTCCTGAAAACGTTTCGTTTTTAAGAAATGCTTTTTGGTCTTTATCTAGTTTGTGCTTTGCTGTGATGTAATCATAAGCCGCTAAAAAGAAACCTCCCGTACCACATGAAGGATCGTGAATGGATTTTTTTGGCTCTGGTGCGACACATTCTACCATTGCGTGTATTAAAGCACGAGGTGTAAAGTATTGACCAGCTCCACTTTTGGTATCGGCTGCGTTCTTTTCAAGTAAGCCTTCATAAATATCTCCTTTTACATCTGCGCCAACGAGTGTCCATTGCTCTTTACCGATCATATCTATAATCTTGAGCAACTTGGCTGGATCTTGTACTTTGTTTTGCGACTTGGTAAAGATTTGCCCTAAAATTCCTTTTTCTGTACTAAGGGAACGCAACATTTGCGTGTAATATGCTTCTAACTCGGCTCCCCGTTTTTTAGACAGTGTTTCCCAATTACAGAATTCTCCTTTTGGGTCTTCTTTTCCTTCAATATCTTTGAGACGTGGAAATGAAATCTCTTTATTGTAGGGTGGCTTGGTCATTTCGTCTGCCATTTTTAAAAACAGCAAATAGGTAATTTGTTCTAAGTAATCGCCATATCCTACTCCGTCATCGCGGAGAACTCCGGCAAAATTCCAAACTTTTTGTACGAGTGATGCTTGTGTCATTTTTAGTTATTTTAATGTTTTATGTTAAATCAAATTCTGTAATCTTTTCTTATTTACTCCGACAACAGTACCGACAGTTGTTCCCTCAATTGTACCCTTAACTGTTCCCTCAATAACATTATAAGCTACAAGGTTATTTACTCCGACAGTTACTCCGACAATTACTCCGACAGTTACTCCGACAACAGCCCCCTCAATAGTACCCTTAACTGTTCCCTCAGTAGTTCCCTCAAAGATAGTCAAATGTGTTCCGAAACTTTTAATACTATCGGACTCATCGTAAAAAAAAGCACTTTTCCAAGGTAAAAACTGTATCATTTCTTGTTGCTTTTATCGGATGTTTTTGAGTTTAATACTTTTTTAAATACTTCTGTGATGAAATAACCACCTGTTTTTGGAGACTTTCCTTTGAACTCTATTATATTATGTTCTTTCAATAACTCAACATACCTTTCTATCGTTCTTTCACTACCTAACTGAGTAGCATTTTTATAATCTGGGATTCTTCTCCCCTCATTCTCAATAATAGCTTTCAAAAGCTTACTGAGTTTTCGCTTCGTTTCTTTGGTAGTTCCGTCAATAGCTCCGTCAATTATTCCATTTATAGTTCCGTCAAGAGTTCCGTCAATAAACTTGTTATTTACAGCATTATTTACAGCATCATTTACAGGGTCATTTACAGGGTCATTTGCAGGGTCAGTTATTTTATTTTTTAAAGGAATTTGCATGCTAAAAACATCTCCTTCTTCAAAGATTGGTTTAGCACCATCGCTGTAAAGCGGGGTGTATTTATTTGTTTTTCGAAGTCCTGATCCTAATTCATCAGCGCGGCCTATTTCTCTGAAAAAAGCACCAAGAACAGGGTTCTTTGGGGAAGGTGTAAAACTGTTGATGATTAACTTACCACTTCCATGTGGTCGATTCCAGTTCTCTACAAAAACAAGATCGTTTTCTATAATCAAACGTGCCGGAAAAGCATTAAAATACTCACGATGAATAAGTGTATTTGTGATAACTTCTCGGAAGATATTATCTCTTAAACTTAAACGTTGGTCTTTTTCTAAGTGAAACTTATCCGGTAAATGCTTTCCAATAAATGCCATGAGTTCGTCATACGATTCTATTAAATTCGTTTTTACAATAGCCCTATCGTCGTAACGCTCGGTATTTTCTCTTCGTAAAATGGCATCCGTTTTATAATGAGGTAAAATTTGTTGAATCAAATAATCTTTCCCTAAAAGTAATGCGGCTGCCAAGGTAAAGCCTTTCTCTCCCGACTTCCAATCTTTCTTCCACAATCCTGCTGAATGTAACAATTGCTCGTCGGTCATTTCCATCCAAGGATGCCCAGGGCGGTTATTGTTTGCTAAAATTCTTGCGCGTTGGATTAAATCTTCTCTTAAATCTGATAACTGAATAACAGGGTAAATAGTGTTTTCGCTAAAGCTTCCTTGTTTTTTAATGTGTAATTGGCGAACTAAATCTTGATTTTCCGAAATGTTAAAATCTCCATCTTCGTTTCTGTCAAATATTTTACCTAAATAACTGTGAACTTGCGAACTTTCGGGAACATAACAATGGAGTATTGTTTTCCCTTTAATTACGTACGCTTCCAAACTCAAATAATATTTTGGAGACAACTGTTTTGGATTGTTTACAGCAGTTGAAAAGTTGCTTTTCATTTCAGGAACACAGGTATCTACGACACCCGAAATAGTTCCATCATCTTCAACACCTAGAAAAATATGCCCGCCAGTTCTATTTAACATCGCACAAACGGTTTCATACACCGATTTTGGCAAAGCAAAAGAAGCCGTCTTAAACTCTGTGTTTATTCCCTCCCCTTTAGCAATGAT
>JBNJEH010000078.1:0-12246 GCA_051745635.1 Bacteroidota bacterium
TGATAATCAATCCCGTAGGCGCGATCGTAACTGTCGCCACCAAAATACGTTCCCCAGATTTTATTGCCGTTCGCATCATACTTCATTAAAAACACGTCAAAAACTGAAGAAAAGGAACCCTGAAAGGCACCTGAAGTGGCAATATTATTAGTGCTGTTGGTGTGACCAGCCACATATTCGTTTCCCGACTCGTCAATTGTAATACCGTTGATATATTCATCTCCTGATCCACCTGTATAGGTTCCAAAGAGTCGATGTGGTGTTGGATCAATAATTAATGTGTCATTTGATGCTGAATCAAAAGCGTCGCACTTTAACGCGAATGCTCCGGGACGAACGCGGGTATAGTGTACATCAGCATTTTTGCGCGTGTTGTTTTGAATAAAGCTGGCGGGAATCGATTCTTGCACTTTCCCCAGGCTTGTTTCAATCAGAATGTTATTTGCTTTTAAATGCGTTGGAAAAGGGGACTGGTAGTTCAGTTGAATGTCACTGATTGATCCGCCCGGATAAATGACGAAGTCATATTTAAAAGCACCGTTTTTATTGTAAAATACGATATCAATATGATCGTATGCATTTTTATAGACGACTTTGTTGTAGTGGGAGACGGCATTGGAACGTCCTCCAAAATACTGCATAGTGCTGCCGTCCTCATTTAAGGCAACGATTTCTGCGTCTGCGTTCATTCCTGAAAGCAAGACATTGATCCGTGCATAGCGCGTGCGTGGATTGCTATTGTCTCGATGAGGTTGACGCGTTATTGTATTTTTCTGATGTTCCGTAAACTGGTAAATGAATCCATCTTTAGTGAGAAACACATCCATATGCTTTAGTTGAGCGGAGAAAAGAATATCCTGGCGGGTTTCACCATGTTGATTCTTTATTTGCCCCATTTGCGGGGAAAAGGCAAAAGCTGCATGCGACAAAAAATAGAAGATAAAAATGCTTCCAGTGATTGAAAAAAAAGTATTTGAGCAGTATTTTTTCATGAATCCGCTATGCCCCTTTTATGAATGTTTAAACGTTTTCAAAATTATTATTTAATAAAAATAGTGCAAATTGTTAAGAAAATTTAATATTTAAGCAACCTTTTATCATTCAGGGCGTTTTAGCTTTGGAATTTAGAAAATAAAATATACTTCAATGAGATTTAAAGCACTGTTTATTACGATGGTAATCCTTCTGGCGGGAAGTCTCGATACTGTTTTAGCTTGTACCCCTTATGGCACTCCCCAGGTTACACAAAATATTGTCGGAACAGATCTGAATATTACAGTGACCAGTACGACATCCTGGTCTTGCGAATATGAATTTGAACTGGAACTGATATGTGACGCGGCAGCTTTTACGGGTAACGCAAATCATACCCAACCTCAGACACCGACAATCAATAAGCCGAACACGAATAATCTGGATTATGCCGTGTATACCATCGATATTTCTAATTTATGCCCCGGAACGACCTACAAGTACCGCGTGCGTGAGAAACAGATTAACTATTCTTATTGGTCAAATTGGTCAACAGTTAATACATTTACCGTTCCAGGTCCTGCTTATACGGTAGACGTTACTGCTTCACCAGATTTGATTTGTCCACCGGATTGTTCAAATTTAGCGGCAACTTCGCAGAATAATTGTGGTCCCGTTACCTATACCTGGAATCCAAATGTGGGAACAGGAGCGAATCAAACCGTTTGCCCGACGGCGACGACAACTTACACGGTCACTGGATCGGTAAATGTTCCGCTGTGTCCTATTCCTATTACTGAAACAGCTTCTGTTACCGTTGATATTCAGCCGCCTGCAGTTTCGGGGACAGCGACGATCAGTGACAATGTTATTTGTGAAGGTGAAACCGTCACGCTCAATTTAACGGGATATACAGGAGATATTCAGTGGCAGAGTTCCACCAACAGCGGCGGACCTTTCACGGACATACCCGGTGCAACAACAGATACTTATGAGACGGATCCGCTAACACAAGATTTGTATTTTCAGGCACATGTTTCTACTTGTACAGATGAATATTCAAATATTGTGAATGTACAAGTCACTGAATCGCCTACTCCCGACTTTTCATTCAATAATATTTGCCTTGAAGAAAGTGTGACTTTCACTGATTTATCTACGGACAACAATACAGTAGATGCCTGGGATTGGGATTTCGGAGATGGCAACACCTCAAACGTGCAGAATCCAACGCACACCTACGGAGCACCAGGTGATTATGACGTTCAACTACTCGCTTATAACCCTGATGGCTGTGTGGATTCAATTACGCAGCAAATATCAGTTTTTCCATTGCCAGTAGCAGACTTCAATGCAACAACTGTTTGTGAAAACCTGGATACTGACTTCACAGAGAACGCGGTGGTTGCAGCTCCTTCTTCAATTTCGAATTACGAATGGGACATGACGGTTAATGGAACGGTTGATTATACAAGTCAGAATCCTGCGCACAATTTCGGTACTTATGGTAATTTTTCGGTGAACCTCAGTGTTGTCTCAGATGCTGGATGCGTGCATGATACGACTAAGACAGTTGATGTTCATGCCTTGCCAGTAGTTGATTTTGACGATTCGCCGACTTGTTTGGGCGAAACAACCGATTTTCAAGACTTGACAAATGTGCCTGATGGTGCTGCGATTAATTCGTGGGACTGGGACTTTGACGATGGCAACACGGCAACTGTCGCTGATCCTGACAATCTATACGGGAGCGCAGGGCAATATGATGTATCGCTCGTGGTCGAAACGGGAAACGGTTGTATAGATAGTGTTGAAAATGTGGTGGATATATCCCCTTTGCCTACAGCAGATTTTTCAGTTGCAGAAGATTGCTTTTACGATGAACTTCAATTTCAAAATACTTCATCTGGAAACACCTCGGGATTTGAATGGGATTTTGATGATGGAAATACGAGTACCGATGAAAATCCTACTCACAATTACAGTAGTCCTGGAGTCTATGACGTAAGGTTTATTGTATCTACGGGTGCAGCGTGTACAGATACGATAGAGCAAACTGCAGTTGCCTATGCTTCACCAGAGGCAGACTTCACTGTTGACCCTGTTTGTTTACTCAATGCGAGTGCTTTTCAGGAGAACGCGAGTATTACCCCGGTTGATGGCGATCAGATTGTCGATTATGAATGGGACTTTGATGATGGAAATAGCTCTGTTCAGCAAAATCCGTCTCACACGTATAATGATGAAGGTGTTTTCGATGTTAGTTTTGTTGTTACTTCCAATTATGGATGTAAAGATACAGCCAATGTTGATGCTGTGGTGTGGCCATTACCGGAAGTAGATTTTGATCATACTGAAGTTTGTCTGGGAGAAAATACACAATTTACCGATCAAACGCAATTGTCAAATCAGTTCACTAATAATTCTGCTGACAGCTGGGATTGGGATTTTGGCGATGGAAACCAAAGCACTCAGCAAAACCCGACAAATACTTATCAGTCGGCAGGTGATTACGATGTCTTGTTGACTGTCACTTCGAACAATGGTTGTGTGAATGATCAGACGATCGCTGCAACGGTTCATCCTAATCCTGAAGCATCATTTTCCGGGCAAGATTTGGAAGGGTGCAGTCCCGTTTGTCCCTCCGTTGTGTCCACTTCTACAGTTCCGGGGACATCGTCGCTCGTTAATTATGAATGGACATTGAGTAATGGGATGTCACAGGATGGAGGAAACCCGGAATTCAATGAGTGTTTTGATAATACCAGCGGGAACGGTTTGTATTACGGTTTAACACTGGAAGTTACTACAGATAAAGGTTGTGTTGATCAAACCACGGAGTCCAATTACATTAAGGTCTATCACAATCCGATCGCGAGTTTTTATTACTCACCTGATGAAATAGACGTTATGGATCCGACGGCTTCATTTACGAATACTTCTTCTTACGCCGATAGTTACAATTGGACATTCGGTGACAACGAGACAAGTACTGCGGTTAATCCCGAGCATGAGTACCCTGAGGAAGGACAAGTGGAGTACGATGTTGAATTGATTGCATCGACAGACAGAGGTTGTATCGATACAGCCCGAAGTACAGTGCTTATCGAAGATCGAATTATTTTCTACGTGCCGAATACCTTTACGCCGGACAATGATAAATTTAATGAGTCTTTCCAGCCTGTATTCACAGCTGGATTTGATCCGCAGGACTATAATTTACTCATCTTTAATCGATGGGGCGAAGTTGTATTTGAGTCCAATGACGCCAGTGTTGGCTGGAATGGCACTTACGGTGCAGGAAGTAACCAGATTGTAAAGGAAGGCACATACGTTTGGAAAATTGATTTCAAGGAAACGATGTCTGACCAACGGCACACGCACACGGGACATGTCAATGTGTTGAAATAGTAAGGCTTCTAAAAACGTTGCTAACACGAATTTAATGGTTAGGCTGAACGGTCTATTCTGTAGAAAATTAGTACACAATTCAAAAGTCAGAATTTTTAAACCGCGGAGTCGCAGAGGTTCGAAACAACTCCAATTCGATAGTCTTAACTCCATATTCGTTACACGAATGCCTCACACATCTGTTTTTATTTGAATGGGTAAGTAAAGAACCTGAAATCGCAGAAATACGGAGCCAAATGCTTTGCAATACCAAACTACTGCCCGAAAGACAGATAATTGAGTGGGTTGAGAGGGCCTTTAGCCGTCCACAACTCAAAGTGGAGGTGCGGTCCCGAAGTGCGCTCTCCTGAATTTCCTACAATTCCAATACTGTTGCCGGCTTCTACGCGATCGCCTGTTTTGACAAGTGTGCGTTCCGCATGTTTGTATACAGAAGTGATATCATTGCGGTGACTTAAGATAATCATGTGACCATCGGCTTCGTCGAAAGAGCTATGGATGACAATACCGTCCAGACACGCCCGGATTTTTGCCTGAGGTTCGGTGACAATGTCTACACCGGCATGATTGGGCAATCGAAATTCCTGACTGATTTCACCTTTTACGGGATCGAATAAAAACAAATCTTCCATGGATTGCACGGTCGTGTTTTTTTGCGCTTCTTCCCGCTCCTCAAGCTGTTTTGTGAGTTCGCGTTCGACGGAAGAAGTGCTCGTATCCACTTGAGTTGTGCGCTGTTCAGTATTTTCTGTCGATGATTGATAGACGGAGTCCAGTGGTATGTCACCTAAAATAACCAATTGTAAATTCTGTATGAATTGATCTTGCTCCTGAACTTTTTCTTCGAGTTTCGAAATGGTGGTAAATTGCCGTTCAATTTGCTTTTTATTTCTGTTTTTAACGTTCTCAGGTAACCAATATCCCAGCGGCGTGTAAGCAAAGACAGCATAGTAAATAAAGAAAAACATTAAAACCAAAAGGATCAGCAAACTAATGAGTTGGAAGGGATTAAAGGTAAATCTCCAACGCTCCTGAAATGATGCGGGATTTAACCCGATGACACGGGTGGATTTCCACAGCCAGCTTTCACCGTTCTTCTTATAATTTGAATCTTTTCTGCTCATAAATTAGCACAAAAATAGCGGATAAGTGAGAACAATTACCGAATTTTGACGTTAAAAAAGTACAAACGCCGAATTTTCAATAAAATACCAATTAATCTGGTATATTATTTGTACCTTCATGGGAGGCAACTTTTACAGTTTCTAAACGTTTAACAATAAGATGACGCGGATATTTATACAAACCTTGTTTCTGATGTGCTCGGCGCTTTCCTTCTCGCAGTTGCAGACAAATTCGGGAATGACACCTCAGCAGTTGGTACAAAATGTTTTGGTAGGACAAGGTGTCACTGTTTCTAATGTTTTTTATTCTGGAGCCAATGATGCCATTGGAACATTTGATGCGACGAATGCTAATGTCGGTATTGATGAAGGTGTAATCATGACAACGGGTACCGTTCTGAACAATAACAACGGACCGCACGGACCCAACGATCAGGATAATGCCGGAATAGATAACGGTGAGACGGGCTATGGACCGCTCGAAAACCTGGTCGACAATCAGACGTTTAATGCCACCGTACTTGAGTTTGATTTTGTTCCATTTTCGGATACCGTGCGATTTAATTATGTTTTTGCTTCTGAAGAATATCCTGAATATGTAGGTGAGCCGTTCAATGATGTTTTTGCTTTCTTTATAAGTGGACCGGGAATAAACGGTGCGGAGAACATGGCTATTATACCGGGAACAACGCAGCCTGTAGCTATAAACAATGTGAATGCCGGATCAAATGCTGCTTATTATGTAGACAACGGCGATGGAAATACTGCGCCCATGAATAACGATCCGACCTACATTCAATACGATGGTTTCACGACGCCACTTGAAGCCGTTTCAAAAGTCGAGTGCGGAGAAACATATCACATTATTATGGCTATTGCGGATGTTGCCGACCCCGTATGGGACTCGGGTATCTTTTTGGAAAAGAATGGTTTTACCAGTGAGCAACCCGTTTCTGCAGAGTATGAACTCACGAGTGATCCTTACGGTGACGGTGAAACAATGGCGCAGGGTTGTACGAGCGCTGAAGTGACGGTGACGCGATCAGGAGATTTGAGTCAGCCCTTAACTGTTCCCCTTTCGACTGGTGGTTCGGCGATAGAGGGAACTGATTATTCCAATGTGCCTAATTCGGTAAACTTCGCAGCGGGTCAGGATCAAGTGACTTTTACCATAGATGCATTAAACAATACTGCACTGACAGGAACGGAAAATATTTTATTAATCTTTGATATTCCAGATCCTTGTGGAGATAACAACGAGCAGATTCTCGAACTATTTATTCGGCAGGTTGAGGACGTGGCGGTCAGTATTGACGCAGAGGAAATGAAGTGTCCGGGCGACGACGTTCAAATTACCGCTAATGCCACAGGGGGTGGTGGCGGATACACCTATCAGTGGAGTAATGGTGCAACTACGCCGTCAATTACTGTGAGTCCTGCGAGTACTGAAACGTATACGGTTACGGTGACTGATGATTGTTTGAACGAATCTGATCAGGCTTCTACCACTGTGGACGTCCCGGTTTTTGATCCTTTAGTAATTGATGCTACGGATGATATCGTGGAGCAGTGTCCTTATGTGCCCTTTACGCTGAACGTTGAAGCTACGGGTGGTGCAGAGGAGTATAGCTATCAGTGGACGGATGATTTTGGTAACACGCTGAGCAGTTCGAATTCAGTCAATGTAAAACCCAGTCAAACGACTACTTATACCGTTACGGTGACGGATGTTTGCGGAAATGAAGCGACTGAGGAAGTAACCATTACTATTCTGAGTCCACCATTGCTATTAGATATTACGCCTGAACAGGAAATTTGTCCTGGTGATTCAGCCTACATTCAGGTTGATGCAACAGGTGGCTTTGGGGATTACTATTATGAATGGACGCATTCCGACGATACAACTGCAGGAATATGGGTGCAACCAGATAAAACGACCAGCTACACCGTGATTGTTATGGATGATTGTCAGACTTTTGATGTGAGGGCGACAACGGAAGTAGTGGTTGTGAAGCCTGACGCTGATTTCAGAACGGTCACAGAGCCCCGTTTTATTGATATTCCAATCACTTTTCAGAATTTAACTGATAATGGTGTGACATACGAATGGTCGTTTGGCGATGGAAATACTTCTACCATGACGCATCCAAACAACGTTTATAACGAGCCCGGTGTTTACGAGGTGGAATTGATTGCTACGGATCGCAAAGGATGCACGGACACTACTAGAAGAGCAATTGAAATATTAGATGAGTTTTATATTTACGTTCCCAATTCATTTACACCAGACGGGAACAGGTACAACAACTATTTTGAAGTGAGTACTATCAATGTCGTTGATTTCTCAATTGAAATCTTTAATCGCTGGGGTGAACTTATTTTTACTTCAACCGATCCCGATTTTAAATGGGACGGAACGCACAACGGTCAATTGGTTCCGGATGGAACGTATGTCTGGAAAATTAAATATAGCTCCGTCAATAGTCCTTATGAAGACCAAATGATGACGGGACATGTAACCGTATTGCGCTAATCGATTTCTATTGATGCTTGTCTCCAGTAATAACCTTTTTCGAAGAGAAATACCGGATTCTATCTTTTCAATTGTATCTTTGCTGCTAAATTCAATACGATGAGGTTTACGCGATCGCAGCGGTACATGTTAAGTTTGCTCAGTGGGTTGTTGATGGTCATCAGTTTTCCGCACACGGGAAGTCTGTTTCCACTCGTCTTTATCGCCTGGGTTCCCCTGTTGTTGGTCGAACACAATATCTATCGCGAGAAATATCGTTCTGGGAAGGTATTTATCCATGCCTACCTTACTTTTCTCATCTATAATATCGGTACTACGTTTTGGATTTATTATTCCGTAGGAGGTGAGGTCGGGGCGATATTAGCCTACGTCCTGAATAGCTTCATCATGGCGCTCGTTTTTATGCTTTTCCACTGGACAAAACGATTTGTTGGACAAAAAGAAGGGTATATCGGTCTGCTGTTTTTCTGGCTCGGCTTTGAATATTTTCACTATCACTGGGAATTGAGTTGGCCCTGGATCAATATCGGAAATACCTTTTCAATAGCGCCGGAATTTGTGCAGTGGTATGCCTACACAGGTGTGCTTGGAGGTGGCTTGTGGATATTGTTAGTTAATCTTGTTTTGTTTAAGGTGGTATCCAACATGTTGTTTAACAGGGAATCATTTAATATCCAGACGCCCTTGATGTACACATATTTAGGATTGATTGTTGTGCCTGGACTGCTGTCTTATTGGTCGTACAGTGCCTACGAAGAAACAGAAAATCCTGTTGAAGTGGTGGTTACGCAACCTAATATTGATCCCTACACAGAAAAATTTTCGACCAGTATTGGAGGACAAATTGATCGTTTTGTGGAGCAGGCCGATACGCTGATCACTCCAGAAACGGCGGTCGTTTTGGGTCCGGAAACGGCAATTGCACGACCTTTTAATGAAGCAAATTATTCATCGGATCGCAATTTCGAACGAATTGCAGATGTGGTTCGCCAATGGGATGGTACAGCGTTCTTTGTCGGCGCATCTACTTACCGTATCTTTGATGAAAAGAAAAGTGTTACCACCAAACCTCTAACGAATGGCGAAGGATTTTATGAGTCCTACAACACTTCTATGTTGGTGGAAAAGAACAAGCCCCCTCAGTTTATACACAAATCAAAACTCGTTTTGGGAGTAGAAAAAATTCCTTTTTCTAATTGGTTCCCGTTTTTAGAGCAGTTATCCGTAGATAACGGTGGTACATCAGGAACGCTTGGAACCGAAGATGGTCCCCGAGTGATACAGACTAAAGGATTTAAATTTGCACCTGTTGTTTGTTACGAGTCGATATACGGTGGTTTTGTGGCCGAACAGTGCAGGAAAGGAGCAGAAACTATATTTGTGATTACCAATGACGGATGGTGGGGGGAAACTCCTGGTCATCGTCAACACGCTACCTTTGCTCGTTTGCGCGCCATCGAAACGGGAAGGTATGTTGTGCGCTCTGCCAATACGGGGATTTCTTCAGTGGTGAATCAAAGGGGCGATGTTATTCATGCTACAAATTACGGGGAAGCCGACGCTTTTCGGGCTACGATTCAGCTCAATGACGAAGCCACATTCTACGTCACCTACGGCGATGTCATTGGTCGCTCTTTTGGGTTTGTGTTCTTTCTGTTGATGGCTTTAACCCTCGTAAAATACCTGCGTCGTTTCGGCACCACTGTCTAATTTATACGATTATTTTTAACTCGGTTTTCAACACCCCATCGGCGAGGGATTCATCCCGTATGTATGGAGGACTCAATAGCGTTTCTTCAGAAAAAAAACTGTCTTAAAAGTTATAGCTAACCCACTAGTTTTTTATTTCCATATTCCAGAAAATCAGATCAATAAAAACGCTATGCCACTTTACTACCCTTCGGCAGATAAATGGGATAATTGAGGTCTACTTCAGCATTTAACTGGTGGAGCAGGTTATAGAGCCCAAAAAAGGTGCGCATGACATAAATGGCATCCCTGGAACCTCTGGCATTATTGAGTTTTCGGAGTGATTTATCTTTAGATACGGATTCACCCATCGCAAAGATTTTCTGGAAGAACTGATCATCTCCAAAATCGAAACGATCGTGATGAAATGGCTGTCCCAACAGCGAAATCATATTTTCATACATACCGCGCAATTTCGCCCGATCTTCTTCCGTGTCTTCGATCTTGAAAAAATCCATTTTTTCATAAATGTCATTGAGTTCGTCGGGATGTTCGAGAATATCCGGCCGGAGAAGCTGATAATAATAGCGCGCAAAATCGTCGGGAATAACCTTGACGCACCCAAAATCGATGACGCAAAGTTCATTTTCCGGGGAGATGATGAAATTACCGGGGTGCGGATCTGCATGAACCATTTGCAATTCGCGCATTTGATACAGCGTGAAGTCCCATAAGGCCTGACCAATTTTGTTTTTGACTTCCTGATTATCACAGGAATTGACAAAATCAGTGAACATCTGACCTTCGATCCAGTCCATTGTCAGGATGCGATCACTCGACAGTTCTCTGTAATACTTAGGGAAGTGAACATCTGTGAAATGAGCGCATTTTGAACGAATATCCTCTCCGTTCTGAAGTTCATTCACATAATCTGTTTCTTCAATCAGTTTGGATTCCACTTCATCCAGGTACATACTCAGTTCAGCTGATTTCATGTTGAAAAGCTTAGCCGCGAGTGGTTTGATCATTTTCAGGTCGGAAGAAATAGAGTCGGCGACTCCCGGATACTGTATTTTTACGGCTAATTTCTTCCCGTCTTTAGTTGCTTGGTGCACTTGACCAATACTTGCGGCATTGACAGCTTCTTTGCTGAACGTATCGAAAATCGCTTCAGGTGGTTTCCCGAGGTATTTTCTGAATGTTTTTGAAATCAAGGGATAGGAGAGCGCCGGGGCACTGTATTGTGCCATTGAGAAACGTTCGCGATAAGCATCGGGAAGCACTTGTTCGTCCATGCTCATCATTTGCGCTACTTTGAGTGCACTGCCTTTGAGTTCGCTAAGTGTATCGTAAATATCGGTGGCATTATCGGTATGCAGTTCATCTTTGTTGTGGTCGCGGTGGACCAGTTTTTTCGAGTAATATTTGACGTAATTGCCACCTACTTTTGCGCTCGTGCCTGCAATTCGCGCTGCCCGTTTTATTTTGGATGTCGGGATTCCTTTTTGCTTTTTGTCGGACATGATTACATCACTTTGGTTTTCATTGCAAATTTTCCGAAATCCAGCATGGAATCGAGCGGACTGTGACCTAAAAATTCAAAGGCGAGATTGACGCTTTTCTCGGTGGCTGCATCGGTCGTTTCGAAACCGTCAGATTCGTCATTGATCCATACGCGGAAGAGATAGAGAAATACGAGTTTGAAGCTTTTCGCATAATAATTGCCAATATAAGGTCGAGCCACAATTTCTTCGTTTGACTTGGCTTCCTGAACAATCTGTTCCATGCGCGCATTAAACTGACGAAAGAATGCGTCCCAATCACCTGCGAGCTGACGAACATCTTTCACTGAGCTGTATTTGCTGATGAGATAAGAGCGCTGGTCGAGCATGGTTTCGAACAATGTAAAGAACAATGCGAGTGCTTTTTCCTGTGCTATAAAATCTTCGTAACTCTCGTCACTATCAACCCTTTCGAGTGTTTCGTCCATTAATTTAACCAGGATGTACTGCCGAACAGTTTTTAAATTTGAAAAGTATTTGTAAAATGTTTTTTCCTGGGTTTTGGTGCTTTTGCATAATTCAAATACAGAGTGTGGCGGGCGCCCTTCCAGTAGCTCGAATTCCGTATAGCTTTTAGCGATCGTATCTTTCTTTTTCATAATCCAATGCTTTACACTATAACAAACGTCGGAATGATAATGTTTGTATCTAACAGCGAATTAAAATTTGTTAAACATTGGATTTGCTGCGACTTCGTTGTAAGAGAATCGTTCGCAGGGCACCATAAAGAAAGGGCGAATAGGAATCGTCACAAAAACGAATGCTCTGCGAATTCATGAATTACTAATTCACCTGTTATAATGACTTCATGGCGAGAGCGTATCTGGTTTTACATTTGACAAATGACCGGCGTAAATTTATAACCTCATTCTTCCGGGAGAATCTCCATTTTTTCAGCGAAGTGATAGCAGTAATCCCTCAGGTCTTCACAGATGTTTTTTTCACCCGTTGCGCT
>JBNJEH010000079.1:0-12236 GCA_051745635.1 Bacteroidota bacterium
ATGCTATGCAAATATAAGAAAGTAAAGGCGGGAATTAACCCGAATTATTCATCAATCTGACTTAATATATACTGTAACTTACAGCGATAAAGCATCTTATCTGCTGTTTTTATCTTTTTTAGCAACCCCATTTTTGGGGACACTTTTGTCAATCAGATTTTGAATTAATTTTGATCTATTTGTCGTTATACCGAATGCGATTATAAATGTCGCCTAAAGGCTCCTTTAAATCTGCTTCGGCATAACAACCGGCAGATTTTTAACTGCGACATCACAAAACTAAATTGGTATTACAAGCCCCGCGAAATATACGTATATTCCTTTGGTGCTTGTGCCTAAAATAGCTTCAAAATTAAATTCATGATTAAATCGGGTTAAAAAAGAGCGACGCTTAAACCGCGCCGCTCTGAACATAAAATAAGGTGGGTTCCAAAAATGAGAACTGCCTATTTTTCTACAATGTCCATTTCCTCGATGAGGTTTTCAGCACCGCCATACTTGTCAATCACAAATAGGATGTAGCGAATATCACAGGATATGGTGCGCTGAATTTCATCTTCAAAGAAAATATCTCCGGACATCGCCTCCCAGTTGCCGTCAAAGGCTGTTCCGATCAGTTCACCGTCGGCATTGATGACAGGTGACCCGGAATTTCCTCCAGTTATGTCATTATTGCTGATAAAATTAACCACCATTTCGCCGTTTTCATTTGCGTAGCGACCGTAATCTTTTTCTTCATACAACTCCTTCAGTTTTGGAGAAACATGGAATTCCGGATTGTCGGGGTCTTCCTTTTCGATGCCTTCCTCCAGCGTGGTGTAAATGGAATAAGTCGTATCTTCACTCGGAGAATAAGGTAAAATGTTACCGTAGGTCAAGCGCAATGTACTATTTGCGTTGGGGTAAAACAATTTATCTTCGCTCATTTGACGGTATCCGCGAATAAACATGCGGTTGGCGCGCTTGAGATCAGTTGAAGCTTTTTGATAGGATTCTTGAGAAACGGCTGCTTTATGTGCACCATTCAAAGCATAAATCAATTCGAAAAGCGGATCTTCCTGCAAGTCTTCGATGGGAAAGCTATCTGATTTTTCGACCAGTTGATCAAATTTGTCAAATTTCTTTTTCGACGTAAAGAGCGATTTTTTTCGCACTTTATTGACGTATTTCTCAATTTTACCTTTTTCACCCTTTTCTTTGATCAGTACAGGTAAATATTTTTCGTCAATATCTTCATAATACGATTGGAGCAGCGAAGACAGCGTGCGGTATTCGATATCCATGTTGGCGCGATCGTAAAAATCGTAGAGTGTGCTCTTCCATTGTTTGTATTTGTTCATAGCCCATTCTGTTCTTCCCTGCTCGATTGCATCGGCTATCATCGTAAAGCGAAAAACATTGAGGTTGAGGTCTACTGAATAAATCATTTCTCTCTGATATGCGTTGAGATATACAAATTCGTTCATGGTTTTGTAGGCCGATTCAATCGTCGGCAGCACATCGGCGTATTCCGGATGCTCTTCAGCAAATTTTGCAAAACCTTTTTCAATGCGTCGCTTTTTCTCAGCCACCTTGTTCTGTTTGACTTGTTTTGTTTGACCAATAAAATATTTCCAATAATTGGCGACCTGGGCGTATTTTGAAGCATAGTTTAACCGAACTTCGGTACTTTCATCCATTGCTTCCTTCATGATCTCCAGTTTTTTAGCACGTAGTTCGACGCGCTTGGGCTGTTCGAGATTTACGGCTTGCTTTACACCATAAGAGGATAAGTAGCGATCCGTAGAACCCGGGAATCCCATCACCATTGCAAAGTCTCCTTTATCATAACCTTTGATGGAGACGGGAAGCGAATATTTTGGTTTCAACGGTTCGTTTTCCTCACTGTATTCCGCCGGGAGGTTATCTTGTCCGGCGTAAATGCGAAACATCGAAAAATCACCCGTATGTCTCGGATACATCCAGTTATCTGTATCGTGACCGAATTTACCGATTGATTCGGGCGGGGCACCTACCAACCGGACATCTTTGTATTTTTCTGTAACGAACAGGTAAAATTCATTGCCTTCAAAGAAATCGCGCACGAAAGCGTCGTAATGCGTCCCATTTACAGCTTCCTGAGTGATTTCCTCAGACATGCTCGCAATTTTTTGACTCCTCTCTTTTTCCGACATGTCATCTGTCAGGTTTCTGTTGATTTGTTCCGACACGTCCTGAATGCGAACGACAAACGTGGCCGACAATCCTTCGACGGGAATTTCCTGATCGTGCGCTTTGGCCCAAAACCCGTCTTCCAGGTAATTGTCTTCTTCAGAGGAAGCATCGGCGATTGCATTATATCCACAGTGGTGATTCGTAAGTAATAATCCTTTCTGAGAGATAACTTCTGCTGTACAGAAACCACCGAAAGAAACGATCGCGTCTTTAATGGAAGCATTATTGATGCTGTAAATTTCCTCCTGCGTAAGGTTGAGCCCATGTTTTTTCATGTCCTCATAGTTTCGCCCCAGCAAGAACGGTAACCACATCCCTTCATCCGCGCGCAGCAATGGCGACAACCCTATACTGACGAGCAGCACAAAAGCAATAATTTGTTTATTCATCTTTAATTGATTTTAATTTTAAAATTAGAAAGCTACAAATTTAGAAATACGCGGCACAAAAGCGAAGTTTTCGGCGCAAAGGTAGTTAAGAATAAGAGGAATAATAAGAAATATTCGACGAACAAACGAATAAGAACTCCGAGTGATTTAATTTTGTTTTCGGGCAAAATGTGAATAACAACTTTCAAATGAGTTGTGATTAATAAATGATAATTCTATATTTGCCAGCTATTAAATAACAAACGACGGTTTTACTATGCGTAACAAAGGATTTTTTTGGTTTTTCACCATCTTGCTCATCGCAGTGAGTATTTATCAAATATCGTTTTCTTTTATTGGGAGTAATATAGAAGAAAAGGCAGAACAGCATGCTGAAGAGCGAGTAGAAGAACTCAAAGCAAAAGCTGGAAAGGAGGATGTAAAGTTACCTAACGGAACTTATGTCAACTTCGAAAAAAACAACGAAGCGACTGCACTGGCCAGAGCTGCTTTTGTCAACGAACTACTCAAAGAAAAGAACAATCAGGAAGTATTTTTCGGAAATACGTTCAACGATATTAAAGAGAAGTCCGTTTCTCTCGGACTCGATTTGAAAGGAGGGATGTCTGTAACACTGGAACTTTCCATGGCAGACCTCGTGAAGAATGCCGCACTCAATCCGCGGGATTTACACTTTAAAAAGCCTTATGATGCCGCGTTAGAAGCTTATAACTCTGAGGGAGGAGATTTTATCGATCTTTTTGTGGAGAAGCATCAGGAACTCTACCCTGATCGCCGTTTGATTCGCGAATTTTCAACGCAGGAAGTACTCGCCGACCTTTCTAATAAGGCACCCGACGACGAGGTGACAGATTATTTGAGAAATCTATCTGAAGGCGCATTGGACGGTGTGGAAACCATAATGGAAAACCGCATCAACCAATTTGGTGTCGCGCAACCCAACATCACAAAAGACAATAATCAAAACCGTTTATACATAGAATTACCCGGTGTAAAAGATCAGGCTACTGTTCGCGATCGTTTGCAGAGTACGGCGAATCTGGAATTCTTTCTGGCTGTAAAAGGACAGGAAATCGGTGGTTTTTTTAACGATTTGCTCGTTCAAAGTAAAGATGGAGCCGATGACGACGAATTTGAAGACCTGTTTAGTGATGAAGAAGATTCAACACAAGTAGATTCAACGGAAGTAGATGCGGCCCAGGATTCCATGCAAACAGAGAATGACAACGATGTTGCTGCGATGGGAGATTCAACAGATACTTCCAGTACGTTAGAGGATGAACTGGCAGCGGAAGAATCGGAAGCAGAGGATACTTCTTCTGTAGAGTTGACGGAGTTCGGACGTATGTTCCAGGTAAACATCGACAGCGACAATCAATTTAGAAACAGTCCGCGACTTGGGTTTGCAAAGGCAGGGGACACGTCTAAGATCAATAAAATCATTAGCGAGAAGGCAGAAGAATTAATGATGGATAACATCCGCTTTATGTGGGATGCAAATGCTATTGATAACCCGGACAGCGATACACTTTATTATACGTTGTATGCGTTGAAAATACCGCAAGATTTGAAAGCACGCGTCGGCGGTGACGATATTGAAAGTTCGCGCGTATCGGTGGATCCAAATGACGGTACTATTGGCGTGAGCGTGTCCATGTCTGGTCGCGGTTCCGAAGAATGGGCTGAAATGACTTCTGAAAATGTCGGTAATTTTATCGCCATTTCGATGGATGACAAGGTATTCAGTGCCCCAATCATTAACGGACCGATTACAGGTGGTCAAACATTGATTTCCGGGAACTTTACTTCTGAGGAAGCGAAAGCCTTGACGAATTTGCTGAATGCCGGTGCACTTCCCGCGCCTTGTGTCATTGTTGACGAGGCGGTTGTCGGACCGACGATCGGAGCGGAAAATTCGCGTTCTGGATTGATTTCCTTTGCCGTAGCACTGGCGATCGTATTGATATACATGGTATTCTATTATGGACGCGCTGGTTTGGTTGCCGATTTGGCATTGCTGATCAATATTGTACTTATAGTTGGATTCCTCGCTGCATTTGGTGCCGTTCTTACACTGGCAGGTATCGCAGGTATAGTATTGACAATTGGTATGTCGGTCGATGCGAACGTACTGATTTTCGAGCGTATTCGGGAAGAGGTCGCCGAAGGAAAAGGCATGAAACTATCGATTAAAGATGGTTATAAAAATGCACTGACTTCGATTGTTGATGCGAACGTAACGACATTGCTCGTAGCCATTGTGCTTAAAACATTTGGTACAGGACCTATTGAGAGTTTCGCGACGACCCTGATCATCGGTATTTTCACATCAGTTTTTGCTGCAGTGGTCATCACGCGTTTGATTTTTGAATCGCAAATCAGTCGCAAAAAGGTATTTAAATTTTCTACACCCATAACCAAAGGTGCGTTTAAGAATTTAAATTTCCAGTTCCTGAAAAATCGCAAGAAGTTTTATATCGTTTCCGCGATTTTGGTGATTGCCGGAATTGTCATGCTCACCACTCGTGGATTGAAACCCAGTGTTGAATTTGCAGGAGGACGAACGTATGAAACGATGTTTGAACAACCCGTAGCTCAAAATGTAGAATCGCTGAAAACGCTATTGCGGGAAAATCTGGTCGAAGAAAATGGTGCGTCAGCTTCTGTTGAAGTAAAAATGCGGAACTCCAGTTATCGCGTGGAAATTTCTACGGATTACAAACAAAACGTTCCCAATGCAGAAGGGGATGTCCGTCAGGAAGTGCTCGCAGCACTCGCCAAAGTGGAAGATAAATATGGCGTTGCAGAAATTAAGAACAGTCGTTCCGTGTCGCCTTCGATTTCTGAAGAGCTGAAACAGTCGTCATTTGTTTCGATTATCCTTTCGCTGATTATCATCTTCGTGTATATTCTGATCCGATTCGGAAAATGGCAGTACGGTCTGGGCGCACTCATAGCTATGGGACACGACGTCGTCATTGTACTCGGTCTGTTTGCATTGCTTCACGGCGTATTACCTTTCAACATGGAGGTCGATCAGGCATTTATTGCAGCGATACTGACTGTAGTGGGTTATTCGATTAATGATACAGTGGTGGTATTTGACAGATTGCGCGAGTACTTGAATAAATACCGACGTAAGGACCGCAAAGAAATTATGAATCTGGCCCTGAACTCTACGTTGAGTCGGACGATAAACACCTCGCTTTCGACATTCGTGGTATTGTTAGTCATATTCCTTTTCGATGGCGGAGCGATCAAAGGATTTATTTTCGCCTTGATGGTAGGTGTGATTGTCGGTACTTATTCTTCGGTATGCGTAGCGACACCTATTGTTGCTGATCTCGTGAAAGGCGACAAGCGTAAAGTAGAAGAATAAAAACACAAACTTTTTGAAAAAAGTCGCATTTGAACGATGCGGCTTTTTTTATGGACTTTTTTTAAGTAGAACTGAACTTTCTGCTTTTTTCGTTGTCTTCAATGGAAAGGTGAATATGCTGTTCGACACTTCGATAAAAGACAAAGAAATTAAACAATCGATTGAAGACGCGGTGGGTCGCGCCTACAACATTATCGATGTTATGTTCCGTGGCGTCGGTAACATCGGATGTTCCCGCATGGAAGTAGCTGCGCACTCCAAGTTGTTTAATGCAATCATGCAAAAGAAGAAGCAAGCGGTATTTGCAAACATAGCTTTGCGTCCAAAAGGTTTGATTGTCGTTTTAAGTATTCGGACGAGCAATTATTCGTGGGTCATTCCCTATCACTATTTGTCGGTATTCAAAACGAGAGAACTGGTCATTCACGGGCAAGGGGAGTATCTTAAATTAAAGCTGCAGGGCGATCAAAATAAAAAGTTTATTGCTAAAATTTTACAACTGCAGGAAGCGTACAACCAACAAGGGTACTATGGAGGATTCGATGGCACTCAATAGCTATAGATTATCCGGTTCTACCACGAGTTTCGAGGGTAAGGGCAGCGTAAAAGCATTCAAAATATTCCTTGATCGTCTTTTTGTCACGGTTTTTGTCCTTCGACATTTTTCAAATAATTAAATTTGAAAGCTCAGGAACCACAAAAACACGCGCCAAAAAGTATTTCTTCATAATCTTCTATAGCCGCGGGTTGAAACCCACGGCTATAGAACCCATGGCTATAGGTTAGGTGCCTTTCATAATTGTTCTTCCCTATATTTTAATTATCCGTTTTATACTACCTATTAAATTCGTGGTAGAACCAATTATCCGGATTCCATTTAAATATTCCTTTTCAGTTTATAGCACCGTCAACTGGAATTATTTCATTACATTTGATAGGAACAAATTGAAGATATTATGACTGGATTGTGGATAGCTATTGCGATAGTAGTGATTTTAGTGATATGGGTAATTGTCATTTACAACACCCTCGTCAGACTCAGAGAAAATCGGGAGAATTCCTTTGCGGATATTGACGTACAGTTAAAACAGCGTCATGACCTGGTACCTCAGCTCCTCGGGGCGGTTAAGGGCTACATGGAACACGAGCGCGAAACACTGGAGAATATTACCAAAGCGCGCCAAAATGCCGTTGATGCCTCGACCGTAAACGATAAAATAGCCGCTGAAAAAGATTTGACTTCAGCATTGAGCGGGTTAAATATTCAAGTGGAGGCATATCCCGATCTCAAGGCGAATGAAAATTTTATGCAGTTGCAGAATGAGTTGTCGGATATCGAAAATAAGCTCGCGGCAGTGCGCAGGTATTTCAACTCTTCTACGAAGGAACTCAACGTGTCCGTTCAGAAATTCCCGAATGTCATTTTTGCCGGAATGTTTGGCTTTAAAGAAGAGCCGATGTTCGACCTCGGAGACTCACAAAGAGAAGCCATGGATGAACCGCCAGAAATTAAGTTCTAGGTGACCGAAAACTGAAAGCAATATGAAATATATCGGTATTCAGCAACAGATTGCTGCAAACAATCGCAAGTCTGTCTTACTGTTGATGGCTTTCCCGCTGCTTGTCTTTACAATGGCGTACGCGGCGTTTTATTTCCTCAATTTTGACGATGAAGGGGCACCGGATGCCTTAACGATCTGGAACTTATTTTATCCTTATTTGCCTTTTATAGCTATCGGTATCGTCGTTTGGTTCGTGATCGCCTACTTTGCGAACGCTAAAATGATTAATTCCGCCGCGCGTTCCAAAACGTTGACCCGGAAAGAAAACATGCGCGTCTACAACCTTACTGAAAACCTATGTATGAGCGTAGGCATGCGCATGCCCAAATTGCGGATTATCGAAACGGACGCTTTGAACGCTTTTGCCAGTGGAATCAACGAAAAAACCTTTACGGTTACATTGACGCGCGGAATCATTGAAAAGCTTGACGATGATGAGCTCGAAGGAGTTATTGCTCACGAGTTGATGCATATCCGCAATAACGACGTTCGCTTATTGATTATTTCCATTGTTTTTGTGGGTATTTTCTCATTTCTCGTTCAGGTAGCGTTTCGCAGTGTGTTGTACAGCAGTATTTCGGGAGGCAGAAGAAGGAATAACGATGGCAAAGGAATGATTGTCATTCTCGTGATTACCCTCGTAGCTTATCTGCTATCCATGTTGTTTAAGTTCGCGCTGAGTAGAAAACGCGAATTCCTCGCGGACGCCGGAGCAGTTCAAATGACCAGAAATGCAGATGGTATGGCCAGAGCACTCGAGAAAATTTCCGGTAATCACCATGTGGACAAAGTCAAAAGTGAAGATGTACAGCAACTGTTCATTGAAAATGCCCCCGAAGATACGAGCGCTGGATTTCTCGGCGGATTAGGTGGTCTATTTTCTACGCATCCTCCCATCGAAAAGCGCATCAAAGTTTTAAGGCAATTTTAACCGGCGGTTGCTGCCTTACTCACTCGCAATCACTTTTCCATTGGCATAGCGCTCTTTTAAAACGACTTCGCCTTTCTTGTTATAGATCAAACTTTCGCCGTGAATAATACCTTTTTTGTAGGGGATTTCGATATAAACAACCGTGTCGTAAGGTGCGGGAAAATACCGTTCACAAACTCCGGTAAATCGTTCGTTGTGCAAATATGCGATTTGTTTTTCTCCATCGTTGTTTCGTTTTTCCAGTTTACCGCAAGCACAGCGTTCCTGATCGCCTACAGAACTGCGCACCTCTTTTCCAGCTTTGTAAATGCTGCGCCCAATCGTATCACCTTTTAGCGATAAAATTATGCGATTTCCGTAGAGTTCTCCTTTATAGAGTTGCCGTTTTTCGTATTTCTTGTCACTGTTGGGGTAGTTGAGATAGCAACGCCCGGTATACAGCGAATCCTTACGAAAGCGTTTGCCGTTGCGGTCCGCTAATTCATCGCAAGAACAGTTGGGCAGGTATTGATAAACTGAAAAGTCATCCTTTTTGATTCGCGATTCTATTTCTTTCCAGCCTGGCTTCTGTTGACAAGCGAAAAAGAGAATTGTGCACAAAACGAAAATGCGATGCGGGGTGCTGTTCATATTATTTTTAACTTTGGATACTATACGAATTACAGTTCAAAATTACCAAATTTGTCCATGTAATCAAAAATTACTGATTTGCCTCATATAAAAAATGCGCTTATTCGCTATCGGGTGATTGATAAGACGCTGAGAAATACGTATCATCCCTATCCGACGAAACAGGACCTCCGTTTGGCTTGTGAAGAAACGCTGTATGGAGATGCTTCGGGCAGTAATATTTGCGATTCTACCATTGAGAAGGATCTTTTTGCCATGCGCGAAGAGCACGATGCTCCCATCAAGTACAGCAAGAAGGAGAAGGGATATTTTTATGAGGATCCCGATTTTACAATCAATGAGATTCCGCTTTCGGAAGATGATATTGAATCCATACAATTTGCGTTAAGCACCTTGTCGCAGTTTCGGGATACCGATATGTTTAAACAGTTTGGTTTTGCACTGGACAAAATCGTCGATCGCGTCAATGTAGATCAATCCCGAAAACAAGGTGATATTGAGGGTTATGTTCAGTTTGAACGGGGCGCTACAAAAACGGGAAATGAGCATCTGGCACCTTTGCTGAACGCTATCAAAACGAGAAGCATCGTCTATTTTGATTACGAGAGTTTTATTTCTCAAAATCGAAAAAAGCGAAAGGTATCTCCGCTGTTACTGAAAGAATACAATAATCGCTGGTACCTTATTTCCTATGATTATGTCAAACAGGATATCATCACTTACGGGCTGGATCGTTTATTTGAACTCGAAGTCACGGAACAGGATGCGACGATTCCCGAAAATTTTGATCCCGATTTATTTTTTAAATACTCCGTAGGCATTACGGCAAGTAAAAATGCAATCCCGGAAAAGATCATTTTTGAAGCGAATGCCATTGCATCGCGCTATATCGATTCTCAACCTTTTCACGAAAGTCAGCAAATCACTTCTTCTACTCCAAACGGTTCGCAGTTCACGCTATTTGTTGTAGTTTCTGAAGAATTGATTCGAAAGCTCATGAGTTATGCCGGGGAAATAAAAGTTTTGCAGCCGAATTCGCTGGCGGCGGAACTCAAAAAGCGCGCGGCTGAAACGATCGATCGATACAATGAGGATTGATAGCGGCATCTCTCGTTCTTCACGTAAATTCATTAACAAAACCCACCTTTAGTCCGTCGACTTATTCAATCCTTTGAGTTCATTTTTGAACCCTTTTCATATTGGGCTGTACACCTTGGTATAAAATTTAATATTATGGTGAAGAAGATCGTTTTCATATTTTCTGTTTTTTATGTTGGAATAGGGCTCTTGCAGGCTCAAAATATCAGTGGAACCATGCGCTCATCGGCAGAACGCGCTTTGGCTTATGGGAATGTTGATGTTTACAGAGGAGAGGAAAAAGTAGCCGCTGTGTTGACCGATGCAGATGGGAATTTCGATGTTAAATTGGATACGGGCATGTATCGGATTGAAGTGCAGTATGCGGGCTATGAAAAACAAATTGTCAATGCACGCGTCGATGACTCTGAAGCCATTCATTTTGAGCTGGAGTCGGATGAACATTATGAGCAACCCGTTCGGTCAATGGATCACAATTCCGCAGAATACTCCGTGGAGGAAGAGCGCAGTCGCTTATTTTCTGGAGCTAAAGAAAAGGCGAAGGTATCATCTACACCTCCTGTAGAACGTTCGGAATCTGCAACTGTAGAAAAAGTGGAGGGTCTTTCGCTGTCGGGAAGTGGGCGCGAAGCCCGATCAGGTGTGTTGACAGCTGGAGAAATTAATGATTTCAGAAAGTGGGAATTATGGACAGACATTGTGAAGGATGAGTTGCATGATTATCAGTCGTTCTGGAAAATTGAACCCCGGCGTCGATATATGGTGGAATTGACCAATCAAAACCAACTTCCCGTCGTGGATGCTTCGGTGCAGCTCATTCATGAAGACGGTTCAGTTCTATTTCACAGCCGAACAGACAATACGGGAAAAGCCGAGTTATGGGGAGGTTTAACGATTGACTCAACAGTTGAAGCCAATTGTTCCGCGCGCATTCAATATCGTGGAAAAACATATCATATCCGACGGTTGTCTCCTTTCCGTACGGGCGTTAATCAAAAGGCGATTGACGTTGATTGCAAACAATCAGCTACAGTTGATATTGCTTTTGCCGTTGATGCCACGGGATCGATGGGAGATGAAATTGCCTTTTTAAGAAAAGAGTTGAACGATGTGATTTTTCAAACAAAGAACGCGCATCCCGAATTGACTTTTAATTTCGCCAACGTTTTTTACCGGGATAACAATGAGGCTTACGTGACAAAAAAGCAAGGTTTTAGTCCGGTACTGTCCAAGTCAGTAGATTTTATTGCTGCCCAAAATGCGGCAGGTGGGGGAGATTACGAAGAAGCTGTAGAAGTTGCTCTGGATGAAGCCATCAATGAATTGTCATGGTCGGAAGAAGCCCGTTCGCGCATACTATTTTTGGTACTTGACGCTCCCCCTCACAACAGTCCCGAAATACGTTCAAAACTCGATGCGCTTATGCGTCAAGCTGCGGCAAAAGGAATTCGAATAGTGCCTTTGGTGGCGAGTGGAATCAATAAAGACGCCGAATATTTATTGCGATGTATGGCATTAGCGACGAATGGGACGTACGCTTTTTTAACCGACCACAGTGGAATAGGCGGGAGTCATATCGAACCGACAACAGATGAATACGACGTCGAGTTACTCAACGATTTGATGATACGCGTGATCACTTCATACATTTACTTGCCGGATTGCGAAAATGCCGTAGAGGAAGATGATCTGGAGGACATTGTAAACGATGAACAGGAGGAAGATAACGAGGAACAACTGGAATGGACGATATGGCCGAATCCTACGCAGGGAGTTTTAAACATCAAGGTGGATCGCGACATTGAAGAGCTATTTCTCACCGATTTATCTGGTAAAATCCTGGAGCGCTACACGGCGATTCAAGCCAATAGCGCACTTCGAAGAGATCTCAGTCAATATGCCAGGGGAATATATTTGGTCAAATTTAATTATGGTGACAAGGTCTACACGAAAAAAGCCGTTCTGCAGTGATGAGGGGTAATTCTTGTTGCGTTTTGAGCGCTGGTTGATCCTGAATGTGCTCCCGCTCCCTC
>JBNJEH010000080.1:0-12143 GCA_051745635.1 Bacteroidota bacterium
TCCGAGTGCTTTATGCCATTTATTTCGTTTTTCTTTCCAGTGCTCATACCATTTGAGCTCTTCACCGGGACGCACGAAGTATTGCATTTCCATCTGTTCAAATTCGCGCATGCGAAAGATAAACTGACGGGCGACAATCTCATTTCTAAAAGCTTTACCAATTTGCGCAATGCCGAAGGGTATTTTCATGCGCCCCGTTTTCTGAACATTCGAAAAATTGACAAAAATTCCCTGTGCCGTTTCCGGACGCAAATAAATCTTTGCGGCGTCTCCAGCTACTGACCCGAGCTCTGTGGCAAACATCAGGTTAAATTGACGAACATCCGTCCAGTCCTTTGAACCAGATACCGGACAAGCAATCCCCAACTCTTCAATCATTCCTTTGAGTGCTTCGAGATTATCACTTTCCAGAATTTCGGTCAACTGCGCTTCCAGTTTGTCGATTTTATCTTGATTGCGCTTCACATTTGGATTGGTCGCTAAGAATTGTGCTTCGTCAAAATCGTCACCAAAGCGTTTCCGTCCTTTCTTTACCTCTTTTTTGATCTTGTCCCTGTACTTTTCAATATGCTCCTCGACGAGCACATCGGCGCGATAGCGTTTCTTGGAATCCTTATTATCGATCATGGGATCATTAAAAGCATCCATGTGCCCCGAGGCCTTCCATGTCTGCGGATGCATAAAAATTGCGGCATCCAATCCGACAATCTCTTCGTTCATCTGAACCATGGACGTCCACCAGTAGTCCTTAATATTCTTCTTTAATTCAGCACCTAACTGACCGTAATCATAGGTCGCTGACAGCCCGTCATAAATTTCAGATGAAGGGAAAACGTAGCCGTATTCCTTGGCGTGTGATATCACTTCTTTGAGTTTGTCTTCTTTTTTATCCATGTGAGCAAAGTTAAAATATTTTTGAATTGAGGATAGGAAAATCACACATTCTGAGGAATCAAATTAGCTGAATTTTCCGCACAAAACTAATGCGCTTCAAATCGCCCATTATTTAGTTAATTGAATGACGGTTCTCAAAATTCAATATTAATTACTATATTGGTGTGACTATTAAAATACACTTTTATGAAAACAATAACTACTCGTCCAATTCAGACAAATTTGCTCCAGGTGCTTTTCACCCCTTTAATCCTAAGTTTTGGGTTGATTTTATCTACGAACAATACTTTCGCTCAATGCGCTTCCTTTTTCGACGATTTTGAATCAGGCAGTTACACACCTACCTGGTCCGTCGGGCCTGGATTAACCTCCACTAGTGTTACGAACTCTAATGTAGCCGAAGGCACCTACAGTGTGACAGGAACAGGCGGAACTAATAATCATTTGGATGGATTTAGTACCACTGTTTCCAACTTAACTCCTTCTGAAATTAGTTATTACATGTACACAGAAGGTACCACTTCGTCAATCAATTACACGGTAATGGGCGAAAATCCTTCAGCGCAAGATTGCATATTTTTTAACTATTGGAAAGGTAGTGATGGAAATATTCGGTTTGTCTCATCTATCGATTACGATTATGCTGCGTCACCAGACACATGGTACTTCATCGAATTGAAAAATATCGACTGGACCAATAAAACATTCGATATTTATATTGATGGTGCCTTGCAAACAACTGGTTTCCCTTTCAGAGATAACAATCAAAATTCAATTAACGAAATTCACTTGTATAACTGGGGGAGTGGAACTGGTTATTGGGATCGCATACAACTTGGTCTAAGCAATGACAACACGGCTCCCGAAGCTGACGTAGCTAACCTACCAAATGTCGAAGAAGAATGTGAAGTCACTACGCTTACTGCACCAACGGCAACAGATAATTGTGACGGATCAATACTGGGAACACATAATGCTGTATTTCCTGTGACATCGAATACCACTGTAACCTGGACGTATGAAGATGCATCAGGAAATGTCGCTACCCAAACACAAGACATCGTTATTGACGACATAACAGCTCCTGCATTAGACAGCACAAACCTTGCAGATAAAGAAGTGTACTGTGAAATCGACAGTATTGCTCCTCCAACGGCTACAGACAATTGTGACGGGTCGATTACGGCCACGACGTCTGCTTCTTTTCCCATTACACAAACAACAACCATTACATGGGATTATGTCGATGCATCGGGTAATGCTGCAACTCAGACACA
Source organism: Bacteroidota bacterium (assembly GCA_051745635.1). Taxonomy (GTDB): domain Bacteria; phylum Bacteroidota; class Bacteroidia; order Flavobacteriales_D; family Crocinitomicaceae; genus Brumimicrobium. The sequence goes on from JBNJEH010000080.1 coordinate 2,172, forward strand.
AGAAGTGATCATAACAAAACCCAACACTGATGTTACAATTGACGAACCGATGTTAATTGCAGATAACGATAGCGCAAATGTCTCTTATCAGTGGATTAAATGTGACGGTACAGTTATAGATGGTGCCACTGATTCTACTTTCACACCAGAAGAAAATGGTGATTATGCTGTGATTATTACAGAGAACAACTGTACAGACACGAGTACTTGTTACCCTATCACCACATTGGAGCTTTCCAGTGAAAACGAGCACTCCATCCAAATTTTCCCGAACCCTTCAAATGGCCAATTCACGGTGAAAAAGACGGGAGATGCTGCACCTGCCCCTTTTGTGATTCGCGATGCACAAGGTCGTCAAATAAAAACAGGTGAACTCGTAAAACAACAGTCTGTTATTGACGTGTCTACGGCAAAACCAGGAGTCTATTTTCTCATCATGAATGAAGAAACACGGAGAATTGTCATCAAGTAGTTCATAAAGTATATTATTTTCTCACGAAGGGAACCGTTTGTGCGGTTCCCTTTTTTATATATACCATCGCTCAGTCTCGCATGTTCTTTAGCAATACAATGACCTCAAAAGTTCGTATTTCGCTTCAACTTTATTTTTAAATGTCAAGTTTATTTGACTTTATGAAAAATATATCTTACATTAGCAAAAAAAGAACGATGAAAACAACTCCTCTATTTCCGAAGATTTATAGAAAAGTAGGCCTCGTAGTCATTTTGATCACTGCCGTATTGCTCGCACTCGACGGGTTACTGGGGCTCCTTTCATTTTTAGAACGAGCCAGCGTATTAGCTATCTACGATTCTGGCATACCGCTGGATCAAACGCGTTCCGGCAATCGCTTTTTTGAGATTATTCAGGACGATTTCAGGTATGAAACCCTAAGTGTTTTAATGCTCACTGGTCTTTTATTTGTCGGTTTTTCAAAGCGAGCAACAGAAGACGAACTCGTACAGAAAATTCGATTAGAATCTTTGTTGTGGGCAACGTATATTCATTTCTTTCTCTTCATATTATTGACATTATTCACCTTCGGGTTCTTTTATCTCAACATCCTTTTGTTCAGTGTTTTCACCATATTATTGATTTACATTTTGCGGTTTGAATATAAAATGTATCAACTCAAAAAATCCCTCCATGAAAAATAATTTAAAAGTGCATCGCGCCGTTCACGATTTGACCCAGGAGGAACTGGCAAAAGCGGTTGGAGTGAGTCGGCAAACCATCAATGCCATTGAAAAAGGAAAGTACAATCCCTCACTGCTCGTGGCGTTGAAGATAGCAAGAACAGTCAATGCCACAGTAGAAGCTATTTTCGAATTGGAAAAAAGCGACTAAAGTTATTTGCGCACAAGCAATTTAGGCTCTAAATAATCCTTCATCGCATAGCGGATTCCTTCCCGGCCAAACCCCGAATCTTTGACACCTCCGTAAGGCATGTCATCCACTCGGAAGGTAGTCGATTTGTTGTGGATAAGTCCGCCAATGTTCAATTGATCAAAGGCATGGTTGCGCTTTTGGATACTATCGGTAAAAATTGAAGCTTGCAAGCCCCATCTACTGTCGTTAACTTCTCGAACGGCATCCCCGAGATCGTCATAAGCCTCGAGAACAACGACGGGTCCGAACACTTCTTCGTCGCGCACCTGCTGTCCCTTAGCTACATTTGACAAAACGGTTGGATAATACAAACTTCCTTCTCTTTTGTGTCCTGTGAGCAGGTTCGCCCCATCATCCAGTGCTTCCTGAACCCACTTCTCAACGCGTTCTGCATTTGATGCATCGATCATCACACCAAACTCCGTATCTTCTTCCATCGGATCTCCTATGCGCAAATCTTTGGCCGCTTCGATAAATTTGTGGACAAAAGAATCATACACGGAATTCTGAACGTAAATACGTTGAGTATGAATACAGACCTGTCCCGAATAAGCGAAACCGCCCACTACTAATTCATTCAAAGCCAAATCTATATCTGCATCCTTACACACGATAGCTGCAGCATTTCCCCCGAGCTCCAACACCACTTCTTTCTTACCGGCGCCGGCCTTCATCTCCCAACCGACATCAGGAGATCCGGTAAAAGACAATAAATCTATTTCCTCATGTTCGATAAATTGGTTCCCTGTTTCACGACTGCAATGTACGAGTTGAAACGCATATTCAGGCAGGCCACTCGAAGCGATAACATCTGCGAGCAACTCCATCGTGAGCGGGGTTTTTGAAGAAGGTTTAAGGATAATCGGACACCCCGTAGCAATTGCTGGTGCAATTTTATGTACGGCAAGATTGAGCGGAAAATTAAAAGGAGCAATTCCGAAGACCACTCCGCGCGGTTCATAGACGACTTCACCTTTCAGTCCCCGACCTTTTTGTGTGCTGTCCAAATCGATTAATTCATGTGGAAAGCGCTTCGCTTCTTCTGCGGCAATCGTAAATGTCTGTATCGCCCGATCGACTTCAGCTCGTGCATACCGTTTCGGTTTACCCGATTCCTGAATAATCGTATGGACAAACGCATCATACTGCGATTCAACACCTGCAATAATCTTCTGTAAATACTGACTGCGCTCTCCCGACGACAACTTTTTGCACGCAGCTTTAGCACTATTTGCGCGTTGAACAATAGCATCAACCTCATCCGTCGACGTCAAGGCAATCGTTCCTAAAACTTCCTGATTATACGGGTTCTTAATTTCCATGCAATGAAAGTAAAAAAAACTGACATAAAACCAAATGAATATCTGCTGTTTTCAACGAAAAGCAATCACTAACACCCGCTAATTATAAATACTCGATAAAGGGAGTTCTGAAGCAAAGTACCCGGATGTAATGAAAAGTCGAAGATACTATCAGTAAATGAGACTGTTGAGCAACTCAGTGAGGTTAGGAAATGAAAAGTTCTTGTTAGACGCCTCCAATCCTTCAGCATTATTGGTGGAAGCATTTGAACGCGATTTTTCTTGCTCACTCGTCTTATTTTTTTCGGCTGCACGATCACTGCGCAATTCTGCTGTAAACTGCCCATCGTTGAGTGACTCAATGATTGTTTTCATTTTTTCCGGAGAAGTTTTACCAGCCTCGTAAAAAACCTGGATCACGTTCGCTTTGCGGTCTTCTTCGTATTCCACCTTTACTTGAGATACCGCTTCTGTCGTATAGAGTCCTTTGCGCAACGCGGCACCGCACCCCATTTCGCAAACCATTCCCTCAATCTCAAAAGCAGCCATTCGCTCACTTCCCTTATTAGACGCTTGATCCGAACAAGAAAAAAGGCCTATCGCCGTGCATATCAATAAAAAACGAACCTGTTGCATAAATCTGAGATTTGAGCAAAGTTAACAAATTATCATTTCACCACAAAAATTAAGTTTACCTCCGATTTGCATCAAACTAAATGTATTTTTGCGCGGCATGAAAGAAGAGCTAAAAAATTGGGGAATGCTGTTGTTGCTGGCAGTTGTATGGGGAAGTTCATTCATCCTCATGAAGCGCGGAATGATCGACAAAGCGACTCAAGACGCCATTTTCGACAATAATCAGGTCGCAACACTGCGCATGCTACTCGCAGCGGGGGTGTTTTTACCTATCGGTTTACGACACATCCGCATTGTTAAAAACAGATCTATGTTCCTGAATCTGGCAGGTGTAGCATTTTTGGGCAACTTTCTTCCCGCCTTTCTTTTCACGTTTGCTGAAACTGGTATATCGTCCGGATACGCGGGAATGCTCAACAGCTGTACTCCCATATTTACATTGCTCATCGGAACCTGGCTCTTTCGTCAGCCGCTCATTAAACTGCAAATTATGGGGGTTTTAATAGGTACTGTAGGCATCGTCGGACTGGTAAACGGAGTATCAGTGGTGGACACATCCGGAAGGTGGTTTCATGTTTTTGCTGTCGTCTGTGCCACCATCTGTTACGCCTCGAGCGTGAATATTATTCGTCACAATTTAGGTCATTTAAAACCTATTCAGGTCACATCGGTGGCTTTTTCTTTTTCCTTTCTTCCAGCGCTGGTCCTCTTTTTTATTTTTCGCGTACCTTCCACCGTTATTGCGAACGAACATGCAGCAACCGCGCTCATTTACATCAGTTTCCTGGCAGTTATTGGCACCGCTCTCGCCGTCTTACTCTTCAATCATCTCATCAACCGAAGCTCCGCACTATTTGCGAGCAGTGTCACTTACTTCATTCCCGTCGTAGCTGTCATCATCGGCTATTTCGATGGGGAAATCATCAGTGGAATGCAGGTCATATCCATGTTTGTCATTCTTTCGGGAGTATTTCTGGCCAATGCATTGCCAAAGATCAAACGCAAACGCCAAAAGAAAACCCATGATAATCAATAAATATTCAAATCATAGTAGCGTTAAAAATCGATAGGTCACAGCCATTCCTTCCTTTTGAAGTGTGATTGCCACTGCGTATGACGGTTTAAAAACACAATTCCGGCAATATTTGTGGTGATTATTAAATAATTTATTACATTTGCAGTCCTATTTTTGGAAATTAAATAAACTAATAATTAAGCTATGTACGCAATTGTAGAGATAGCAGGGCAACAATTTAAAGTTGAAAAAGATCAACGTGTATTTGTCAACCGTTTGGATGCGAAAGAAGGCGATAAAGTCGATTTCGATCGCGTTTTATTGACGGATGACAAAGGAAAAGTGAACGTTGGCGCCCCGGCTATAGATGGTGCAAAAGTTTCTGCGAAGGTAGAACGTCACCTGAAAGGAGATAAAGTAATCGTCTTCAAAAAGAAACGAAGAAAAGGTTACAAAAAGAAAAACGGACATCGTCAATACATGACTGAATTGTCGATTACGGGAGTTAAAGGTTAATCACGTTAACTAGCGAAGTTAGTTTAACACAAAATTTTAATACGATGGCACACAAAAAAGGAGTCGGAAGTTCGAAAAACGGAAGAGAATCAGAGAGTAAACGCCTCGGAGTAAAAATCTTCGGAGGTCAGGCTGCAATCGCAGGGAACATTATCGTTCGTCAACGCGGAACAAAACACCATCCTGGATTAAATGTCGGGAAAGGTAAAGATGATACACTTTACGCCTTGACAGACGGAGTGGTTGAATTCAGAAAAAAGAAAAATAATCGTTCTTTTGTTTCTGTAGTCCCTGCTGAGGAAAAAGCTGAGGCCTAAAATAAGACGAAACATCTAATTACAATATTCAAAGGGTGTGACCGATTTTGGTTGCACCTCTTTTTGTTTATAGCAGGGCGCAATAGGATCGCATCAGCCACATCGCAAGAGACGATCGCTTTACAATTCTCCAAAACGCCATCTAACTATACATCGGCGCAAATTCAGTCATTTTGCATTTTTATTTATAATTCTAAAATTAATTGTTGATAATTCCTTAATTTAGTGTCAAAAGTTTAGCTATGAAACAAACACTACTCGCTATTATCACTCTTTTCGCATTTGCCCAGAGCGGGCAATCTCAATGCACGGTCAATATTGATCCGTCTACCATTATTGTTACTCAAGATTCGACCATCGCTTCCGACTTGGGAAACCAACAATTTTATTTGGTTTGCCAGGGGGTCACGCTCACCTATGAAGGTACGCAGAGCGCGAAGGTCACCTATTACCTCGAAGATGCGGCAAGTGTCATTTCTCAACGCAGTCACGAAGCCATCCTCTACATGAAGCGCTTGTCTTCAATCGACGCGAATTACAGCGAAAATGGGAAGTGGGCAATCACAAAAGACGCTTGGTACGATCCCACTGCTCAGTTTATCGATCACGTTCAAGGTTCAAACTTCAATGAATGTGCTGAAGTTGTTTTCAACTACGGATCTGTAGGAAATTGCAGCGGTACGGCAGCTATCAAAGAAGAATCGCGCGCCGAATTTCATCTGCTTCCGAACCCGACTGACGATTATCTTACGATTCAATTCTCACAATCGGAGGAAAGAAGAATTACAGTACTGAACGTTCTGGGTAAAGAAATGCAGAGCATCAACACACAAGAAGAAGAAATAACTCTGGATGTGCGCGAACTTAAATCCGGAACGTATTTCGTTGCCATCACTTCGGGGCAAGGAAAGCAATCTACCAAGAAATTAATTATCCAAAAATAATGAAACACCCCTATTTAAAAAATGAGAAAAAGCTGATATTCAGCGTGTTTATACTCTTGTTTTTTTCATGTAGTGTTAAAGAACTGGAAAAATATAATGAAGATTTCAGTGGCTCCTGGCGTTCTGAGGTCTTTAATTCTCCCACTCAAGGTGATTCTGCGCGCCACTACCTCGATGTAGATGGCAAAAACAGTGCTTTTGGTTATTCCTGTGATGCAGAAAATCCGCACGACGACTGTTTGCGCTACCAATCGGGAACAGCTAAATACAACAAAGCCAACCAGGGACTCCAAATCGGGAATTCAGTTGAAAAAATCTATCGCGTCGATCGCGAACCTTTTATAAATGATGAAGGAAAATGGGAGCTGGTGCTCGACAGTATTTCTTATTTTAAATATTGAGGATTCTGTTGCTGTTTAAAACTGAAAAATATTCAATGATGAACTCAATCAGTAGTTAATTCAGCTCTATCCTCTGCACTTCAAAATTCAACATTTGTCACGCTGAGCGGAATCGAAGAGCAACGATTCCACCGTTCTTTAGTTCTACATTCTGCGATTCCAAGGTGCCACTTTTAGCTATTTACGAAATTTCGGCTATATCCAGTAAGCTGGTCGTAGGATCATATTGAAAAATATAGCAATGCAACCCACATCATTCATGATGATACGGCTCACCTTTTAAAATGGTCATCGCGCGATATATTTGTTCTACGAAAAACAACCGGATCATTTGATGAGAAAATGTCATCTCGCTTAAAGCGAGCCGGGCATCCGCGCGTTGATAGACCTCTTGCGAAAATCCGTATGGACCACCTATCACAAAAACGAGGGCGCCACCTCCGCGATTAAAGCGCTTCTGCAAATGGCGGGCGAATTGCACTGAAGTGAACGTTTTTCCTTTTTCGTCCAGCAATTCAACAAAATCGTTCGGCTTTATTTTCTTGAGAATAGCCACGCCTTCTTCCTGTTTGATTTCAGCCGTTGACTTTTTGCGAGCATTGCGCACATCGGGCACCACGATATAGTCGAGTTTACCATATTTATTCAATCGTTTGGCGTATTCTGAGATTCCCGTTGATAGAAACCCCTGATGATCTTTACCGACGACGATCAGCTTTATTCTCATTTGGACTTTGCAATTTCAATCGATTCTATCACGTGACGGCTGCCTTTTTTCTCGAACTTTATACTGACCCTGAAACGATCGCTTCCCGAATGGTAATTTCCTATACCAAAAGATGATGCTCCTTCATCTTTTCCTTTAAAATCGAAAGTAAAAGATGAGGGAGGATATTGTTTGAAAAACTTCTTGAGCACTTGAGTACCTTGCGATGTACTGTAAACACCTTCGTCTTCCTCGATGGTTATGAGCACTTTCGATTTGCCCAATTCCATCACTTCTGAAGCCTCTCCTTTCTCAAAAGCAAGCTGCACTTCATCAAATGGAATATTCAGTACCGCAGACAGTGCGATAACTATAGAGATGAGCGCAGATGTTATTAGATTCATACTGTTCTTTTAGTGGGCTTATTTAACAAATATTATGCCTTAAATTTTCAAAATGCACTACCCTACTGTACAAAGGTGTTCCGACAATCAATAGATCGTATTTTCTTCACTTTGCCATGCACTTTACCGTCGGGATTTTATCAGGCAACAAGAAAATGATTCTCAGGAAAATCCCCACCGTTCTCACTTCTATTACGCTTTCTTTTGACTTTTCAGGTTGAACTGCACCGTGTTAAACCCGTCATTCGTGTCATCAACTCATTTTGAGAAATGCGACTTCTTTTTCGGATAAGTGGCGGTAGTGTCCGCGCGGCAGATCCTTTTTGTCCAGTCCGGCATATTCCAGGCGATCCATCGTGCGCACCTCGTAGCCCAGTTTACCCATCATCAATTTCACCGTATTGCTCTTACTTGAAAGGATCGAAATGCCGATTTCAGTTTTGGAGCGCCCTTTGACGTAACTCGCTTCCTCGGCACTAAACATGTGTTCATCCACGTACATTCCAGCCGTCAAACGACCCAGATCCTCTTGTTCCATAGGTCGATCCAGCGATACGTGAAAGAGTTGTGCTGATTTGAATTTCGGATGAGTCAACTTTTTCTCCATATCACCATCATTGGTGAATAATAACAATCCACAAGCGGCTTTTTCCATCTTTCCCACGGGAAATAACGGTTCTTTACACGCCTTTTGTACCAGGCTCAACGCCGATTTACCAGTCGCCGTACGCGCTGAAGGAACGACCACAAAATCCTTTGGTTTATTGAGTAAAACGTAGCGCTTCTTATCCTGGTTAATGGTAATTCCGTCATATTTTACTTCGTCATCCGGACGCACGCGCAAACCGAGTTCTGTAACAGTTTTACCATTTACACTCACAACTCCTGAAGAAATGAGTGCATCGGCCTCTCGCCTCGAACAAATTCCCGCATTCGAAAGAAATTTATTGAGTCGCACCCGATCCGAAAATTTCGGCAGTGGCTCGCCCTTTCGCGTGCGCTTGCTCTTGGGTAAACCTGCTTTTTTCGACTCCGGTGAATCGCTACCGCGTTTTTTATATTTACCTTTAACAGATTTGCGCTCGCCTTTCTTGCTGTTGCGCTTTCTACCTTTATGATCATTACTTTTTCCCATCTCCTCTTGAATTGATTTGCAAAGATAAGGAAACCAACGGATTTAAATATCCTTTACAACCTCGGATAAAAAGCTTCCTCAATATGTTCAATAAACGTACCTTTAGAATTGTGCACGATCGATATAATATCAAATCGCGCCTCTTGTTCACTGTCATTTTCGATCATGTATTGATGTGCACACCGAATAATCTGGCGTTGTTTATGCCGGTGAACTGCCTTCCAGGGTGGTCCGATCTGGGCAGTTTGGCGGGTTTTTACCTCTATAAAAATCAGGCAATTCGCATCCTCAACGACAATATCTACTTCGTTGCGCTGAAAACGGTAATTGGTTTTTACAATGTGATAATGTTTCTCTTTTAAATACTGTATGGCGAGTGCTTCTCCGAGATCGCCGAGTTCTTTGGTGGTCATTTTACGCGATTTTAAAATTATTACTCCATTCAATTTAAGAAAATCGAATCAAATAAAATAGAATTGACACATTTTTTTTATCTTCGATTGAAAATGACGCCTATGTTAGAAAAACTTCAATTCAATCATGTGCTCTTCCTCGATATTGAGACTGTTCCGCAGGTCTATCGATACGAAGATCTCGAACCGACTACAGCAGAACTCTTCAGCCAGAAAACGCGCTTTCAGCAAAAAGACGGCAAAGAGGTCAAAGAAATTTACGATGAACGCGGTGGCGTGCTGGCAGAATTCGGCAAAATCGTTTGTATTTCATGCGGTTTTGTCCGAAATACATCCACTGGAAAAGAAATTCGACTGAAATCATTTTACCACGACGATGAAGCGACCTTGCTGAAGCAATTTGCAACGCTGCTGGAAGATCATTACAACGGTCCTTACGATGTATTGTGCGGTCATAATGGTAAAGAATTTGACTTTCCTTACATCGCGCGGCGCATGTTGATCAATGGACTCAAATTACCCAACGCACTCGACATCGCCGGCAAAAAACCCTGGGAGGTAAACCATTTGGATACGCTCGAATTGTGGAAGTTCGGCGACTACAAACATTTCACTTCATTGCCCTTGTTGTGTCACATTTTTGAAATCCCTACCCCAAAAGATGATATATCAGGTGCAGATGTGGCGCGCGTCTATTACGAGGAAAACGATTTGGAAAGAATTAAGTTATATTGCGAAAAAGATGTTGTAGCGCTCATACAGCTACTCTTAAAAATGAAAGGAGATGCACTCGT
>JBNJEH010000081.1:0-11838 GCA_051745635.1 Bacteroidota bacterium
ATATATGTCTCAAACGGATCAATCGCTTTCTGATACATTTCATCACTCTTATCGATCGTGGGCTGGTAATCGGGATTATTGAAATCCATTTGATTGGCCTTTTGCGCTAAATTTTCAGCGCGTCCGAGGTAAAGAACGCCCAGGTTATAAGCTGCATCCAGGTATTTATCGTCAATTTCGAGTGCGCGCTTCAAGTTTTTTTCCGCTTTACCGTAGAGCATTTCCACTTCCTCGGATTTCTCACCGTAACCGTCATCCGTGATTTCCATGTTTTGCAGTTCAGCAAATGCTTTGTCTGCCGCAGTCAAATATATCGATCCCATCGTACTGAAAAGCGCTTTATTTTCGGGATCTGCTTCTGCAGCAGCCTTAAAGTACTTCTCTGCGCGATCGCGATCGTCACTTTCAATCGACAAATTCACTCCTTCGATCGCGATATCAGCGTTTTTTGGATACGCTTCACTCGCGAGATCAATAAAATCGAGGGCTTCCTCGGGTTTCTCCTCATCTTTCAACGTCTTTATTTGATTGCGGGCCGAAACAATAGCGTTATTTTTAAGCTCTGTTCTTCGCTCCTCATCTGGCTCAGGAACTAATCCCGTGAGTTCGTAAGCACTCGAAAACATCAAAAACGCCTGTTCAAATTTGCCTTCATCAAACGTTGCTTTTCCCATCGATACCGCCTGACCGACTTTTCGATCGACAAAATCTTCAATGTCTCGCCGGTAGCGTCGTTTCTCAGAAGCAATCTTAAAAGAAGACTTGATCTCTTCCATCGTCTCTTCACTGCGATATTCTTTCAAATCTTCGAACTGTGTGGACAATTCGATAACCGCAAAATTGATCACACCATTGTAATAGTTTGCTTTTTCATCATTTTTGGTATCCTCATGACCCATTGCCAGATCAATTAAAGACTTGGCCTCCATAACGACTTTTTTGGCCTCATCCATATCTCCAGACATCATAGCCTTTGGATATTTCTTGTACTCAATAGCTGCGGATACCACATTGTTATTTTGTGCATATACGCTGCCCATAAATACAACAGCGGTCAAAACACTTAAACTCAAACGTATTAATTTCATCTTTACTTTTTTTTATTTATTCTTCATTGTTTTCATCATTTTCCGTGCCATTCTCTGGCGCATCGAAATCTTCGTCCTCCTCTTCGTTTTTAGGAACCTTTGCTACAGCAGCAATTTCGCCACCTTTGGAAAGTTTTATGACGCGCACTCCCTGTGCCGCTCTTCCCATAACGCGCAATTGATCGACGTGAGAACGAATCGTTATTCCCTTTTTGGTAATAATCATCAAATCGTCATCGTCGGTTACATTCTTAATTGCGATGAGATTCCCCGTTTTTTCAGTTACAGAAATGGTTTTAACACCTTTTCCGCCGCGATTGGTAATGCGATAAACCGGTTCTCCCGTTTCAGGATCATTGAAGAACGACCGCTTTCCAAAACCATTTTCCGAAACCACCAATATGGAGTTTTCGCTATCGGGTTCGATACAAATCATGCCGATAACTTCATCGTCGGGCTTACTCATTTTAACCCCCTTCACACCGATGGAGTTTCTTCCTACCGTTCGCACTGTTGATTCGTTAAATCGAATGGCATAGCCCGATTTTTTACCGAGTACAATTTCTTTATTTCCATTCGTCAACTTCGCTTCGAGGAGCTCATCACCGTCGTTGATATTAATGGCATTAATTCCGTTGGTACGCGGACGAGAATATGCCTCCAGCTTCGTTTTCTTGATGATTCCCTTTTTGGTACACATCACAATAAAGTTATTGTTGACGTAGTCCTCATCTTTCAAATCTTCAACATTAATATAAGCCTTGATGCGATCATCCTGTTCAATATTGATCAGGTTTTGGATGGCGCGTCCTTTCGAGGTTTTACTTCCTTCCGGTATCTCGAATACGCGCATCCAGAAGCATTTCCCTTTTTCGGTAAACACGAGCAAATAGTTGTGATTTGTCGCTACAAAAATAGATTCTAAAAAGTCCTTGTCGCGGGTCGTGGAACCTTTTGATCCCGTTCCTCCCCTGTTTTGTACTTTATATTCATTCAGACTTGTGCGTTTGATATAACCCGCATGGGAAATTGTTACAACCACTTCATCATCTGGAATCAAATCTTCAATTCTCATTTCAGAAGCCGAATATTCAATTTTTGAGCGACGTTCATCACCGTATTTGTCGCGGATATAGATCAACTCATCTTTGATGATTTCCATGCGTCGTTCTTCACTACCGAGAATGTCTTTCAAGTCAGCGATCGTTTCCATCAACTCTTCGTATTCGGAGCGCAACTTATCCTGTTCCAGTCCAGTGAGTTGACGCAAACGCATCTCTACGATGGCACGCGCTTGCAATTCGGACAATTCAAAGCGTTCAATCAATTTATTGCGCGCTTCTTCCGGACTCTTGGAACCGCGAATCATTTTGATTACTTCGTCAATGTTGTCGGAAGCAATAATTAAACCTTCGAGTAAATGCGCACGTTCTTCTGCTTTGCGCAAGTCATATTTCGTTCTGCGAACAACGATTTCATGACGGAAATCGACGAACTTTTCGATAATTTCTTTTAAGTTCAACAACTCCGGTCTTCCGTTAACAAGACAGATATTGTTAACTGAAAAAGAGGTTTGTAAAGCAGTATATTTGAATAATTTGTTTAACACAACATTAGGAATAACGTCGCGTTTCAATTCGTAAACGATGCGCAATCCGTTGCGGTCGGATTCATCGCGAATATCCGTAATACCTTCAATTTTCCCGTCATTGACCAGGTCAGCAGTCTTTTTAATCATATCTGCTTTATTGACCTGATAAGGAATTTCCGTAACGACAATATGTTCTTTTTCCGAGTTCGCCATTTCTTCGATTTCCGCTTTCGCGCGGATGACGATGCGGCCTTTTCCGGTCTCAAAAGCACTTTTTACGCCATCGTACCCGTAAATAATTCCACCCGTTGGGAAGTCCGGCGCTTTGACGTGCTGCATTAGTTCTTCGATATCAATAGCTCTGTTTTCGATATAAGCTGCTATACCGTCAATGACTTCAGTCAAATTGTGCGGTGCCATGTTCGTCGCCATTCCCACAGCAATACCGCTTGCTCCATTTACGAGGAGGTTTGGAATCTTCGTTGGGAGGACGGTAGGTTCTTGTAAACTATCGTCAAAGTTATTTTCAAATTTTACCGTTTCTTTTTCCAGATCGGCCAGCATTTCTTCCGCAATTTTGCGCAATCGCGCCTCCGTATAACGCATTGCCGCGGGACTGTCACCATCGATTGAACCGAAGTTACCCTGTCCGTCAACGAGCGGATAGCGCAGTGACCAGGACTGAGCCATACGCACCATAGTATCATAAACGGAACTGTCACCGTGCGGGTGGTATTTACCCAGGACTTCACCGACGATACGGGCCGACTTCTTATACGCTTTATTAGAATAAACACCTAAGTCCTGCATTCCATATAATACGCGGCGATGAACCGGTTTAAAACCGTCGCGCACGTCCGGAAGTGCTCTGGAAACAATCACCGACATTGAATAATCAATGTAGGCGGACTTCATTTCATCTTCGATATTAATCTGAACAATTCTTTCTCCTTCTGCCATCTTGTCATTTAATTAGTTGTTGCACGAAAATTGCGCAGTAATTGAAAATCGAAAATAGATAAATATTGATTAGTAAAAACGCATGAATACTGTTTTTTATAAACAAAAATCTGTGGAAAATTGTGAACAACTTAAACAGTTAAAACGTTTCAACATTTCTATTTTTGATAACTAATAGATTTATTTCGAAAGATAAATAATTATAAGTATATTCGATATTATGGAAGCAAAATTTTCACCCCGCGTCAAAGACGTGATTAACTTCAGCCGAGAAGAAGCGTTGCGACTGGGTAACGATTATATTGGGGTTGAACACCTCCTGCTCGGTCTCATCAGAGAGGGCGAAGGGCTGGGTATACGCGTTCTGAAGGAGTTTAATCTGGATTTAGAGCAGATTCGCCAGCAGATTGAATCGTACCTTACTAAAAGTGCCAACGACAATGCGCGGGAACTCACCAATATTCCGCTGGTCAAGCAGGCTGAGAAAGTATTGAAGATCACTTACCTCGAGGCCAAACTGTTTAAAAGTGCTTTAATCGGCACAGAGCACCTGTTATTGTCCATATTAAAAGATGAAAATAACGTCGCTTGTCGTACGCTCAATAAATACGGCATTATTTACGAAAATATTAAAGATGAAATTGAAGCTATGTTAGAAGAAGACCAACCGAGTGCCGAATTCCCCGGTTCTGAAGAAGGAGAACCTGGTTTTGCGGGAAGTAGTGGTTCGCCGGGTGGTTCTGGCAGAAAATCGAGTGATACAAAATCAAAAACGCCCGTGCTCGATAATTTTGGCAGGGATTTGACGAAACTTGCCGAAGCAGATCGTCTGGATCCAATTGTGGGTCGTCAAAAGGAAATCGAACGGGTCAGTCAGATTCTTTCGCGCAGAAAGAAAAACAATCCCATTTTGATCGGTGAGCCTGGTGTCGGTAAAAGTGCAATCGCTGAAGGATTGGCGTTGCGCATTACCCAGCGGAAAGTTTCCCGCGTACTCTTCAATAAACGCATTGTGAGCCTCGATCTCGCCTCGTTAGTCGCTGGTACAAAATACCGCGGACAGTTCGAAGAGCGAATGAAAGCTGTTATGGCAGAAATTGAAAAGAATCCAGATATCATTCTGTTCATCGATGAAATTCACACCATCATAGGTGCTGGTGGTGCCAGTGGATCGTTAGACGCTTCGAATATGTTTAAACCGGCGCTGGCAAGAGGTGAATTACAAGCTATTGGTGCGACCACGCTCGACGAATACCGTCAGTACATCGAAAAAGATGGTGCGCTCGAACGTCGCTTCCAGAAAGTACTGGTAGAACCAACTACAATCGAGGAAACGGAAAGCATTTTGGAAAACATCAAGGAGCGCTATGAAGATCACCATGGGGTGACTTATACCGAGGAAGCCATCAAAGCTTGTGTATCGCTGACTAATCGCTACATATCTGACCGGCA
The DNA here is from genome assembly GCA_051745635.1 of Bacteroidota bacterium. Taxonomy (GTDB): domain Bacteria; phylum Bacteroidota; class Bacteroidia; order Flavobacteriales_D; family Crocinitomicaceae; genus Brumimicrobium. The sequence goes on from JBNJEH010000081.1 coordinate 5,092, forward strand.
TTTACCCGACAAAGCGATTGACGCCCTCGATGAAGTTGGTGCGCGCGTACACCTTACCAATATAAATGTACCGCAGATTATACTCGATATTGAGGCGCAGATCGAAGAAGTTAAAGAAAGTAAAAACGATGTGATCAAATCACAGCAATACGAAAAAGCAGCTGAACTGCGCGATAAAGAAAAGAAACTGCAGGATAAACTTGAAAATGAAAAAATCAAGTGGGAAGAAGACACGAAAAATCATCGCGTATCGGTCAGTGAAGAAAATGTAGCTGATGTTGTAGCCATGATGACCGGCATTCCTGTGCAGCGCATTGCCGAGAAAGAAAGCGGCAAACTGGCCAAAATGTACGATGAAATCAAAGCGCAGGTTATCGGTCAGGAAGAGGCTGTTTCGAAAGTGGTCAAAGCCATTCAACGAAATCGTGCCGGACTAAAAGATCCGAACAAACCGATTGGATCCTTTTTCTTCCTCGGGCCTACAGGAGTGGGTAAAACGCAGTTAGCTAAGGTGCTTTCGCGGCACATGTTCGATACAGAAGACTCACTTATCCGCATCGATATGTCGGAATACATGGAGAAATTTTCTATATCGCGGCTTGTAGGAGCTCCTCCCGGATACGTAGGTTATGAGGAGGGTGGTCAACTGACAGAGAAAGTCAGAAGAAAGCCCTACTCTATCGTTTTGCTGGATGAGATTGAAAAAGCACATCCCGACGTGTTTAATTTACTTTTACAAGCGTTGGACGATGGTCACATGACAGATGGTCTCGGTCGAAAAATTGATTTTAAAAATATTATTTTGATCATGACTTCAAATATCGGAGCGCGACAATTGCAAGATTTCGGAACTGGCGTAGGATTTGGAACAGCTGCGCGTTTAGCTTCTACAGAAGACGATCAAAAATCGGTGATTCAAAATGCATTGCGGAAAGCATTCTCTCCTGAATTTTTAAACCGCGTGGACGATATGATTCTGTTCAAGTCACTCGAACGCGACAGCATCTACAAAATTATTGACCTCGAATTGGTTCACTTGTATAAGCGCATCAATGATCTGGGGTATGATATCGAGCTCAAGAAAAGTGCAAAAGACTTTATTGTCGATAAAGGCTACGATTCAAAATTTGGTGCACGTCCGCTTAAACGCGCTATCCAGAAATATGTCGAAGATCCGCTCGCCGAACAGATTATCAATTCGGAAATCAAGGAAGGCGATAAAATTACCCTCAATCTGAATAAAGCGAAGGATGGACTCGATTCGAAAATTGAAAAAGGGAAAGCTGAAGTTCCATCCAAAAAAGAAAAGAAAAAAGGAAAATCAGAAAAAACAGAAAAAAAAGATACAAGTTCTGAAGAAGAATAATCTTATTTTTCTGATAAATTGAAATCGACGGGAGCGCATGATTTGTGCTCCCTTTTTTCATAACGTATGCAATGAAACATCTATTCTATTTATTAATTAGTATTTTATTTTTGTGTAACACTGAATTGCGAGCGCAGAAAGATCCACAGCTCGTCGATATTCCTCACGAAGTGTTTGTCAATGACGGGCGCGTAGCATTTGATGAAATTCTGTCTAATGCTGATGGGCTCAAAGAAGACGTACGTCAATTATTTGAAGCAGGTGTACTTCGACATGATTTGAGGGAGGAGAACTTTGCGCGATACTGGGAAGCCTTTGAAGGAGACTGGAGCTATATTCAATTCAAAAAGGAGGACCCTCCCCTATTGCTGTTCACCGGGATCAGTTATTTTTCAGACGAAAGAGAATATGTCTTCATCTACGATCTGGAAGAAAAGGAGGAATTATATACTTCCGTCGGTCGTCTTTTAGCCTTTAAAAAACATCCGTTCACTGGAGAAACAGTTCTGTATATTCATAAATATCCATGCTGTAAAAGCGCCAGTCACCACATTATATCGCTTCGCTTGATTGACAATAAGATCAAAACAAACAACCGCTTTTTCGTGGGGCGCGATGAAGGTGATATGGTCGGACCTTTTTTTCCGGACAGCGCGAACTATCCCGCATCTTATGAACAACTGGAGCAAAAAACGAAGCTTTATTGGTCTCCCGAAATCGTTGAGAAAAATGCATTTTTGGCACGATCACATAAAAATGCAATCATCAGTTATGAAGCTGGTTCGCTATATAAAACTCTGTACGCGAATGATTCGTGGAAATTCGTCATTATGTACTCAGGTATTGCAGAAGAAAAAAGCCCCGTATTGCATTATTCAAACTTTTCTTTTCGTCCCGTTTACGGATGGATGAAAAACGAATAACAACGCCGATATAACAACGTTAAGAAAATTTACAATTATCGAAAGTACTCGTATATTTGCACCCGAAATGATGAAGAATTATTCACAACAGCTAAAACATCCTGTTTTCAAGGTGACGCGCGATATTATTTCAGCAGAAAATCTGGAGGCTTATGTCATTGGTGGTTACGTCAGGGATTTGCTTTTAGCGCGACCGTCAAAGGATATTGACATTGTCGTCGTGGGAAGTGGTTTAGCTCTCGCCGAAAAGGTTGCAGAACGATTGAGAGTAAAGAAAGTTTCTACATTCAAATCCTTTGGTACGGCTCACTTTCGCTACAAAGACTTAGATGTAGAGTTTGTAGGAGCGCGCAAAGAATCTTACGATCGCGGTTCGCGAAAACCGATTGTAGAAGATGGAACCCTGAAGGACGATCAACTCCGCCGGGATTTTACTATCAATGCGCTTGCCCTGAATTTGAGAGAAGAAGAATTCGGTAATTTAGTTGATCCATTTGAAGGACAGCAAGACCTGGAAAAAGAAATTATTCGAACACCCCTCGAACCGGGAACCACCTATTCCGATGATCCACTCCGTATGATGCGGGCCATTCGTTTTGCTACGCAACTGGATTTTACGATTGAAAAAGCGAGTCTGGAAGCGATAAAAAAACATGCCGAACGCCTGAAAATTGTTTCTGTTGAGCGGATTATGGATGAAATGCATAAAATTATGCTCAGCAGCACACCTTCGAGAGGATTTAAGCTGTTGTATGCCACTGACCTGCTTCACCAATTCTTCCCTGAAATGGTAAAATTGAAAGGAATCGAAGTGAAACAGGGAAAATCACATAAAGATAATTTCTACCACACGTTAGAAGTACTCGATAATATCGCCAAAGTCTCCGACGATTTATGGTTGCGCTGGAGTGCACTTTTGCACGATATTGCAAAACCGCAAACGAAACGCTTTCACCCGAAGAATGGCTGGACTTTTCACGGTCATGAAGATCTTGGGTCTAAATTTGTTCCAAAAATTTTCAGACGCTTAAAACTTCCGCTGGATCAAAAAATGAAATACGTCCAAAAACTCGTCCGTCTGCATCTGCGGCCCATTGCGTTGGTAAAGGGAAATGTAACAGATTCCGCCGTCAGACGTTTACTAAACGAAGCAGGTGACGACATTGATGATTTGATGAAACTTTGCAATGCGGATATTACATCGAAAAATGAATTTAAGGTCAAGAAATACCGGAATAATTTTAAGGTTGTAGAACGAAAATTAAAAGAAGTTGAAGAAAAGGATCACGTGCGAAATTTCCAGCCGCCCATTGATGGTAAGGTAATTATGGATACTTTTGCTATTGGTCCGTGTAATGAAATAGGAGTTATCAAACAATCGATCAAGGAAGCAATATTAGATGGGAACATTCCTAATGCGTATGAACCGGCTTTTCAGCTGATGCTGGAAACGGGGGAAGAACTGGGATTGAAACCCAAAAAAAACTATTAACTTCTGTGGTTGTTAAAATGTAAAATGTAATTTATGCCAGGACTGAAATTTAGAGTTTTACTGGACAGTGTAGAAAAGGACGAAGTGTTTCGAGACATTGCGATCAATGATGATCTTAACTTTGAACAGTTCTACATGGCCGTTTTAGATGCATTTGGTTTTGAGAACGATCAAATGGCCTCATTTTTTGTGAGCGATGCGGAATGGAACAAAGGTGAAGAACTCTGCCTTATGGATATGTCTTTTGGCAACGACGACAGTGAAGCTCCGCAGGAAATGGCGGATTCCATGTTGAGGGAAAAGGTTCAGTCTCCACGACAGCGTTTTATTCTCGTTCACGATTTCATCAGTATGTGGATTTTCTTAATCGAATTGCAGGAAATTATGGACGAGGACGTCGAGAATGCACAATTACTGATGAGTGTGGGCGAAATTCCCGAGAACATGAAGAAAAATCCGGGCGATGCACTCGAAAATATGAAGTTTAAAACGGAGGTCGATGAAAACCTGAAAGATTTTGATCTCGATGATTTTGATGACGACCTCACGGGCGATGGATTTGAAAACATTGATGATCTGGATATATAGTCATGAGTAAAAATGATCCATTAGGTCAGGCAATTCTTGCATACGCTGAAAACGGCGATGAAACGGAGATTGTCGTGGAATCAGATCTGATGGAAAATGACGTAATTCCAGTCCCCTACCTCTTTCGTTCCCGGGAATTCATGCCCGAACAAGAACGCGTAGCGATCGAACGAGCTGAAGGGAGTATTCTGGATGTTGGAGCCGGAGCGGGTGTACATACTTCTATTCTGAGAGACCGCGGACATCATGTGACAGCAATCGACACGAGCCGCGGCGCCATCACTTACCTCAATGATACTTTTCCCGGTAAAGACCATCGGTGCATGGATGTCCGAGAATTCAACGAAGAGCGCTTCGATACTATCATATTGCTCATGAACGGTATTGGCATTGCCGGAACATTAGACAAACTGCCCGCATTTATTGATCACCTCATGTCGCTCTTAAAACCAGGAGGAAAATTGCTCTTTGACAGTACTGATGTCAGTTATTTTTACGAAGAAGATGACGGCGGTATGTGGATTGACCTCAACAGTTCGTATTTTGGCGAATTTCGTTTTCGCATGGAGTATAAAGACCACAAAACGGATTGGTTCAACTGGTTATATGTCGATGCCGGAACACTCGAAGAGACAATAAAAGCAATGAATTTATCATTAAAAATAATTTATACAAAAGAAGAAAGCTATTTGGCTGAAATAACACATCAATTATGAAGAATAAATTACTGATCATACTTTTTTTCTCTGTTGTTGGGTCATCCTGGTTGTGCAGGGCTCAAGAGCAACAGAGTACTGAACGTTCATCACTGCTGTGGAAAATTGAATCTGATACGATGGAGACGCCCAGTTACCTTTTCGGTACGATGCACCTCATTCCCCGCGAAAAGTTTTTTTTCCCGGATACGCTGGATACACTGATCACGCACAGTGACCAACTCGTTATGGAAATCGGTGGTTTGGACGAACAGATGAAAGCCATGAAGCTCATGATGCTCGATAGCGGTAACGTTTTTGATTATTTTACGGAAGCACAACGCGATTCGCTGTTCGATTTTAGTCAGGAAAAACTGGGGTACAACGAGGAGCAAATGCGCGCCATGTTTGGAAAGATGAAGCCGATGGTACTTTTACAAATGATGACGAAACAAGCTTTTGGAGAATCGCCGGCGAGTTATGAAATGAAGATTTCGACGATTGCAAAACAAAATGAAATTCCGGTAGCCGGACTCGAAACAGTTGAAGAACAAGTGGGCATATTTGATCAATTATCAATGGAGGAGCAAGTGCAGATGGTCATGGAGACAATGGCGGACACGAGCGGCAACGAACAAATGGAACGCATGATAGAGATGTACCTCGAACAAGACATCGATGAGCTTTTTCAGTTTACGCGACAAGCCGAATTTGGTGGACCTTCGTTTGAAGATGATTTTATTTTGACGAGAAATAAGAACTGGATCCCTCAGTTAATTGCATTAATGAATGGAAAAAAACAATTATTTGTTGCTGTTGGTGCTGCTCATCTCGGTGGAGAAAAAGGGGTGGTTCAGTTGCTTCGCGAAAGTGGATTTAAATTAACACCTGTACATTTATGAAATTAGTTGGTTGCTTGTTGTTTTTATCGCTCATTGCTGCGGGATGCTCTTCGTTTTCAGAAGAAGAAAAAGCTCAGTTTGACGCGACCATCGAAGCACACCTGGATAGTTCGAACACTACAATGAATCGTATGGAGCACGGACTCTATTATCGGATTATCGATGAAGGAAACGGAAACCACACGATTCGCTATAATGATCAGGTCTCCTTTTCCTATCGCGGTTCATTTCTCGACGGAACAGTTTTTCAAACGATTCCTCCGGAGGATCCCGTAACCTTCTATGTGCGCGAACTCATTGCAGGATGGCAGGACGGACTCATGTTGATCAGAGAGGGCGGTAAAATTGAGTTGATCATTCCCCCGCACCTCGCTTATGGTAAAAAGAAAACCGAACTGATTCCTGCGAATTCGATCGTAAAATACGAGCTTGAAGTACATGACGTCAGATAAAATATTCGACCAACCCGTTTCAACTCAATATTCGAAAAATCGGGATCAGACTCACTTAAAAATTATGGTCGCAGAACTTCATAGTAGACTTATCCCGAATTATTCACCAATCTGACTTAATATATACTGTAACTTACAGTGATAAAGCATCTTATCTGCTGTTTTTATCTTTTTTAGCAACCCCATTTTTGGGGACACTTTTGTCAATCAGATTTTGATTTAATTTTGATCTATTTGTCGTTACAAGCCCCGCGAAATATACGTATATTCCTTTGGTGCTTGTGCCTAAAATAGCTTCAAAATTAAATTCATGAACCGAGCTTGCGAGC
>JBNJEH010000082.1:0-11509 GCA_051745635.1 Bacteroidota bacterium
AAGCAGCTTTTTTTAACCTGCAAGCATTTACTTTAAAGTTTTTTAAAACTTATTTCATATTCCCTTTATTTCAACTTATATCCGCTCGTTTGCGGGGGGGCAAAGATAGAGCCCTTTTTTCGGGCTGCAAGGGTTTTTGTGAAGTTTTTTTCAAAAAAATGTTGATCCACAGAATAACTGACTGAAATAGATCGTATTAAGTAAAAATATTTTTTTGCCCTTCATGAATGATTCACAAGTCTTGCTGTATTATCTTCAAGGCAAACACATCTTAAAAAAACGTTGCCGCAGATTCTTATTGTCACGGTTTTGTCCTCCTGCAAATTTTCAAATCATTGAATTTAAATGCTTATCAGATTCTTTACCTGTATTTAAGCACAAAAACCTGAAGTTGCACGTAATTTTGCGATTGCAGAGAGCTTAAGCCGCGTATTTCTTCTGGCGATCAGCAACGAAATATTTAGAATGGTGCAAAAAAAAAGAGCTTTTTGCTGTCAAATCATCTACTACAACACAACAATCCCCAAACCTACCGGGGTAGAAGTTATTTCGTTGAACGCACTTTAAAATCGTCAATCCAGGCGTTTTCCTTTTCGGGATTCCAAATGTATATTTTGATAATATCGCCGGGCTGAAGCGTTTCCTGCCATCTAAAAGTCGCAATGATTTTTTGCCATTCTTCGTTCGAGTTAAAATAAGGTGCCACCGGTTGCCCCCTCCATAGTACTTGCTCCTTTTCCCGTGTTACTGTCAAAACCACAACAGTTTTAGTTCCGCGCTCAAACCTTCCGTAAAAATCGACCAGCAGTGATAACTTCTCGTCCTGAACATTCGAAGCATAAGAAAATCCGGACGAATAAAGGTGATCTGCATCTAATCTTTCGCTGAAGCGTCCCGAATATCGCGTAGTTGAATCCAATAATACAGCGCTATCTCTTCCCGACTCAAAATCATTTGCGTACATTGTTTCCGAATCCGGTTGCGTTTTTATCGCTTTATTGATATAAAAATAGTTCGTCAGCCCTTCAAAACTTAAATTGGCTATCTGCTTTCGCCGGTCATTGACGATTGCATTAACAGTAGAGGAGTGCTCATTGTACGTTTCCACATAACATATATAAGGTGTTTTTTTACAAAATTCGATCAGTGCACTATATTTGTGTGGATTTTCAGGATCATAAAAATGCAGCTTATCCTCGTTCACAGCTGTACTGAAAATCTTTTTGTTGTACACATTAAAGACAAACCCGATGGAATCCTGGTAATTTTCATTGATTGCCCTCAATTGCTCTGTTATTTTCTTCAACGCCTTTTTTCTGTGCAGCAGTATCACGTTATGGTAAGAAAGTGATTCATGCATCTGTATTTTTCGATACTCATTGATGTGTTCATACGCATTCGGGTGATTTGTAATGACGTAAACACTATCCTTTTCTAACAATAATGAATCCAGCGCGTGATCTTGAAAATACGTGTTATAGTGGCGAATATTGAATTTATCTAAATAATTGGGTAGCCCGTGCGGTTCGCAACCATCTACAATCACCGGTAATTCCCCGGAGTAGCGTTCGTTGAAGCTTTTTATCACCGCGAGTGGCTCATAGTGATGTGAATAATACTGATGGTCCAGGTCCTGAGATCGTCCCCCCTCCACGATATCGTTCATAAGATAGGCATCTGCTCTATCAATTTCCTCGTAGAACGTATATAACGAATAAAACAAGATCAACACTATCCACCCATAATCTCTCCACGAATTTTGTTTTACAAAAATTTTCCACGTGCGGTGAACTCCAACAGCAAATAACAAAGCATAATACGGTGCAAAAATGACAAAAACCCGCAAAGGAGCTTCATCTCCCCTCAAAAAAGGAAATGTCAGTGGCAAAAAACACAAAACGATTATTACCAGGAGTTGTATTTTCACTTTTCGCTGCCGAATCAGCAAAATGAGGAGTACTAGTCCACATATCAGCATGAGCCAGCGCCCGGACAGCATCGCAGAACACACATGGGAAAAGTACTTGTCAAGTTTAGCGAAGTCGAATGGACTTCCGGCAACCACGTACTTATTCATAAAAACCTCTTCAAATATGGGTAAATAGCCGGCAAGCGCAACCAAAATACCCAGCACCATTGCGAAAATCAATCTCAAGTACCGGACACCCGGAACAGCCTTGTTTTTCAAGCCTCCATCAACTTTCCAGGCCCTGATAGCAGCAGCCAGCCAGTACAATCCCATGATAAACATCATGCAGGCTAACGCGTAAATATTAGAAGGAATCGCGTAAAACAACAAGGCGCTGAAAACCACAATTAAAATGAGCGATCGCTTTTTTGTAGATTTCAAATAGGATAATGTAAAAAAAACCAGGCATCCAAAAAGCAGAGTACTCAGCCCGTACCCCCTTATTTGGAGACTAAAGTTGTAGTAAGCCGCTGTCGTCATCAATATGATGCAACTGAGTAAAGCAATTCTCCGATTAAAAAACTTCCACCCCGTTTGATAAGTTATAAAGAGGGTGAAGGCCACATATATCAGCGGTACTATGCGCAGTTTATACGGCGCATCCATCAGCGCATGAAGTGAATCTACACCTATTATTTCCAGGTAAATACTGTTAATAAAATTGAATAGTATGTGATTGTTCGGCACGTGATAATCCGTCAAAATGGTTTCCAGCGGAACAAAAGTAAAATGCTTTAAAGTGTAAATTTCGTCGTTCCAGAAATCGCTATTTACGTGTTGTAACTGGATCACTATAAACACTGTCGCAACGATCACTTCGGGAAGCAACTTACCTGCTCTGAGTATCCAAAAAGGCAGTTTTGTATGAGTTTTCATGCGCGACGAACTGTTCTGTGTATTCTATTCGTTCGAAATATATCAATTTTGAAGCTAAATGAACTGTTTAGATATAAATAATAAGGAAACACCAATTGAACATTCTTTTGAGGATACGGCCTTTAAATGACCTGTAAATACAACATCGCGCAGTTCTGCAATATCAGATCAATGTGATTTCGTCCTTCAATTGCGCATGATTCAGGACCAAAACCCGATAAGCTTATGCATTTTGACCACTTTTCCTTAATTTTGCGCTCACATTATGAATCAGTACAAAAAAGTAGCATTATACACGCTGGGTTGTAAACTCAATTTTTCGGAAACGAGCACTATTGCCAGAAGTTTCGAAGATGCCGGCTACGCAAAAGTAGACTTTAATGCATTTCCAGATATCTTTGTGATCAATACGTGTTCGGTAACAGAGAACGCCGATAAAAAATGTCGACAACTCGTAAAAAAAGCGCGGAAAATAAATCCGGACAGTTTTATTGCGATTATCGGATGTTATGCACAACTGAAACCGGAAGAAATTGCTGAAATTCAAGGCGTCAACCTGGTGCTTGGGGCGAATGAAAAATTCGACATTATCAGTCATATCGAACGACTGGAAAGCCATCAAGATACAGCGGTCGCCTACGGAAAGATCAAACAGGTCAACGATTTCGTTCCTTCCTTCTCTTATGGTGATCGAACGCGCTCATTTTTGAAGATACAGGATGGATGTGATTATTTCTGTACATTTTGTACGATTCCCCTGGCTCGAGGTAAAAGCAGAAACGCCACAATTGCTGAGACGGTCCGGGAGGCCGAGAAAATTGCAGCGACCAACATTAAAGAGGTCGTTCTTACAGGTGTAAATATCGGTGATTTTGGTCAAAACGGGGAGGAAAACTTCTTCCAGCTCATTCAAGAACTGGATAAAGTAAAAGGTATTAAACGTTTTCGTATTTCTTCCATTGAACCGAATTTATTAAGTGATGAGATCATTGATTTTTGTCTCGATCGCGCAGATAAATTCGTTCCTCACTTTCATATTCCACTTCAATCAGGTTCTGATACGTTACTGGAAAAAATGCGCCGCAAATATAAAAGTGCTTTGTACACTGATCGGGTGGAACAAATCAAACAGCTTTCACCAAACGCATGTATCGGCGTCGATGTAATCGTTGGGTTTCCGGGTGAAACGGATGAAGAATTTATGAAAACCTACAACTACCTGAAGGATCTCGATATTTCTTACTTACACGTCTTCACCTATTCTGAGCGCGCAAATACGACGGCCAACAAGATGAAAGGTGCAGTACCCATGAAAGTGCGTAAAGACCGAAGTAAAATGTTACACATTCTATCAGATAAAAAGAAGCGTGCATTTTACGAGTCACAACTTGGAAAAACAGGCACCGTTCTATGGGAAAGCGAAAATCACGACGGATGGATGCATGGATTCACCGAAAACTATATTAAAGTAAAACAACCTTATCTAAAAGAGGCAGAAAACACTCTACAACCCATTCTCATGGAAAATATTGATGCGGATGGACTGATGACTGTCGATGCGATACTCGAGAAAGCTACCGTTTAACAGCTATTGCTCAATAGGTCCTTCTTTAAACTGCGTACCTTTTTTGCGTTTGTTGTTGTGGAAAAAATACTTAAAATCCAATGCAAACGTGGCGCCCTGGACAGAACCGTAGGAAACGACACTGTACGTATCATAGCGATATTCCGCAGCTACCGTCATCAAGGGTGAAAAAGGAACGCGACCGGAGATTCCCAAATAGAAAATTCCGCTTTTGGGCGTACGATACTCAAAGCCTACATTCGCGTTAGTATGAAAATTAAAAAATGAGCGCCGCCTGCCCTCGAAAATAAACAAGTGCTGTCCTTCCGGGTTGGCAACAGAACGAATATTGGAGGGATTGTAATTGGCTGAACCACCGATACTCGTATTCATGTAGGATGATTCACCTAACTTGATATAAACCAAAAAATTGACAGGGATTTCAAAATTAATAAAGCTCAGTTCGTCTTCTGCAGACATACTGGAATCGGGCAATTCATAATTCGCCCGAAAACTGCGTTTGGCATAATTAATCCCTGTTTCTATCGCCAGTAGTTCAGTCAACCCCACCCGAACGGTCGCTCCATAGCTGTAGCCGAAGATCGGGGAAACTGTCGTCGTGAAATTTTGTTCTTCCATGTCAAACGGGCGATCACCAACGGCACCAAAAGGTATTAGTGGTTTAAACTGAAATCCAAAGAAATTTTCTGGTTTTTGCCGATATTGACCAAAACTAACCGTAGATAGCCCCAAGACCAGAATCAACACGCCATATTTCCAACACTTACCCATCTGTTTCAATCCGTTCTTTGGTTTTAATCTGGTCAGGTCGCGCGCAATATCCGACAAAAGCCAAAACGACTGTACCGATTGAAATCAGCAGCAATCCGTAACGGAAAACGCGATTGCGAATCAGAAAAGTACGATTGTTGGCCTCCACGGCATAATTAAGGCGTTGAGTTCGCTCAAAATTACGTTTATGAACTCCAAAAAGGATGTAATTTTTGTGACGCGCTTCCTCTTCTCCCTTTTCGTACCAAATTTTCAGCGCTTTCAATTCTCGCTCAAAATCAGCCGCCCTTTTCTCATCGGCAAACCGATAGACCACATAATTCGGATCTGATGGATGGCGCACGTAATTCACCAGCCCCAGGTCGACGATATTTTCTACTTTTGAATCCACTCCGTAACGTATTCTATCGGTTTGCGCTGACCTTTTGGCCATTCTCCTTCAGGATAACCAACATAAAACAGCGCCAGGCATTTATCCTTTTCACCCAGGTCCAGGAATTCATTCATTTCCGGGGTGTAGATTAATTTTGGAGAAGACCAAAAACCGCCGAGACCATAAGCCGTGCACGTCAAATACATGTTTTGAACAGCACACGCAACAGCTTCAACTTCTTCGATCTCCGGAATTTTTTCTTCCGGCTGACGCTCCATGCATACCGCTATAACCGCCGAAGCGCGCGCAGGTCGATCTGTCATTCGGTTCAGTTTAATCGATTTTTGCTCCTCTTTTGGAACCTTCTTTAAATATAATTCATGCATAAACTCACCGAGACGATCTTTACCTTCGTCCATAAAAACTTTGAAACGCCAGGGCTGCGTCATGCCGTGCGTCGGTGCCCAAATTGCATTGTTCAGTAAAAGTTCGATTTGTTCCTTGTGCACCTTTCGATCACTGAAGAATTCTGGATATATCGTTCTGCGATCCCTAATGAGTGCGTTAATTTCACTTAAGTTATATTTCATGGCTTCGATTATTCATTAATTCCTGTCTACAAAGATAGAAGGAATTTAAAGTGTAGAAAATAAAACGCATCGCGACCTTTGAAATTGTCTCACAGCCTAAGAATCGAAAATTTCACTAACAATGCGGTCTTTCTCAAAAGGTGGCATATAACGTTTTAGGGATTGTTCGGACTTTCTTATCGCAAGTATTTCATCTGCGTGCTCCATGCATAAATCGATGTCGTGTGAAGAAATAATGACCAGCTTGTTTTCCTGATGTGCTAATTTCTTCAATAATGCCAATATTTTTTTTCGGTTGGAATAATCGAGAAAAGCGGTCGGTTCATCCAGCAGAATAGCCTTTGTCGACTGCGCCAGCACTTTGCCGATCATAGCGATTTGTCGCTCGCCATCACTCACCTCCAGCGTATTTTTATCTCCGAGATGGTCAATACTCAACGTGTTCAGCACCTCATCGATGATTGCGTGGTCTTTTTCACTCAAACGATTGAGCATATTTGTGTACGGCGCCCGCCCCAGTGCAATCAATTCGCGCAACGTCAAATGCTGGACACCAGAAAATCGCGAGGGTACAAATCCAAAAAGTTGATTTTTCGAACGGCGATTCAAAGTGCTCAATGCTTTGCCGTGAATCATAATTTCTCCCTTCAGCGTTGGATGAATACCCAGCAGTGCATTAAAAAAAGTGGTTTTCCCCGCCCCGTTCGGACCGATGAGCACGATTAATTGACCGCGTTGCAGGTCGAGTTTTTCCACTTCAAAAAGTGGGTGGCGATGCCCGATTGTTATTTCGTTTAATCTGATCATTAAAATTTGCGAATTATAATCCATACCACCACAGGGGCGCCGATAAGTGCTGTGAGCGAGTTCAGTGGCAAATGAATCGTCGTGCTCAACAGCTGCATGGCAATATCACACAAAACAATTAAAAGAGCGCCGACGAGTATCGTCCCAATGGCGAGCTGCAAATGACTGGTCGTTTTGTACAACATCTTGACAATATTTGGAACAATCAACCCCACGAACGCAATTGGTCCGCAAAAAGCTGTAATGACGCCCGTCAGAATTGCTGTAATCAAGACAATCAGAAAGCGCACCTGTCGCATTTTCACCCCTAAAATGGTAGCGTCGCGTTCACCGAGCACCAATAAATCCAATGGTTTGACGACAAAAATTGTCATGATGATTCCGCAAAAAACTAATCCAGCGAAAATGCCCAATTGATCGCTCGTCACGTTTTGTAACGATCCGAAACTCCACAGCATAAACGTTTTTAAATCATCGGGACGGCTGTAGGATTGTATGACATTCACGAGTGCACCCGCAAAACTGCCGAACATGACACCGACGAGCAACAGTGAAATTTTATTCTTGACATAAATCGAACAAAATAAAATAAACAATCCCGCACCGAGCGCACCAATCAATGCAGCAGTCACGAGACTTAAATCATTTCCCACAAAGGAGGCACCGAGCATTGTAGAGAGTGCAACCATCATGCTGGCTCCTGAATTAATTCCCAGCACGTAGGGCCCAGCCAGCGGATTTTGAAATAGGGTCTGCATGAGCAATCCCGCCACTGATAAGCCTGCCCCGGCTAAAACAGCCGTTGTAGCCCGCGGAATGCGAAATGCGTGAACGATCATCTGTGCGTCATTTTCTCCGTTCCTCTCAAAAAATCCATTCCAGATCTCAGCGGGCTGCAGCGATACACTTCCCAAAGTCAGGTCATAAACATACAACACCAACAACGCGATCAACAATAAAATGCTCATCGAAAAGAAGTATGTTCGCGACTTATTCATAATCCTGCTCGTCTGCTATTTTCTTATAAAAATAATAATCTTTTGAGGGAACGACTTCAGGATGAAAAATGGCAATGAGATCGTTTAACACCTTGTGAGGAGCGACAGCAGATTCTTCCCAGAAACAATTGACGCGATCGAAATAAGTGTACATCGCACCATCTTGATAAGCTTTTAGCTGCGTGAAATTCGCATTTAACTTTCGGACAGCCCGCTTCGAACTCGCGGCGACATTCAACCAATAATCGGTGGTCTGATTTTCAGTAATTACCTCTTCGAGACTCAAACTCAGACTCCCCGTTCCGTCGGTGGCTGCGTATTGATAATCTACATTGGCATCTTCGAGGAGCTTTGCCATATAACTATCACCGGCAGGAACGTTAAAAACATCTCCGTAGGTCGTACCGACAAAGACAGAAGGAACATCTTTGAGCATGGCAGTTTTTTCCACAGCCGCAACGTATGACGCCTCGATCTTTTCAAATTCGCGAAACGCCCGTTCTTCGCATTGAAAAAGCACGCCAAAAACCTTCAACCACTCCGCGCGCCCCAACGGATGTGTTTCTTTCCAGTCATAATTGACCATGCTTTCAATTCCGGCATTGCGCAACTTTTTGAGAACGGGAATATCGCGTTTAAACCCCGAATACATGATCAAATCCGGTGTGTGCTCGATATACATTTCCGGGTCAGCCTGTCCCAGTTCCCCGTATTCAATCCATTCCTGATCTTTATCTGATTCGCATAAATAATCAGTGCTGGAAACACCTAAGACCTTATCAGTTAATTTTAACTTTTTAAGCATGCCGACATGTGTTGCCGACAAGGCTGCGATAGCATCGACAGATTCTCCAAAATCGGTGATCCCTTCAGGGATTTTTTCGCCAATGCCGTAAACAAAACAAACCGAATCACTGGAAGGTTCCACTACCTGGATCTCTGTGTATTGCTTTTTTTCAATAATCCGAAAAGCTGCTGCATACTCGTTGGTCAACGTATCACCATGGGCAACATCAGTTCGACTAGCACTCCGGTCAGAATTTCCTTCAGAACAAGATAACACCGAAAAAAATAGAAAAATAATACAGCAATAGCGCATAAAAATCTTTTGGCAAAAATGAACAAAATTCCATCATTCCACAAATTCAATAAAAATTACTTAACTTTGAACCACGTTAAAGGTAATTGATCAACGGATCAATTTGAAAAAGGAATCTTGTGAAAATCAAGAACTGTATCTGCAGCTGTAAGCTCCGAAGTTCTTTTCAGTCATACCACTGTCCATCATCCGATGGATGGGAAGGTGAAAAGAATATGGAGTAAGTCAGAATACTTGCCTGGAACGCGTTTAAGGAGACTTCAGATTAAAGTCGGACTTATCATTTCTTGTCTATTTCATTCCACAGGTGAAATGAACACATGATATTTCTTTCTACAGGGTTCTTCCCTGAACTGCAGTCTTCATTTTTTTAATTTATGTTTAACTCTTTAAAAACGTAGAAAAATGAAGAAACATTTACTTTTGGCAGGAGCGCTGCTTGCCGCAACATCATTTCAAGCGCAAACAATTGTAGATTTCGAAGACCTTACGCTTCCCGCCGTAGATACCTTTTACACGGGAGAAGACGAAACGGGTCAGTACACATCCAATGGCGTCATTTTTGAAAACACGTATGAAACCACCAACTGGGGCTATTCCTGGAGTGGATTTGCCTATTCGAACATGACTGATGATCAGACTGCCGGCAATGGAAATCAATACAGTGCATTTGCAGGATCAGGTGCCAATGGTTCGGAAAATTACGCGATCTATTATGACGGCGATACCCTTATCATGCCCGGAATAGGAGCTAATTTTGGAAACGTTGACATTACGAACACCACTTATGCGGGTATCTCTATGCGCGATGGTGATCAATTTGCCAAACAATTTGGCAGTACGACAGACGCCAACGGAGATCCCGATGGAACGAACGGAGAAGACTATTTCTATGTCACCGTCTATGGCTGGGATGACCAGGATGAGCTCGTGGACTCTACGGAAATGTACCTGGCAGACTATCGCTTTTCCGATGACACACAGGATTACATACTGAAGGAATGGACGGCATTCGACTGGTCTCCGCTCAATGGTTCCAAATACCTCACTTTTAAATTTTATTCTTCTGACGTAGGAGAGTTTGGCATCAACACGCCCGTTTATTTTGCCCTGGACAACCTCGAATATCAGGAAAATTTCGCTGGTTTAGAGCAAGAGCAAAACGCGTCTTTTTCAATTCACCCCAACCCAGCTCAAGATCAACTTAATATTCGGGGAAATAAAGCAGACTTTTTTATTCTTTCCAATGTAGGTAAAGTCGTCATGAAAGGAACTGCCGAAACGACTTCGGTTGACGTCTCAGCACTTCCGGCAGGACTTTATTTTGTCACCAACAAAAATAAAACGATCTCGAAAAAACTGATCATACGCTAAGAGATGATAACCTTCAGCACAGTATGCAACTATTTGGTTAGCGTTTGTGGCGTTAGGCGTCCCTGCTCATTTCAATTCTGTGGTTTTTGCATGCTGTGCTTTTTTTCATCCTTTTCACTTGGACAATCCGACACGTCGGAGTTCGATGCGGTTACGGTCATCGGGCAACATCCCAAAATTGAGCAACACAACACATACGACCGCCAGAAAATACAAGCACTGGCACCTGCCGATTTAGGGCTCCTGTTGAAACGAGTAGCAGGAGCAGCTGTAGCCGATTACGGAGGTATAGGTAGCATGAAAACAATCTCCATCCGTGGATTGGGCAGTACACATACGGGCGTACTAATGAATGGATTTCCTCAGGCCAATCCTCAAAACGGACAAGCAGATTTAAGTCAATTCCAGCTGGAAAATACCGAATCCGCCTCGGTCTCCATTGCTCCTCTTCAAAAAATAAAAGTACCCGTTTCTTCCTTGATGCAGGGCAATACAATTGCGCTCCAGACTTTTCAGCAGACTTTTGCCCGCCGACCTTTTATGGCGCGTACATCTGCGACAATTGGCAGTTTTGGACAGCGCGAAGCTTATGCTGGTTTTAAAATGGGCAACAGCAATCAGTTTTTGAGTGCTTCGGGACAGTTTCGGGGTTACGAGGGCGATTTTCCTTATACCCTGCCCCATGACGATGAAGACGGTGGACGCGTGCGCTCCAATAACAATTTGAACAGTTACAATTTTTCCCTGGGCGGCGGAAAAAAATGGCGCACTGGAAACAACATCCACCACCGCGTGCGGTTATCCAGCCAAATAAAACGCATTGAACGATCCCTTCCCGGGGCGGTCATTCTCTACTCCGGTCAAAACAATGAGCAGCTTACCACTCAGCAAAAGCAAATCGGCGGCGATTACAGTATCTTGAGTGAGCGCTTCCGCCTTCGCACGTTTGCTAACTTCAGTCAGCAACAACTGCGTTATTTCGATCCGGATTATCTCAACAATCAAGGCTTTATAGACAATCGCTACACCAACAACAGCCTTCAGAGTGGTTTTCACGGAAAGTGGAT
>JBNJEH010000083.1:0-11474 GCA_051745635.1 Bacteroidota bacterium
CAGTGCAGCTACTCCTCATGTAGCCGGGACAGTAGCTTTACTCCAGAGTTATCTCAACGATAGCATACCCGCGTATAAAAACCTGGCTCCTGAAGATTGTGAACATATTATAGAACTAACCGCTGTACAAAAAGACACTACTGTAATTGGATACAGCGATGAAACAGGATGGGGGTTGACGGATGCAGGTGCTGCATTCAGGTTGATCGAACAACCCTGGAACACCGTACATCATTTCGGAAGTAACGTCACTACACCTAATTCCAAAGGGTATACAACAGAGGCTCTAACGAGTACGATTGAATTAGAAGAGCAGGTGCAGAACTATGTGAATGAATGGTTCGATGAAGGGCAGTATGACGTAAACATTTACAGGTACGATGCTACGGTGTATCACGGCAGTGAAATTGATTCAATTGACACAATCGTTGCTTATTGGGCCCGGCCGAGTTCTTCAGAGGTACTGGAGGCTGTGTTCAACGATACGTTATTGCCGCGTGAGCGCGTTCAAATCGATTACCTGGACAGAGATTCGTGTAAAATGCACGGCTATGTGTATGAAGTTTTGGATAATTCAGGGAATTCATTGGGGTGGTTACCGGAAGACACGCTGACTTTACGCCCGAACCTTGAATATACCGTGCTCACGAGGGATTCCACTGCTCCTGTTGCTGCGTTGGACAAGAATCATGTCTCGAATCAAAAAATCAACCTCTATCCGAACCCGACCAGCGGCACACATACGTTAGTGTTAAGTGGATTTAAACAGAACAAAACGAAGGTAAATTTATATAATATTCAAGGTAAAAAATTAAACACGATTCATGACGGTATTCTTCCAAAAGAACCGACATTTCAAGTTGATGTATCACATTTGAACAGGGGTGTATATTATTACGTCATCTCTTCGGGGGAAGTACGCAAAACCATTCGATTTATAAAAAAATAAAATTAAAATCAGATAACTATGAAAACTTTAAGACTGACAATTATATCGATTCTCGTTCCAGTTTTACTTTTATTCTTCTACAATTGCAATAAAGACAAAGTACAACCCATTGAAGACGTTCCATCCGGAAGTGGAGGGGGTTACTGTCCGCAAATGTACTCACAACGAACAGCCGCGTATGCGGATTCTTTCCACAAGGTGAATAGTTCTCCTGACTGTATCGTGGGCGCAGAACATCTTCCTTTAGAAGATTATTTTTATAATGAACCTGTTTTAAACCCGAACAATGCATTTGAGTTTGCATTTATTAGAGATGAAGGAAACTCTAATCAATCACCGGGATGGAATTCCGAATTATGTACATATAATTTTTGTAGTAATGAAATGAATATACTGACGGACGTAGTTGGATATGATATTGACTGGAGCGCAAAGAACTGGATATTATTCACGGGAAAGGATTACGAGCTCTACAAAATCAAATCAAATGGTGACAGCCTTACACAACTAACGAATACGGGAACCTGGAATGATAATGCAAAATGGAATCCGGATGGAACGAAATATTTGTATTTTGATGCTGATGCTATAAGGCATAAAATATGTGATGAAGAAGGGAATTTAATCAAGGACTTTTCTAACAATATGGCAGAATTTGATTGGCTGAATGATGAGAAAATCATTTTCTCACGATCGAGTGGATCAGAATTATTTATTAAAGAATACAATATAGAAACCGATTCAGAAGAACTGCTTTATTCACAACCCCATGAAGGTTCGGGAGAACCGCTAAGTGTTCACGATGGTAAAGTGTATTTTACTTCGGAAACGGGAATCCACGTTTATGAAAATGGCGCGGAAACATTACTCGACTCTAGTTATTTTACATATACTGCTGGTTATCCGCAAGAATTAACGGAAAATAAAATTTTATTGCAAAGGTTTATAGGAGACACAACCTATTATCCGTGCACTTTATACGAAACATCGTACATTTCCATTTTAGATGTAGAGAATAACACGGAGCAATATATTGATATACCTGAATAAAAAAACAACACACGATGCCCTTCATAAAAATATATAGCATTTTACTTATTCTTTTAACAATAGTCAGTTGCAATAAAGACAAAGTACAACCCATTGAAGACGGATTACCCGGAAGTGGAGGCGATTACTGCCCACAAATGTACACGCAACGAACAGCGGCGTATGCGGATTCTTTTCACAAGGTGAATAATATGCCGTCTTGTGTTGTAGGTCCGGAATATTTAAATCTGGAAGAATATGTATATAGTGATCCCATTTTAAATCCCAACAACGCATTTGAGTTTGCATTTATTAGAGATGAAGGAAACTCTAATCAATCACCGGGATGGAATTCCGAATTATGTACATATAATTTTTGTAGTAATGAAATGAATATACTGACGGACGTAGTTGGATATGATATTGACTGGAGCGCAAAGAACTGGATATTATTCACGGGAAAGGATTACGAGCTCTACAAAATCAAATCAAATGGTGACAGCCTTACACAACTAACGAATACGGGAACCTGGAATGATAATGCAAAATGGAATCCGGATGGAACGAAATATTTGTATTTTGATGCTGATGCTATAAGGCATAAAATATGTGATGAAGAAGGGAATTTAATCAAGGACTTTTCTAACAATATGGCAGAATTTGATTGGCTGAATGATGAGAAAATCATTTTCTCACGATCGAGTGGATCAGAATTATTTATTAAAGAATACAATATAGAAACCGATTCAGAAGAACTGCTTTATTCACAACCCCATGAAGGTTCGGGAGAACCGCTAAGTGTTCACGATGGTAAAGTGTATTTTACTTCGGAAACGGGAATCCACGTTTATGAAAATGGCGCGGAAACATTACTCGACTCTAGTTATTTTACATATACTGCTGGTTATCCGCAAGAATTAACGGAAAATAAAATTTTATTGCAAAGGTTTATTACCGATACTACATATTACCCTTGTACTGTTTATAGTACATCATACATTTCCATTTTAGATGTAGAAAATAACACAGAGCAATATATTGATATACCTGAATAAAAATAAATGCTTATCGGGGTCTTTGCCAGTATTTCTGGGCATAAATTTGGTATATCCATCTCAGCGAATCAGGCGTCTTCAACGCTGTTGACCTGATAGATACACATTGCGATCTCATTTTGATAAACTTATTTCGATAAACTCAATATATCATATCTCGACAGACTCGATAAGCTTATTTCGGCACACCGCATTTCGGTGAACTCATCTCGGCAAGCTCGATATAACACATTTCGACGAGCTCAATGTGTCACAGTGCGTCGCATAGCGCTCGTTGCGGTTATGCAGTTATCACTGATGCTCTCGATCACACGGGCACTAATGCTTTAGATCAGCACAGATAGGGATAAGAACCCAAATAAACACAGTCCTTAATTTGCTATTATTAACGATAATCTACAAATTGCAGCTGGTAAACATCCCGACAGGCGTTTAAAAATAAATGACAAGGTGAAATTCGGGTTATATCGTTAGAAGCGGTAGATGATTACGTGTGGGAAACCATCAAGTCAATGAGTTTCGCTGTTATGGGTTTCCAATCGTAGTTGTTTTTTACAAAATCTCTACTATTTTTTGAAATACAGTGATATAAATTGTCATCATTTGATAGTAGTTGAATCTTTTCAACGAAAGTTGTTACATCGTCTGCAATTAATATTTCAACATTCGGTTTGGCCTGAAGTGCATTGTTAGCGAGTGTTGTCGTGATACAGGGGATGCCCATCGCCATAGCTTCCAAAAGTTTGTTTTGCAGTCCTGTACCAATAAACATTGGAGCTACGAATATTCTGGCAGCCCCATAACTATCCCGGATATCATCCACCCATCCGGTTATCTTTACGTTAGAAGCGCTGAGAGCCATTACCTCCCGCCTTGGATTTGCGCCAGCAATTAGAATAGTTGTTTCACGGGCTAAATGGGGAAGGACTTTATTTACGATATATTTACTGGCGGTAATGTTAGGAGGGTAGCTCATGTTCCCCGTAAAAACGAGGTCAAAAACTGGTTGTTTCGCACTTTTAGAAAAGTAGGAAGTATCAACGCCATTTGGAACAACTGTTATTGTTGCCCTGTTTTTATGAAAAATAAAAGCTCTATCCTGTTCAGAAATAATAGTGTGATGCTCAAAATATTCAAATATGGCGTTCTCATAGCGCATCAGCCGTTTAAATTCTGAACGAAACAACCATCGGGTTATTCCTCTGGCTTTCTGTGCGCGCCGTTCGATTCCTTTGGACAAGGCATCCATGTAATCCAGTGTTTTTGGACACTTGTGATAGTTTTTAACATATTCCGCTGCGCGTATGAGTTGACAATAAATGTGGTCGGGAGCGATTTCATGTAGCTTCCGCTGTATCTTTCGATGGATGCGCAGGTGATGAAAGTAGCCCACCTGAAAAGGTTTTTTAGTCAACACCTGCAGTGCTGCTCCGAGCCATTTTTCCAGCGCCGAGATTTGAAAAATATGTACCGCTTCGCAAAACTGTTCGACGGCTTGCAGATCCTTCGGAGCAATCGGATGCTCCGTCAGCGAGATGAGTTCGATGTTGAAATGTTGGCTCAACTCCTTGATTTGATAATAGGCACGCAACTTATCGCCCTTTTCCAGCGGGAAGGGAAAGCGGGAAGTAACAATCAGTAATTTTTTTTTAGACGTCATGGATAAATGAATTGATGCGACGCGTTATTTTTTCTTCTCCAAAGTTGTGTATGACAAATGCTTTTGCTGCCTGCCCTAATTTTTCGCGTTTTTTCCGATCGATCAAAAGCGCATACATCTGTTCCCTGAAATCTTCAGGAGTGTCTGCAATTAAAACTTCTCTTCCGTGCTGGACTTCAACACCGCGAACACCTTCCGAAGTGGTGATGATCGGTTTGGCCATTGCCATATTCTCCAGCAGTTTAATTTTTATCCCACTGCCGGATTGCATCGGAATGAGGCAAATACCGTGGCGATTGATGAACTCCTTGGCGTCATCTACTTCTCCGTGACATTTGACATTCTCGTGCTTAATTTCGTTGCGCTCAAGTGATTTCCCCGCGATATGCAGCGTACTTCCTTTTATGCCATCGGGAATGACGCGCTTCAATAACCAGTGGATTCCTTCTTTATTTGGAAGCCAGTCCATCGCGCCGAGAAAATAGAAGTCTTCCCGCGAATAGTCAGGCTTGTCGAAGTTGGTTTTAACAGCTGTAGGAATAGCCGTGACCGTTACTGCCGGCGTAAAACGATGAAAATACCGGGCGTCTTCTTCAGTAATGGCCATGATGCCGTTTAATGATGCTGCGACAGCATCTTCGTAGCCTTTAAGTTGTTGAGACAAGCGATTGAAGTACCATTTTTTGAGCGGCGATATCTGTCCCTGAGTGAGCTGTTTCCAGATGAGGTGTTCGACGTTGTGAGCGCGCATAATAATTGGACCGCCGTATTCTTGAAACAGCGACAGATAAAGCGTCGTGTAGAGGCTTTCCAGAATGATCATGTCAAATTTTTCAGCTTCCAGCAATTCCCTGAGCCGCTTGTAGAGCTGTTTGTCTTTAAAGCGAACGATATTGTACGATTTATTGCGCAGTAAATAGTACAAAGCACCAATCAGATCCGTGCGCGTATTGATTTGAAAATGCTCCAGTTCCATTTTATTGAGCCAACTTTGGGGGTAATCGTCGCGGTCAAACGGATGTTTTGTAGTGGAGAGTGTAAAATGATAAACGTCATTTTCGGGATGACTGATCAGCGATTTCAGTACGCTGGAAATAGCAACACAGCCCCCGTCGCGCAAGGGAAATGCTGGCTTGTGAGAAAAATGCAGGATTTTACTCATGTCGGGTCCTTTTTTTACGCTTTAAAAAACGGGGTAAATCCACGACGCTCTTGTCATTTGCAGCGCTGATCATCAACAGCAGTGCAAAAGGTGCGAGCACAAAATTTGGTCCCCACATTCCCATAAAAGGAGATAAGATTTCATTTCTGGCCATGCTGTCGCCAATACTGATCAAAACAAAGTAAACCATGAACAGCAAGGCCGCAATCACGACGGGCGCTCCAAAACCGCCGCGTTTCACAATAGCGCCCAGGGGTGCACCGATAAAGAACAAAACGATGATGGAGAAGGATAACGAAAATTTGCGGTGAAATTCAATTTCAAAGCGGCGAAGTGTGCGATGGCGCGATTCTATGATTTGTTGTTGCGATTCTAAAGATGAAATGAGCGTTCTCAACTGCGATTTTAAATGAACGTAGGTGTTTACACTGTCCTTGTGCGACAAGGATTGCAAACTAAACGACTGAATTTTAGCAGAATCCTGAGGAGAAAGTTTTTGCGGTTTGGGCATTTTGTCCTTTTCGTCTGCTTTTTCGCTCTCTTCTTCAGTTCTTTTGATGGAATCGTTATATTGCTGTTGTGCATAATTAACCGCCTGAAAATAGGCGTGTTTTGAAGTAATGTTAAATGATAGCTTTCCCGTCACATCCTTGTAGGCATTTTGCAGGGAGTCCACCGTTTCGTCGAGTTGAAAAACATTCAGCATTTCATAATCATCCTTGAAGAGGTCTTCCCGCGAGCGATTTAATTTGAATCCGCTCATATCCATTTTGTAGGTAGCCGTTCCAAATTCAGATTTTCTGCCTGGAAAGGTGCGGTGACGCGTTCTTTTTTTCTTCTGAACACCAAAATTCGGTGCGTTTTTCAATTCTTCGATGACATTTCCTTCGTAGAGTTTAAAAAATAAATAATCACCATTGACAGACTGGTAAAATTCGCCGGAATCGGCTGTGATGGTTTTAATGATTTCCTTATCGCGACGGTCGTGAATAATGATGTCTGTAAAAGCATTGTCTTTTCCTTCACCAATTTTGATGCTGAATCCGTCAATTTCCTGAGAGTAGGAGCCCGGTTTTAAGAAGGTCGTCATTTTTTTCTCCTGAATGTCCCAAATAATGGAGTGCCACTTGTAATTAGCAATCGGTATAATGTAATTCGAAAAGTAAAAGGTACCAATGGCAATCATCAAAATAACGGCGGATAAAGGGCGCAAAATGCGGTAAATAGACAGACCGCTCGATTTCAGCGCAGTGAGTTCATTCGATTCGCCGAGATTTCCCATCACGATCAATGAGGAAAGGAGTATCGCAAGGGGCAGTGCCAGCGGAAGTAAACTTGCAGAAACGTAAAAAAGCAGCTCAATGATAATCGACAACTCGAGTCCTTTTCCCATTAAATCATCGATATATTTCCACAGGAACTGCATCACCAACATGAACATGGAGATGAAAAATGTCGCCGTAAACGGGCCAATGAATGATTTTATATAGAAAATGCTGAGTTTCTTCACAACAATTTTTTCGCGTTTGCGAATGTACTTATTTATTTGAAACGGTAAAATAGAACAGTTATTGAATTCACCGCAGAGTTCGACGAATATGTATTATTTTTGTCGTATGAGTCGAGTTGTTTTTATACAATTGTTGATCCTGCTGTTCTGTTCGGCGTTTACATTTTCCCAGAAGCGGGAAAGGGAAGAGCGCATTTCTGAAGATCACGTTCCCGCCGGGGCGATTGAATGGAGCCGCCAGATTCAGCTCAAAACGAAACGTCAGCGCTGGTATCATCAACGCGATGGCGATGTAGAGAGTTACGAATACAAATTTATCCACCAAAGGCGACGTTACAGCATCGAATTTGAGAAGAACGGAAAAGTAATGGACATCGAAATTTTCCAGAAGAAAAATGATTTACATCAAGACCGGTTGAAGAAGATCAAATCAACGTTCTACGAGCAATTCGACAAGATTAAAATAGTCAAGGTACAACGTCAATACACCGCTGATGACGAAGAAGAACTGCTAAAATTGCTCAACGACAAACGACTAATTGAGGTGCGGGAGATACCGTCCAGTGTTGCTATGAAATTTGAAATTGAATTTGAAGGTAAAAATGCAGATGGCTGGAAGATGTACGAGGGGTTATTGTCGAATGAAGCTGTTTTAGAATCACTGCGTCCGATCGAGTTGCGGTCTACGGAAAACTTAAATTATTAGTTGCATGACCAAGTGGATACTCATTGCTATTTTTCACTTGTTCGCCTTATCTGCCTGGACACAGCGGAGTTATTTCGGCGTTTTTCCCGAATTTGCGCTCAATTACAATGCATTTAATTACTGGAAATTCACCTCAAAAATTGAATCGCAGCATGTTTTGTTTAGCGATGACCAGGAGGTGACGAAGCGTTGGGGATATCGGCATGAGCGAACAGACTTGCAGGTTTTTGCCAGTCGAAAAATGACTGCGCGTACATCGTTCGCAGCAGGGTATCAATACCGGATAAATGACGGTAGTGGAAATACCCACAGAGCCATTCAGCAATGGGCTGGGTTGTCTTACTTACGCCATTACCGACTCGGTCACCGCATCCGAGCAGATCAGACTTTTTTGGATGACCAAATTGATTGGCGCCTGCGTTACCGGATTTCTTCGGATATTGCTTTGCAGGGGCAAAAATTAGATCCGGGAGAACTTTATATCCTGCTCTCTGAGGAAATGATAGGTGAGCTGAGTGAGGGGACTATCAATCTGGAAAATCGTTTGGTTGCAGGATTGGGGCGATACTTTATGAACAAGCAAAAACTCGAAATTTCGGTTGATTATCGGTTAGATCCCATTATTCATTCCCCTCAGCGAAATCGGATATGGGTGAAGTTGAGTTTTTACTATACGATATAAGTAATTGATGTTCAGTATTATCTATTTTAAAAAGACTGTATAAGTACCGCTGCTGACCGATTTGAGCAATTGTTAAAGGAAAATGATTTTGCATTTATAGGCCATCCGTCGCGATAGATATTTATATATTTGACCAAAAAGCAGTTTATGACAAACTTTTCTTGCCTGATGCGGTCTCACATTAGAGCGATTTGGATGGTTTTAATGCTACTCGTTGTGGGGACGGGAATTGCATCTGCTCAGGATGACCGCAAATCTCCCGATAAAATGTCGAAGCAAGAATTGTGGAGCGCCTTTTCAAGTGAAAACCTTTCGGATTCTTCAAGGGTTGTTCATTTCAGCAAACTGATCTGGAATTATTATTTGTTTACGAATACAGATAGTGCGCTCGTACTTGCCAATCAGGGGGTTGATTATGCCCGGAATGCTCATTATGAGTTAAAGTCGCGAAGACGCCGCTCCATCAGCAATTTTTTCAGTCTCAAAGGTATCGCTTTCTCCTTAAAAGGGAATCAACAGCGAGCAATTGATCAGTTTGAACAAGGTATAGAAACGCTGGGGAAGACAGACCATGAATCGAATTTCAGGGCTACTTTACTCAATAATCTGGGGAATGTGTACTCGGATCAGGGCGATATTCCCTCAGCCATTGATGTTTATATGGAGAGCCTTCATACGAAAGAGCGGCTGAAAGATTATCATGGAGTGGGAAATGCGTTGAATAATTTGGCCAATCTATACACCTTACTGGACGATGATGAAAAAGCTATAAAATATTTTCATGAAGCACAACGTAATTTCAAGAAGGTAAAGGATTCGGCTGGAATAGCAAATACTTTTACAAATTTAGCCGTTCGAATGCTCGCCAGAGACGAACATGATTCGTGTAAGATATTCCTCGATTCGGCAATTAACATTCAGAAGAAAATTGGCAATAACGTTGGACTTATTGCGAGTTATGGCACATATTCTGATTTGGAATTAGCCCGTGGTCAATTGAACAAGGCCCGAGAATATACCGAAAAGTCATTAAAATTAAACAAACAACTGGATAGCCAATCGGGGATTGCAGCATCTTACAGTGCATTGGCTTCGATCTATTTGGAATTAGGTGATCTATCACAAGCAGATTTGCTGGCAGATATGGCTTTTGAGATGGCCTCGAAGTTGAACAATGAATCGACTGTTAATCCGATCAGGAAAACCCAATATAAAATAGAAAAGCGAAAAGGGAATAAAGGGAAGGCCCTCGAATTTTACGAACAATATATAACATACCGAGATTCGATCAAACGCGACGAGAACAAGGAACAGTTAACCCAGCGAAAATATGAGTATCAATACGAAAAGCAAAAACTAAAAGACAGTTTAGAGCGCGTAGAGAAAAACAAACTCACTCAGGAAAAATTGAAGCGTCAGGAACTTGAAATTAGTCAAAATCGGCAGCGTACCTTGTTTTTAGTGGTGATTGTCGTTGTCATTATTGCTTTCGCTATATTTATTTTAAAACGACTCAAAACTTCGCAGCGACAACGCGCAATTATTGAGCGTCAGAAGCAGGAAGTGCAAAAACAGCGCAACGAACTCGACGAAAAGAATCGGGAGGTCATGGATTCTATTCAGTATGCCAAACGATTACAGCACGCTATTTTGCCCACTGCTGAGCGTTTTCAGCAAAGCGTTCGAAGTCATTTCGTATATTTTAACCCCAAAGATGTTGTCAGTGGTGACTTTTTCTGGTTGGAACAAATGGGGGATGCCGTTTATATTGCTGCTGCAGATTGTACCGGGCACGGCGTACCAGGAGCCATGGTGTCTTTTGTTTGTTCGAGTGCGTTGACCAAGACCGTCGTAGAAGATGGAGAGCAGGAACCCGCGGAAATTTTAAATCGGACCCGCGATATAGTCGTCAAACATTTTGATAGAAGTAGCGAAGGTATTTATGACGGAATGGATATTTCACTGATCAAGATCACGCCCGCTGGTGCTAATGAAAGCAGCGATTATAAAATCACATTTTCTGGTGCTAATAATCCACTCTGGCAAATCCGTTATCAAAAGCTCTACGAATTTAAGGGGGATAAACAACCAGTGGGACGTTATGATTATGCAAAACCATTTACTCAACAGGAAATTGAAGGCTATAACGACGATGTTTTGTATTTATTTTCCGATGGGTATGTCGACCAGTTTGGCGGCTCAGCAGTACATAAAGGAGGTAAGAAGTTTAAGTCTAAACAATTAAAACACTTACTTGCCCGCATCGCCCACAAGCCGCTCGAAGAACAACAATCCATTCTGGAGGAAGAATTTTTACAGTGGAAGAATCAGCTTCCCCAAACGGATGATGTTGTCGTGTTGGGAATTAGGCTATAGGGAGCAAGAGTAGAGAGCATACAGCAAGAGTAGAGAGCATACAGCAAGAGTAGAGAGCATACAGCAAGAGTAGAGAGCAAGAATCTTAATCATAGAAACGCCCTGTATGCTCAATACTGTTGCTCAAAACTGATTTACTCTTGCTCAAACCTGCTATGTTAAGGTAAGTAATTTCAATTCGAGCCAAGAATCCTGATCGTATGAAACCCTGTATGCTCACTACTGTTGCTCAAAACTGACTTGCTCTTGCTCAATACTGATTTGTGTTTAAGATAAATTGCGAACCATCATAAATAACATCTTTGATAGTTCTTCGAGGTCGCGATAAAATGAGTCGTATTCAAC
>JBNJEH010000084.1:0-10968 GCA_051745635.1 Bacteroidota bacterium
TAATTACTTCCAAAATCGATCTTCCCAATGCATGCAACTCAGATTTTCCTTCCATTTGCCATTGAGCTGATCGAGGTCGGTTGGAGCTACATGGGTTTGTATCAGTTCGAATAATTCGCGCTCTTCAAAGCGGATGTGCTTGCGGAGTTGATCGGCAAAGCGCTTACAATCGCTCCTCGTTTTGAGATAGCGAACGGTCTGGGCAATTGCTCTGTGTTGTTGTTCTGCCAATTGACGCTGCGTGTTCGCTTTAGGTAAAAAAACAAACACTTCTTTTTCTTCAAATTGAAAATGAGGCTCCAGCAACTCGTCGAAATGCACTTTAATATATTTCGCCAGCCGATCAAATTCCACCTCTTTTTTGACGCCTTTGTCAACATTCAGCGCCAGTATCAGTCCCTGGTGATGCTCGCGACTTAATGGCTGGAGTCCGTCGTGTCGTTTTAAGGGCTGTGGACTCATGAGCTGGCTACTTTTTCGGGAAGAATGGCACTGATCGCTTCCAATGCACCTTCGATACTTTCTACTTCGTTGTAAATCAACCGCAGTTTGTTATTCTTTTCGCTCATTTTCACATTTGGAGGGTTTCCCTGGATGTAATTCAAGACTTGTGTAAAAATTGGACTCTGATAATACGGGTGTTCCGGGTTGTTGAGGAAATATCCGATCATCTTGCCCGACTTGATTACCAGTTTGGTGAAACCAATTTCCTGTGCTTTCCATCGCAGGCGCATCGACTGGATTAATGTTCTCACTACATCGGGGATCGTTCCGAAGCGATCTTTTAATTGAGCTTCGAACTGGATGAGTGCTTCTTCGGATTCAATATTGTCGAGTTCTTGATACAACGATAAACGCTCAGCTACATTGTTCACATAATCATCGGGGATACGGATTTCTAAGTCTGTTTCGAGAATACAGTCCTGAACGTATTTCTGGAAACTATCCGAATTGCGATCTTCAAAGACTTCTTTAAATTCGGACTGCCGCAGTTCATCAATGGCTTCGTTCAGAATTTTCTGATACATGTCAAAACCAATGTCGGCGATAAATCCACTTTGTTCACCTCCCAGCAAGTTTCCAGCTCCCCGTATATCCAGATCTTTCATGGCAATACTAAATCCAGCACCGAGGTCTGAGAATTGTACCAGGGCGTTTAGTCGCTTCTTCGCTTCTGAAGTCAACATGTTGTAGCGCGGAGCGATCAAATAACAGAATCCTTTTTTCGTCGATCGACCTACACGTCCTCTCAATTGGTGGAGATCACTCAACCCGAAATTGTTGGCGTTGTTGATAAGGATTGTATTGGCATTGGAAATATCGATTCCCGACTCGATAATCGTCGTCGCCAGCAGCACATCGTACTCGTGATTGATAAAGTCCATCATGATCTTTTCGAGCTTTTTCCCTTCCATCTGACCGTGTCCAATGCCCACGCGAACGCCCGGACACAAACGCTGGATCATTCCCGCTACTTCCTTGATGTTTTCGAGTCGGTTGTGGACGAAATATACCTGTCCACCTCGCGTAACTTCGTACGAGATTGCATCGCGGATAATTTCTTCATTAAATTCGATGATTTCCGTCAATACCGGCTGACGGTTGGGAGGCGGTGTGTTGATGATGCTCAAATCACGCGCGCCCATCAAAGAAAATTGCAATGTTCTCGGAATCGGAGTAGCGGTAAGTGTCAACGTATCTACCGTAGCCTTTAATGTTTTGAGTTTATCCTTCACCGATACGCCGAATTTCTGTTCCTCATCGATAATGATCAGTCCGAGGTCTTTAAATTTCACACTTTTTCCAACAATCTTGTGCGTACCGACCAGGATATCGATTTTACCGTCTTCCAGCTCTTTGAGCGTATCGGTAATCTGTTTTTGCGATTTAAATCGATTGATGTAATCCACGCGCACAGGGAAATCCTTCAGTCGTTCCTGAAAACTTCTGTAGTGCTGATGCGAAAGAATCGTTGTCGGAACTAAAATGGCCACTTGTTTTCCATCTGTAGCTGCCTTAAATGCCGCACGAACGGCAATCTCTGTTTTTCCAAACCCAACATCGCCACAGATCAAACGGTCCATGGGCGTATCTTTTTCCATGTCGTTCTTCACGGCTTCCGTGGCTTTTAGTTGATCGGGCGTGTCTTCATAAATAAAAGAAGCCTCCAGTTCGTTTTGCAAATAGGTGTCGGGTGTAAAAGCAAATCCGGGCTGACTCTTTCGTTTGGCGTAGAGTTGAATCAAATCGAAAGCTATCTCTTTGATCTTTTTCTTGGTCTTTCTTTTCAGTTTTGACCAGGCTTGTGTGCCCAGTTTATTCATTTTAGGAGCCGTCCCGTCTTTCCCCGTGTACTTTGAGATCCGGTGCAGCGAGTGAATCGAAACATACAGCACATCATTGTCTTTGTACACCAAACGAATCGCCTCCTGCGGCTTTCCATTAACATCGATCGTTTCCAATCCGCTGAATCGACCAACGCCGTGATCAATATGTGTGACAAAATCACCTTTTTGAAGATTGTAGATTTCTTTCAGAGTCAGTGCTTGCTTCGCCTGACGGAATCCTTCTTTTAGTCGAAATCGGTGATAGCGCTCAAAAATTTGGTGGTCAGTGTAGCAAACGAGGTTCAGTGCTTTACAGATAAACCCTTCGTGGATGGCGCAATTGATGGAGGTAAAATCGACATTGGCCCGAATATCTCTGAAAATATCGTGTAATCGCTCAATCTGTTTGGGCTGGTTGGAAAAAATGAGGATTTCAGAGCCTTGCTTTTTGCGTTGTTGCAGGTCTTCCGTCAGCAATTCAAAGTTTTTATTGAATGCCGGTTGTGCTTCAAAAGCAAATTCAATGACCTTCGCTTTTTCGTTGGTATAATCCGGTCCCCATTCTACTTGATTGAATAGAGCCGATTGTTTTTCCCAATC
The DNA here is from genome assembly GCA_051745635.1 of Bacteroidota bacterium. GTDB lineage: Bacteria > Bacteroidota > Bacteroidia > Flavobacteriales_D > Crocinitomicaceae > Brumimicrobium. The sequence continues at coordinate 2,928 of JBNJEH010000084.1, forward strand.
CGTCGGGTGATAATACAATGCTGAAGGCAAGCTATGTTGCACGCCCGTATCAGGAAGCTCGTCGTATATTTTGACTGCTTTTTGATACTCGCGGTCAAGTTGCGCCTTCACTTCTTTCAGTGAACTGATCCACAACGTCGTTTGCTGCCCCAAAAAGGAAAGGAACGACCCATTTTCTTCTTTTTCAAGTGATTGCTGAATGTTGGGAACGATGTGAAAGAAAGCGTGTTCTTTATTTGATAACTGCGATACGGGATCAAACGTACGGATCGTCTCCACCTCATCGCCGAAAAACTCCAGTCGAAAAGGCTCGTCGTGTGCAAATGAAAATATATCCATGATGCCACCACGAATGGCAAATTGTCCCGGTTCGTAGACAAAATCAACGGTTTGAAAGCCGTATTCCAGCAGGAGTTCATTCAAAAAATCGATGGCATAATCTTTACCGCGTTCCACTTTAAAAGAGTGGTCGACCAGTTTTTGTTTTGTGGGAACTTTCTCAAAAAGCGCTGTGGGATAAGTCACGATCCAGGTATTCGACGATTTCGAAACTTTTTCTAACGCTTCCGCCCGACTGACCACATTGGCATTATCGGTTTCTTCGACTTTGTATGGAACTTTGTAGGAAGCGGGATAAAAGACCATGCGCTCCTCTTCGTTCGGGTAAAGACTTTGCAGGTCGTTAAAAAAGTAAGCCGCCTCTTCTTTATCTTGTAAAATAAACAGGTGGTGTCCAGGTACTTGCTCAGCCACTGCGGTAGAAGCAAACGATTTTCCAGCACCAATGATGCGTTTCCATTGAATACGCGATTCGTCGTATTGCAATTGATCAATCGTATCCACTACGCCTTGTAATCGCTGAAATTTTTGTCGGATCTCTTTTATTTTCATCGCCGTTTATCGTCTTACTGCTGCAAAAGTAACGGATATTTGGGAGAGTTGTTCTTCAGTATTTCGCCTATACTCAAAAAATGACATTATCTTATTGAATTACTGACATCTATCATTTTTCTACCCGGGTAACTATTTTACATTTACACCCATGAACAGCAACAAAATAATGCGCTTCGTGTTAGTATGTATAACATGTATTGGGCTGATTACAGGCGTAGTACTAGCTGTTCAATATTTTATAAATTAAAAATTTACTATTATGAAATTGAATATGGGAGGTGCAGATCGCATCATTAGAGCGTTGATAGCAGTTGCAATTGCAGTGCTTTATTTTACAAACGTGATCACAGGAACTTTGGCGATTGTTCTGCTTATTGTTGGAGCCGTTTTTTTACTGACAAGTATTGTTGGATTTTGTCCGCTTTACGCGCCGTTTGGTATTCGAACGTGCCCGAAAAAATAAAATTGGGATACCAAGCTAAGTCCTAATTAAATTCATTGAAACCAAACTTGCTCAATTTCAGTACTCAAGAGGTTGAGATGAACTGAGCTTTTAATTACTCATTTAGGTAGGTAATAACGTTGTTTCTGCCTTATGTTTAGTTGGTTGGTGGACGGGCATAGGAGTATCATTTAGAGGTGTCCAAAAGATTGTTTTTGAGTAAGAGTTTTGTTGAAAACTATTCTCCACTCTTGCTGATGTCTCTTCATTTTTTTCATCGAAAAAAAAACGAAGCAAAAAATTCTAGGACATTTTAAGGTGTTTCCGTCGGCTGACGGACCGTCGCTTCACCCCGATTAGCAGAGCTATCGGGACTGAACGACATAACACTGGAAAATGTCCGAACCCAAGAACTAACCTTTTTGCTTTTAATTACTCATTTAGGTAGGTAATAACGTTATCTTAAGCATAACTTTAGTAAACGGAGAGGATGCGCATAGGAATATCACATTGGGGTACCCACTTCCTGAAAACTTCGGGATCTCGATACATTTCTCACTTTGTTCGAAACACTCGATCGCCTTGCATAATGGTAAGGTGATCGAGTGTACCGATAGAAGCGCAGCGGAAAATCGGGATGTATCGAGAGCACCGAAATAGAGCAGTGTGTTCCAAGCGCTTCTGTGTCCGACCGCTGGCGGAGACTTTTTTGTTTTGCTAACTCCCTCCAACGAGCGCTAACGCTTCTCGTCAGTCATCTTCACAAACTCTCGTTTGTTCTTTCGAGCGATGCGAACCGAATACTTCAACAGGTTCAGCACAACGCACGTGAGCTCATTGCCTGTCCCGAAAAAAACGGGAAACACAAAAAAGATATACAACTGTGAATAAAAAGTAAAGCGTCAAGTATTTAACGAATGGTACATTACAACCTACAATTGGTAATCTAAAAATAAAATTTGCTATTGGAACAGCCGTAAATAGTTTTGGTAATGTGCAGAAACCGAATACCCTTCTTGAACACGAGCTCTACCTGCTTTGCCAATAGATTCACGCAGCGCCTTTTGCTCCAGCAATTTTCGAAGATTGTTTTCCCAATCTGTTGCCGTTGCACAAAACAATCCGTTCTTCTGATCGGTGACAATGGTTTTATTTACCCCGACAGGCGACAATAATGTAGGAATGCCCAGCGCCATGTATTGAAGTGCTTTAAAACCACATTTTCCCGCCGACCATTGATCTTCAACGAGGGGCATCACGCCAATTTGGATGCGTGACAGATCTTCAATCTCTGTCTTTTTATTCCATGGGATAAAACGCAATGACTTGAGTTTAAAATCCGGCTTTTCATTGGAAATAACCATGAATTCAAAGTTGTATTCCTTTTCGAGTTTCTGCAAAACGGGCACCAGCAACGATAAATACCGCATGGTTGTATGCGTTCCAGTCCAGCCAATAGCAATGGGCTCTTTATTGTAATCCGTAATCCGATTATGGTGATTTTCTAAATCGATGGTCGTTGGAATTACCTGAACATTTCGGTTATATTTTCGGGCAAAATCCGCCAAGTAGTCATTTCCGGCAGTCACCTTGTGCGCCCATTTCATGCAGTATTTTACCTTCCAGTAGGCTTTGAGACGTTGAAACCGCGCATTTGCCTGACTGTAATTCGGCAACCAGATCGCATCATCGAAATCGTAAATATAGTTGACCATCAGCATTTTAGAACTGATCCATTCAAAAACCGGCGGACCGATATGCGCCATTTCGCGGTGAACAAAAACGTGGTCGGCTTTGCGCATTTTAAATAGCAGTCGCCACCTTCTCAAAAAGCTGATCATTACCTGAACGAACTTCCCTACAACATTGCCGGGTTGATAGAGTGTTTTCCAGGCTTTTTCCGATAAAAAACTGTAAAATTCTATCGTGTAGCCCTCCTTTTCGAGCCTGTCGAGGTACTGCTCAAACCGAAAGCGCTGCGAGGGAGCTTCTCCTTTCGGGTACGGAGCCAATATGTAGATCGTTTTCTTCACACACAAAAAGATGCAATGCAAATGTAGTGAATGCCTTACCAAGATAGGTCGTAATTTTAATTTAAAACAATCTTTCTTATTGGATGCTTAGATTTATAAAAGATGTTAGACATTGTAGATGTTAGATCTTAGATTTCTTAATATCAGCTATCTAACATCTACAATGTCTAATTATCTAACAGCTGTATCTTTAATAAGCATTCATTATTGTTTTACGACTTACATTGGTAATCCTATGTGGCGAAACGAAATGGTTTAGGAAGTATTGGAGAGGTGGGTAGTTTTTCGTGAAGTGGGGTTAAAAAAATTCGCATTTTGCGTAACACATTTTGCGTAATGTAATCGAGGGGTATTTTATCTGGAATAGAGAAGTAAAAGGAAATACTTACTGTAGTTTATACACATTTCGTTTTGAACCAAACTGAGAATTGGATGTACTTCGTTTCATGCGGTGTTTAGTTGTTTTATATTTATTTGTCAGTTCTTGTTCAATTACCGCGCAAGACTCTATTCAATTGTTCTCTGAAAAGAGTAAAATCAAGGCCATTTATCATTCTATCGATCAGGTTTATTTGACAATTCATAGGGAGCAAATTACGTGGAGCGATTTGGTGGACACATCAGAGTTTGAATACTATGTAAACTCTTTGGTCGAAATGCCTATTGATTCTATTCATGAATTAGATACACTTACCAAATACAGCGTTAAATATCTTTCCCAGTGTTCTTTTGACGTTGTTTTCAAGGATTGGAATTATTTACATTCCGATCACAGAATATGTATTCATGACGTTTCAAAATCAACAGACACGATAAAGTTAGATTTTATTGACTTGAGATTTGGTGGAAGACCACCGCACTAAGCAAACATTAAAACATATCAACCGATGTTTTTCTATTATCCATCCCAAGAGAAAAGTAATGAACCATTCAAACCTGAAATTTTTAGTATTTTAAGTTTGAATAGGGGAAAGTATTTAATTATGCATACCAGGATTTCTGCATATGATAATAGAGCTAGCATGCCACCAGGAGTTGATTTTACTTTGTTTTTGGAAAAAATAGAAAAGTAAAATGACGTTGTTTTCTCAATAACAAAGACGATTTTAGAGAAGAGGTTCAGTAAGAATATTAGCTTTTTTGCAAATGAATAAAGTCCTTAAGTTTTTACTCGGAAAGAATTCTTTGTAATTCAATATTCAAATAATAGTGTTTCCCTGATATTGTTTTTTTCTCGAGTACCTGCATTTCACAGAGTTGATTCAAATAATTTCTAGCAGTCTTTTCCGCATAAATTCCTGCACTCACAAAATGATTAACTTTTGTATAAGGTTGTCTAAAAATAAAATTGACTAAATCCTCAGTTCTTAAAAAATCGCCATTTTCTTTCAAGTATAATAGAATATTATCTTTAGTATTTGTGATCGCATTTATCTTTTCGTAGGTATCATCAGATGTTTCTTTAATTCCTTTTAGCATAAATAAAATCCAGTTTGCCCAATCTCCTCGTTGTGAAACGCCTTGCAAACCATAATAGTAATCCTCTTTGTGGTCTAGTATATATCTACTCAAAAACAAAATTGGGTAGTCCAATAATCCCTTAGTTGTGAGATAATGTATATTCAAAACTCTGCCTGTTCTTCCATTTCCATCTCGAAAGGGATGTATAGCCTCAAATTGGAAATGTCCAATAGTCATTTTAATCAATGGATCAACATCATCATCCGCATTTAAGAACGAAATTAAATTATTAAGTCTTTCTTTGATAATATTTGTATCACGAGGGGGAGTATAAACAATTTCACCACCTTGAGACGATGTACTACCTCTTTTTTTGATTGTTGTATCAATAAAGGGAGGACGGATTTGATCATTTGTTTGTTTAATTTCTTGAAAGGTTTTGATAAAATATTGCATGTCAAATCCCCCTTTTTCTCTCAGATAATTAAACCCAGACCACAAGGCTTCCCTGTACCTTAAAACTTCTTTTGAAGCCAGAGAACTATCATCATGATTTTCGCTATATGCTTTATAAAGCTCATCATCTGTTGTAAAAATGTTTTCTATCTCACTAGATATTTTCGCCTCTTGTAAACTGATAGTATTTATTAATAGTCCTTGATCAGGAATAATAGCACTTCTCCCCTGAAGCCTTGCTAATGCAGCTTTTGCTTCTCCTAATGCTTTCAATATCTCTATCGTTTCATACAAGCTTTTGTTGATAGGAAGCAATGGTAGGTCGTTCCACGGCTTGGTTCTATCCGGATTAATAGCATACATCGGTTTTTTCATATATTCAGCACTGTTATTATACGGTAATATTACAACAAAATACCGTTTACTCAAAATCTGACGGTATTATTCTATTTTAAAAACAGTAAACGGTAATATTATTAATATTTACTGTTTACTTGAATTCCAACGGTAAATGTACAGCTGAGCATAAACCATACAGTAAAATTATCGATTTTTACTGTTGGTGTAATTTTAACGGAAATTTGGGTTGTGGAACTAATGTCATAGCTAATTCTAAAATATTTTTAACCCGTTTATTTTCTTGCTACTTAATTCTTACGAGTTCCCAATTCTCTGGTGTAATGTTATTACAACAGGTCATAAGAAAATTTTGCCTTTTAACTTTATTAATGTGAATGATATAACGACCTGCTCGTTTTGGGATCCCTTTAATTAACAAACAAACAGGTTCCTTGATCAAATTATTCTTGTCAATAAGAAAAAATATCATCTTCCCTTTATCAGATTCTAAAACAATCTCAGTCGTGTCATTTTGATTTATTGGAATATAATATAACCCGTTAGTTTTTGATTCATGATCTGCAGAAATGGTGTCATATCGCAAATATTCATCTTCAGTTAATTTTTCAATAGACGGAGTGGTATAGTAAGTAATATGCAAAAAACTCGCAGAATCAGGTTCATTACAACTTGGCTGACTATAGCCAAAGGCTGAAATCAACGAAGTCATAACTACAAAATAAATCTTTTTTGTTTTTAACGTTTTCATTTTCCTTCTTACTCCCCCTGTTTATCCTGAGATTTCCCCCAATCCACATTCCTAATCTCATAACACCGTCCATTTTCTCCATTCTCAACACATTTTTCGATATCGAGATCATCTTGATCGTAATAGTTGGTGTTCTCATTCAGATTAAAAACGAAAATGCCGGGTGTAAATTGAATCACATCCAATGTCAGTTGTTCGCTTAAATTTCCGTTCATGGCAATGCTTAAAGTCATCATTTCATCACTCTCTTTGTTCTTCAAACCGAAAGAATAATCCGAATAGCCAGGTACAGTGATTGTCGCAATAAACATTTGCAAAGCTTCATCATATTTGATATGATGGTTGTTTGCGTTTAAAGACATTCTGCCTCCAGAATAGTAATCCATATAAACGTAGTTTGAATCGCTCGGTTTAATGGTGTCTCCATCTGAATCGATTAGGCTGAACTTCAGTTTTAAAGTTGAAGTTTGCTGGGATAATGATTCGAGGGGACTCAATAAAAGAGCAAAAGCTGTTAATACTAAAGGGAGTATTTTTCTCATTTAATTTTGTAATTTATTATTCCTATCGGTGACTTTGTACACTTGGTTTTAGATTTGGTTCAATCGTTCTCAAGGCCGTGATTTGATGTTAAAACGTTTCATTTTCAGTTTAATATGATACAATTTACGAAAGTTTTCTGAATCACACGGTCCAGATCATTCATGCTGTTTTTTTATTCAATAATTTCCGGAATATTAAATGCTTCGGCTGGTTTGCAATTTTAAAAGGATCGGGGGATAAGCTTGGTTTTTAATCGCTGGTCTGATGAAGGCTGCGTGATCACTATATTCAAAATGCACGCGCAGCGACAGTTCGGGGGAGGGTTAAAGTGAAAAAAGGAGCGGAGAGAAGAGGGCTCAACCGATCGTCAGGATGGATTGCCAGCAACAACTTAATTTTCAAATTCAATGATGAGTTCGTTTTTCTCTACGACATCATCTTTTTGTTTGACGAGCTTTTTTACCGTACCGACACCTTCAGATTTGATCACATTTTCCATTTTCATAGCTTCTAAGGTGAGTAGTGGTGTTCCCAAATCAACTTCGTCTCCTTCATTGACGGCAAATTCGAGTATCCGACCAGGCATCGGAGATTTTAATTGATGGAGTTTCTTGACTTTTTTCTTGTCGAGCCCCATTTCGTGAATTAACTCATCAATGGGTCTTTCTTTTTTGACGGCGAACGTGCGCTGGTTTATTTTGACCGTCATCTTTTGATCCTCCGTTTGAGCATCGACGACTTCACCGTGGTACGTTTTTCCCATATATTCAATTTCGAAAAACGACCGGTCGAGCCAATTCAATTGGCTAAATCCATAATTGCCATCCAGCGTTTTTCCGTCTACAATATATTTTGCATTTGCCATAACGTCGTTTTAATCTACCGCTACAAATATAGTTTTTTTATTCAGAAGCGCCCTGAACATAAACTGATCAATTGGAAACGCTTTTCGTGGTCGCAAGCCATGTTAAAATCAAAAAATTTCCTCGAAATTTTGTGCAACCGTTTTTTTTTTTAGACTTGCAACATATTAATATTAACGCACCGCTGTTTAACGAATACCACTAAAGCGTTTTTCTTAGGCAGCCTAAATGATTAAACAAT
>JBNJEH010000085.1:0-9721 GCA_051745635.1 Bacteroidota bacterium
GAAGAAGGAAATACCAAAAACATCAACAACTGGCACCGCGTAACTGCCTGGGGGAAATGGGTGCCCGTATTGGAACAACTCGGCACAAAAGGACAAGCGATGGCCATCGAAGGGCGACTCTGTTCGCGGTTCTTTAACTCCAAACAGGGACAGCGCAAGTCATTTACAGAAGTAGAAATCAACGACCTGGTCGTATTGTAAATGACTGTTTGAAGCAGAGTACGAGGGCTTCGGGCTTCGAGTGTGTTTCGGCAAGCTCAACAAACTCCTCAGCCCTCGGCCTCTTCCCTAGCTCTCACAACTAAAAATAAAGTAATAAACTTAAAACCATTACACAAATGAGAAATCAAGTTCAATTAATCGGAAACATCGGAATTGATCCGGAGATCACGAATTTTGAAAGCGGCGCCAAAAAAGTGCGCTTTACACTGGCCACCAACGAACGTTATAAAAGCAAAGAAGGCGAACTGCAAAATAAAACATTCTGGCACAACTTGTATGCATGGGGGCCAACGGCTAAATACATTGCAAAATCCAGTAAAAAAGGAACGCAACTGGCCATTACCGGAAAGCTGGTCACCAACGAGTACAAGTCCAGAAAAGGCGCGAAAAGAAAATTTACTGCTATTGAGGTAAAAAAAGCTGTAGCGCTATAAACCTTACTTAACTACCTGATTCAACTCGTTTTTGTACAGCAAGTCAGCCTTTCCTGACCACCTATAAACCACCTAAAACGATGTGCAGTTGGAAATGACTGTTCAACAGCCCGCTTCCCGAAGGAGGTGGGCTTTTTTATGCGGTGGCTATTCGTTGTGATCTTTGAAACTATTAAACTTTCCAGATAAGTAAGAAACGATAGTACCAAAACCTACAATCCCCGACATGATTAACAGCGAAGCAAAAATTCTCCCAACATCAGTTACGGGGTAATAGTCGCCATAACCCACTGTCGAAACACTGATAAATGTCCACCACAAAGCATCTTCTGCTGTTTTTATATTACCCACATCTTTTTCTACCATAAGAACAAGGAAAGAAGAAAGTATAATCATTGTAACCAGAATTATCACAACCACAGCATACATGGTGGATCTTCCATTGGAACGCACATATTCAACCATAAATCGTGCGGTGTGAAATATTCGTACAATCCTTATAACTCTAACAATTCGAGCAAATCGTAACTCGTGAATCATTGGAACGGAAGATAGCAGATCAAGCCAACCTACAGTAAAAAAGTATTTCGTTTTATTTTTAGCTCTAAACAACTCATCAAAAAAGTCGTACAGAAAAAAAATGCATAACCCCCAGTCATAGTAATTTAAAAGGCGGTAAAGCTCAGAATTTTGATCGAGGAAAAAGGAAAATGTAAGCAACCCAATACTGACTATAGAAAAAACAGCTATGGTTAACTTCATTACAGACATCTTGCAGCTTTTTTCGTAAAGGTATTAATTCTCAAAAGAATGCATCTAAAGCAAACGATAAAACGATTAGTTTGATAATTTACTCCTGATCCATTCGTGAAATAATGTCGCGGGAAATAACATAAAAAAGTTATAAAAAATATCTTCCACCGGAATGGTAAAAATACGTGGCCCCATGATGTGTTGTTCGCTGTACCAGACGACGGGTTCAGGGGTTACTGCGCCTGTCAGAATGCCATTGACAATTAAAAAAGGAACCTGAGTAATCAAGAAAGCAATGATAAAGTACGGATACCACTTCGGTGTAAAACCAAAATAAACGATCCAGTTGAGTATTCCAGCACCGAGAAGCGCATAAAATGTGTACCAGTTTTCGTAAAAATATACAGCTAAGAAGATGGCCGTAAGCGTAAAAACCAAAGAAAAATAATAAGAGAAACGAACAGGTCTGAATGATGGAAAGTAAGCTTTCACCACTTCATAAATAAAAAGACACGCGTAGGGCACGGTAAAGAAAAACAAACATTCCTCAAGAGGTAAGTTAAAGATAGTTATTCCCGATAAGTAATCTGGGTTAAACCCCCATATTCCATTGGCGGTGAAATAAACATCCCATGCGATAAATCCAGCACCAACCAGCAAAATTCCAGGAAGAATAGTTTTCCAGTGCGTGTAAAAATGGACTTTTTTATCGAAACTCAGGAGAAATGGTCCTGCAAAACTCAACACATTGATCCATAGATATAAACTCATGATTTTTGGTGTTTCATGCGGTAGGATCTTTTCGCTTCTTTGTAGTACTTAAAAGGAACGATGAGCATGCCAAAACATTCGCCGTGTTCTTTTCCTCTGTGTTTGTGGTGAACCTTGTGTGCCTTGCGAACAGCCATAAAAAAGGGATGTTCAATATCTCTCAAAAACTTGAGTCGGCGGTGAATATAAACGTCGTGAAACAAAAAGTAGGCAAACCCGTATGCAGCAATTCCAAAACCTATCCACACCGAGAGGTACGCTTCATTCATAATGCCCAGCATGATACATAGCCAGGACGGAATGGCGTAAATCAAAAAGAAAACATCATTGCGTTCAAAAACGCCTTCTTCGGGAACGTGGTGATCTTTGTGAAATTTCCACATAAACCCGTGCATGACATATTTATGCATCGCCCAGGCGCTAAACTCCATTATCACAAATGTTCCTAATAATACGAAAGGTCCCCACCAATACATGTCTAAAAAATATTTTGAACCGTAAAAAACACTACCTGAATGAAAAACAGAACAACTGCTACTTTGTTTGGTTCGTTTAATCTGCTGCCAAAATACAACATCTGAAGCAAAAGTGCGACTAAAAACCATCCGATGAAATTAGAAATCGGTATGGCACCATCCCATGTCCAGTAATCACTTTCAATCGCTACAGGTTCTATCAAAAGGTCCAGTGCCAGCATCAACAATGTAGCGAGAAGGGCTTTCAACAACCAGTGATACTTGAGTCTCTTCACTACTGCTGCTGTAATAATGGTCAGCATCACCCAGTTTACGCCAATAATAACTGGAACCTCCCACCAATGTACTCCGAGATTGGGACCATAATGATAATCTCCAAAGAGAATTCCCGTGTGAACACCGAGCCATTCTGCACTCATCCCCAGAAAGAAACCGAATACACAGAAGGCATAAAAGCGCCAGGAATGCCGCATCCGCGACAGAATCAAAACAACAAACGAGATGGCGAGATTTAAAAAACTCAGCGCCAAAAAAGCATCCCGTTTTTCAGACAGCAGTCCAACCGTTCCAACTGTATAAAAAATGAGGAGTAAAGTAATCAGCAATATCCGCTTGTACCGCTGAAAATATTCTTGAAACTGAGCTGCTCGAATCATTCTTTACTTTTGCATAAGTTGGGAACAACCCGTCATTGAAAAAGTTTTACAACAATTATTTCCATTCGCTGTAACCACCTTCTAATTCCAGCACGTGTTTAAATCCAGCTTCTTCCATTTTTTTTAAGGCCTTCGCACTGCGTCCTCCCGATTGACAATAAATTAAATACTTGTACTCTTTAGAAATCTGACCAATACCTCTTTCAAAAACAGGACTGGTTACATCGAGGCTCTTTGCTCCTTCTATATGTCCGGATTCGTATTCTTCCACAGTGCGCACATCGAGCACCACATATTCCCCCGATTCGAGTGCCGTTTTAAATGCGTCTTTGCTCACGCGTTCAATTCGTTGCTCTTCTGCTTTTTCGGGTTGCTGTGCAAATAATTGGAATGACGACAAAACCATCACTAACGTAAATATGCTTAGAAATTTCATGATTCAACAATTTAATATTCCTTCCAAAATTACACAAAAGCAAAGGCAATACCTATTTTGATGCAAGGAAATTCCTCGCCATTGCACTGTACTATGAGCACCAGTATTCACCTGGCAATTGAAGATTATGTGAATCTATGACCAAACCATTGTCCTGTCTGCAATTTTTTTTGAACTTTGCCCCGCTTTTTATGTTCGATAACAAAACAAATTTTGACGCAGGAAAAAAGAAATATTGTCATAGCGGGAGGAACTGGTCTCATTGGAGAACAACTGGTCGATGAACTCCGAAAAAGAGGGCACGAAGTCCGCGTACTCAGCAGGTCACAAAAAGGCAAGGGATTCTTTCACTGGTCTCCAAAAGATAAAAAAGTGGATCCGTCAGCCTTCGAAAAAGCAGATGCGATCATCAATCTGGCCGGTGCGGGCATTGCCGATAAAAAATGGACAGAAAAGCGCAAAAAAGTCATTGTAGATTCCCGCGTTAAATCGACACAGGTTTTGCATGAAGCCAGCAAAGATGTAGCTACATTGAGACAGTATATTTCAGCTTCAGGGATCAATTGTTACGGTTATGACCAACCCGATCGTTTTCATCCGGAAACGGACAATTTCGGAAATGACTTCCTCTCCACAGTCGTAAAACGCTGGGAAGAAGCTGCAGATCTATTTCAAAACCGATGCAAAGTAACTAAAGTGAGAACGGGAGTCGTGCTGACAGATAAAGGCGGCGCTCTGCCCGCCATCGCCAAAACAGTAAAAAGTTATATTGGCGCTCCTCTGGGTAATGGCGAGCAATGGATACCGTGGTTGACGAGAGAAGACATGGTGCGCATCTACATTCATTTACTCGAAAACGAATGTGATGGGGCCTACAATGCCGTGGCGAAAAACACCTCGAACAAAACCTTTACAAAAACCCTGGGAAAAGTATTAAAGAAACCGATATTACCGATCCATGTACCGGCTTTTGTGATGCGGCTTGCTCTCGGTGAAATGGCTTCCATGGTGTTGGAAGGACTAAAGGCAGACCATAGTAAATTAAAGGATACGGGGTTTCAGTTTGAGCACACTGACCTCGGCGAAGCACTTCAATCCATTTACAAAGATTAGATCAGTTTTTTCTTCATGTGACGCCATGTAAGGATGAGAATTCCGCCAAAAACCAGTACCACCACACTGATCCAGGTTGCGGTGACATATTTACCATAAATGAAGTTTCCAACGGCAAATAAACACCCAAAAACGACAATAGTTCCCAGCGCTGTTGCTGCTATTCCGTAGGGCAGGTTCCACGATTTTTTGGATGTGATGATGGTCTGTCCTTCCGATTTTGCACGAGCTCTGACTTTTTTCCACCCGGGACCTCCTGGCTGGGTCTGGCGATAAAAACGGTACAGCGTAGCTGGCTTTTCAGGCGCCGAAAAAAGCGTAGTCGACATCCAGCAAATAGTCGTAACTGCCACGACAAATGGGTATTGCGCCCACTCGGGGAATACACCCGAAGCGATGACTTGACCGTCGATATCCTGAGCGCCAAACAACAGCGCCCCGAGAGGAGTAAAATGAATCAGCAATGAGATCGTTCCAGAAGCAAACATCGCTACAATTTCGCTCCACGCATTAATCCTCCACCAAAACCACCGCAAAAGAAAGATGAGTCCCGTACCTGCTCCAAACATCAGTATAATTTCAAAAAGCTGTTTGGCATCCTGAAGAATTAACGCCAGTCCACTGCTCGCTACCATCAACAAAATCGTTGAAAAACGACCGGCAAAAACGAGTTCCTTTTCAGACGCCCTGGAGTTAACATGCTGTTGATAAAAATCATTGACAATGTAGGAAGAACCCCAATTGAGGTGCGTTGATATCGTCGACATATAAGCCGCGCCCAACGATGCTAAAACCAACCCCAAGAGTCCAGCTGGAAGGTTCGTCAACATCGCCGAATAAGCCAAATCGTGCCCCAGTTTGTCTTGAGCCACATTTGGGAAAGCTTCGTGCAGGCTGTTGATGTCCGGATACACCACGAGTGACGCCAGAGCCACTACAATCCAGGGCCAGGGACGAAGTGCATAATGCATAATGTTAAAGAAAAAAGTAGCCCCTACGGCGTGATTTTCGTTTTTGGCCGCCAGCATACGTTGAGCGATATAGCCACCTCCTCCGGGTTCTGCCCCGGGATACCAGGCACTCCACCACTGCACTGCGAGCGGTATAATCAATATTCCGATCAGTGCTTCAGGCTGATCAAATCGCGGTAACAAGTCGATTTTTTCATGGACATTAGTATGTTCTAACATTGCTGTTAACCCGCCAACTTCGGGCATATTTACGATGTAAACGGCTGCACCGATTGCACCCCCCATGGCCACAAAGAACAGCAGGAAATCTGTATAAAGCACGCCGCGAAAACCTCCCAGAGCACTAAATATTGCGGTAATTGTTCCGGCAACGCCAATCACTTCCAGCGCCGAAAATCCGAGCATTACCTGACCAATCTTGATGGCAGCCAACGATACCGCCGCCATCGCTATGATGTTAAAACCGATCCCCAGGTAAATCGCCCGAAAACCACGCAAAAAGGCTGCAGGTTTGCCCCCGTACCGCAGTTCGTAAAATTCCATATCCGTCGTCACGTTCGACCGTCTCCAGAGTTTGGCATAAACAAATACTGTGAGCAATCCGGTCAGCAAAAATGCCCACCAAATCCAATTTCCGGAAACGCCATCCTCCCGCACGACATTCGTCACGAAATTGGGCGTATCGGTGGAAAATGTAGTAGCCACCATAGAAAAACCCAACAACCACCAGGGCATATTTCTTCCCGATAAAAAGAACTCCTTACTGTTTTTCCCGGCGCGCTTAGAGACGATGACTCCAATAGATACAATCGCTGCGAAAAAAACGGCGATAATAACATAATCGATTGTAACGAGTTCCATGTCTTCAATTCAAAAGTTTGGTAAGACCCTAAAAGTAGTAACATTTCGAGGATTGACGTAACTACCTGCTGTGTTCCTGAACGACAGAGCACTAAAAAATGAATATTTCACTTCTTTTTTTACAATTCGTCATGAACAACTCATATTTTTTCTTAACTTAAATAGAAGTCGAATTTTTAAACCTTAAAATAGAGTGATATGAACCACATAACTGAGAAACTGTTAGCAACAAAGAAAATATATTGAAAAATTGCAGTGATTAAAATTATTTAATTATATTTGATTATTATATAATCATTTTAACGATTAAAAAAACATCAAAAATGACAAATTTAAGCCAGGGAGACAAGGCTCCGGAATTTACGGCCAACGATGAAAATGGAAAAACAGTTAGTTTAGCTGACTTTAAAGGTAAGAAACTCGCTTTGTATTTTTATCCCAAAGATATGACGCCGGGCTGCACGAATCAAGCCTGTAATTTGCGGGATCATTTTAAGTCGCTCGAAAAACACGACATTGAAGTTTTGGGCGTGAGTCCGGACGATGAAAAAAAACACCAGAAATTTATAGCGAAACACGAATTGCCTTTCAGGTTAATCGCTGATCCGGAAAAAGATGTAATTAATGCTTACGGTGTTTGGGGTCCGAAAAAATTCATGGGCAAAGAATACGATGGTATACACAGAACGACTTTTTTAATCAATGAAGAAGGCAAAATACACGATATCATCAAAAAGCCCAAAACCAAAGCTCACGCAGAAGAAATTTTAGAACGATTTGAATAATATTGATATTAATCTTTAGATCGTAAAAAGTTTACGACCTACTAACCTAAATTTGCTAAAAAATAAACGATATGGCAGAATCAAAGAAAACAAAAGAAAAGTCAGGTGCAAACGCCGACAAAATGAAAGCGTTGCAGCTGACAATGGACAAAATGGAGAAAACCTTCGGAAAAGGTTCAGTAATGAAACTGGGAGACGGTGTTATAGAAGATGTTGAGTCGATATCATCCGGGTCTGTAACAATGGACATGGCGCTTGGCGTCGGGGGATACCCAAAAGGACGAGTCGTCGAAATTTACGGCCCTGAATCTTCCGGTAAAACAACGTTGGCTATTCATGCGATTGCAGAAGTTCAAAAAAAAGGAGGTATCGCGGCAATCGTTGATGCCGAGCACGCCTTCGATCAGTTTTATGCACAAAAACTCGGTGTAAATACCAGTGAGCTGATCATCTCTCAACCCGACAACGGCGAACAGGCACTGGAAATTGCCGACAACCTTATTCGTTCGGGAGCTATTGACCTCCTCGTTGTCGATTCCGTAGCAGCACTCACGCCAAAAGCCGAAATCGAAGGCGAGATGGGCGACAGTCAAATGGGATTGCAAGCGCGTCTTATGTCCAAAGCATTGAGAAAATTGACGAGTTCTATCAACAAGTCGGGCACGTGCTGTATTTTCATCAATCAGCTGCGCGATAAAATTGGTGTGATGTTTGGAAATCCTGAGACGACTACAGGCGGTAATGCCCTGAAATTCTACTCATCTGTTCGCGTAGACATCCGCCGATCCAGTCAAATCAAAGACGGGGATGAGGTGATTGGTAACCGAACAAAAGTGAAAATCGTCAAGAATAAAGTGGCTCCACCGTTCCGAAAAGCAGAATTCGATATCATGTACGGCGGTGGAATATCCAAAGTGGGCGAATTACTCGATCTCGGTGTAGACTTAAACATCCTGAAAAAGAGTGGGTCCTGGTTTTCGTACGGTGAAACGCGCCTCGGGCAGGGACGCGATGCAGTGAAGCAAATTATTGCAGACAACCCTGAGCTCATGGAAGAACTGGAACAAAAGATTAAAGAAGCGCTCGCTTCCAAAAAGGAGCAGGTGTAAACTGCATATCGTTTCAAAAGGTGCGGCCTCGTCTGCACCTTTTGTTTCTATTTGAAATAGGTATGCATTTTTTACGTTGATCAGTTTAACAGGAGAAATACAGAAAACAATCAGCTTTGACGAGGTGTTGAGCCCACTCGATTCCTTCGTCCAAACAACAGTCAGCAACTCGCCTGAACGATCAATTCTACTCAATTAATGCGATCGTCTTGAAAAGCTGTACTTTCAAGGATAAAAGGCAAAAAATCAAGTGCTGATCAATTAGCCTTAGAAGGCAACATTTTGGAAACCGAAACGTTTAGCACTTAAACAATATGAGTAATTGGGGAGTAATAGGATGTGGTTGGCTCGGATTGCCGTTTGCTGAAAAGCTTGCCTCGCAAGGGCATAACGTCATAGGAACAACGTCTTCAGTAGATAAAGCACCGTTACTCGCGTCTAAAAATATACAATCCAAAATACTACGGCAACCCGACTTTTTTGAGGAATGGGATGCCTTCAACGAATTGGATTACGTTCTGCTGAATATTCCTCCGAGTCAATTTAAAGAAACGTATGCAGAGGCTATGGGTAATATTGTCCGACAACTAAATGATCGCTGCAGGGTCGTCTTTATTAGTTCAACTTCAGTTTACCCCAATAACGAACAACGTGTTGATGAAAACACTCCGGCTACAGGCACAGGTCGCAATGGTTCATACGTCGCAGCAGCTGAAAAAAAGATTCAGTCACTCAAGCCTGAAGATGTCACGATCCTTAGATTGGCTGGACTTGTAGGAGGCGATCAGCATCCTGCGAAATACATGCAGGGAAAATCAATCGGAGGGGCAGCAACTCCCGTGAATCTGGTTCATCGCGAAGACTGTCTCTCGGCAATACGTGCAGTTCAACAACATAATTGCTGGGGAAAAACAATCAATATTTGCGCTTCACAACATCCGAAAAAAAAGACGTATTACACAGACGTAGCCGAAAAAATGAATTTGGATAAAATTGCATTTAATGATTCACAACGACCGTTTAAAATCGTAGATAATCAACGTTCCAAATCGTTGCTTGGAATGAAATATAAATATGATTCACCCTTTGATTTTCCAATTTGATATGGTGAACATCCTCATTATCTTTAAATTT
>JBNJEH010000086.1:0-9436 GCA_051745635.1 Bacteroidota bacterium
GTCGCATCCTCAATTGTGATGAGCGCCTTACCTCCCAAAGGGACGACCATGCTGTGAGCGCCTGGTTTGACCTGAGTCACGTATTTGTTTTGAATGAGATTCGTTGGGTAATCGGAAAGCTCTGAACCCGTCAATTTTAGTAGGGTATTGCCCGTGTTGTCTTCTAAAGAAATTCCAATCAAAAAGGACCCGTAAACATCTACACCTTCGACGCGATATATTTCAAATGAAAGGGCGTCATGCGATGCAGTAATGTCACTGATTTCAATTTTGGGTCGCACTGATTTGTTGTGCAGATCACCCCAAACGCCGCCATGAAAATATTGATTGGTGAATAACGTAATGAATAGTATCAGCGTCGAACCAATCAGTACAATTCTATGTAACCGCTTTGGTCGAACCGGTAGAAGACCGGAGCCCAGGTATTGAAACCAGCGCCTCGCGGTGAACTGATAGTTCTTTTGGTAGAGATAATAGTCGATGGAATACTTACCGCTACCCGTAAAATACAGGGTAAAACCAGCAGCAATGCCGAGCACTCCGATTTGCCATTCATCAAGACAGGTCGTTCCAATCCATCCAGAACCCAGGAGGATGCCCATGGCCAGCCCGATTACACCTATGCTCATGAGTCTTGAAAGCAAGCCAAAGATGAGTAGGAGTCCTACAATTCCTTCCACGATCGTGAAGAGGGTCATCGCCCACCATAAGGCTTCCGGATGCGTGACGAGGTATTCGATGATTGGTTTTATTCCAAGCGCATTGGGAAGAAAGTGGTTGAACTTTTCTCCAATATATCCAGCGGTTTCAGGATCTAATTTGTCGGCTAAAAATAAGCGTCTCCAGAATGCCGAGAAATAGGTCCATCCCACTACAAGTCGCAGTGAAAGAGTAAATAATCCCGACAAATGATAGGATTTGTTATTGATTATATTTTCCATATTAATGATGTTTTTTAGTCGTGTTTGGTGTCTTCGCTGCGATCAACGTTTTATATGGTTTTAGCGATCGCTGCGATCAACGAATCCTTTCTGCAGGATCGAACACGAATGTTTGTTTTTAAATATTGTGAGAGCCTTCAAATGGCTCAATTTTAACTGAATAGAACTGTTTCAACGATGATGGGAAGGCAAAACATATACATTTGCTTCAGGATTAATGCTATCCTGAAAAATTCATCGTCGATTTGTAGGAAACCGGCAATATTTTAGGTCGCTTGAATAAAATATACAGAGCTCTGTTTTGGTAACCCTGCGAGACCGCTGTAGCTTGTAATCGATAAAAAGCTGATGGTACAAAACCCGCGAAATGTTGAATTTTAGAAGTATTGGCGAGGTCTTTTGCCCTTTCGACTTCTACCTCGTTAGATGATTGAAAGGTAAAATCATCAATTTTGGCGGTCAACGCTGCATTGCATTGTTGCGATGATTTTTCGGTGATAACCCGGCTTGATCGCGCGGGATTCAATTGCTCGGTGACAGGCAAATCCAAAATGCTTTGAACCGTGTTTCTTGTTCCACACGGTGCAATCACAATAAGGAGGACGGCGATGAGTGCCAATCCAAATTTGTTGTTGCCGAACAGCTGTCGTTTTATCTTTCCGATCATTTCTATTTGATAAACGTCGAAATGCTGCATTTGTTTTAAAAATCAGCAGAATTAATTGCGTTCCAAAGACGATAAATCCAACGAACAAGGGGTGAAAATTTATATTTTCTCTCATTTTACCTGTACATTTGCATCATGAAAACGAAAACGCTCAAAAAAAATAAGGTTAACGTAGTCACGTTGGGGTGCTCCAAAAACCTCTTTGACTCAGAGGTGATGATGGCGCAGTTAAAAGCGAATAAATTTGATGTCGAGCACGAAGCGCGGCAGGACGATTCAGAGATTGTCGTTATCAATACATGTGGTTTTATTGATAATGCGAAGCAGGAGTCGATCGATACCATTCTGCGTTACGCAGACGCCAAAAAAGAAGGCCAGGTTGAAAAAGTTTATGTTACCGGATGCCTTTCTGAGCGTTACAAAAGCGAACTGCAAACTGAAATTCCCGAAGTAGATGCGTATTTCGGTACGCGCGAGCTTCCGGGATTGTTAAAAACCCTCAAAGCTGATTACAAGCACGAGTTGGTGGGCGAACGATTGTTGACGACGCCTTCGCACTACGCTTATTTTAAGATCGCTGAAGGCTGCGACCGCCCGTGTTCATTTTGTGCAATTCCCCTGATGCGTGGAGGGCACAAGTCAACTCCGATTGAAGACCTGGTTCAACAAGCTGAAAATCTTGCTGCAAAAGGTGTGAAGGAATTGATGTTGATCGCTCAGGATTTGACCTATTACGGCCTCGACCTCTACAAAAAGCGGAACCTCGCAGAATTGGTCGATCGGTTGTCAGACGTCGAAGGAATTGAATGGATCAGGTTGCATTATGCCTTTCCGACAGGTTTTCCCATGGATGTGCTGGACGTCATCAAGAACCGTCCCAATGTTTGTAATTACCTTGATATGCCGTTACAACACGGATCAACGCGCATGTTAAAAGCGATGCGCAGAGGAACAACCCGTCAGAAAACGGAACAGTTAATCACGGATATTCGCAATGCCGTGCCGGATATTGCCATTCGAACGACCTTAATAGCGGGGTATCCCGGAGAATCAGAAGCCGATTTTCAGGAAATGTACGACTGGGTAGAAAAAACGCGGTTCGAACGCCTTGGAATTTTCACCTATTCTCACGAGGAAAACACGCACGCTTACAATTTTGAAGACGATGTGCCCGATCAGTTAAAGAAAGAACGCGCCGAAACAATTATGGAGTTGCAGTCGGGAATTAGCTACGACTTAAATCAACAACACATTGGCAAAACGCGAAAAGTACTATTTGATCGCATTGAAGGTGATTATTTTATCGGAAGAACGGAATATGACTCTCCTGAAGTAGACAACGAAGTCCTCGTGAAAAAGTCGGAAGGTTATGTACGCATGGGCGATTTCGCCGAGGTGGAAATTACAAATGCCGATCATTACGATTTGTATGGTAAGTTGAAAAACGGTTAGCGCGTAAGCTTCCAATGATCAGATTTTCATTTTGAGGAATAATTGGGGATTTGGCCGGGGAGGTTAGGTGGTGTGAGTGGAGTAGGGCAAAGCATGTCCCCGGACTACCAGTACCTCTCAAAATTCTTCAAATTTTTGAGTTTTTCAGCGGTGAATACTTTTTCTAGTTGTGCTTCTGTGAATTTCAATTTTTTATGTATTGTACCACCCATTAATCTTTATTGGGTTGTATGTTCCATTCGATTTCTTTCAAGCGACTTGCAACAGTTCTTAACGTTTCCAAAATGGCTGAACTTGCTGGTAAATCGCCATAGACTAAATTCCTGAATTCTTTGAGATATGTATTTTCTAACTGTTTCCAGGTGTTATCGGGATCTTTAAATAATAGTGCATCTTTAGGGTGGTTATCTAACCATTCATTTTTGCTTTTGAAGCTTTCTTTATCGTCTTGAGCAACTAAAAGGAGCATGTTGTCAAAATCCGTGGAATTGAAAAAGGTTTTTACCTCATGAATTTTTAATAAAAGATGGATATCATAGGTGTGACGCAACTTGTTTTTGAGATCGGTTATTGGTTTTTCTGCATAAGAAAATCTGACTAAACTCATAATCTTCTCACAAATGGTTCTGTTGACGTGTAACACCTGAACTTCAAAAGGCAACATTCCATATTCTTGTGCTAATTCCAGTTGATTGGCTTCTTTCATCATTTCGTATATGTATGACGAAATTTCTTGTTTATAAAATGGTTCATACCGCCCAAGCCACGTCGCTTCAACTATAATGACGTCTCGAACTTGTCCAAAAACTCCAGTGAATCCTTTCTTGTAGTTGTAAGCTACTTTTCGAATCATTCCCCGTTTATTGGTGATTCCTTCCACTTCAACCTCCTCCAGTTTTTGGGAAACAACCTGAGTAATCTTTCTTAATTTATTTTTCAATTTATTTCCAGACTCTCCTTCTTTCCGTAGAACCACCAAGTCAATATCTTCTGAAAATCTTTCTATAACCCCATAACATTTGGATAATGCAGTTCCTCCTTTGAAAATAGTATCTGTACTAATTGCACTGTGAAAAATCAGGTGCAAAGCATATGTTACCCAGTAGTCTTTCTCAACGTAAATAGGAAGAACCCCCAACTTTTGAGATGTAAATTCTACTGATTGCCTGAAGAGCTTTGGGGTTTCATGTAGCCTCATACAATGTTCCATTTTTCGGTTGCAGAAAGGGTCTTGCTTGCTCCATCTAATGCGTATTTACTTATAGGATTCAAGGATTTATACAAGGATTCTGTCATGCTTTGTTTTCCCGCTTCGTCCAGTAGCGCACCCACCAATGCACGTGTTGCAGGTGGATATTTTTGTGCTAGACGGGTGAGCGTTGTAATATCTTTGTCTGACAGATTTTTAACCAAATGCAACAACCGCTTACAAGCAAAAGCAATTGTAGCATCGGGTATTTTTTTTATATATCTGGCAGCATCCAATAATTGCAACAACGGGATGTTTTCCCTGGTAATCGTATTTTTTTGTTTGATAAAGGAAATCGTATACCGTCCTCGTTTGAATTTAGAGCGCACCTCGTTTTTTCCAATTTGGATCGTATTACTCACTTGAGTTGTTAAGCCTAATTGATTGTAAATGCTGTAGCCTGTTAGGTAGCCAATTGTTTTACTATCTTCTTCCAACAGATCCTTTACAATTTGATACTGGCTGGGTTCTAACTCACCATAAACCGTTTTTTCAGGTTTATAAAACTTTCCTTTACTTAACTTGCTGATTTTTCCTGATGCTGCTAATCTGTTTAATGCTTTAATAACAGCTTCTTTTTTATTCACCTCTGTAACAAAATATGAATAGGTGAAAACGTAGCCTTTAGGCAGACGATCAATCTTAACTTCTATATATTCAGTTGTTTTCATTTTTTTGTTGAAATACAAATATAATATAAATGTCCAGTTTATATTAAAAAAAACTGGACAAATGTAACTGCGTAAGAAAATTGATTGATAATAGGTGGTAGAACCTTTTACTTTACCTTTCTTTTCATAGTCAAAGCTAACATACATTTAGGAGCATCACCAATTATAGTTCCTGGATCAGCATATTGAAAATATTTTTTGCGAATTACTTTTACCTCCCATCCTTGGGCTCAAAACCTGGATTATGAAATTCATAAGGAAAGATGTGATCATACTCCTTTATCTCAAAAAAGAATTAGTAAGTCTTTCTACTTGTCAAGCTGCTGTTGATGAAGCTGAGAAGAAATACGCTCAATCTAATGGTTGCTATTATTGTTGTGAGGAATGTCATACGCAGTAAATTTATAAACCACGCGATTGGAATAGCTTTGCTGAGCTCGTAAACTCGGTTCGCGCGGTAGTGTTGCGTTTTCTGACTTAGTTCCCTGCTTAGTTACTTTTTTCCGCTTTATACTATGTAGAAATGACTGGTTTGTTTGGATTTGAGAAGGTGCGATAGTCTTTGTTTGATAAACGTAATTTTTTGTAGATTAGTATCAAGGTCTAACGACTACGAGTGATCTACTGGTGAACTCGTGACTAAACAGGGGGGCGTGAGTGCTCCTGTTTACTTTTTTAGTATCCATATATACGAATTACCTTTTCATAAAACTAAATGATAATTGCCTGAATAAGGCCTAAATCATTGTGACTTAATAGAACTTAAGTTTCATCGAAGTACTTAACAAAGTCAAGTAATTTAGTGTACTTTTTTTTATTTGACTTATAACTGTCAAATTCATTAGTTAATCGAAATTCATTGTTTTCTGGAAAATGATTCTGGAAAAAGAAATCTTGAAGTATGAAAGCTTCAAAAAAGTTGTCGTATATATCTTTATTCTCTGTTAAATGATTTTTGATTTTAATGTTATAATTTTCAGATTTACTAATACTATTATATTTTGCTTTGTTCATTTTATAAATCTCCTCCAGAGATGTTATTCCCACGAGGTCACTATTCAATAGGGACTCTATCTTAGTGATATTGGTTATGGTTTGAATATTTACCTCTTTTATTATTTTGATAAGCTCGTAATCATTAACCAGGTCTTTTCGAACGAACTCTTTGATTTCATAATAAGTCTTTGAATGATCCTTTTTTATCTCTTCTGCATTCTTTAAAAATGCTATGATAGACTCTAAGGATGAGAAATCACCTTTGTTTGGAGATTTCAATATTTTAGTAACATAAACAAGTGGATTTTCCATATCTGAAAAAACTTGGGTTATGTACTCTAAATCAGTAAGAATGTCGTATGATTTCAGTTTATAATCTTCTAATTCTAAATTTTCATCTAAACCGACGTGAGCAAGCCTATTTCTTTCATCAGGTAAGATAAATTCAAAATAGTCAAGCTCATATTGGTTCAAATAATACCTTGATCTAATTTGGTTTACCTTTTTAACAAAAGTACTAGAACCACCGGTGACTTTAGCACATTTTATCATTTCGGTGAACAGGCCTTCTGCTTGAATTAGGCCCAAAGTATAAAATGACATCCACAATTCCTTTTTGAACAAAAGCTCAAGCTCTTTGAAAACTTGTAATCTAGTATTGTGAATTGGCAGCTCACCTAAGCTTTTAAATATATTCTTAAAAATAGCATTGGTAGACTTCTTCTGAAAAACTCGCTTGTAAAAACCCGGTTTGTTATTTAAATAAAGATTTTTAAACTCTGCAAATTCATCGAGGTACATGTTTGGATAGCGATGAGAATAACAATCTATTTTGCGGTAGTCGTGTTTATCAATTAATTCCCACCACCAAGAGAGGTAGGGATAATCTTTTTCAATACTAAATGCTCTAAGTACTTTAAATACAGGGTGATCAGGAATACATTTTTCTATAGCTCTATCATAACTCGTATGTAAATAATGATTGATTATTTCTTGACGTTTTTTCAGGCTCCTTTTGTAAAAATGTATTATTGTGTTACCCTTAATGCTTCCCTCTTTCAAGAAAAATTTAACTTCAGGAAGAGACTCATAATGATTAATTAAATCATTCATTTCTTTTAAATGAGTTTCAATTTTGCGACGAAGTTTTTCTAATTCCACCTTAGGGACACTCCCGACCTGCGTAAAATAATTTTGAAAAAATACCGTCGCAGAGTCCTGACTCGCTTTATCTGATTTATTCTTTGAAAAGCTTAGATAAAATGCAGCTCTGTTATTTTTTAAACCAAAGTATTGAACGAGTTTAAGTGCATGATTTTCAATAGAGATTTCATTATTCCTGACTGTTTTATTTATAGGATAAATTTTCTTTAATGCTGAGTAATTAATATCCTGAAGGCTATCGTATTGGAATAATTCCTCTCTTATTTTATTCCTTAAGTCTTTATTAAAACGACTTAATTCCTTGATTTTTTTAGCATAATTTTCAAGCTTCAAAGAAGTCATAATCACAGAGTATTTTTACTCCATCCCATTCACAAACGTATCCACGAAATCGACAATCTTATCGATGATACGATCGGCTACTTTTTTGCGTTTGAGCACGGAGGGTTGTTCGCCTTGGATTAGTGATAGGGCGTCGTCGCTGAGGGGTTCTCGTTCGGCGAAGAGGTAGGTGTCGATGAGGGTTTGGGTTTTGTCTTTGTCGAGGTTCTCTTCGTTGACGAGGTTTTCCAGTGCGTGTATTTGTTCATCTTTCCAGAATTTTTCGAATTCTTGTGGAATGGTGTCTGTTTGTTCGATTTTTGGGAGGTTCTCTTCGATGAATTTTTCGATGAGCTCTCGTTTGCTTCGTAATCCTGATTCTCCGGCGATCGTGTCGATGATTTCTTTTTTCTTCTTTTCCTTGTCTTTTACGTTGGTCTCTTTGAGTGATTCCAAAAGTTTGAGGATGTAGGTTACGTTGATTTCGTCTTTGTGGATGAGTTCTAATTCGAAGTCTACTTCTTCCAGGATCGATACTTTTTCTGTTTGTCTGTTGGTTTTGACTTTGTCGTGCAGGTCGAGGTATTTGCTTTTGTAGTCTTCGAATTTTTGTTCGTCCATTGCGAGATCTTCCCAGTTGAAGTCTGAATAGGTGGACATTGCATTCTTTATGCGGATCAGCTCACGGAAATTCTGAATGAATTGTAGTTCGTCTTCTTCTGATACCAGGTCGTTTACACTATTGACTGTTGGTGTGATGCTGAGCAGCTTAATGTATGCTTCATTGAATTTAGCAACGTGATCTTCGTACGGTTCTTTGATTACCTCCTCAATTGGGTTTTTATCGCTGAATAGCTTTAAGGCTTCATCGGTGTTCTTCTTTAGATTCCTGAAGGAAATAATATTCCCCTGGGATTTCTTTTCATTGAGGATCCTGTTTGTTCGGGAATAGGCTTGTATTAAACCGTGATACTTTAAGTTTTTGTCTACGTATAAAGTATTGAGGTGTTTACTGTCAAACCCGGTGAGGAACATATTTACCACAAGAAGGATGTCAATTTGACCTTTCTTGGCTTTCTTTGAGACATCATTGTAATAATTGTAAAAGGACTGACTATCTTTTGTGGAGTAATTGGAACCGAACATTTTATTGTAATGGTCGATGTATTCGTCTAGCTTTTCTCTCGTATGGCTTTTTAGGCCATATAGCGCAGGTGATTCTTCTACCACCGACACTTCTTCCGGGAGGTAACCTTTCGCTTCCGCATCATCCTCGTTTGGCGTAAAGCTGAAGATTGTAGCAATCTTGAGATCGTGTTTTTCGTCTTCTTTTTTCTGCTGAAATGTTTCGTAATATTTTATGAGCATTTCCACACTGCTGACACATAGGATTGCAGTAAATTCTCTCCGGTGTGTTTTGCGATCATGGTTCGCGATGATATAGTCTACAATTTGATCCAGACGCGTTTCTGATTCCATAAGCTCCTTCCGGTCGATATCCTCTACTTCAATATCAATTTCATTGGCCGAATCTTTTTTCTTGTATTTGCCCACATATTCAACGGCGAATTTCAATACATTCTCGTCTTTGATTGCATCTGAGATTACATATTTATGCAGGCATTTATCGAATAATGATTTGGTAGTGCGTTTCCCCAAGTCATTTTTAACGGCATTTTCCTTGAAAATAGGTGTGCCTGTAAAACCAAACATCTGATGGTTGTTGAAGAAATTCTTTATTCGATTGTGTGTATCGCCGAATTGAGATCTATGGCATTCGTCAAAGATGAAAACTACTTTTTCATCTTTGAGTGGTTCCATTTTCTTGAGGTAATTCTTTTTGCTTATTGCGGTATTGAGCTTTTGAATCGTTGTTACGATGAGTTTCGTATCATTCGAAAATTGATTGACTAACTGGCGGGTGTTATCGGTACCATCAATAGATCCTTTCGAGAAACTGTTGAATTCGATTGTT
>JBNJEH010000087.1:0-9225 GCA_051745635.1 Bacteroidota bacterium
CCTCGGCAGGAGCCTGCGGAGCAGAAACTCGTATTGCTGTAAAATTGATTTTAATTAATTATTTAATGTTAAATTTCCTTGGATTTCATCATGGAAATCTTGGGCGGTCTTAAACCTACCTGATTTTGTGGCATGAGCCATTTTTTAAGTGTTACCTTTGCAAAAAAATGTAGTGTTATGAATGCGAAAAAACCTTCAGAATCCAGAACGATCTCGACAAAAGTGGTGTTGCCGAACGATACGAATCCACACGGGAATCTCTTCGGTGGGCAGTTGTTGGCGTGGATGGATGTCACGGCAGCAGTATCGGCACAGCGTCATTGTCGCCGTGTCGTAGTAACGGCTTCTGTGAATAATGTGTCTTTTGGTAAACCGATCAAAGAATCGTCGGTGGTCACACTTGAGGCGAAAGTTTCACGCGCATTTCGCAGTTCAATGGAGGTGTTTATTGATGTGTACGTGGAAAACCAGATCTCCGGAAAGCAGGTAAAACGCAATGAAGCGATTTATACTTTTGTAGCTGTTGACCAAAATGGTGGTCCGATCAGCGTTCCTCAAATCAAGCCCGAGTCGAAAGAAGAAGTGCGCCGCTATGATGGTGCTTTGCGCCGCAAACAACTGAGTTTGATCCTCGCAGGTAAAATGGACGCTGCAGATGCCACGGAATTAAAAAAACTCTTTCTGGAAGAATAATTGGAGTCTATTCCATTAAAAAAGGGCGATTTCAACCGTAAATCGCCCTTTTTTAGGTATTTGTGCGCACCAGCTAACGTTTTATGAACTTCAACATGCTTTGTTGTCCATCGTTTTCGACCGTGATGAAATAGATGCCCGTGCGGAAATCATTGACATTGATTTGGTTTTTTATACGGGATGAATAAACCGTTTGTCCCATCACATCAGTGATTGTAACCAACCCTTCATCTATCCCATCAATATTCAGGACAGTTGAAACCGGGTTGGGATAAATGGCGATCTCACTTTCTTGCTCTTCGTTGATCCCCACGTTGCATCCAGCGTTACAATTGGTAACTGTAGCAGCTACATTGCCCGAGTTAAAGTCAAAAATGCTGGTGCCCGTATTGTCGCAGATATCCAGCGTTTCAAGAACGTCTCCCGAATTAGAGGAATTCTGAGCTATACAGAACAGTCCACTGCCGCGCAGGGTGTCTACATTTGAAAAATCATTTCCAATTTCGATCAAACCGTCATTGAGCACCACTGCGGTGTCTCCTTCGCTGGCGTTTAAAAAATCACTTCCCACGTGAATGTCTCTTCCCGCTTCTAAGTTGAGGGTTCCGCCATTGAAAAAATCATTGGTAATGAGCATGTATGAACTTCCGGTAATATTCACCGTTCCGTTACTGGCAAAATCCATGGCTTTGATATTACCAGCCGAAGAATTAATTGTTCCCTGATTGTTGTACATTGAATCGACTTCGATATATCCTGTATTAGATAAATTGCCCTCATTCAGGAAATCGCCATAACTGTACGTGCCCTCGTTCATAAACATACCCTGAATATAGGTGCTGTCTACATTTTCAGTGAGACCGTGATTCATAAATATAGATCCCGGACCAACCCAAAGGGCCGTATCCAAACTCAAACTGGCGTGATTGTGTCCCTCTGCACCGCCAGAAAAAGCCAGATTGGTCAGCGCTGTGTTGCCGTAATTGTAAAAAGCCGCGCTGCCGTCGAATAGAATTGTGCGGTTCTGGTTGTCCTGAATTAATGTTCCCTGATCGGTAACTGTGATCGAACCGCCGTTGTTGGCAACCCAGTTACTGTTCATGGTGACATCGTGTTCGATAATGATCTCATCATCAGGTGAAGGAATACAGGAGCAATCCCAAATTAAAGGATTAGTGGCCAAACCATCTTCTTCAGATGTAATGGTTTGCTGGGCGCACAAAAATGTGACCGAAAATAATAGGGCGAATGTACTTGTTAGTTTCATGTTCATCGTGTTGCTAGTAAATATATTAGAGATGTTTTGCATCTGCTTCATTGTAAAAGTACGATTTTTTTTAAAATATTGGAAATGCGAAATGTAGAATGACTTTGAACGTACTTCAATGTTCCGTCAAGGAATAAAATTGCGCAGAAAACTTGCTGCTTTAATGGTTTCCGTGTGGGGCGTCCATTCTAAAGTAAAAGCGACTTCTTTGTCGTTGGCATTTTTGGCGGTGATCGTCAATTCAAACTGTTCGTCCTGGAAATGGAAATGGGCAATGCGCGATGTTTTTTGCCGATCGAAATTTTGCTCAGACGCTGCGAGGTAAAGGTGCTGTTTGTCGACGCGGATGTGCCGAAAAGGGGGTAGGAGTGCAATTTGAAGTTCATCTGTGGAGGCGCTGGCATAATCCTGTTTGGAAATCCATTCGTAGAGAGCCTGAGGTGCTTCGGTGGCTACGATCATGCCTGCATTTTTGATGGTGTCCCGTATAATGGCAGTGTCCTGAATACGGTTGAAGTTCTCATCAAAATCAGCCGTGATTTTTAAGCGTTCCTGCGTTGTTTTTCCTCCGTATTGGAAAGCCAGTTGCCCGTTCCAGTGATCGGATAGCAGCCCATCGATGGCCGGCTGGTGGTTCAACGCTTTCATGTTTTTATTTAAAAACGTATTGTCATAGCGGCTCCATTGACTTTTATCGATATTCAAAAATCCGTCAATCAATGCGTCGTTGGCGGGTGGATATTGATGCATTTTTTCGGGATGTGGCTGAAGGGGGTGTTTTTGCCCTTCGATATGCCAGTTGAGTTGGATATTGAGTGAACTGTCCCAATGGTAATCGCCGGCGATATAATCCATGGAATCAAGCGGAGGTGTCCCGTGCGGATTAATAATGAACGCGTGTCCTTCTTTTAGCAACTGTGCACAGTGCTTCGAGATCGACGATTGACTTGTGTCGGCGTGATCAGGGGTGTTTCCTATCGCGAATTCGACGTGGCGCGCACCCAGCATGAGCTGAAAATCAGCGGTCGACGAATGGAAACGATTGGGGGATTCCGCTGCGCGCTTCATGTCAAAAATAGATTTTAGTTCATCGAGAGCCGTTGTAAAGGCATTCGGATCATCAATGGCGGAATAAATTGTCAATGGCCCCTCGTTCTCGAGATCGTAAGTATAATATGTCTGACCCAAGTCTAATCCAGACCGCACAATAAAATCCATCGTTTGCTGCCAGTAATGGCGTCGAAATCCTTGAGATTTGAAAAAATTTCTGAGCTGTTCGGCATCGTTGATCATTCGCTTTACATCCAGCTTTCCGTTGATCGCCCGTTCATCGATGTGGTCAATGATATTAAAATCAGCTACATTCTTGTTGTTTTCTGCTGCGTCAAAAAGCAGAACACCCAAAAAGAAAAGCGCGAAAAACAGTCCTGAAGTGATGTAATAAATGCGCACGACTGATAAATTTTTCGATGTTAACGTTTTGTCATACTTTCAAAATATTCCATCATGAAATATGCGCCGTTTTTATATGCTTTTTCACTTGTAAATTGAGCCTTAAAGTGCAACGCATCGCTGGACACGTCTTCTACTTCCATCAAGAGTTCCCCCGTTTTTCCTTCGAGCGATTCGAACATGGATTTTTGGCGATTTCGAGGTGCCATTTCCGATAATTCTGATGGAAGTTTGGTGAAATCCATTTGCGCATACAGTAATTTGGCGCGTCTCGCTTTATATCGCTTTTTCCAGCTTATTGGTTGATCGTAACCGTCCAGATGATTGCTCATTAGATCTTGATCATTGCTCAACAATAAGATATCATCCCGTACGGCAATATAAAGGGGCATTTTTGGGGGAAGTACTTTATATAGGGTGTAGTAGCCGTTCTCCTGATCCATTTTGTCTGGGTTGTAGGCATACAATGCTTTGAGGTATTTTTCGATCAGATAAGCTTTATCTGAAGCAATTCCCCAGGTAAACATCGGACGTTTTTCCCGATAAGTTTCCGTTTCTTTATTCTTTTCCATCGTTTCCTTATTGTAGCTGTACGTGGTTTTCGTAAGCTCTATTTCTTTCATTCCGTTGTAGGTCATCATCATATCTGCACCAAATACGTCAGCCACCGATGAGGTATTGATCATTTCGTTGATGGTGGACCAGATCGCAGAAGCCAAAATCATTTCTTTTTCATCGGAAGCTTCCACTTTGGGAAGATAAGTGTCTCGAAGTTGTTCGTAACCGCCGAATAGATCGACGTTGTAGATCATATAACCCTGACTTTTTTCGGGAATATACTGCAGCAGTTTTCGATTGAGTTTGCGTTTTTCAGCAGCACCGATGACCTCCATGATTTCTTCGTCGCTGTGCGTGAACCAGTCGATGTTCATACCTTCCTCTGTAAAATTCATGTAGCCTGTTTGCCACGTTTCCGCAGCGAAGTTTTCCAGGATCGGCAGGTACTTTTTGAGTTGGGGCTCGCGCCGAAAGAGCCGGGGTTCGATCGTCGAAATATTGTCGGGTTGATAGATGAATTTAATATGCGCATTTTTATCTTCGAATTGATGGCGGGCGTCCTTGTCGATTGAAGGGCCTTTTCCGCTCTTCATGCGTTCATGAAAATTTTGGATGCTTTTTTCGCGATAAACATTCTTGATGGAATCGAGCACGTCACTATAGCTCGGATGTTCGTTTTTTTGCTGCTGACTGTGCTCTTCTTCTGCTTTTTCAGTACTCTGCATCCTCTGCATCTCTTTTTCCATGCGCTCCCGATTTCTGAGCCATCCATTCGCCTCAAAGATGCTATCCGTTTTCTGCCGGAAAAAAGGGTAATTCCAGTCGATATCGAACTGCGTGTAGGTGTCCTCCCGGAAGAGGGCTAAGTGGCGTCGCGAACTCGAGTAGGATTCGTTTTGCAGGTCTTTAGTGATGTCATTGCGAACGAGCTCGCTCTGCAAAAATGCTTTTTTATCTGAAATATTTACTGATACCGCAGCGTAACTGAACGCTTTTTGGCGACCATAAGTGATCAGTAAAGGCTTGTCGTGGTTGATATTTAAGTCGCTGAGAGCTACTTTTTCTTCTCTTTTGCGTAGCATTTTTTGCAACAGTTCCTGAACGAATGTGTAGTTCTCGATATCTTCGACAGGCATGGCTTTTTTAATCTCTTGAAGATCGAATTTCACGATGGCAGTGGCACCAGGTGGTACCTGTAATTCGTTTTGTGAAAAAATACCCGTACTAAGCGTCAATAAGCTGATAAACAATAAATAGTATCGCATAATTTTGTTTTTTCAAATGTAAAAATTTAATGAGAATAGTTCCAGCGCGATTCGAAAAAGACCAATTAATATTTATAATCCACCTTCAGAAAGTTGTATGTTGAATTTGAGTTGTTCGGGCTGTTCCAAAAGGGAAAGGGGCGAGGTCATCAGCATTGCTGCTTTGTTGTTTTTAGCGATTCTAATGGCATCGGAGGAACAGGACGCTATGGGTTGATCAAATCGCTGAATAAAAACGACTTTGCCTTGTTTTAGTTGTTGTTTATCTTCTTTTTCGATTTTTTTCCGCCACTTTTTTAAGCTATCGGTGGCTACGACGCGGGAGAATAACCCCTTTTCCTGATTCAACCGGATTTGATAGGGTATTGTTTCCTTTTCTTTTTTTGAAAGTACCTGAACAACAGCTTCCTGCATGGTGCTCAGTCGGTCAAATTCGATCGCGATGGAACCAATCCACTGTTCATCATTGAGCTCGCCAGTGGCCGCTGTGATGCTTTCCTGGTTGTCGAGTTCCTGTACAAATGCTTCGAATTTTTCATGCATCTCGCTCTTTGTAGGCACTTTTTTACCATCAATGGAGTCGAGCGCTAACATCGAGTTGATACGGGTCTGACTGGCGCTGAGATTCAGCGTTACTTCATAGGTTCCCGATCCGTCTTTGTTCAAGGAGATTTCTTCTATTAATTCCAGGCAGCCGGTTGCGCAAAACAAAAGCGCGCTGAGCATTATCCATCGAAAAGTAACTACTCGAATCATGAAAAGCACCAATTAACTTCCACAATAAAGGCATCCTTCATCATCAAAATCATCTGCTGCGGGTTGTTCCTCTATTTCTGGTTTTAGCTGTTTCTTCAGTTCGTAGATTTTTTGCTGTGTGTCTCCATCTTCCAGAAGGTTGCCAGTGAGCTGTGTCTTAAGTTGTTCAATTTCGCTGAGTATCTGCTGCTCTTCCATAACCAAATTTTGGTATGAATGTAATAAAAATGTCTTTCGTTCTTGCATATTTAACCTAAAAAATCGCAAATTGTAAACGAGTGATTTGACACGTGGCAATTCTTTTTTGCCGATTCCCGAAGCACGGTGGAAATCTGGTAAAGTCGATTTTAATCCCGAAACGGATGATGATAAAAATAGCGTGTAGCAACTCAGGAAAAGTTAAAAAACCGGCAAAACTTTATTCCAAAAAAATAAAGGAGAGTTGTTTGAAGTCAAAAATATTTTCCTATCTTCATGATGGTGGCTCTGAAAATTGGTGCCGTAGGTCAAGAACTATACAGACCGAAGCGAACAACATTCAAGACCTTAAACGGTTGAGGTAGTTATTTTATGAGCGCATTCAATTTTTAGAATTTAACCCTACACTTAACGCTAAAAACAGCAAAAAAATGAAAAAAAGATGGTTAGTAAAAGATGCTCCCGACGCTGAGCAGGTGCAGCACCTGAAAACGGAGATGAACGTTGCCGAAGTAGTGGCTTACATGCTCGTTCAGCGGGGCATATCAACATTCGAAGATGCGAAACATTTTTTTAGAGAAACATTGTCGCGCCTGCATGATCCTTTCCTGATGAAAAATATGGATCGTGCTGCAGAGCGCCTGAAAATGGCAATCGATAAAAACGAAAAGATCCTTGTTTACGGGGATTACGATGTCGACGGGACGACAGCCGTAGCACTTTTTTATGGGTTTTTGAAAGAACAGACAGCGGCTATTGACTACTATATCCCCGATCGCTACAAAGAAGGTTACGGCGTGAGTCGACAAGGGATAGACTACGCTCGCGAAAATGAATGTAAGCTCATCGTTACTCTGGATTGTGGAATCAAGGCGATGGAAAATAGCGCTTACGCCCGAGAGAACGGTATTGATATGATCATTTGTGACCACCATACTCCCGGAGAAACATTGCCGGAAGCGATCGTTTTAGATCCGAAACAAGCAGGGTGTCAATACCCCTATAAAGAACTGTCCGGATGTGGCGTCGGTTTTAAATTGCTGTCTGCTTTGGTGAGCGATCAACCGAAGGAAACAGAACGACTTTACGGATTTCTCGATTTGCTGGCAATCAGTATCGGTGCAGATATCGTCGATGTGACGGGGGAAAACCGATTGTTTTGTCGCTACGGATTGGAACAGCTCAATACGAATACGCGACCGGGCCTCGATCGCCTTTTGCGGTTGGCGAAGAAGGAGAAGCCTTTGACGTTGACAGATGTCGTATTTACGATTGCTCCACGCATCAATGCAGCGGGTCGTATGGGCGATGCGAAACAAGCAGTGGCACTTCTGCTGGAAGAAGACAATGCGGCAATTACTGAGATGGCCAAAGCGATTCATAACGACAATGACAAGCGGAAAACGATTGATCAGGAGATGACGATGGAAGCGCTCGACCAAATTGAACGCGATAAGGAGCATTCCGGGTGCAGGACGAATTTGGTGTACGACCCCGACTGGCACAAAGGAGTGGTTGGCATTGTTGCCTCGCGCGTAATGGAACATCACTATCGCCCTACGATTGTACTTACGCAATCGGGAAGTGAGAACGAGTGGACGGGTTCTGCGCGGAGCATAGAAGGCATCAACATGTACGATGTACTCGAAGAATGCAGCGATTTACTCCTGCGCTTTGGCGGACATTATTTTGCGGCTGGTCTTACGGTGGCATCGGAAAATTTATCGGCTTTTCAGCAGCGTTTTGATAGCGCTGTGCGCGAGCGACTGCAGCCAGAGATGTTGATTCCTCAGCAGCTCGTAGAACGGGAGTTGTCTTTTTCAGAACTGTTCCAAGCGGGTGAATCATTTCACGAAGTCCCGCGTTTAAAGCGCATTTTGAAACAGTTTGAACCGCATGGACCCGGCAATATGAAACCGGTATTTGTTTCTAAAAATCTTTATGCCCGCAATGTCAAGCTGCTGAAATCTAAGCACGTCAAGATGGAGCTGGTGGAGCCAGGACACGATAAACCTGTTCAGGGAATCGCTTTTTCATTTCCCGAGCTTTACGACTGGGCTGTAGACGGTCCGATAGATGTCGTGTATACGTTGGAAGAGAACCAGTTTCGCGGAAGAACGACCCTGCAGTTGAACATAAAGGACGCGCGTCCGGCACATGTTTATCAAAAAGAGATGGCAGAGTAGTTCCCTGACCTGAAGACGATGCGACTGTTATCTTGATGGATAAAGTGAAAAACTTCCCATTTTTACACTTCAACATTTGTCACGCTGAGCGGAGCCGAAGAGCAACATTCCTGATTCAACATTCCACCTTTAGATTTGTATCAACAGTTATTTCATTATAAAAATGGTTCGATAGCTCTTCAATTATCCAACTAAACGTGCTCCTGCCACGCTCTGCTACAAGAAACGGAGTGCTCCGTTTAACAAGTTTCGTACTTTTTTTGGCAAATCATTAGAAATCAATTAGATTTGTTTTGAAAACTTGATGAATCGACACTATGAAATCAGTCTTCCTAACGATAGTTGCACTTGTCCTTTCCTTAACGTGCTACACACAGCGAGAAATTATCGTGAAATTCAATTACGAATTTTTAAATAAACAGTTTATTGATGATAAAAGCAGCCTTACAGCTCCACTGAATGAACTATTTAACGATAAAGCAGAAAGGGAGCAAGGTATTGTAGACAATGTATGTAACGGATCATAAAACAATGAAAAATATCTTCTACATATTGATCCTCACCCTTGCGCTTCCTGCGCATTCACAATGGGTTACAGTCAAAGGTGAAAACCTGCACAATTTCTTGCCGTTTAATCAATTCACCATCAACCCTTATACCAATAATATTTGGTTGGTCAACGCTTTTAATGCTACTGTTTTAGAACCAGACGGTTCTTTTACCACCTTTGGAGAAAATGAATTGGGTACGCTATGGCAATCGGATGAGCTTACTTTCGGGTTTACTTCTGATCATCTATTCTTTACTAAACGACTTACTGGTTTATACCTTTTTGATAACTATCAGAATC
>JBNJEH010000088.1:0-9084 GCA_051745635.1 Bacteroidota bacterium
AACAAAAAAAACCGTGCAGTTGAACCACACGGCTTTAAAAAATTTATCGCCAATAAAATCTTACTCATTCAAATATTCCATCACCGGGTCTAAATTCGGGGATAAAATTATTTCTGTACGACGGTTTTTAGCACGACCTGCAGCCGAATCATTCGACGCTTTAGGTTCGTGTTCTCCGCGACCGGATGCTGTCAAACGATCGGCGTCGACACCGTGTGCTTCTTCGAGTAGACGCACCATTGAAGTGGCGCGAGCGACACTGAGGTCCCAGTTATCTTTAAATTTCGATGTGCTGATCGGAACATTGTCGGTATGCCCCTCCACCAGTATTTCAAATTCATCATTTTTCTTGAGAACATTGGCCAAAACCTTCAATGCTTCTTTTCCTTTCTCTTGTACTTCCGCTTTTCCTGATGCAAACATCAGTTTATCCGACATTGAGACGTAAACCTTACCATCTTTAATTTCAATCGACAGTTCGTCTGCTTCAAAACCGAGTAGTGCTTCGCGGAGCAGACGGTTGAGTCGTTTGGCAATAGAATCCTGATGGGCGATGGTGGCTTCCAATTCTTCAATGCGCTGCTCGCGTTCTTCGAGTTCTTTTTCCTTTAACGCCAATCTTCTCTCTTTTTCTTTGATCCGCTCATCGTACAGATACCCCTGATTCATCTTGTCGGTCATCATTTTGGAGAAACGTTCACTCAGATCCACGTGGTCATCCTGTAATTTTTGATACTTTTCTTCCAATGCTACGTGTTCCTCTTCCAGTTCGTTGTACGATTTTACCAACGAGCGATTTTCACTCATGAGGCTGTCTTTCTCCAGTGAAAGATCCTGGTTTTTCGCCAGTAAGAATTCATTTTCTTCGTCTTTTACTTTTACTGTTTCGCACAATTCGTCGCGCTCTTCAACAACCGCCAGCAGACGATGCGAACCCGAGATGTTTCCTGCGGGCTTCTCCTCACCGCATTTGTACACGGGGGCACATGCCGATAAACAAAGAAGGAATCCTGAAATCGTGAATAGTAGTACTTTTTTCATAGTCAAATATTTAATCAAGACCCAAAAATAAAGTAAATCGTGGTATCAGACGATAAAGTTGAGGGAAAATTGGAATATATACCTGCTTTGTATCAATGCGCTCAAAAAGTAACCCCGCAGAGGCTATCCAGGCGAGGTTCATGTCTACTGTTGAAATCCTCGCATTTATTCTACGTCAAATTTCTCGCGATCACCTGAGATTGTTGTGGTCGTTTTGACGTCGTTCCCTTTCGTTGTCATAAAAGCTAAATCCGCCTCGGCTCATTGAATTTTCAATGTTTCCACCTGTTTATTTCGGATATTTTTACCGACATGTTTTGTTGATATACAGTGAAAAGGGTTCAGGGAAGTATTTTGATCGAGCTGGTCGTACAGATTTAAAATGGTATAAATCAATAAATCATATAAACTATGGATACATAAAATACAACTAATGGATAATTTACTCTTATATTTAGGTCAACGTTTAAAATTGCAATATGAGTATATTCAAATTAGTAGTTCCCATTGATTTTAGCGATACGACAAAAGATGCTATTCATTACGCCTGGGATCTGGCCAGGGATGAGAAGGATGATGATGAGCTGATTTTGGTTCATGTATTGGATCAACTGAATGAAAGTGAAGCAAAAGAAAAATTAGAATCCTTGGCTGAAAAAGAGTTAGGAGGTTTTGAAGGTAAAGTAAGAACCGCCGTAATCACTGGAGAAGTCGAAGATCACATTGGCAGCTTTGCCGAAACGGAAAATGCGAATTTCGTTATTATGGGGGTGCATGAAACATCGCTTTTAGATCGTTTATTGGGCAGTCGGGCGATGGAAGTCATCTCCTACAGCAAGGTGCCGTTTATAACCGTTCAGAAGGGAACGACCTATCGGTCAATAGATAAAATAGCCATGACCATTGATTTGGATAAAGATAGCATTCAGGTTGTCAAAGCCGCAGCATCATTGGCGCAAAATTTAGAAGCGGAACTGCTGTTAGTGGCCGGGGATCACGCGGATCCAGGTTTTAAACGTCAGATTAAAAGTAACCTGACCGTCGCAGCGAGCTATTTGGAGAAGGAAAAAGTCAACTATTCGGTAGAATTGCTGGATAGAGATTATTTTAACGATAAGCTGTTGGAGCTGAGCGAAGAAAGAGGTGTAGATATCATCGCCGCTACGTATTACATGAACACTTTCAGTATCTTATCGTCCAAATTTGTGCAGCATTTAATTACAAACGAGAATAAATTGCCCGTACTTACAGTCGATGCTCAAATTTTTTCTTCAGGACCACAATTTCCATTTATTACAACTTGATGAGGAGCGTACAGCAGCATGAGTGTTGAGCAAGAGCATACAGCAAGAGAGTATAGAGCAAGAGTGTTGAGCAAGAGTATAGAGCAAGAGTACAGAGCGAGAGTATAGAGCGAGTGTATTGAGTGTCGAGTTTTGCACTTCGTTCAAACCTTGCTTACTGCTCACTGCTCACTACTCACTGCTCACTACTCACAACTCTTGCTCTTGCTGTATTGCCTCTCCCTAAACCTTATCGTGTTTCCACCGTTTGTGTGACCACAGCCAATATTCAGGATGTTCCTTGATCACCATCTCGAGGTATTCGGCATGCCGGTCTAATACGTACCCCTCCCGCTCTGATTTAATATCGTCAGAAATGGGGTAAAAGGTCACTTCGTAAAAGCCGCGTTTCTTTTTTCTGATACATCCGAAGAGCACGACCTGATCGTATTTGGCCGCTAATTTTTCAGCGCCTTTCATCCATCCGGTATCCTGGTTTAAAAAAGTATTCCAGTACGCGGTTTTGGGATTTCCGGGCGACTGATCGTTCATCATGATGCTCAATGTTGGTTTGTCGTCCTCGCGATTGGCAAAGAATCGAGGAACGCCCCGCATGCTCAGCATTTTCATTCCAAAGCGCTGTCTCGACTTTAAAATCACCCGGTCAAAAAAGTTATTTTTTAATGGTCGATAGGCCGCAATGGTTTCATGTTTCATCTGTTGGGCTATTCCTACGGCATAGTACTCCCAGTTGTTGTAATGGCCGCATAGAACGATGACGCTTTTGCCTTCCTCGTAGTGTTTGTAGAGTATTTCCGGATTGATTAAGGCACAGCGTTCTTTTATCGCTTTATCCGAAATCGTCAATGACTTTGTGCTCTCGACCAGAAAATCAGCAAAATGACGGTAAAACTTCCGTTCGATGTCTTTGATTTCTGCATCGTCCAGGTGAGGGAAGGAGTTTTTGAGGTTTTCGCGTACCACTTTTTTGCGATATCCGACGATGTAGTAAAGTAAAACGTAAACAATATTCGAAACAAAGTAGAGCACACCGAATGGTAAGTGTGATATGGGAATCACAAGCACGTAATATATAATTGGGCTCAGTAGTTTAGACATTGTTTAAAAAATCCCAAAAATAGCTTTTCTGTGTAAACTATAGTCTTTCGGTCTCATAAGTTTTTATTTAACGACTAAAATCCGCAGATATTTCAAAGCGGGTTCTAAAAGTTTTGATGAGAACGGAACTTTAAAGCGATCATGTCGATCTCCCGGCACATGACAATCTGAAATGGATACTTCATTCAAATCGGTCGACCACTTTTTCGCGGAATGATAACCCGAAGGAAGCGTTGAGCCTCAATAATTGCGGTCGAAGTCTAACCATAGAAAATGATCCATTTGTTCTTTGCTCATTGGTTAATTGAGAGCTCTCATCAAAACCACATAGAGTTCCATCATGTCCTCAATATCTGTAAGAAAAACCTTCTCGTCGGGGGAGTGGACATGATCCTCCGGCGCGCCGATAAAACACCAGTCGAAAGGTAAGTCCGTCTGTTGCAGCATCGTGCCGTCGCTCCCACCACCTGACTCTACTTCTAACTGATAGTGGATATCTTTCTGATCTGCAATAGCAATAATGTGGTTGAGGAAACTTCTTCGCGGAACGCCGCTGTCCCGCATAGAAATAGCCACACCTCCGCCATGCATAATGCCTTCTGTCACCCAGGTGATGTCTGAAATAAGTCCCTGGTGCACCTGATACCGGTCGTAGAGAAAGCGTCCCAGAAATCCGACACTCCCGCCTCCGTGTTCTTCATAAGTGGAAAATACAATAGCACCATTTTCAATATGTTCCGCCGCATTCAGCGCATTCAGTACACCCAGCCGATTGTCCAGATAGGGCGATTGTACGTATTTGTTGTTCAGTCTGAAATTGGGCTTGAAGGTCAGATTGGTGCCTCTGTCAATTTCACGGTCAAAGACGTATTTTAGCGTTTTTTGCCCATCGTCGTCTTCGATAATCATGAGCTCTGTTTCAATGGGACCCTTGCTATCTGCGCCTACGAGCTTCATGCCGTCAATTGCTCTGGGACCACCTATTTTAATCAGGTTTTTGTCATATCCAGTCACAAAGCCAATCGTGTCCATGTGTGCGAAAATCGCTGTTTTTGGCTGACCGAAAACGAGTACAATAGCATCCTGAAAACCGTCTCCGTAAAATACTTCCGGCCGGGTTTTCCACTCCGATTGATGCGATTCTACGTAATCGATAATAAAATCGCGAATGCGGCTTTCATCTCCTGAAGCTCCGCTGATTTGAATTAATTCTTCTAATAACGCTGGTTTAAAATGTGCCAATCTTTTCAATTTTTAATGAATCGTATCTTTTTAATTGCTCGAGCAGTTGTTCTGTATGGTTGATTTTAATTGCAATGCGCAGAAAGCAACTATTTTCAAAAATTTGTTCATTGATTGCTGCTTCACTCGCTTTAACGTCGTCCATGATGTAAGGCATATCAGCATAGCCAAAATAGAGCTTAAAATGATCTTTTACTGTTTCTGTGATGACTGTTCCCGCTTCGATGGCTTCTTTTGCAGCGGTTCGGTAGGCATTGATTAATCCGCCCACTCCTAGTTTCGTTCCGCCATAATAGCGCACGACACCGATGAGCGTATTGGTGAGGTCATAGGACTGAATCTGTCCCAGAATTGGAGCTCCGGCACTGTTGCTGGGCTCTCCGTCGTCGTTGACCCGATAGACGTCTTTCTGAATTCCAAAACGGTAAGCATAACATAAATGTCCGGCCTGATGGTGTTCATTTTTCCACTTTTCCAGGAGTGATTTTGCAGTGTCCTCGTCTTCACAATTTTGGGCTATACCAATAAACTTAGAGCCTTTTTCTTTGTACAAACCCTCCGTTCTGTGTTTTAAAGTCTTGTATGTTGTTGGTAATTTCAGTATTTTTGATGTTTATGCAAAAGTATTGATATCCGTTAAAATATGAAACACTTTATCACATATCTGTTTTCAATTGCCATAATAGTGCTGATTTCCAGTGCTTGTAATAAAGATGAGCAAAGCTGTCAGGATGGTATATGGGATGAAGAACTGGAAGATGAGACGGATTGCGGGGGTGTCTGCCCGCCCTGTGATGATGGGAATGATAACGATGTACCAACGAGTATGGTTTTTAGTCGTTTCGACGGTGAACCCGTCAGCTTTTTAAATTTTGGAATGGAACGCAACAGCGATTGGAAACTGACTTTTCAAAATGACAGTATTTCGATTACGCTTAATTTCGGTGATGGCGATTCACTCGGTATTCGGCCGATCAAAGCGAATGGTACGGAACTTTACTACAATAATTTGAGCTATTCTTTCGATCAGGGTACGGTGATGTTTACCGAGATTGATCATGAAAATCAACAACTCTCCGGTTTTTTTGAAGCCGAATTCCTCGATCAGCAAAATCCTCCTCAGCCGCTTCCTCTGGAGAACGGTGAATTTGAAAATGTGGAGTGGCAATGAATTTCAAGTTTCAGTTTTATGTCGGTTTAGGATTGGTCGGACTGACCATCTACGACATGGCGATCATTGGCTTTGAAATCAAGCACGCTTTATTTTTTGGTATTGCCGGACTGGCGATTTATCAAGGGATGAAGTCTTCGGGGTAGGTTGTTGTAAGCTGTGGATTCCCCAATCGACCAACGAATAAAAAATGCAAAATTTTATGGTTCACTGCACGGCAACCCGAAAAGTTTTTCACCGGGAAGACCTGCACCGATGGTTTACCGATCGTCTCAACGATTTTATGCGGGAGAATTACCTGCAACAGGTTTATCAATCTCAAGATCAAAATCAAATGTGGTTAATCTGGAGAGCGGATGACAAGGAGCTTTTAGAAATGATGTTGAAGCCGCTCTCGTTGAAAACAGGCGTCGCAATGGAAATAATTCCGCTGCGCTTAAAGTTTTGATTGCTGAATATTTTTGTTCATCTAAGCCAGCAGCCAGGCCCACAGCAACACAATTCCAATCGCCAGAAGCGGACCCGCGAAGAAGAAAAAGAAACCTCCTTTCCGAAAATCTTTCTGCTCAATCATTCCTGTAGAATAAGCCACAGCGTTTGCCGGAGTAGATACGGGTAATAATAGAGCGCATGAACAACTAATAGCGATGATTAGAGGTGCAGCTGTTCCGAGTAGACCTGCAATCGATAGTCCTAATGGAACCAGAATAGCGGATGCGGCCGTGTTGCTCATCACGTTGGACAATAATATCCCGATAAAACTGAAGATAACCATGACCCAAAAAGAGGAAATAGCTAATTCCTGAAGCGCCCTCATAATAATCTCAGAAAGTCCGACTTCAACGATCGCCAGTCCAAGAGCGAGACCACCTGCTACCAACATCAGCGTATCCCAGGGGAGCGCGCGCACCTCTTTCGCCCCTACGACTTGAGTGAGTGTTAACAGAACGATAGGTACTGCTGACGTTGCAGCAACGGGAATGCCATGTAAGCTCTCCGTTAACCAGAGTCCTACTGTCAGTATTAAGGTCAAAAGGACAGCTCTTTTGTTTTTTGGATTTACTTTTTTCGAGGTTTCCAATTGATCCAGCTGAAGGTCTGCTATCGTCATTGATTTTGGAATGGATCGAACGAGAACGCGATAGAATGAATAGACGAGAACGACGGCAATGGGAAGTCCGAAAACCATCCAGTCCAGAAAGTTTATAGAAACACCGATCTCTTGCAGCGCACCTACTGCTATTGCGTTGGGTGTACTCCCGATAATTGTCCCGATTCCGCCAACAGCAGCAGAAGCCGGAATGCCAATGAGGATGGCTTTGGCAAATTGATTTTCTTTTCCGATAAGATGGACGAGTGGCAATACAGATGAAATCATCATAGCAGTGGTGGCCGTATTCGACATCACCATACTGCCAAACGCGGTAGTGAACATCAGACCTAGCAGTAATTTTCGAGGTGATGCACCGAAACGTTGAAGTGTATATTCAAATAACCAGCGATCAATTTTTGCAACTTTCATTCCCTGAGCGAGAAAAAATCCTCCCAGTAAGAGCCAGATCACGTTGCTCGTCCACGTGTCTAAATATATCTGAACAGAAGTGGAGCCCTCCAGCAAATAAGGAGTTCCAAAACCGAACATCAGCATGGCAATGATAAAAATTCCAACCGCGAACGGAGGAATGGCTTCTGTAATCCATAAACCGATTGCGAGGAGACCGATTAAAACCACAAAATTGACATCGTCGGGATAACCTAATTCACGAAAAAAATAAGTCGCTATCAATGCGATAATTAAATTTCCCGTAAATGTTGAGGTGTTAAATAGCCAGCCGAAACCTTTACGTCCCAGTTTAGTAATTGCCGTAAGGCGAGAATCATTTTCGTACATATTGCTCAAATTTAGGAAATATTCAAATCCGATGGACTGAATGGTTAAATGTTATTTCTGACATCATTGCTCGACTTGCGAGGTATTTATTAATTTTAGTTCCTGATTCAAACCTGCGGATAGATGAATAAGAATGGATTGATGCACAAAATGGGTTTCGTTTTGCTGACGTTGTTATTGTTCAACAGTTGCAAGCTTTCCTACCGGGTGTTGCTCGGTGTTGACGCCAAACCCAAATTTTACCCGAATGAATATATTCATCGTCAAGCGCACCGATGGGGGATAGAAGATCCGCAACTTTACTACTGGTCCCGCGAAGGTTTTTTTGCTTACGCCGAAGAACGGTATAAACGTGCCCATCGGGAGGTTCAGGCGTTGGAAGCAGCGGATAGCACCAGAAAGAAAATGATTAAAAAAGGAGCTAAAGACGATACGCAGCCCGTTCAAATTCGGATGTTTGACAAAGACGGAGGACC
This sequence comes from Bacteroidota bacterium, assembly GCA_051745635.1. Classification (GTDB taxonomy): domain Bacteria; phylum Bacteroidota; class Bacteroidia; order Flavobacteriales_D; family Crocinitomicaceae; genus Brumimicrobium. Next base: position 8,224 of record JBNJEH010000088.1, read on the forward strand.
GCTGTTCAAGCTGGTGAATTGCTATATCGATCCACCTATTCCTCTCAATTGGAACAAGCACGGTTCTTTTGATACGTTCCCGCTTCAGCCGCATCCCGATATCGCACCGATGCATCACGATTCTTTACAAACTTTTTTACCCTATATCTATTCCGAAAAATCCGATTCAGTGCAAATGGACCGACTTCCCGATGCGGATTATTATATCATGGTGTTTTGGAATAAGTATTTTCTGCGCCCGTCAAGGAAATTGATCAATGAAGTTCAGCGCTATGTGAAGAAACGGTAAGAAGATATCGCAGTTCTTTACGTGAGCAATCATAATGCAACACTATGGGCGCATGCTACAGATGATCAAAAGGAGATGGTCAGAGACACGTTCGAAAAAGAGAATGAGGAGTTGCCGCGGTAGTAAATTGATGAGAGCATGAGACGCAAAACTTCTAAGATCTGGTAAAACAAAATATGCTTGTCGGTTTTTTTCACCCGTAAATAGGCTCAGAGAACGCGACTGTCGCGCAGCGTGCGCGGTATTCATCTGCAAACCTGGCGACTTCACTGCTGGTTGTCTGAGAGACAAACTTTGCGTCCTTCGCTTGTCCTGAATATGTCGAACGGGCGTCTTCATTTCGGTGCTCTCGATACATCCTGATGCTCCGTTTCATTTCGATCAGCATCACTCACATTCGATATGCTTATTTCGGCGAGCTCAATGTATCATATCTCGGCACGCTCGATATATCACAGTGCATCGCGATTGCCTTGCATAATGGTAAGGTGATCGCGATGCACTGAGCATATCGAATGTGAGTGCTGCGTAATGTAATGAAGCAGAGTATCGAGAGCACCGAAATAGAGCAG
>JBNJEH010000089.1:0-8707 GCA_051745635.1 Bacteroidota bacterium
ATGATTTCTGTGTTTTAGACTCCCTTCAAAATTACGCGCATCCAACAGTGCCACCAAATTGAAATGCGCAAGTGGTGAATTATAACTTGCGTTATTCGCTAATTGCAGTTGCTTCTTTATTCAATTATGAACGTAACATCAATATATTCTTCAACACAGTAAGAAGTTGGGAAGTCAACAGACTTAACTGGGTGATCATTTGTGTTTTCGTTTATAATTCGGTAATTTATCGTCCGTTTTGGGAGTGTATCATTAAAATCAATGGGTAAATGATTCATATTTGTTGCCATATAGACAGTATCGACAATACCTGACTGGAAAGGTCCTGCTATCTTTAATAGCTCGTCTCTGCCATCTTCAGGCCATCCGTGATTGTTATATAAAAGGGTGTCGCTCTCTGTAAAAGCATTAGAAACTTCCAGATATAAATAATAACTCACACTAGGCGGAAAAAGGTATACCTCCCCCAAGTCATTATCATCGCCAGGTATTGAATCTACTTCCAAAACACTGTTTGCCGGAGAAGTTCGGACAGAAAACTCTGTAAATGGCTCATTATGATCAACCTCAAAATAACCATTGTCATCTGTCGTGAATTCTAAAGTAATGGAAGGGTTATTTAGCAGTCCTCCTCCCGAAAAATAAATTATTCCATCTTTGTTTGCGGCTGGTATCTCACAGCTTTGCATTAACCTACCTGTTAACGTATGTTCTTGATTTTTTTGCTTTGAACAGGATATTAAAAGTAATGTTACGAATATATAGCTTATTATCTTTTTCATGATTTCTTGTTTTTTAATGAATAACCAATCGAATGGTTTGTCTTTCAGAAACAGTAAAAACGTTTACTAAATATATGCCGCTGTCTAGATTGCTTAAATCTAAATGAAGCTCATTCATTCCTCCCTTTAAATTGGTTAGCTCATGCGCTTTTTTACCCGACACCTCAAAAATCTGAACATTGACTTGTTCATCGCTCAGAAAGTCATACGCCAGCATAACGCCCTCGCCGTTGTTCGGGTTGGGAAATAACCTGGCATAGACTTGCCTTTCTGGCGAGAGCGTGTCGGCATCAAAGCTATAGCTTTTCCCTTGTGCGTAATCCTCTACACAAACATTCATAAATTGTTCGTCGAAGTCCCAGTCGCCCGAGAAACGATGAGCGTATTTCTCATTCTGCGATAAGTGATAGTCGGATAGTTTTTCGGTTTCATAATAATTTAGAATTAGTTAATAAAAAAGAACAGTCAGCGCACCGTGCGCCGTTCAACATGTTCGTTTGCTTAATGTAATATTATGGCGAAAAATACAAACGAACAAATTTTAACTGTTAAAATTTTGTGTGGGGGCGATTGGCAGAAGTTCGAAATGGTCTTCTATTGATGCGTTAGCTAGTTGGCGACTCCATCAGCGAGGAATGAATCCATCGCCGATCGAGTTTTGAAAACAGCCCTGATTTTCATCAAAAAGGCTTCGGAAACTAAAAAATTGAATTGATTCAACCCCATTTATTCATCAATCTGACTTAAGATATACTGTAACATACAGCTATAAAGTGTCTTATATGTTATTTTGATCTTTTTTACCAACCACATTTTTGGAGACACTTTTGTCAATCAGATTTTGATTTAATTTTGATCTATTCGTCGTTATACCGAATGCGATTATAAATGTCGCCTAAAGGCTCCTTTAAATCTGCTTCGGCATAACAACCGGCAAATTTTTAACTGCGACATCACAAAACTAAATTGGTATTACAAGCCCCTCGAAATATACTTATATTACTTCGATGCTTGTGCCTAAAATAGCTTCAAAATTAAATTCATGAATAAATCGGGTTCAACATGCTATCCAAAAAAAGCCAACGCTTTCACGTTGGCTCTACTATTCATAAACTTTCATTTGGAAAATACCGGACAATTCTCCGATTGCGCTATCTCCACGTGGCTTCCTCAGTATATAAGCGCGGTGGATGCACTTCTTTTTCTTTGAATCGAATGCCGTACTCTTCCAGCTCGTTCAAGATGGGATCGTAAACCTCCTTAGCTGTAGGTATGTGGACACCTTTTATGGTAATGTTTCCATTTAAGACTTCCTTGACGCAAATACCGAGCGGCAGTCCCACAGTATTACTCATCGCCGTGTACGTCTGATCCTCACCAATGCTTACCATTTCAGAGGTGATTTCTTTAAATTCGCCGTCCTTTTTGTAGACGAATTTGTGGTACATGGCAATCATATCTTTGTCTTCTGGTTTTAACTCCCATTTCTCTTCCAGTATTTTCTGCAACATTTGAGCAGGCGTGGCATTTTTAAGCCCTACTTTCTTGTCGTCGTCAAAAATACCGAGCCATACGAGCTTGTCCCACAACGTATCGTCCAGGTCAATTTTCATGTAGTGACGCAGCTTTAATTCCACGGAATCATTCTCATTGTACGGCAAAAAGGAGTTGATAAACTGACGGTTCGACATGTTTTCACTGCCCTCCAGTTCATAGGTATCGTCGGTAGCACCCAACTGTACAAAAACGTCCCATGCTCTCGAAAAACCTTTTCTGCGCAAGGTTCCGCGATAAATGGTCGGGATATTGTCGAGTCCGTATGGTTCGCGATACATCAGTGAATTCCGGTTCGCATACCCTTCAAAAGTACCGTACTCTTCCATCTCAATTATTTCCGATCGACGAAACAGTTTATTGTAAGGGATGTATTTGTAACGTCCTTCCTGAATAAACTGAGCGGCTCCACCCTGACCGGCTAGCACAACGTTTCTAGGGTTCCAGGTGAATTTGTAATTCCAGGGGTTGTCATCACTTTCCGGGGCAACCAATCCTCCTGCAAAAGACTCGAAGATGTGCATTTCTCCACCTTCGTCGCGAATATTATCAATCACGCGCATGGCACTCATGTGGTCAATGCCGGGATCAACACCAATTTCGTTCATGATCGTAATACCGACGTCCACAGCATCCTGATGCAATCCTTTCATTCTGGGACTCACGTATGAAGGCGTGATCAGATTCTTCTTGTATTTGATACAATCTTCTGCTACATCGGGGTGGTAGCGCGCTGGCAACATACTGATAACGAGATCAGCCTCCTCGATGTACGGTTGTCTTTCTTTCGGATCGAGTGCATTGAACACTTTTGCTTCTGCATGCGGAGAGCCGTTGATCTTGCTTTCAATAGCCGCTTTATCCTGATCGACAATTGTCATTTTCCAATCGTTGGCCGCCGCATTTTGTGTCAAATAACGCACGAGTGAAGCGGAAGAAAGTCCTGCTCCCAATATTAAAATGTTTTTCATAGTATGCTTTTTTGTGGATGCGCTAAATTCTAATTATTTCCTTTCTAACGCTCCTTTTGTTTGTGTTTTTTTACAAAATAATTGTTTTTTGTGAACTAAAGCAAGGTGTTTTGCTTATTTGTTCTCTTTAAATCGTGCTATTTTAAACGCTGTACCCAAATGATTCACACAGCGGGCAAACTTTAACAAAAGCTTACATTTTTAGTCAAACAGTCGCTTTTCCAGTCAAAAAGGAAGGATTTTCCTCCATAAAAACATCTTTTCCGGTAATAAAAACGCCCACTCGGTATGAGCGGGCGTCCCTTTTGTTTAATTATGCGCAATTAAACTTAAAAGTCGATACTAAACTTGACGCGAAATGTCGTTCCGATGCCCAGCGAAGTAAAAAACTGATCTTCGGCCTGGTAGGATTTAAATACGGATTCGCGTTTGTCGTTTAACAAGTTTGAAACTTTAAAACCAACATTCATCTGGTCGTTGGCTCCAAAGCGTTTATTCATATTGAGGTTCAAGCTGTGAAAAGGCACGGAATAAATATCAGGACGGTCGACAATTCCAGCAAACTGAAGTGTTTCGCCCTGCACGTTGTAATAGACACCCGCTTCGAACGTTTCAAAAAATCCGTTTTCGCTACCGTTGTAGGCTATACCTCCGTTAAATATAGAAGGCGCCTGACCCGCCATGTCGCGATAACGACCAATTTCCTGACCTTCGCGGGCATTGTCCACCCGACTTTCATACTCTGTTTGGCTCAGTTCGATGCGCGACTGCGTCAATGTAAAGTTAAAGTTCACGCTGAACGCTTTAACTGCAGAAGCAATAAATTCCAGGCTCTGACGCACTTCCAGTTCTCCCCCCAGGACTTCTCCATCACCAACATTTCGCGGCTGAAAAGCACCGGCTTGTGTGGCATACTGGATAATTTCAATCGGATTAATAAACTTCTTGTAGAAACCACTCACCGAAATCGTCTGTCCCCTTCCGTGGAAAAGTTCCCAACGCAAATCAAAGTTATGAATGTCAGTGCTCTGAAGGTTTCCGTCCCAGTACACAACTCCTGCTCCATCGTCGGCATCGGGGAATAATCCACCTATGAAGGTACGACCGGTAATGGGATCCGCGATTTCTGCGTAAGACATTTCCTTGAAAGAAGGACGTGCGATCGTTTTGTTATACGAGGCCCGGATATTCTGATCCTCCGTGATATTGTAAACCACATTCGCAGAAGGGAAAAGACCGAGGTCCTGGAGGACGACATCATTGTTGAGCACATTCGTACCCAGCTGATCTTGTCCCGTATACCGCTGTGTATAGTATTCGCTGCGCAATCCAAGGATGAATTTAAGGTTTTTGACCGGCGACATTTCCGTCAATAGATACCCCCCGGAGTTGTGCACCGACGAGCTGAACTTGTTGGGATTTGCCGGTATAAAAGATGCATCGAAGGTAGTTCCCTGTGACATAGCGCCGTTGTGGGGCCAAAGGTTTTCTTCAGCAAACAGTTCGTCTGGGTCACCTGCCAAAGGGATATTGCGCACATTTATAGCAAAACTTCGAATATTGAAATCGCGTTGTTTGTAGGCGTGAAGACCGCCAAACTTGATTTTTCCTTTTGCTCCGAAAATAGAGAGCTCTTTAGAAGCATCAGCCTTTCCCGTGGCGTTGACTTCGTTTAATGATCGCCAGATTCGTTGGGGAAAACCAGACTCAGAACTGATGGAGTAGTCTCCTTCACTTCGAATTTCGTACCGCGTAAAGCGTATGTCCGGATCGTCGATCGATGAGATAGAGGAAGAAGCTTTCCACTCCAGGTCCCATTTACTGTCGGAAAAATTATGTGAGCCTGTAAGAATCGCATTTGTCAAGCCGCGTTCACTGTATTCGAGGTTGTGCTGAAATCCTGAAAAAACGGCTCCCTGATCGGAATTATCATAGTCAAAAACACCTGCTTTAGACTGACCATTTTGAAGGTGCATGACGCTGAACGTGTATTTCGAATTGCGTGTTTTAATAGCGATTCCTGCCAGTCCACTGGAAAGGATGTTGTTGACCCCATAATCGCCTTTCTGGTACTCGCGCGCCTCCATTTCATTTTTGGACTTATCACCGGAAAGTCCATATCGCGCATAAATAGCATCCTCATAGAACTGGGTCGTATTGCGATAGGACAGCATCACGTTGTAACCGATGGTATAATTTCCTTTGTCAAACTGATCTCCCACTGTTGCATTCAATCCGAAATCCATGTTGGAACGCTCCTGATAAGCCGCTAAATTCGGGTTAAATTTGGAAAGAATTTGTTTGTACCGCTGGGCATCTCTCCCGTCAGGGTTAGAAACAGCGTCCGTGAAGAAAGGGATATTATTTTCTGCAGGAATTTCACGGGTTCCATCATCAAACCCTAAAAAATCCGTAGACCCACCGTCAGAAGTAAGGAAGTTACTTTTAAAGTGATAATTGGGGTTGTAGGCCGTTTTCACACTGACGCTTCTCACTTGTTCGTCTGGAAAATCCTTCAGCGATAAATTCACAAGTCCTCCGGAGAAGTCTGCTGGTAAATCGGCAGCAAATGTTTTGTTGACGATGATATTATTGATGATATTTGTGGGGAAGATATCCATTTGAACGGTATTGCGATCAGGATCCAACCCGGGAATCGGCAATCCATTTAACAAGGTTTTCCCGTATCGATCACCCAAACCGCGAACGAAGATGTATTTGCCTCCATTCAACGATACGCCAGGAACGCGTTTCATTGCCGAGGCTGCATCAGAATCGCCAATTTTGCGAAAGTTAGCAGAAGAAATGCCATCGATCATGTTCGGTGATTTGTGCTTCAATGAAAGCACGGCATTCTCCGTATTGGTTTTTCGAGAAGCAGTAATGACGACTTCCTCAAAATCACTGACGTCCTCTCCCATTTGTATGTCATCGAGGATGGTAACATCCCCTTTTGCTACACGGATGTCCTGAACACGGATGGTATCGAAACCCATAAACGAAACATCCAGGCTGTAAACTCCGGGTTCAACGGGGATGCTAAATTTTCCATCAATATCGGTATAGGCCCTTTTTTTATGATCGACGACCTGCACCTTGACACCAGGTATATATTCCGCGTTGGATTGATCCATCACAGCTCCACGGATAAAACTGTTTTGAGCATTTAGCTCGAGGCTCGTAAAGAGCAACATTAAAAAAATGGTGAAAAATTTAATTGCGCGCATAATTAAAAACTATTTCTGATTTCAAATAAAGCAACCCGCAAGCCGAAACTTGCAGGTCACTTTGAATAATCAAATCCTATTAAAAGTCAGACAATAACCCTTGAGTATCAACCCATGTCCAACCTGTGAAAGTACTTTTGTCAGCACCAACAGTGTTTGCTCCAGCACCTACACTTGTAGCGTGAACATCCGTACCATCTTTGAATACATCTGTCAAACTCACTCCAGAAGCTAAAGTAATTTCGAGGTTAGCAAAGTTAAGATCATCACTCGCAAAGTTATCTACTGAAGAAGGTCCAGAAGAAGATGCATCAGATTCTAATGCTAAATCACCTCTTCCATCTACAGGATCGGGGAAGTTGAAGTAATAAATATTTTCAAACGTTCCTCGCGCTCCATCGCGGAAGTGACCCAATTCTGATTCGGTGTTTCCTTTAACAGAACCGTTCTTTACGGTGTGAGCATCTAAGTAGCTTCCTTCGGGGCCGTCTACCTCAGTTCCGTGATCCGTAGCGTCACCAGCAATAACAATAAAGTTATCCATTGTACCAGCCCAGGCCTGGTCAGTATCGAGTGCATCGTCTCCAGCGTTCCAGATAATAGCATTTTTGGTATCTACTGTTCCACCGAACCATTCGATTCCGTCATCCTGATTCGCAACAACCTCGATATTTTCTACTACCGTTCCGTTACCGACACCACCGAGTGTCAAACCGTTGATTTCGTTTCCTTCACCGATATTTGAACCTCCGTGACGGATTGAAATGTATTTCAGAACACCTGAGTTATCCGAAGCATCAGAACCTCCGTAAAGTCCATTTTGGTCAGACGGTGGAATTCCTTCAATTTGCACAGATGATGCATCCGCTGAGATTGGTGCATTACCCAATACGATCACACCGCCCCAAAGTCCTGACAAGTCTGAATCCATGTTTGGACTTGCAATTTCTCCAGAAACGATTTCATCTGCTACTGTTGTGAAAATAATAGGTTCGTTTGCCGTTCCTTCTGCCATGATTTTAGCATCACGAGCAATAATCAAAGCCGTTGCATTGGGTCCTGAACCAACTTCACCTTTGATGACCGTTCCCGGCTCAATGGTCAATGTGTTCCCTGCTGTTACTACCACACGCGTCGTAAGAATGTACTCTTTATCTTTTGTCCACGTCGTATTTTCCGTTACGTTGGAACTAACTTTTACCACAGATTCGTCCTCTGTTTCTTCTTCGTACTCACATGAACCGTCATCCTTGTCAGCATCTGCATCGTAATTGATGGCCGTTTCATCCGTACAGCCATCTTTTTTACAAGAAACTGCCGTCATGGTGAATGCTGCCGAAAGCATCAACACCCCTAATTTTACCTTTCTGTTTTTCATCGCTTTGTTTTTTTTACGTTTAATTCTGGTGCAAAGATGCAGAGGAATAACGGTCGAATGGGTTTCGAAAAATTTATGCTTACATGAACTTTATATTAAGAATAATGCGTTAATATTATCAAAACAACTGCTTATCAATGTTTTAAGCGCATCAACAGCTCCTTAACAATAAAGTAACACATTAATATGCGTTGAATTCAGGAGAGGTTTTGCAGCGAATTAAATGGGTCGGTTAAACGCAGAGACGCAGTACAGCGGAATTTTGGACCATGGAATTGCAGTATTCTCTATGTGAACGCACACGAGGGTAACTGAAACGAAAGTAACAGTATCGGGCGGAAAAAATTCAGTAGGGCTTTATGGCGGTAGTTGCCAGCCAACCCTGGTGATCGGAATAGCGTACTTTTGCCCAGGAAGAATCGGCATTGTACTGGATCATCTCCACAGCACCCTGCGGTATCTGCACCGCACTCTCCATGCCATCAGGGTGCAAATAGATGGGCTGTTCTGAGGTCACAAATCCGTAATGGTGGCGATCATGAAAACTACTCAGTGTTATTAAAGCGGCCAATATCATCAGGAGTAAACAACCCGCGGGGAAGATCAAACGACGCGACCACTGATGCGCGCTCGATTTCTTACGATATGTCAATAAAACATAAACGAAAATTGCGGTTATCAAAGAAAATACGATTGCAAGGGAAAACCATCCGTAAAATGGAAGTACGTGCAAAAAGCGAATCATACCAGGTACGGGATGCACCCACGTCTGATCCGGATGCAATTCGCGGAAAG
>JBNJEH010000090.1:0-8690 GCA_051745635.1 Bacteroidota bacterium
GAGGGAAGAGAGTGAGTATTGAGGTGCTCACTCTTTTTTGTTCTGGAATGCTGGACGAGAAGTTTATGCCGACAGTAGCGAAAGCGGATTGTCGGTAAGTCCAGGTGGGACCACAAGTCAGTATTGAGGGAAGAGAGTGAGTATTGAGGTGCTCACTCTTTTTTGTTCTGGAATGCTGGACGAGAAGTTTATGCCGACAGTAGCGAAAGCGGATTGTCGGTAAGCCCACCTGGGACCACGAGTCAGTATTGAGGGAAGAGAGTGAGTATTGAGGTGCTCACTCTTTTTTTATCCTCATTTTCGCTTATCTAAACCGAATACACAGTGATGAATAGGCTCGGCATAAACTGCTTAGATAGCTGTTCGATTGTCAAAATCTCACACCTATCACGCAGACATCGTCAATTTGCTCGAGGGTTCCTTTCCAGTCGTCGAATGCCTCGCTCAATAAGTCGTGCTGCGTGTTCATATCCTCGTCTTTAATACTGAGCAAGTATTCCTTAAGCCGTTTACTTTTGAATTTTTTTCCGACTTCAGGGATTTGTGGCAGGTGTGTCCCGCCAAATTGATCCACATACCCATCTGTAAATAAATAAATTTGATCGCCACGGTGTATGGTGATGGTGTGAGTGGTAAAAGGTTTGGCGTGGCTGTGCGCACCAACGGGTTGTTTGTCGGGCTTAAGCGTTTCCAGGTCTCCGGTTTTTTGACGAAGTATCCAGAGTGCATTGTTGGCTCCCGACCATTGGATTTCCGCAGTAGCTGCCTTTCTATCGCTTTCCCGGATGGCGGCCAGGGAAATATCCATTCCGTCATTTACCATTTCTCCGCTCTTGTTCAGCTGTTCGATGATCATTTCCCGGGTCTTGTCCAGGATTTCTCCTGTATCTGTCATTCCCGCCTCGAGTACACATTTTGAAAGTGCATTGGAACAAACCACGCTGACCATTGCCCCGGGAACGCCGTGCCCCGTACAATCAGCAGCAGCGAAGAAGATATAGCCATTGGCGCGCTCGAGCCAGTAGAAATCGCCACTCACGACATCTTTTGGGCGAAAAAGTACAAAGCCGTCAACCAAATTTTCCGACAGCGTTTCTTTGGGAGGGAGAATGGCCTCTTGGATCCGTTTGGCATAGTTGATACTGTCGGTAATTTCGGTGTTTTTCTTTTCTACGACTTTTCGCTGCATCTCTGCTGTGGAACGCTGCACTTCAATAATGTTTTTCTGTTTTTGCGAAACGCGAAAGCGATTGAAAGCAAAGAGTCCGAAAGCAACTGTGATTGAGAGCCCACCAAAGAGTACGTATTGTTCATTGCGTTTGGCGCGCAACTCAGCTTTTTGTTTGTCGATCTGGGCCTCATTAATTATTGCTTTGTTGTAATAGCGTATACTGTCTTCGGCTATCTTGCGCTCGTACTTGTACTGCACCTCGCGTTGAATCGCTGCTTTTTTGGTTTTTGCGTTGTGGAGACTGTCACTCAGTCTTGTTGCGTGCTTGAAATGGTCGAGTGCACGATTGTAAACGCCGCGTTTTTCGTAAATTTCACTGAGTAAAAGCGACGCGTTGCGCATACTGGAAGGATACTGAATCTCTTCTGCAATCTTCTGACTGCGTTTTGCATACTTCATGGCTTCATTGAGTTGCCCCATTTTTTTGTAGAGGTCCCCCAGATTAAACAGCGCAAAACAAAGGTCTCTTTTTTCACCGTTTTTTTCACGTATTGAAACAGCCTTTTTTAAGTTGAGCAACGCCAGGTCGTAGTTTTCATACATCGAGTGAATGTCCGCGTAATTTTCATAGCATTGTGCCTGTCCCAAATCATCACTTTGTTTTTTTCTTATCCTCATGGCACTATCGATATATTTCTTTCCGAGGGTGAGCATGGATTCTTTGATGTGTACTTCTCCAATACTATTCAGGCAATAAGCAATTCCGATTTCACTGTCCAATTGGCGTTCTATGGCCAGACTTCGCTTAAAATATTCTATGGATTTATCATTGTCGTTTTCGCGATTATAAATGTACGCAATGTTGTAAAGCGTAATGGCTTTTCCCCGCAGATCTCCCACTTTTTCGCGGTATTTCAGACTGCGATTGTAATAATCGAGCGCTCGCGTGACATCACCTTGATCTTCAAAAGCCAAAGCAATATTGTTGAGCGCTGTTCCTTTCCCTTCATCTGCCTGAATGGAGTCGTAAATCGCTAAACTTTTGAAGTAATAGGTCAGTGATTCCTCAATATTGCCGCGGTCGCTGTAATAAACGCCCAGATTGTTCAGTGCATTAGCCCGGTTTTTGCCAAAAATTAACTTTTCCCGTCCCGGCAGTGATGCAAAATCTTTGCTATTGATCAGTGCAAGAATTTTCTGAGAGAGCGGACGCAATGTGTCGGGTTCATAGTAGTAGAGAATTTCCATGATCTCTTTATATGCTTTAACAATAGATGTGTCGGGTTGATCTTTGCTGTTTACAATGTTGTTTAGTGAATCCATTACGGGTTGGTCCGACCCGTACTCCTGTGCCCGGGCGAGCAAAGTACAAGCAAAACAAATAAGAATAAGCACGTTTTTCACAAGCGTAGTTTTTAGCAAGCATAAATTTAACAAAATTTTCGGGAGAGATTCATTCAACAGTCAAGAATTCAATGGTTTGCTTCAGGGTGTAGGATAGGCTATTCACGAAGGAACTTAGAAAAAGTCTACGAATTAGCGGGCTACGTTTTTAATGATAGCAACGCTGTGATCCGGTAAAAATTTATAAATAATTCGCAACAGCAAGTCGAAAAATGCCTCGTTTTGGCGGTATAATTCCCATATTTGCAAATCAATCAGATAAATTATGGATTTTTGGATCAAAGCAGCACAACTCATCTTATCGTTGGCGATACTTATTTCGCTTCATGAGTTTGGACATTACATTGCAGCACGGGCATTTAAAATTCGCGTTGAAAAGTTTTACCTCTTTTTTGATCCCTGGTTTTCGTTATTAAAGAAGAAGATCGGCGACACCGAATGGGGAATCGGTTGGCTGCCCCTCGGCGGATATGTTAAAATTGCTGGGATGGTTGACGAATCTATGGATAAGGATCAGATGAAAGCGCCGCCAAAAGAAGACGAATTTCGGTCGAAACCAGCCTGGCAACGTTTGATTGTCATGGTGGGCGGTGTTACTGTAAATGTGATTTTGGGCTTTTTCATCTATATTCTGGTCGTAGCGGCATGGGGCGATAACGTCATTGAAAACGATACGCTGAAGTACGGATTAGCTGTAGACCCAACATTTCAAGAACTCGGTGTAGACATAGAAGATGGAGACATCATCACTGCTGTGGAGGGAGAGCCTGTCGAGAATGTAAGGCAGATCAATATTCAAATATTTTTGCGGGGAGCACGTCATTTAACGGTAAGAAAGCCTGACGGAACAACGCGTGAATTGAAGCTCGCCGAAGATATTGATGATCAAATGTGGGAGTCTGGTGCGATTATGGCGCTTGGAACCCGCGTTCCGACAGTTGTAGACTCTATTATTGGCGGCAATCCGGCTGCGAGGAGCGATTTAAAAAAGGGGGACAGCATCGTCGGGGTGAATGGTAAAGAAACGCCTTATTTCCACTTGTTTCAAAACGCGTTGAGCGAAAAACAGGAGAGTGATTCAGTATTGTTCAATATTGCCTTGTATCGCGACGGTCAGCCAGACACTCTGCCGGTTTATGGTACGTGGAATAAAGACGCCAATCTCTATACGTTCGGATTTACCCGTAAAAATCCGGATTGGCTGCAGAGCACTCACCGCGATTATTCCTTTGGAAAATCAATATCGAGAGGCTTCGAAAAAGCGCGCTGGACCATGCACGATTATGCCGCACAATTACCGTTGATTTTTACGGAGAAAGGTGCGCAGAGTGTTGGTGGCTTCGGTGCCATCGGCAATCTTTTTCCTGCAGCGTGGGACTGGAAAGTGTTTTGGACCAATACGGCGTTTATTTCACTCATACTTGCAATCATGAATATTTTGCCGATTCCCGCACTCGACGGAGGACACATCGTGTTTTTGCTCTACGAAATGATTACGGGAAAAGAAGCGCCGCAAAAAGTGCTGGAATACGCTCAGGTTATTGGTTTCATCTTGCTGATGGCACTGTTCTTATACGCCAACGGAAATGATGTGTACCGCGCATTTTTTGAATAGCTTTCCGGCAACAACATCGATTATGACCGTTCACATTGATTTAAAACGGTGTTATTGATTAATTGGATGATTTTCGGCATCAATTTTGTAAATTTGAGGGAGAATTAAATTAAAACTGAAGAACGATGAGAATTTTAACAATAGCAGCGGCAGTAATTGTTGCCATGAATTTATCCGCTCAGGCGACGATTAAGTACGATGTAGAAATGGAGGCTAATGATCCGGAAATGCAGTCGCAGGTTGCGATGATGGAAGGGAGCACCATGCAAATGTTTATGGAAGGAGACAAGTTTAGTCAAATCATGAACATGGGTGATGGTCTGATGAAAACGACGACAACAATCGATAACGATGAAAACCGCGGCCTCATTTTGACGTCTGGAATGATGGGAAAAAAAGCAATTACCTTTGATAATGACACGCGAGAGGAAGATCAGGAAGAGCCAGACATTGAATTGTTGAACGACACGAAAGAAATCCTGGGCTTCGTTTGTAAAAAAGCCATTGTTTACGGTGAAGGTGAGTCTGAAATAACTTACTGGTATACAGAGGAAATAGATCAACCGAGCAATAGCACAAAGTACATGAGTAAAAAAATACCGGGTATGCCGCTCGAGTTTAGTGTTGGCACCCCTCAGTTAACAATGAAGTTTGTGGCTACGGAACATTTGGATCACGTAGAGAATCCGGACGAAGTCTTTAACCTGGAAGTTCCGGAAGGATATACGGAAGAAACAATGGAGGAAATGCAGAAAAAGGCTGAAGAAAAAGCCAAAGCAGCTCAAGGTCAAGACGCGGGACAGTAAGCCATGAATAAGCATTTTGTAATATCAGCTGTAGTTTGCGCTACAGCTTTTTTTTGTGGTGCACAACAGCAGCAGGGCACCATAACTTATTCAGTTGCTGCCGCTTCAGACTACCCGGAAATGTATAGTCAGGTAGAGAACTATGACGGCGGACAGCTTTCCTTATCTTTTCATGAAACGGCACTGCGCTCTACATTAAAATGGGGCGGTTATTTTTCTCGCTCCACGATCAATCGCAAAGGGTGTGACTCTACACTCGTGCTCACGGATAATGGCGTCGAACAAAAGGCTGTTTTTTTTACAAAAGAAGATTTACCTGCTGAGCAACGGCTGGCATTATCTAAACGAAACGTAGAACTCGTGGATGAAGCAAAAAGAGTGCTCAATCGAGACTGTAAAAAAGCTATTGTGACCAGTGCGGATAGCCGCGAGACGATCATTTGGTATGCCCCGTCCATACTACCACCTGTTCGCAAGGGTGACTATCTTTTTCATGACATTCCCGGGGCACCACTGGAAATCATTACGAGCAAGGGAAAAATGGAATTACACTTTCTGGCGGAGGATATTCATGCAGCCATTGATGATGAGAAAAATGAATTTCAAATGGTCATTCCCGAAGGTTTTGAGGAGCACCAATCGCTAAAAGTGAACCCTTTTACACATGAACATTGAAATGAAGGTAGTGTACAAGTTGCTCATATTGTCGTTTGTTGTATTCATCGGATCAGGATGTAAAAACATTGTGGAGCGATACGACGAGCGATTGAGCCACAAATATGCCGATGCGGGGTTTGTTGAAAAGCGCATGAAACATGATCAGCTGAGCATCAACTATTGGGATAATGAGAAAAAAGAAGCCCCTGTCATTGTTTTTATTCACGGTTTTGGCGGAGACGGAAAAATTTCGTGGTGGGAACAGGCGGAAGTTTTTCAGGAAGATTATCGCGTTGTTGTACCTGATATTTTGTGGTTTGGAAAGAGTCAATCGGCTGAGCAGCCGACACTCAACGCCCAAATTGACGGCATCAATGCATTGCTTCGCGATCTGTCGGTTGAAAAAGTACACCTGGTCGGCATCTCATACGGTGGTTTTATCAGTTTGGGGGTGGCACACCGCTACCCGGATCAACTGCAGTCGCTCACTCTGGTGGATTCTCCCGGCCCCGTAGTAACGACAAAAGATATCGACGCCTTCTGCGAGCGGGTCGGAGTGGACAGCATACAACAAGCTTTTGTTCCAGAATCGGCAGAGGGGGTCAAGCGCCTTATGGATTTTTCATTTGAGCATCCACCGCTATTAACGGATGGCATTCGTGCACAAACATTGGGACATTATTTCAGCAGATACCCTCAGGAGCAGCGTGCTTTGTTGCGTGAACTTCCTTCGAACCGCGAGGCACTGAGTGGAACGATATCAGTAGAAACCCTCGTACTTTGGGGACGAGCGGATCAGATATTTGATGTGCAACAAGCACGACAACTCGCCGATTTATTATCCGCCCGGATTGAAATCATTGAAGGAGCGGGTCACGCATTGCCTTTCGAACGCCCGGATGTATTTAACCAGCACCTTGAAAGCTTTATTCAGACAACAGAAGAATAGTTTTGTAGTGCTTTCTTTGTATTTTTGAGTCAATCAACACATTCGACGATGGAGAAAAAAACGATAATTTTCGCGACACAGAATAAAAATAAGGCGAGAGAAATTCAGGGATTACTTCCGCCTTATTATGAGGTGAAAACGCTGGCTGAAATCAATTGTGACGACGATATCCCGGAAGAAGAGGACACATTAATGGGAAATGCACTCCAAAAAGCACGGCATGTGGCAAAAAAATATAAAGTCAATTGTTTTGCCGATGACACGGGGCTTGAAATTGATCACCTCAATGGTGCCCCAGGAGTCAAAAGTGCGCGCTATGCAGGACCAGAAAAAGATGACGAAAAGAACATCGCAAAAGTATTGAAACAACTCGGCGATTCAACGGATCGCGCAGCGCGGTTCAGAACGGTCATCGCATTGATCATCGATGGAAAAGAGTTTACCTTTGAAGGCAAAGTAGCGGGCGATATCATCCACGAAAAACGGGGAAACCAGGGTTTTGGTTACGACCCCATATTTGTGCCTGAGAAAGGAGAAAAAACCTTTGCGCAGATGGACAAGAATGAAAAGAATCAAAGTAGTCACAGAAGTCGGGCAATTCAGAAGTTGGCGGCATTTTTATCGCAGCAATAGAGGACATGGCAAAATCAAAAGTAAAAACGGCCTATTTCTGTCAGAATTGTGGTCATGAAGCACCAAAGTGGCTCGGTAGATGTCCGTCGTGTAACGAATGGAACACCTTTGTAGAAGAGGTGATATCGAAGGGCAAGTCGGAAGTCTCGGCGTTTTCAAAAACGTCTAAAAAATCGGCACAACCACGGGCAATTCACAAAATAAAAGAGGTAGCTGTACAGCGCGTTCAAATGAAAGACGATGAATTGAATCGCGTGCTGGGCGACGGGCTCGTTCCGGGATCTCTGGTGCTTTTTGGTGGAGAGCCGGGCATCGGTAAATCAACGCTCATGTTGCAAATGGCCATGCAGGAAGTGGATCAAAAAATTCTCTACGTTTCCGGTGAGGAGAGTCAGCAACAAATAAAAATGCGCGCCAGCAGAATTGGTAAACTCAACGAATTGTGTTATTTGCTTACTGAAACACAACTCGAAGCCATTTTTAATCACGCCGAACAGATGGCACCGGACTTATTGGTGATTGACTCTATTCAAACCATCCACAGTGAACACATTGAGAGTTCGCCGGGCAGTATCTCGCAAATTCGGGAATGTACCGCGCAGCTGTTGCGTTTTGCAAAGCAGACCGAAACGCCCGTATTTTTGATTGGACATATTACCAAAGAAGGTTCGCTTGCAGGTCCAAAGGTACTCGAACACATGGTGGATACCGTACTGCAGTTCGAAGGTGACCGCAACCACGTTTACCGACTCCTGCGCTCGATCAAAAACCGCTTTGGCTCTACCAATGAACTCGGAATCTACGAAATGCTGGGCGATGGTCTGAGACAAGTAGAAAACCCTTCGGAAATTTTAATTTCGAACAATAAAGATCAGCTCAGTGGAAGCGCCATTGCTGCTACGTTAGAAGGCTTGCGACCCATGCTCATCGAAGTACAGGCGTTGGTAAGTACGGCGGCATACGGCACGCCACAGCGCAGTGCAACGGGTTTTGATCTGCGGCGATTGAATATGTTATTGGCCGTCATGGAAAAGCGCTGTGGGTTTAAACTGGGTGCTAAGGATGTTTTTCTGAATATTGCCGGAGGAATCAAAGTGGATGACCCTGCAATTGATCTGGCAGTCGTCGCTGCAATTTTGTCCTCAAATGCAGATATTGCCATTAAAAAGAACATTTGTCTTTCCGCGGAAGTTGGTCTTTCTGGAGAGGTACGCCCCGTAAACCGCATACCGCAGCGCATTTCAGAAGCGGAAAAGCTCGGTTTTGATAAGATCCTCGTTTCGAAAGAAAATAAAGGGATCGAACAAAAGGATTTTTCTATTGAGTTGGTCGAATGTTCGAGAATAGAAGAAGTCCTGCGCGAATTGTTTGGATAGCTACTCCTTTATGAAATGGATGAAGGCGGTGTATCGTTGAACGAATTCCACTTTGAAAAGCATAAAAAACGCCGGGATA
>JBNJEH010000091.1:0-8625 GCA_051745635.1 Bacteroidota bacterium
GTAATCCGCAGCCGTTCCACATTGTTCGTCCGCATTTTCAAAGCTGTGGGATTCGTGGTTCCAATAAAATGACTCGTGTCGGCATTGTTCCCCTGGGTTTCCCACTTTAAGGCATTACCGTTGGCGTTATTGTTGGGGTTGGCGTTGCCGCCATTATTTCCCTGAGAAAAGACCGTCCCGTTCATGAGTAGTGCCGCGCCGAAAAACATGGTGGCTGCGGCAGCTGAATTAAGCGTAGATTTCATAATTTTTGATTTAAATGTTAGATTGCAAATCTACCCCCCCATTTTAGAATTCCAAATTTTAGGGGTATTTTTTTATTTCAGATCGCATTTTAAAATAATTCCGCCCTTGTACGGGCGTATTGCAATACGCCCGTACAAGGGCGGAAATCACAGGGGCAAAGATCACAAAAAAATGGCAGGAATTGTAAAAACTACTTCGACTGGTCTTTCTTCTTAACCATTGTCAAAATCGTAGCAAAACCAACCAATGGCTCTTCAGTATCTTCATCCAGCATTTCCACATACCACTTCACAATTCCGCGTTTAATTTTTGTTTTTGGGTCGTCTTCTTTTTCTGTTACATCAGTTGGAGTCATCTCTTTACACGTAAAACGTACATGCATTTTTGAACCTGCATAAACTGGTTTTGTGAATCGCAAATTGTCAATTCCATAGTTCAATAAGACTGGATTCATGTCGTAACTATCCACAAACAATCCTGCAGCGGCACTCATTAAGAAATAACCATGTGCAACTTGTTCATCGAACATGGTTCCTTCAAAATTCGTATCTCTTTTATGTGCATAAAAATTATCTCCTGATAATGCCGCAAATCGATCAATATCATCGGCCGTGATTTCTCGTGCTTCTGTAATCAATTGATCTCCCACATTCAATTCTTCAAAATACTTTTTGAATGGATGCTCATCCGTTATATTTCCTTGTGCTCCTTGTTGATATACTTGCGTAATTTCTGTAATCGTCGTCGGATGCCCCTGAATGGCCGTGCGCTGTAAATAATGCAAGATTCCGCGTTTACCGCCCATTTCTTCACCACCTCCGGCACGACCAGGACCTCCGTGCGTCAATAATGGTAATGGAGAACCGTGACCTGTACTTTCTTTGGCACATTGTTCATTGAGCACGAGAATTCTACCGTGCATGTGGGCGGCGTTCACTGTGTATTCGCGCGCAATTTTGTTGTCTCCTGTTACGATGGAAGAAACCAGAGATCCTTTCCCCATTTCTGTCAGTTGAATCGCCTCTTCGAGGTCATCGTATCCCATCAACGTGGAAACAGGTCCGAATGCTTCGACATTGTGAACATCGGTGTTTTTATAGGGATCATCGTTGACGAATAAAATCGGTGAAAAGAAGGCTCCTTTTTCGCGGTCGGCGCCCACGACATCGAAATCGTCCATATTCCCATGTACAATTTCCTGCGATTTTGCGAGCTGATTGACACTTTCGCGCACGCGCTGCACCTGCAGTTGAGTAGCCAAAGCTCCCATGCGAACACCTTCTTGTGACGGGTCGCCGATAGTCGTTTTTGCCAGTCGTGCTGAAATTGCTTTTTGAGCGTCTTCCATCAAGTTATTGGGCACAAAAATTCTTCTGATCGCCGTACATTTCTGTCCAGCTTTCACGGTCATTTCCTTCGTAACTTCTTTCACAAAAAGGTCGAATTCAGCGGTACCGGGCACGGCATCCGCTCCAAGAACGGTAGCATTCAAGGAGTCTGCCTCTAAATTAAACGGAACAGATTCTTCGAGAATATGCTCATTTGATTTTAATTTTTTACCCGTAGAAGCCGATCCCGTAAAAGTAACGACGTCCTGGTTAATCGTATGATCGATGATTCCGCGACCCAAACCGCAGACGAGTTGTAAGCTTCCTTCGGGCAATATTTTGGATTCAATAATATCTTTTACCATCAGCTCGGTAAGGTAGCACGTATATTCCGATGGTTTGACGACTGTTGGAACACCGGCCATCAAGTTCACCGCAATTTTCTCGAGCATTCCCCAGATCGGAAAATTAAAGGCATTGATATGAACGGCAACCCCTCTTTTTGGCACCATAATGTGATGACCGATAAAAGTGCCGTTTTTAGAAAGCGGAGCTGCTTCCCCGTCAACATAATAAGGCAAGTCGGGAAACTGACGGCGCAATGACGCATTGGCAAACAAGTTACCGATTCCCCCGTCGATATCAATCCAGGAATCCACTTTGGTAGCTCCTGTAGCCGTACTGAGTTGATAATATTTGTCTTTTATACTGAACAGATGCAGGGCCAGCGCTTTCACCATTCGACCGCGTTCCGGAAAGGTCATCTTGCGCAGTTTTTCCCCTCCTGTTGAGCGTCCGTAAGTCAAAATGCGTTCGTAATCCAGTCCTTTTGAAGATGCTTCTGCGAATTGTTCTCCTGTAATCGCGTTGTAGAGTGGTGTCTCGACTCCTTCGCCATTCACCCACTCTCCGCACACGTAATTTTGTATTTTCTGCATAGTCTTAGAAATTCTTTTTTGAGCACCTAAGATAATGATATTTGTTTAAATAGAGGGGTTTTTGTCCACACCTGTGCCGACAGTGTCGTCGGTAGATTTTTTCGATTGACACACTTGTGCCGACCATGGCGTCGGTAGATGGGATATTTGGTTCGCTGTGCTCACGGATGGTGTCCACGAATTAGTCGGATTGACACAGATGGCGAGATTGATTCGCTGTGCTCACGGGTTTTGTCCACAGATTTATTGGATTAGTTGGATTGTGTGGTGATGGTAGAGTGGGAATGTTCTCCACACCTGTGCCGATAGTATCGTCGGTAGATTAGTCGGATTAGTTGGATTGTTCCGCGCGATTTGAGCGTGAATCAGTCCATAAATTACACAGATTTTCACAAATTGTGGGGTGATGGTTGGGAGTGGGGTAACCGCAAAGGGAGCAGAGAAGGCGCAGAGTTCACCAAGAAATAAGCAGATTGATTTTTATATATTTGTGACCATTAAGGTTTGATGACTTAGTTATGTTAAAAAAATTTGCACTTATTTTAATGACTCTATCACTTATCTCGAGTTGCATAACTTCAAAAGGACTCTTGAAAAGCGGCGGAAAAAAGAAAAGCGGCACCATAGAAGAACGAACTGAGATTGATGACAACCCAGCGATTCAATCACTCCATTTAACTTTTGGAAGCTCCAAGAAAACAGGCTTTGGATTGGATGCTGCTAAAATGTTAAACAACTCATCAAGGTTATCTGGTTCTCTTTTTCTACTGACGAAAGGCTTATCTTTTATAGATGAAGAACAACAATCTACACCGAACAATCTACTCATAAGAAATTTTATGTCACTTTCATACAGCTACCCAATTATTTCAAATGCAAGTTATCGAAGTGGAAAAATGTACCTCAGAAGAACTTTTAATTCATCATATGAAGCAAGAGCGTCAGAAGGAGTTGTATACTTTCTTAAAGATAAATTTAAAGTACTACATTTTATAAACTTCGTCGGAGGTATAGCGCATGGTTATACCAATTTTCATACTGAAGTCTTCACCAAAAATCTTATTGAATCATATCCCGATGCTAGTGCTTCTGTTCTGGGACCGTTTAATGATGTTCTAATAAATTCAGGCACTTATTATGGTAAAATCGGCCTTTCAAGCACACAAGTGATCAATACATCTTTGAACGGTACAGTTGATGATTTTAACCTTTCGGGCAGGATATCTCGTGAATTAAACTTTACCTTGAATGCGCTCATCGGAATTTCCGGGACGATACCGACCACTAATGTGAATTATCGCTATTTTGAAAACGGAGCATACGTTTATGCCGAAGAAAATGTGGATTTTAAAGAACTTCTTGATTACAATCGCTTTGGATTTGAGGCAGGTTTTCACTGGATAGAGTATTTACCTTATAATCTTTCATTTAAATATGGGGCGACTATTGGATTGATGCCAGGATATCACGAACAAGGAGACTGGTTTTCTCTTGGAATTTTTCAAGCGAAATTAGGATTTGGATTTGGAAGCATTTCTAAGTAAAGAGTGATTTTTAATACACTTTACTCAACACATACAAAACCTCCCTCGCAATCTGTGCACATCGTTCATCATAGACCATTTTAACGTGAGGTGTTCCATCACTTATTTTAGGGTCTTCATAGGTGATTGGAATTCTAAGATCTGCTCCGGGTAAAAAGGGACAATTTTCTTCTGCATGTCCGCAGGTCATCACGGCGGCGAAGTTTGATTTAGGAAGTGATTCATGATCAATCATTTTGGAGAAGCATTTTATCGGCTTTTCTCCACCAAAATCGATCAAAAAGTTCGGGTTTTGGCCTTTTTTTGTACTTCCAACCTTTAACCCTGCTCTCTTTAACGCTTCGATCGCATTTTTATGAAACGCAGTGGCTTCAGTACCTGCCGAATAAAAGTGAGCACTTTTTACACGATAATAATCGGCAGCAATGGATGCCCACACCTGACTCAATTGACTCCTTCGCGAATTATGAGTGCAAACGAAAATGATTTTGGGGAATTCGCGCTCATTTACATACTTGCTTATCTTCAATAATTGCTGCTTTCTATCCGTTGGAATCTGATCAAACTCTTTTATTCGATCTTCACAATATTTTTTTACGTTTTCCAGCATCGCTTTAATATTTCCATTTGTTGGCCATAGCGACTAAAGACAACATGATTGGCACTTCGATTAATACACCAACTACGGTGGCTAATGCTGCTCCTGAATTCAATCCGAACAACATAATGGCTACAGCTACGGCTAATTCGAAAAAGTTACTGGCTCCGATCATGGCGGCGGGAGCACAAATATTGTGTTTGAGTTTAATGTACCGTCCAATAAACCAGGCAATAAAAAAGATAAAATAGGTTTGAATCGTCAAGGGTATCGCGATCAAAAGAATATCTCCGGGCCGGGCAATAATCTTTTCTCCCTGAAAGGCAAATAACAGCACCAATGTTGTCAATAGTGCAATGATCGAAATCGGTTTCAACGCTCTCAAAAACTTTTCTTCAAACCACTTTTCTCCTTTCTTTTTGATCAAAAATCGATTCGACAGGTAACCGAAAAACAGCGGAATCACTACAAAAACGATAACGGAAGTTGCCAGGGCTTTGTATGGAATACCGAGTTCTTGATTGGCATTCACCACTTCAATTCCAAAAAGGCTGAACAATCCGCCGACAATGGGGATAAAAGCAACGAGCAAGATGATATCATTGACTGAAACCTGAACCAGCGTATAATTGGCATCCCCTTTCGTCAGGTACGACCAAACGAATACCATTGCCGTACACGGCGCCGCTCCCAACAAGATCGCTCCCGCGAGATACTGTTGAGCATCTTCAGGTGAAATAAATGCCGCATAGATCTGATCGAAGAACAGCCAGGCAAAGAAAGCCATGGAAAAGGGTTTGATCAGCCAATTGACAACAACGGTTAATGCGAGTCCTTTCATATTCCTGGTCACGTTCTTCAACGAACTAAAATCGATCTGGACCATAATCGGATAGATCATCAGCCAAACTAAAATAGCTACGGGGACATTTACTGTTGAAATGTTCCAGTCGCTGAGCACTGTGATCTGATCGCCGAGTACATATCCAAGTCCGATGCCTGCCGCGATACAAGCAATGACCCAAAGCGTTAAATATTTTTCAAAAGTTCCCATAAGTTTAGTTTAGAGTGCTGAGTTTACACTTCGACACACTTCGGCACACTTCGACACACTTCGACACACTTCGACAGGCTCAGTGGAGTCAGCTCAGTGGAGTCAGCTCAGTGTGACAGATTTAGCAGCAGCCTCCTCCGGGAGTACAGGCGTTGGTATCGTTATCACCCAGGTCAGCCATTGGCTTATTTAATTTTTCTTCTGGAATTCCGCATTTATCTTTTGCTAAACAATCCGTGTGTTTATTGAGGAGTTGGAAGTGATCTCCACTAAAAGAAAGATCGAATTTTCCGATCGTATCCTGCTGGTACTCTACTTCTACTTCCAGGTTTCCAATTCCCAAACGGTCTTCAGAAAGTTCGATGATGTCTTTGAGTTTCTGAGGTGCCAGACGATGATCAAAATCTCCTGCTTCCCAGAGTTGAAAATTAACTACTTTTTCCAGGCGTTCTGTTCCTCCACAATCGATAAAGTGACGGGTAATCACACCCACTTCGGTCACGTGAAAATGAACGGGAACCATTGTCCCATTTGGTAATTCGAATTTTACCTCATCGAGGTTTTCTAATGCATTTTTTACTTCTGATAATTTCATGTTCTTTAGTTATTTGTTATTTGTAATCAGTTTCCTCTTGTTTTTCAGGCATTATGCTCACGCAAATCGAGTGATTCTGACTGCAGTGAAACGAAACGTCAGAATTGTATCGAGATTGAAGTGAGACTTCATTAACAACAATCATTCTCCCGGCAGCAGGGATGTTGATCAAAGACTCCGTTAAAAAGTTCCTTCATGTGCGACCACGTTTCCGGATTAATACAATAGTTCATGGATTTCCCTTCGATGGTTCCCTGAATAATGTTTTCATTTTTTAATTCGCGCAAATGCTGACTAATCGTCGCCTGTGCCAAACCGAGCTCACTAACCAGCGTCGTATTTACGCAGGAATTTTTCTTCAATAAATATTGCAAAATGGCCACTCTGGCAGGATGAGCAATGCATTTTGCGATCGCGGCAATGTCGTTTTGCTTATCGGTAAACAAATCCGTTTTAGTTACACCCATTTCTCGGTTCTCATTAATTGTTACATTGCAATATTACGATGTTAAATGAAACTGAGCAAATTCAAATCAAAAAAGTTTGCAATTAATCGTATTTTCGTTGCTGTAAAGTATGTGCGGAATAGCGGGAATAGTATCACTGAATGGTTCGATTGACGTGGCGCAGCTCAATAAAATGAGTGCCGCCATTGCGCATCGCGGTCCGGATGCCGACGGTGTATTCGTGAGCGATGCCCAACAGTGTGGACTCGCCCATCGAAGACTGAGTATCATCGATCTTTCTGCGGATGCCAATCAACCCATGACAGATGCTTCGGGAAGATATACGCTCGTCTTCAATGGAGAGGTGTACAACTTCGAAGCGATCAAAGCACACCTTCAAAAGGAAGGGGCTACATTTTCGACCTCATCAGATTCTGAGGTAGTTTTGCAGGCCTACATTCATTGGGGTACTCAATGCGTGGATGAGTTCAACGGAATGTTTGCATTTGCGATATGGGACGATCGGGAAAAATCTCTTGCCTTATTTCGAGACCGTATCGGAATCAAGCCCCTCTACTATTTCTGGGACGGTAAAACATTTGCGTTTGGTTCAGAGATCAAGAGTTTAACGGCTATTACGAACATACAAACGTGGAACAAAAAAGCGATTGCTCAATATTTTCAGCTCGGGTATGTTCCCGCACCTATGACCATTTACCACGATATTCATAAATTTGAACAGGGCAGCTATATGGTGCTCAATAGAGCAGGATTAGAAAAAAAGAAATATTGGTGCCTTTCCGACCAAATCGAAAAAAATACAGTGTTGGATCGGGTAAGTGCCAAAGCGACGTTAACATCACTCATTGAACGAAGTATTGACCTCCGTTTAAAAAGCGATGTACCTTTTGGAGTCTTTCTGAGTGGAGGAATTGATTCATCAACAGTTGCTGCGATCGCCCAGGACCGGTCAGTTCAAAACATCAATACGTTTTCTATTGGTTTCAAAGAAGCTCAATTTAATGAAAGCGAGCATGCTCAAAAAGTAGCGAACCACCTCGGCACTCATCACCATGAATACACGGTTTCACAAAAAGATGCGCAAGATCTGATCACAAAAATCCCGGAATGGTATGACGAGCCTTATGCCGACACATCTGCGATTCCGACCTTCATGGTTTCCAAACTGGCCAAAGAAAAAGTCACGATGGTCCTCACGGGGGACGGAGGAGATGAGCAGTTTTTAGGTTATGGGCGCTATGCCTGGAAGCAACGCCTGCAAAACCCGCTGGTACAATTCAGTCGCTTAATGTTGAAAACCGGATTTAAAAACCTGCCCCAACAAAAATGGGATCGCGCCGGAGAATATTTTAACTACGGTCTCCGCCATAACTTGAATCAACACATTTTTTCCGTCGATCAATCATTTTATTCATCACGGGAATGCGATCACTATTTTCAGTTGACGTCACCGGAACCGCGGGATCAAATTTCCTTCCAACGGGAGTTGTCTCCTGCCGAGCAACAAGCTTTTTACGATCTCAACTATTACCTGCCCGATGATTTATTGACGAAAGTAGATCGCGTCACGATGCAAAATGGAATTGAGGCACGCGTGCCGTTGCTGGATCACAATATTGTCGCTTATGCACTAAATATCGATCCTTCATTAAAACTTCAGGGGAAAAGCCAAAAATGGTTATTGAAACAGGTACTTTACGATTACGTTCCTCAGGAATATTTTGACCGACCGAAATGGGGGTTTGGGATTCCTTTACAGCAGTGGCTATCCGATGAGCTCCGTTTTCTACTCGAGGATTACGTCAATGAAAAAGTATTGGCAAAATACGATTTTTATAACGTAGAAGAAATTCTG
>JBNJEH010000092.1:0-8549 GCA_051745635.1 Bacteroidota bacterium
GTCTATTGACTTCAAATAATTTCTACTATTGTAGATGGTTGTCAAATTTGTATGTCATAATTGTCTATTGACTTCAAATAATTTCTACTATTGTAGATCTACATCCCACGCGTAAAAACCGCCGTGTCTATTGACTTCAAATAATTTCTACTATTGTAGATGTTTATATTTTCGAACCTGACGGGATAATCTATTGACTTCAAATAATTTCTACTATTGTAGATTGTTAATAACTTGTCAGAACGGAAGTAGTCTATTGACTTCAAATAATTTCTACTATTGTAGATTCGAAGAACAATCCCAAATTTAACTTAGTCTATTGACTTCAAATAATTTCTACTATTGTAGATAATCAATGGATGAAAGGCGTTCGAGGAAGTCTATTGACTTCAAATAATTTCTACTATTGTAGATAGATGATGAGATTCGCGGATTTGTAGGTGTCTATTGACTTCAAATAATTTCTACTATTGTAGATTGCGTTCGCCTTGTTCTCCGATTGTACCTGTCTATTGACTTCAAATAATTTCTACTATTGTAGATCACATAAGTCTCAAAAAGCTCATTGCATGTCTATTGACTTCAAATAATTTCTACTATTGTAGATAGTTATGAACAAAAAAGAACTCGGAAAGTCTATTGACTTCAAATAATTTCTACTATTGTAGATGTAAAAGCCCGTTCAGAAATGTTCGGGTGTCTATTGACTTCAAATAATTTCTACTATTGTAGATGTTAGCTCTATATGATCGACAACGTGGTCTATTGACTTCAAATAATTTCTACTATTGTAGATGGCTCTCCATACACATTAACCGAATGAATACGGCTTTCCAAAATAAAAACCAATCTTGATTCAATAAATAAAAAATAGTCGTTTTTTCGAATCTTTTTCACCTATAAACTGATAATCAATCCAGACAATATCTCCTTGTTTAAACATAGTGCACTTTTAAGATTGACTTTCACGGTAAAAATCATCCCAGACATCTTCTTCATCTTTCCATAAGTCTTTTAGAACATCAGAAGACATAGATTCAGAACTTTTTACTAAAATCTTATTATGAATTTCACTCAATTTTTTAGTGACTTTATTCAGTGTTTTTAAGAGCCCTTTTATCTGATTATGAAGTAAAATAAAATCAGAATAAACTGCGTCATCATTATTCAGTTCTGCTTTGGAGACATTTATAAAATTGTCGAGCTTTTTGAAAAGTTCAGAGATTTCTCCGTATGTTTTAATTTCATCTTCAAAACCGTCTAAATCTCCAACTTTATAGTCTTTATAGTTATTTAATGCCTCGAGATGCTCAGATTCAAGTTTCTCAATTTCAACCAAGTTATCCTTGACATCACTAAGCTTACGCATCAGAAAATTTTCGATAGAATTTCCAATTAGATTACTGATATAACCTATCGGGGATTGAAAACCGTCTTTTAATGTGAGACTACTCATAGTAATTAAATATACGAAAATAAAGTTAAAACGTTACTTTTGAACATCTATATTCGTTTACCTTCATTGCAAAAGTACAAAAATTGTTTCATCAATTTTGTAAATAACATCAAAGAGCAACAGCTCAAAAGAGATTATATTCGAGCGTATTTTAAGAGTCAACACGAAGCATTTGACTGCCGTTTCAAAAAAACGAAATGAACCGACTTTATGAAATCAAAGAATTTCTACTACTTTAGTTGCGGTGATGAAGCTGCACATTGTTTCTTTTGATGTTCCCTGGCCGGCCAACTACGGCGGCGTGATTGACGTGTCGAATCGCATTCAGGCGCTGCATGCCAACGGTGTATCGATTATTTTACATTGCTTTGATTACGGTCGCGGTGAAGTGTCCTTGCTCAAAAAGTGGTGCGATGAAGTGCATTATTATCCCCGTAAAAATAAAGTCGCGTCCATGGTTGGGAAAGAACCGATGATTGTCGCGTCCAGAACGTGTAAAAAATTGCTCAAAAATTTGAAAGCTCACGGTGCCCCCATTTTATTTGAAGGGCAGCACACGACGGCTTATTTAGGACATCCTGAACTCAATGGTCAGATTCAAATGGTGCGCGTCCACAACGTAGAGCACGATTATTACGCTCAATTGGGTCGACAGGAAAAGTCGAGCTGGAAAAAGCAATATTTTAAAACTGAGGCCAAACGTTTAAAAAAGCACGAGAAAAACCTTCAAAAAGCCGATAAACTGCTGTGCATTACGCCAAAAGACACGGATTATTACCAAAAGGCATACGGCAATGCTTCCCATCTGCCCGTTGCGATGCAATGTCGTTTTCCCGAAATGAAAAATGAACCGGTCGTCGACCATCCATTTGCCCTGTATCATGGTAACTTGTGCGTGGCTGAAAATGACAGCGCTGCACATTGGCTGCTCAACAATATTTGCGCTGAAACGGATGCGCAGTTTGTATTCGCGGGCAAACTTCCTACGGCTGGATTAAAAAGAAAAATTGAGCAATTTGAGAATGTGGAACTCATCGCCAACCCCGACGATGACACATTGCAGCAGTACATGACACAGACCAATGTTCATTTACTCTACACACAGCAGTCTACGGGAATTAAACTGAAATTAATGCACGCCTTGTGCTCGGGAAAACCGGTCTTGTGCAATAAAAAAATGGTGGTGGGGACGGGACTCGAACCCTTTTGCGATGTGAAGGAAACGCCTGAGGAAGCCATTCGTCAAGTGCATGAGTACCTCCAGCAGCAATTACCTCCCAATACAGCTGTTCAGGAGGAATTAAAACGCGATTTTGGGTTTCACGCACATGCTCAGAAAATTATAGCTACCATACAAAAGCTGGAGCAATAATCGCGAAACCGGGAAGTCTTTTTATCTTTGAACTCATGAAGTCCCCGCGCATTATTGTCTCTGTCACAAACGATCTGTACACCGATCAACGGGTGGATAAGGTGTGCTCCTGGCTTCACGAAAATGGCTATCGCGTCCTGCTGGTCGGGCGAAAACTGAAACACAGTAAGAGTCTTGCCAATCGCCCTTACGCCACGCACCGCATGCGACTCTTGTTTACCAAAGGCCCGCTCTTTTACGCGTTTTTTAATTTGCGCCTGCTCCTTTTTTTACTTTTTCGAAAAGCTGACGTGTTGTTGAGCAATGACCTCGATACTTTGCTCGCCAATTATGCAGCATCCCGTTTAAAAGGAGGAAAAAAACTGGTGTACGACTCCCACGAACTGTTCACAGAAGTACCCGAGTTGACCAGTCGTCCGAAGGTGAGAAACTACTGGCTCGCCATCGAGCGGCAGATTTTTCCGCGATTAAAGCACATCTATACGGTCAATGATTCCATCGCCGGGATTTACGAAAAGCGGTACGGCGTTTCCGTCGGTGTGGTGCGCAATGTTTCGCCGCGGTGGGAACCTGAAAACCTGCGTTCCCGCGAGGAAATGGGATTGCCCGTTGATCAAAAACTGATCATTTTACAAGGCGCCGGTATCAACATTGATCGCGGAGCAGAAGAAGCCGTAGAAGCGATGAAGCGAGTCGGTGATGCCGTTTTGCTGGTGGTGGGAAGTGGCGACGTCATCCCCCAACTAAAAAAACGGGTGCAGCGCGAAAATCTCAACGACCGGGTGCGCTTTGTCGATCGCGTGCCGTATCAGCAAATGATGAATTATACTTACCACGCCGATCTGGGCTTGACCCTCGATAAAGATACGAATCCCAATTATCGGTTTTCATTGCCCAATAAAGTTTTTGATTACATCCATGCGCGCACTCCGGTATTGACATCACCCGTCGTGGAAGTAGCGAAATTAGTGCGGCATTATGCGGTCGGTGAGGTTGTGGATGTGAACGATCCCGATCAAATAGCTGTGGCAATCAACGGCATTTTCCAGGATGAAAAGCGACTCGCAACCTATAAAAACAATTGTGACAAAGCGCGCAAAATGGAATGTTGGGAGAATGAACAAGAAAAGTTGCGCGCTTATTTTCCACCTGTCTCGTAAACTTTTAAAAAGGTAGAATGTTTTTTTATTGATAATCGTCGATTCGTGTTCAACGGTTGAATGCGATGTATTACATTTGTTAGTGAAAGAGCACAACCATGAAATATTGCAATGATCCTTACAATCGGTCGCGACTGGAAACTCGGGAAGTTCCTGTGGGCAACATCGGCATAGGCGGAAAAAATCCCGTTCGGATACAATCCATGACCACAGCAGATACGATGGACACGGAAAAGTCTGTGGAAGAATCCATACGCATGATTGATGTGGGGTGTGAGCTCGTCCGCCTCACGGCTCCTTCGAAAAAAGCAGCGGAAAATTTGCAGGAGATCAAGGCAGCACTCTTGAAAGAGGGATACAATACTCCATTGGTGGCCGATATTCATTTTACGCCCAATGCTGCAGAAATTGCAGCGGGATACGTAGAAAAAGTTCGGGTGAATCCCGGAAATTACGCCGATAAGAAAAAATTTGAGGAAATTGAATATACGGACGCTTCCTATCGTGCAGAGTTGGAGCGCATCGAAGCAAAATTTACACCGCTCGTCAAACTGTGTAAGACCAACGGCACGGCGATGCGTATTGGAACGAATCACGGTTCACTTTCCGACCGCATATTGAGTCGGTATGGCGATACGCCGGAAGGAATGGTAGAATCGGCGATGGAATTTCTCCACATCTGTCGTAAGTACGATTATCACGACATTGTCATTTCGATGAAGGCCAGCAACACGCTGGTCATGGTACAGGCTTATCGTTTTTTAGTGGCGCGCATGCTCGAGGAAGGCATGAATTATCCCCTTCACCTTGGGGTAACGGAGGCAGGAGACGGAGAAGACGGTCGCATCAAATCGGCGGTGGGAATTGGTACGTTGCTGGAAGACGGTTTGGGAGACACCATCCGGGTTTCGCTCACAGAAGCGCCGGAAGCGGAGATTCCAGTGGCTCAAAAACTG
This sequence comes from Bacteroidota bacterium, assembly GCA_051745635.1. GTDB lineage: Bacteria > Bacteroidota > Bacteroidia > Flavobacteriales_D > Crocinitomicaceae > Brumimicrobium. The sequence goes on from JBNJEH010000092.1 coordinate 4,945, forward strand.
GCGGCGCAATACATTGATCAGGAACAATCTGTCGTGTTACCAGAGCACCTCGATACGCCTTACGACCCTTTTGAGCACGAACGGCGCGATGCCATCACCATCAATAACGTAGGAGGCAAGAATCCACCGGTTGTCTTTGCAGATGTTAGTCAAAATGAAACGATTACACCTGGGCAGTTTTTTGGATTTGGTTACAATTATTCTAAAAAACTGGATAAATGGACCACGCAGGACCTCGCGGCAGACTACGTTTTTGTAGGAGATCATACTGTGGATTTTGAAATCCCGGGAATGTTGGGTGTAGTGATGAATCATGAGAACTGGAAACAAAACGGTAAAGATCGCGCACACTTTTATCCGATTTATGATGCGATTCCGGCGGAAGGATTTGGTCATGCAAAACTGAATTTTCTGCGCTGGGATCCCACGAATCTCGATGTGCAGGATTTGCACTTTTTGCGCGATGTCGTGCTCGTGGTGGAAACCAACTCCAGCAATTATGTACAGGTGATGCGCCATTTTTATCGCACGTTGGTATTAAAAAACATCGATTTGCCGGTTATCCTGAAACATACCACCAAAACAGATGACACCGAGTCTTTTCAATTGTGGCAGTCGACCAAGATGGGCGCATTACTCGTCGATGGCTTTGGAGACGGGATATGGTTGTCGAATCAATCCAGAATTGCTCCCACGATGATCAACAGTACGGCTTTTGGAATTTTACAGGCCACGCGCACGCGCATTTCGAAGACGGAATACATTTCGTGCCCTTCCTGTGGGCGTACGTTGTTTGATTTGCAGGAAACGACGGCAAAAATCCGACAGCACACAGCGCATTTAAAGGGAGTTAAGATTGGCATCATGGGTTGCATCGTCAATGGTCCCGGAGAAATGGCCGATGCCGATTACGGTTACGTGGGAACGCGACCAGGCAAAATTCACCTCTACAAAGAGAAGACAGTGGTCAAGAAAAATGTGCCCGAATCCGAAGCAGTAGGAGCCTTGATTGAATTGATTAAAGAAAATGGTGACTGGGTCGAACGCACAGCGGATTAAAACTGGTCCCACAAGTCAGCATTTCATCGGTTCTGCAGTTCTGCATCCATCGGTTCCACGGTTCTACAATTCTACAATTCTACGGTTCCAGGCTATGAGGCTATAAAGATGAGACCACAAAGATTGGTGGATAATACGGGCTAAAAGTGCGTTTAAATATTTATTTTTGATAGCAAACCAAAAAATAGATCAATGAGTAATACAGATGCTGTCAATCAAGGAGACGTAAAATATTCAATTAGTGAAAAAGGAATTGCCACTGTCGTATTTCATCATCCGCTGAGCAACTCGCTCCCGGGAAGGGTACTGAAAAAGCTGGCAGATACCATTACGGACTTAGGGTCCAATGATGACGCCAAAGTGATCGTGTTGAAATCGGAAGGTGATCGCGCATTTTGTGCAGGAGCCAGTTTTGATGAATTGATTTCGATCAAAGACCTTGATACGGGTAAAAAATTCTTCATGGGATTTGCCAATGTGATTAATGCATGCCGGAAATGTCCAAAATTGATCATCGGACGCGTTCAGGGTAAAGCCGTAGGAGGCGGCGTCGGATTGGCCAGTGCTGTAGATTATTGTTATGCTACAAAATACGCGGGCATCAAACTTTCTGAGTTGGCGATCGGTATCGGTCCATTTGTCGTAGGTCCTGCCGTAGCGCGCAAAGTGGGAACCTCTGCTATGAGTCAGCTCGCGATCAATGCCACGGTCTGGCGTTCGGCAGAGTGGGCGGTTGAGAATGGACTTTATGCTGAAATATTCGAAGATGCCGATCAACTGGACGAAGCTGTGGATGCGCTGGCAAATAATTTAGCCGATTCCAATCCCGAAGCGATGAAACTATTGAAAGAAGTATTCTGGGAAGGAACGGATAATTGGGATCAGTTGTTATCGGATCGCGCGGCGTTGAGTGGTGAACTTGTTTTGTCTGACTTTACGGTGAATGCCATTAATGCATTTAAGAAAAAATAAGTGTTCGATCAAATTGATTTCCCATATCTGAAGGAGCAGTTTTTTGAATTTATCAAAGCTGTCGGCCCCACGGCGATAAAAGCGATTGTCGCTTTAGTCGTGGGCGTGCTTGTTATTCGCCTCATCAAGCGTCTGCTGAAGCGGTTTTTGCGCAAGGCGAAAATCGAAATGTCATTGCGCACCTTCATTGAAAGCCTGGCTATTTTTGTGCTTTATGGGTTGCTTTTTGCGATCATCGGTATCATTCTGGGAATCCAGGCTACATCATTCATTGCCATTTTTGGGGCAGCGGGTATTGCTGTTGGCCTGGCGCTGCAGGGCAGTTTAGCGAATTTTGCAGGAGGTGTACTGATTTTGGCCTTCAAACCATTCCGCGTGGGCGATCTCGTTGAAGTAAATGGAAAACTGGGTGAAGTTCATCAAATAGATATTCTCTACACCCGCATTCAGAGCTTTGACGGACGCATTATTACGATGCCCAACGGCAATGTGGCGAATAGTGATGTCGATAACCGCTCCATGAATCCCATACGTAGAATTGATTTGTTCCTCAAATTTGATTTTAAGGAGGACCTCGACCAGATTCGTGAGGTGTTGTATGCTTCACAGGTCAAACACGAAAAAGTACTTAAAGAGCCCGAGCCTGATGTTCGCCTGGATCGCATCGGCGATTACGAGATGGTCGTTACGGCGCGGAGCTGGATTAATTCTGACGATTACTGGCCGATGTATTGGATCCAACTGGAAGCGGCGAAAAAAGCACTCGATGAGGCCGGTATAGCACTGACCATCCCCAAAAGAGGCGTCTACCAATTAGGAGAAGAGGTGCCCGCCGCACAAGAAAAAAAGCCAAAGTGATATGTGGGTTGACCTGGAAAAAAACGCGTGGAAAGGCTTAGCGTGGCAGCTTTTCTTTATGTGGCCTTTTGCAATGTATTTTTTATTTGAGGAGGTAGCTACGCATGAAGAATTGGGCTGGAATACCCTGCTCATAATTTCGGGATTGATTTTAGGTTCCGGGCTTTGGTTTTATGGCCTGTTTCGACTTATTAAACTGTTGAAAAATCCATTTGGATCAAAGCGTAAGAAAAACTAAAAATCCATGTCCTGCAATTTGAGGATTCATCAGTGGCGTTCATTCACTGAAATGATCATTTTGCTCTTCTTCGAAATAGCGCAGAACCTCGGGGACTTTGATTGAATCCGGGTTTTCTTGTTTTTCGGCATTGAAGTACTCGATAATTGCTTCTTTGATTAAGTGCTGTTGTTGTCGCTCATCCAGCGGAGGGAGTTCTTTTACAAATTCAAAATGCGGCCAGTTGTCCTCGTCGCGACCCACGGTTTTGTAGAACCCATAAGGCTCCAGGACCGTACACACAGCCACGTGCATCAATTCCGTTTTTTGTCGCTTGGAAAATTTCTGGTAACCTTTGCCCAGTTCCTGCACGCCGATCAGAAACAGTACAGCCTGAGCGTCCATTCCACCACCAAATCTTTCCTCGAGTTCGGCGAGTAATTCCTTAAATTTTATCTCTATTGCATAATCCACGGTACAAAGTTAAGCAATGCTATCG
>JBNJEH010000093.1:0-8256 GCA_051745635.1 Bacteroidota bacterium
TGCGCGAATTGTTTGGATAGCTACTCCTTTATGAAATGGATGAAGGCGGTGTATCGTTGAACGAATTCCACTTTGAAAAGCATAAAAAACGCCGGGATATCGCTCGTCCCCCGGCAAAGAATACTATTAAAACGGAACGGTTACGGCTAAAATAAAATTGCGACCAGCGCCGGAAAGTCCCGAACTATAAGGACGATAGCGCTGATCTGTGATGTTTTCCACCCCTCCGCTTATTGTTAAGTGATCACTGACCGCGTACATGATTTTTAAATTGAGCGTATACCAACCCGGTGCGTATGTTTGCCCGTTTTCGTCGCTGGCATAGATTTCGCTCTTCCCGCGCTCACTGACCGATAGGTTTTCATGACTGCGTTCGCCCTGGTATTGGGCATAAAAGTCCAGCATGAGTTCGCCGAAAGTATACCGCAGGCGCGTAACACCAAACCAAGGTGCCGCATGCCGCGAAGGACTCACTGACCCGTCGCTCATTTCTTCACGTCCGCGCTGAAAATTAAACCGCGACCGCAGCAAAAAACCGTTGGTCAAATTGATTTCTAACCCGGCCTGAACGCCATAAACATTGGATGAAGCTGCATTTTGTAAAGCTTGTACCTGACTAATAGAACCGTCATAAATGATGCTGTCGGCACCGTTAAGGGTAAAATTGCGCCGCACCATCGCGTTTTCCAGGAGCGTGTAATATCCTGTGAGGTCGAACTTGAGAAAGTTTCCAAAAACTTTCGTGATTCCGACATCAGCATTATAGGCATATTCTGCACTCAAACGCGTATTGGGAACGACAACGGAACCCGGTTCGGAATCGAAGACTTTGCCAATGTCATCTACATTCGGAGAACGAAAAGCTGTCGACGCATTGAAGCGCACGACCGTGTTGTCATTCCATTCGTAGACGGCGCCGATTCCACCTGTCAGCGCACCATTATTCAGGTTGGCACTGTTGAATGGAAAAGGGTAAAATGTCGTGTCGAAAGAAGCGTCCAGCAAATAATGTGTGTAGCGCGCCCCCGCCTGTATGGTGAATTTTTCACTGAACTGGTGTTCGTCGTTGAGGTAAATGCCCGCCGTTTGCCAGGAGGATTCCGGATAACGGGCAGGTCCAGGGACAGTGGTCTGCTGGGCAATATTTTCGATGGTTCCCGCTGATGAAACATCGTTGAAAACGTACTCTACGCCATAAAATAAGTTGTTGTTGTCGCCGAGCGCTTTTGAAAAATCGACGTTTGCCGAATAAGCCTGGACGTTTTCGACCCTTCTTTCGCGGAAAAAACTGTTTAAATCGCGCGAAATTCGACTTTCTTCAAAGGACTGTTGGGCAAAACGCATACTCATCTGATCATAAAAAAAATTGGATTGACGGTGATGAACAGTGAATAAATTCATCATCCATTCCTGCGGTCCGTAATCCCATTGACCGTAGCGCGGATCACCATTTTTCATGCGGTTGTGACGGTCATACCGTCCGTACGAAGAGGTTGAAGAATAATGAAAAGCATATTCTAAGTCCCAGTGCTCATTGGGAGCGTAACGCACTTTTTGCATCAGATTCATTTGGTCGTACCCCGTAGGAACCTGCAACAACGGATCGTCTTGTTCTACGATGACATCCATTTCGTTAATTCGCTCAATATGATATGGTTTTAAGTAGTCATCCGGCCCGTGACTTCCCTGGCGCAAATGATCAAACTTGTTGGACGAAACACTTGTGACGAGTGCCCACTTTTTCCAGCCAACGTTGATGTCAAAATGCCCCGTGTTTTCCTGATTTGCTGAAGAATAACGCATGAGTGCTTTTCCTTGAACCTGAGGCTTTTCTCCTTCCGAAAAAGTGGGGGTGAGGGTCTGAAAACTCATCACTCCGCCGATTGCATCACTGCCGTAAATGGTGGAGTTGGGTCCGAACAAAACCTCTGCATTTTCCATGGCAAAAGGGTCGAGGGAAATGACATTTTGAATGTTTCCGCCGCGAAAAATAGCTGTGTTCATACGCACACCGTCGACGGAATAAAGCAGTCTGTTGGTTGCAAATCCGCGAATCATCGGGCTTCCACCGCCCTGTTGACTTTTCTGAACGAAGACTTCTCCCGAAGTGCCGAGCAAATCGGCTGCCGTTTGAGGGTTTTGGAGCGCGACTTCTTTTGGAGAAATGCGCGTGACTTTGATCGGAACATCAGAAGAAACCTGACTCCACTTGTTGGCAGAAATCACGACTTCGTTCAATGTCAGGACCCGCGACTGCAACGCCACTTTAAAATCGGCCGCCTCCAGTTGTTTATAAGAGAATTCTTTGGTTTCGTACCCGTAGAACCGAACGATGATTTCGCTGGTTCCTTTAAAAGGGCTAATATCGGCCAGACCATCTTCTTGTGTAAATACTTTTTTTGCCACTCCTTTTCCGCCAATTTCCACCATTTCCAGCGGTTTGTTGGTTTTTTCATCGACAACAGTGAGTGACTGAGCCGTTGCCAGTGATGCAAAACAAAGCATCGCAATGATCAGTAAATTATTCATGATTACGTATTTTGTGCGGGAATCACCAGTTTGCGCCGTGAATGGGTTGAAAAAAGTGCATTAACAGTGTCACTAAACCTATGGTTTTCAATGTACAGCCTTGTTTTTACCGCGATTTAATTTGCTGCATTTTTTAACGCGGGTTATGGCACCTCCTGGTAATTCCAGCTATTTTACTCAATCGGTTGTTCCAATCCCATGAAGAACAACTACGGACAAAAAACCCGTATTATTCATAAATAGTAAGGGAAATACGTTAACACCGGGGAGGTGGCGGATCAACTTCACATACGGAATTGGTATGCGCGCGTAAATATCCAAAGACGTGTTCGATGGGGTAAAAAGCGTAATCGGTCAATGAGGATTCGAACTGTTCTGCAAAGAGTTGTTGCATAAAAAAGGAGAGCTGTTGATCCGATTTTTCCTTTATCGGCGAATCGCTAAAATGGATCAGAGAAAGCTGGGTGAGCTGGCGATTGAGTTCGGTTTCTTCGTGATCCCACCAAACGCGGTAAGTCACTTCGTCATCCGAATAACTTCGACGGGCAATATCGTACATTTCGCCGCGGTATTCAAATTCTCCGGCGTGTTCCCAATGCAGCGCTGAGGTCGTATCTTCCCGGGGAAATGTAAGCGCGATCAATTCATCTTCCGGAACTGTTTTCATCAGTTCGTGTTTCACGTTTTTTCTCAATACCTGACGCTCGATGGAAAGCCAGCCAAAAATGGTGACAAAAGGCAGCAAGAGCGCCAACACAAAGAATATGGAGATGAATGTGCGCATTATTTTACCATACGGGATAATCTAAACGAATATTTTGAACACGAGTGGTCGGGACTTGTTTGCCGTGCGATAATTTCCCCACTTTATCAATTAAATAATTTTGCAATTCGGATACCATAATCACGCCATCGTCGTTGAGATCTGCTGTTCGGTTCGTAATACCGTTGAGGAGCGAATAAGTAAATAAGCCGTTTTTCCAGTCGTCGCCCTCCATGGCAAATTCGACACCGCCGGCACTGGAAATAACCGTGGCGCCCGTACCTTTCCTGATGTCAGCGAAAAGCAATCGCGCCATTTTTCCTGCAGACGCCCTGGTATCAGATCCTTCGCGGAGTTTCGGTCCAACCGCCCGGAATGTTACATCGTTAAAAGCTAAATCGTCTTCGCCCTCATCGTCTTCGCCCTCATCGTCTTCGCCCTCATCGTCTTCGACGACCGTTACTTCATCTTCGTCAACTTCACCCGAGTGACAAGTGTCCATGATCAGCAGTTTTTTGGCGGAAGCTATACCGCTGAGCACTTCTTCCAGCTTGTCGTAGGATAATCCGCGCTTTTGTGGAGCCATAAAGTCCATGTCGTGTGTACCGTAGTAGTACGCAAAGTTTTCGTCCAACACACCGTGACCGGCAATGTAGAAGATCACCTGATCGTTGCGGTTTGTTGCCTGAAGAAACTCCTTTACAGCCTGAAATTTTTCTTTTTTTACTTCCGCGTTGGTAATGTTATAAGTGTGTATTTTGTCAAAACGACCATTGTTGTAATCGTTGTACAAGGCCGTCAGATCTTTGGCATCTTTGGCGGCATAGCTCAGATCAAAACGATCATCGGCGTAGTCTGATGTGCCGACCGTAACCAGGTAGAGATCGGGCTTGTCATTGCGGGAACAGTGAATAGTAATACTTTCGGCCAGGCTCTCCTCGCCTTTTGTGTTGACCGCATATACGTTCACCTTGTTCGTCCCTTTGATCAATTCGAGATCGATTGATTTTTCAGCGGACTGCCCCTGAAGTTTGTGGTGTTCGACGGGCACATTGTTAATCGTAATTTTTAGTTTTTCTAACGGGTTTTTTTCACTGGATGCCTGAATATTAAAAGCCACCTTTTTTTCCGATTGCGAAAAGGGAATGTCCGAGCGGTTGGTGATTTTTAATTGAGGAAGTGTCGAAAAATCGGGCGAAGAGGCATCTGTTATTTCGAGTTTTTCCAATCGTCGCTCGTGAGCATTTTTATACAACGCGACGTATTCTTCGTCCGGACATTTGAGCGCATTCAGAACGAGGTCGGGGCGATTGTAGTAAGCGTCAAATTGTTCAAAGGGATATGCTTTTCTCCCAATGCGAAACGATACGAGATCGAAGCCTTCTTTATTAACTTTGTAATAATTATCCGCCGTTTTGATGATGGTGTTTTCCCCTTCGCCGATGAAAGTGGCACGAAGATCTCCCGTTTTCACATCGTAAAGGCGGAATTCACCGTTTTTTAAAGATAGCCCGACATAGTTGCGCAGGGATGCATCGACTGCGTTGATCATATTGCGATTAACGGGGAAAGACACGAGTTCCTGGCTCGAAAGGTCTTCTATGTAGCCCTTTGTTTCGTCAAATCCAACCATGAAATTTTGCGGCGTTCCCAGTTCGTAAGGCCGTCCGGGCATTTTGAGTTTGTTGGTGCCGAGTACGTTAAAATCGGAAATGTTGTAACCGCGCACACCGTCAAATCCTTTCATGTAGAGTTTTTCCCCGTCTTCAGAATAGTTGATAAACGCGTTGTTACCAGCGCGAAAGAGATTGTTGCCCTCCGTTTTAAAGATCTGGTTAAAATTATTGTCCCAGATGAAGATTTGACCGCGTCCCGTACAGACGGCAAAGTTTTCACCCGTTGGATTGTACGACCCGGAAATGGCATTGTTGAGAAATTCGCGCTCCGCTGTTTTGTTTTCTGTTGATAGTTTCTTTTCAAGTTCTCCAGTTTCTAAATCGACAATAGAAACGGCTTTGTCACCCGCGCCCAGACAGATAATATGTTCTTCCTCCGGATCTGTCATGAAGTGATTAATGCGCTCTTGCTGATGTTTGGCGAAGTGCATGTACTCGAGCTTTTCGCCGTCGTAGCGATAAATTCTGATTTCATCCTTTTCTAATTTTGTCATGAGATAATTTCCCTTTGCTGAAAACTGCACGAGCACGGGCTCTTTCCTCACGCGATTAACTGTTCTCCGCACTACACTTTCTTGGGCTTTTTCTGCCAGTTTATTGAGGTTGAGCACGTTCGAGTTCCCCTTTTTCCGCGAGGAGTTATTGACGTCTTCTTTATCTTCTTCAGACATCAGGGCAATGTCCTGTTCGCGTTCGGGCTCCCTGAGCTGAAATTCAAACATTTTTTCTGCAAAATCAACATCCCACACGCTTATTTTTCGGTTTCCGCCGAGCAATGCAACGATGTTTTTCTGCGGGTGAAAGGAGAACTGATGTACGGGATTCACGCTACCTTTGAGTTCGGCAATCAATCCCTGGCGGGAAAGGTCCCATAATTTAATGCTGTTTTCGCCCGATTCCATACCCTTAAACAGTTTTTGCTTGAAGCTGGATGAACCCAGCACGCTGCCATCGGGAGAAAATTCCAGCACTTTAATCTCTTCAGATTCTACGGTATCAATCAACTGCATGACCAGGTTGCCCTCCATATTGTAGCAGTCGATTTGATTTTTTTCGCTGATGAAGGCAATTAATCCATTGCCGGCATGAACCTGACCGTATTTTTTCCCAAAGTTAAATCCACCCAGAGGCTTGAAATTATTCGTCAGTGTGAGAGCATCCAGGGAAACCTCTGTTACTGAACCGTTGTCGTTAAAGGCCAACAATCGATTTTTTTCTGTCGAAATATCCAGGTCCTGAAAATCTGTTTTATTGAACTTCTTTTGAAAAGCAATGGAGAGATCGTCCAGACTGACTTTAATGAGTTCTCCGAAAGAAGTGCCCACGTAAAGGTGATTTTTCGCAGAATAGCTGCTGCGCGGTTTTCCGCTCACTTCAATGGTTTTTTGAAGATCAAAGGAGCGGTCAAACACTTTTATTTCGTTGTAAAACCCCGCAAACATATAGTCGCCACTCATAGCAATCCATGTCGGATCTTCTTCGAGCCGCATGGAGTCGGAAACAGACCATTCGTCCAGATTCCAGCGAATCATTAAGTGGTCTTCGTAAAGCGACAACAGCTCGTCACCGTCGTCATTGTAAGCGAGTGCTTCAGTGGGCTGTTCGTAGTCCTGCAGCGACCCGATAATTTTTTCTGAAGCGAGGTGCCAAACGTGAATCGCGGGATCATCTTCACTGATATTCGCCAGGTACTCTCCGTCGGGACTAAAAACAAAATTAGTGATAGTTCCTTTGATGCGCTGCTGCGTGACGAGCTCAGCCTCCTGACTGATGGAGTAAAGCGGTAAGGCACAGAAAATGAATATAATGAATCGCATATTTTTCGTTATTTTCATTCAAAGATAAGAAAACCTTTGTTGTCAAAAAAAGACATGTGTGATAAAGTCTGGACAAACGCATTTTGATTCAATCGAACATCGTATCGTAAAGGAAATTTAGGTCATCCAGTAGGGATGGTCTCTGCTATGGTCATGGGTTCACGCGTTTTAGCCCATGAATAAATAAAAAGCACCCTCGTCAACGACATTTTTCAAATGCGTTTGGCCTTGGAAGTACAATTCCTCCAAACTCAGCAATCCTTTGTCTTCCATTTAGACAGAGGTTTTATTTGTAATTTTGTATATTTACCAGCACTACCGAGGTCGGTAGAATAATAAAATCGAATAGACAATGGGTAGAGCGTTTGAAGCGAGAAGAACAGCAAAAGAGAAACGATGGAGCAAAATGTCAAAAGTGTTCCCAAAACTGTTGAAAGCGATTACGATGGCCGCAAAAGAAGGGGGTGAAGACCCAGCAATGAATGCCACGCTCAGGACAGCTATTCAAAATGCGAAATCGCAGAATGTACCAAAAGACAATATTGAAAAAGCCATCAAACGGGCTTCTTCAAAAGATGTAGAAAACTATGAACTCGTCAACTATGAAGGAAAGGGGCCACACGGGGTGCTCGTCTATGTCGAGTGTGCCACCGATAACCCGACGAGAACCGTGGCGAATGTCAAGTCGTATTTTAATAAAGCCGGTGGTCAAGTCGTTCCCAACGGTTCTTTTGAGTTTATGTTTGATCGAAAAGCCGTCTTTGAAATTGCTCCTGAACATACCGAAGAAACTGATATAGAAACCCTGGAACTCGAACTCATTGACGCAGGACTTCAGGAAATTGAACAGACCGAAGATGGAACGATCATCATCTATGGTGACTATACCAGTTTTGGAACCCTTCAGGAAGCACTGGAAACAAAGGATATTGAGGTGGCCAAATCCAATTTGAAACGCTATGCGACCTCGCCCATTGAATTGAGTGAAGAACAAATGGAAGAAGCTGAAAAGCTACTCGATAAAATAGAAGACGACGACGACATTCAACAAGTGTTTACGAATATCGCTTAGAAGGAATTCCTGGAGAATTGTACCAGTATTTGAGTTGGAGCGTGCTCTTCCGATTCAGTCAAAACTTTTATTATTTGACCATTAAGAAGTTGCAGAGCCGATTGTGTTACCGTTGACTGCAGTGTAATATACATTGAAAGGAGTAAAAAGCACTACTATATGGGAAACCATTAAGAAGTTAAGGATCATTAAGACCAAACCGCTTAAAGCTTCTTAATTTCTAAATGGTGGGGTTATTCTTAGAACAAAACTCCTTTTTTACCAGGAAGTTGCAGAGCCGATTGTGTTACCGTTAGCTGCAGTGTAATATACGTTGAAAGCAGGAAAAAAGCACTACCTATAGGGAAACCATTAAGAAGTTAAGGATCATTAAGATCAACTGCTAAATGCTTCTTAATT
>JBNJEH010000094.1:0-7904 GCA_051745635.1 Bacteroidota bacterium
CTTTTTTTTACAAATATAAAATGTGACGTAAGAGCACGATGAGAGCTGGGTTGGATTTTTATCCCGTCTTTGTATAATGACCTATTTTATGTACTTTTGGATTTACAACGGGAAAACATTATGGGTACATTCAATACACATCAAACAATCACTGATCGCTTAAAGTCGCTGAGTGCAAAACTCGACAAGGATCATTTGACTGCTCAAGAGTTGCAGGAGTTCGAAAATTTGTCGCGAAAACTCTACGAACGCGCCGTTATTCTAAATTATAAAGCCAAAGAAGAAAACGTTTATAAAAAACAGGATGAATCTCAATCGGCGCCGGTAAAGGAAAAAACCGCGACGAAAACAAAAGATGAAGACAATAGCACGGGTGAAATTAAATTTGATTTCACCAGCGATGAATCTTTTGAAGAATCACCTTCACCAGTTGTAGAGCAGGACCAAAAAACTGCAGATCAAGGGGAAGATTCTCCCGCAGGAGGTGCGCTCAAAGAAGGACACGACCCCGCTGTTTCAACCGAAAATGACGGAGAAAAGGAGGAAGAATCAGCGGAAATTGAAGACGCGGAAACAGCTGTAGAGGAAGACTTTCCCAAAGAACGGGGAGAAGTAACCAAATCCTTCTACGAGCACTTTATGGATTTACACAAAAGTACGCTTTCAGACCAGTTGGGCTCTTCAAAGATTGATACGCTGAAAGGAGCCATCGGTCTCAATGATAAGCTCCAGTTTATTTCAGAATTGTTTGGGAGGAATCGAGAGGCTTTTGAAGAGTACCTTGAGCAACTTGACCAGCAGTCATCCAATCGGGAGGCACATCAACTGTTAAGTCAAATTGCGACAAAATATGACTGGGATGAAGAAAATGACTTAGTAGAAGCATTTGTGAAAATAATAAGTAGAAGATATGCAGACGCGTAGCCTTTTTTTTGTAATCATTTCGATCTTTATCTGCGGGAGTGCCTATGCTCAAATTCAAAAAGCCCGACAGGTCACCGAAGTCCTTTGCAGCGATTCACTTTATGGTCGCGGATATGTGAACAATGGCGTCAATAAAGCGGCCCGATTTCTTGCTCGTGAATTTGAGTCGAGTGGTTTGCAGCCATTTTTAGAAGATTCTTCCTATTTGCAGCCGTTCAGCCATAGTGTCAATTCGTTTCCGGATACTGTTTCGTTGACTGTGAACGGGCGCACACTTGAGACGGGTGAAGATTTTATCGTTGCCGGCACTTCCGGACAGGGCAGGGGGGAAGTAAAAGCCGTCTACCTGGATACTTCAGTCGTTTCAGATAAGGCGCTTTTGCGCAATGCTATTGAGGAAGTGCGTTCCGATCGGGCGAATACTTTTTTTGTCGATTTAAAAGGTGCAGACCCGAAAACTGAAAATCGACTGATGCGCGAACTCCAAGGGCTGGCTAAAGTGGGCCATGTGATCTTGACGACACAACAAAAATTTACCTGGTCGGTGGGGAGACATCAATATGACCATGCTATTATGATTGTCAAAGCTGCTGAAATCGCGTTTGATGACACGATTGAATTTCACGTTGACGCCAGTTTTATCGAGGATTTTACCAGTCAGAATGTAATTGGTTATTTGCCCGCCGCCAATGATGATGCGAAAACGGTTGTCTTTACCGCCCACTACGATCATTTGGGAGGAATGGGAACGAATCGAAGTACTTATTTTCCCGGGGCCAATGACAATGCGAGCGGAACCGCCATGCTCGTTACCATAGCTGACCATTTTATTGAAACCCCGTGCTCGTACAACCTTTTATTTATTGCATTTGCCGGCGAAGAAGCCGGACTGCTCGGGTCGAAATATTTTGTGGAAAACACGTCCATGGATTTTGAGGATATTCAATTTCTGTTGAACCTCGATATCATGGGCAGTGGAGAAGATGGGATTACTGCGGTGAACGGGACAGTGCATACAGCAGCTTTTGATCAATTAAAATCGCTTAATGATAACCATTTAAAAGCCATCAAACCACGAGGAGAAACAGCTAACAGTGATCATTACTATTTCCACGAGCAAGGTGTTCCCAGCTTTTTTATCTATACGATGGGAGAAAATAAACATTATCATGACGTGCACGATACTTACGAGGAACTCAGTTTTTCGGCTTATGACGACATCGTAACGTTGTTGTCAAAGTTCGTGCGTCACGTGGACGAACTAAATGAGTAAGCTGGCATGATATAAATGCAGGTCATCCCAGGAAACGTCACTTTTCAGCTTCTCCTTTATTTCACCGAGCGGTCCTTCTATTTCCGAACCCAATTCATCTCTGAGATATTGTAATTTGTTTTCATCCAGCACGTCCTCAACCGACACTTTTTCATCTTTGATGAGTTTAGAAAAATGGCGGTTCACCGTACCGACGGTCAGGCTCCGCTGGTCTGCTATTTCTTCTGCATTCCAGCCTTTTTCGAAGAGCTCAAAAGTTTTTTCATAAGTCGATTTTTTAGACTTCTTTCCCGACTTTTTCTTTTTTCCGTCGAGGGCTGTGCTGTTCAGCTGTTTTACATCGGGATTTTCTCGCCGAATTTCATCTTTAACTACCTGAATTTTGGCTGCCTTGAAATTTCTGACCTGTTCATTCCAGATGGTTTCTTTGGTCAGGTCGTTTCCGCGTGCCATTTGATCGCACAGCGCCCTGGATTTTTTGAGGTCCAGTATTACTGTAGTAATTTGCTCATCGAGATCGGCTAGTTCTTCGATATATTGTTTGGTTCCCGTCTTTGTACCGAGCAGCAGCAATTGCTTTAAATTCTCCCGGAAAACAGGTTCTAAAAACTTGATGAAATATTGATAAGCAGCTTCTACGCGTTCGCCAACGGCGCCAATGTCAAATGTTGCCGGTTGACACATGCGAAATAATTGATTGCGAAATTTGCGGGCAGGTTCGAGCGTTTTTAATAAAAACTGCACTTGCTTGCTAAACCATTCTGCATTTTTTCCCATCTCTGACCGCTCACCGGCATTTTTATGAGCGTGTTCCAGCGCTAGCCATTTACTTACCATTGGATCCCAGTTAAAAGCCTGAGTCAGTTTCTCGTTTAAAAACATGACTGTACTCGTTTCAAGTTGATCAGCAAGGTCATCCTTTGTCGCTTTATTCCGGGCATAGTTTTCGACATGCTGGTCATTGGTCAAACCGTTTAAACGAATGGGGTTGAGCAAAACCAGGCCTTTTAGCGAGCGGAGGCGGGACAGTGCTACGTATGCCTGACCGGGTGCAAAAACCTTGTTCAAATCGAGGACTGCTTTTTCAAATGTCAAGCCCTGACTTTTATGAACGGTAATCGCCCACGCCAATTTGATGGGGAAATGAACGAACGTTCCTTTGACTTCTTCCTGAATCTCTCCCGACTTTTCATCGAGTGAATATTTGACATTTTCCCATTCATATTTTTCTACTTCAATGGTCAAATTTTCTTCGGGAAAATGAACGTGAATGGCATCGTGGCTCAGTTCTGCCACGCGACCAATTTTTCCATTGTAAAATTGTTTTTCGTAGGACATGTCGTTTTTGACAAACATGACCTGAGCGCCAACTTTTAAATGTAACGTATCGGCGAGAGGAAACATGTGTGTGGGAAAATCTCCTGTAATTTCAGCACTGTATTTGTATTCTTTACCCTTTAACGCTGCCAGGGAACTGGCATTCATTTCTTCCGCTTTTCTGTTGTGTGTCGTCAACGTAACAAACCCTTCGTGTTCAGTCGAATCGAATTTGGGTCGTACATATTGGTTCAGGACTTCAATATCGCTGTCTGAAACATAATTATTGCGCAGGTGATTCAGAATTTCAATAAAACTCTTATCGTCCTGCCGGTGAATTTTATCCAGTTCGATGTAGAGCGGAGGGCGTTCTTTCACAGCTTTTGCGTGGAAGAAAAAATGGCCCTGATAAAAGTTTTGTAACACTTGTTTTTCTTCGCGTTTCACAATCGGTGGGAGTTGCAACAAATCACCGATGTAAAGCAATTGAACACCTCCAAAAGGAGCGCTGTTTCTTCTGACTTTTCTCAGTACGTAATCCATGGCGTCGAGGATATCAGCTCTGAGCATACTAATTTCGTCAATGATCAACAATTCCAGATTTCGAATGATTGCTTTGCGTTGTTGATTCATACGAAAATTGCGCATAAGAGTAGCTTGCGTGTGCACCTGTATGCGGTCAGAAATAAACGGGGGCTGTTCACTTGTAGGTAAAAAACTTCCGAAGGGCAATTGAAAAAACGAATGGATCGTCACTCCTCCGGCGTTCAGCGCTGCTATTCCCGTGGGAGCTACGACTACGGTATTTTTGTGCGTCGCGTCGATAATTTTTTTCAGCAAGGTAGTCTTGCCCGTTCCAGCTTTTCCCGTAAGAAAAACGGAACGGTTGGTTTCGTTGATGAATTTCTCCGTGAACGCAGCAGGTGATAGGGTTGTGGTTGTATCATTCATGACTTTTACAGTTTAAAATTACTTTTTCTATAATTAAGTTATAAAAATATCTTCGATCCAACGACATCTGACCAATTTTTTTTCACAGGATTATATTTTGATAAAAGTAGGAAACAAATCGTAGCTTTGTCGTATGGCAGGTATTTACATTCATATTCCATTTTGTAAGCAGGCTTGTTCGTATTGTGATTTCCATTTCAGCACCACATTTTCGCCTTACCGGGAATCTTTAATTGAGGCGATGTGCCAGGAACTCGAAAAAGAGCAGGATTATTTAAAGGGACAATCCATTGAGACGATTTATTTTGGTGGTGGAACACCTTCCTTGCTGAAGGAGGAAGAACTCACGTTGATACTGGACACAGTCTATACATTATTTTCTACTGCAGATTTGAAGGAATTTACATTTGAAGTGAATCCTGACGATGTTTCGACCCAATTGCTGGATGTTTTAAAATCGGCTGGCGTTTCGCGGTTGAGTCTGGGCGTACAATCGTTTCGTTCGGAGGATTTAGAATGGATGAATCGCGCTCATACAGCTAAGGAATCGACAGCAGCAATTGAGCTTGCGCAGCAGTATGGATTTGATCTCACTGTGGATTTGATGTACGGATTACCGAACAGCTCAGCTGAAGACTGGCGCGCGAATATCGAACAATTACTGGAACTCGGTCCCCAACATATTTCTGCGTATTGCCTGACGATAGAGGACAAAACAGCCCTGGCCAACTGGATCAAAAAAGGTCGCGTTTCAGCCACATCTGAAGAGGCTCAATCCCTTCAGTTCGAGATGTTGTTAAACGAGTTGTCATCATCCGGATACGAGCAATATGAAATTTCGAATTTTGCTACAAAAGATAACTATTCGATTCACAATTCGAATTACTGGCGGGGCAGGCACTATTTGGGGATTGGACCTTCTGCCCACTCGTTTAACGGCATTTCCCGTCGTTGGAATGTCGCCAACAACCGCCGCTATATAAAAAACATATCCAGCGGAGAATGTGCTTATACGTCTGAATCATTGACGCCGAAGGATCAATTTAACGAGCTCATCATGACCGGACTTCGGACCAAATGGGGCGTTTCGCTGGGAGTGTTGAAGGAGCATTGTGAAATTCCCACATCTTTTTATCGCGAACTCGAATCTTTTGAGGATTATGACCTCGTTGCACGGAACGGAAATGTGATTTACTTAACGGACGCTGGAAAATTACAGGCTGACCATATCTCCTCGGTGCTTTTCCTGAGCGAATAATTTAGCGCAACAAATTGACGTGCCCGGTATGCTCTTCGAATGTGGAGCGGTGGTTTCTGAAGCGCAATTGCCATACGTAAACGCCGTCTGGAGCAAATTTTCCGTCAATTTTTCCATTCCAACCTGCTTTAGGATCGTTTGTGTAAAAAATTTGTTCACCCCAGCGGTTATAAATTATAAATTCATATTCTGAGACATCAAAAATAACGGGAGCAAACATCTCGTTAGATCCATCGCGATTGGGGGTAAAGGCATTCGGTATATAGAACGTGGTCTGCGGTTCTACATAGATTTCCTGTACCGCGGTATCCACACAGCCATATTGATTTTTTACAACCTGATAGGGGTAATGATAGCCACCCGATAAAAAGTGATATGTTAAATTGCGCTGCGTAGTGTCCACCGAATCATTGAGATAATAAATGAATGATCCCTGGCTATCGATACTTTCATCAGTGATGGTTATTTCCGTATTAAATGCGTCTGTTTCTTCCGGGGAGACAGAGAATCCGGCTACTGGAGCCGGGAAAACTTCAATGAGCCCCGGTTTATTCAATGTGAGATCGGCTGGACACCCCTCTGTTACCTGAATGTTCAAGTTTACGTCATAAACTCCGGGATTATCATACACGTGCACGGGATCTGACACTGTCGATGTGGCGCCATCTCCAAAGTCCCAGAAATAATCAATGGGAGCATCAGCTTTACTGCTGTCGATAAATTCTGCTCGAAATGGCGCGCAGTAGAGACCAGGTTCAATCCCAAAATTGACGATCGGTTCTCGGTATACGAGTACTGAATCGGTGTGACTATCACTACATTTATTCCAATTGACCTCGTAAGTGACGTCTCGATAACCTGATGAATCAAATACCACACCTGAAACATCTTCAGTAGTCGCATCAGGAGGGTTTGCATAGGGGCCGAAATCCCAGGAAAATGTGGAGCCGCTTCCATAATCTCCTTCTCCTTCGAAATCAAAATTGTTGGAAGTTATGCACTGCCCGTCGGGAGGCTCAAAGGATACATTCAAAGACTCGAAGACCTCGAACGTCTGAAAGGCTGTATCTGTGCACGCCCAGCCAGGGTTTACAACCAACATGACATCGTAAGTGCCTTCTCCGGGATAGGTGTAACTCGGTTCATAATCAGTGCTGTTGGGACCGGGATTGCCCGGATCGCCAAAGTGCCATTCGTAATTTGTACCTCCGTAACTGTTGTTTTCAAAATCGATGGTCAACCCGTCGCAATAACTCGTAAAAGTACTCAACTCTTCTTGTGGAACAACTTCTGCATCGGTGGAAACCTCGCAATTGAAGACTGTAAATAAAAAATCACGTCGCGTCACACTGATTAAGTTGCCATTGCGATACTCTTTTGCGCAAACGCCCACTACAAACTTGCCTATCATGGAAGGAGATGCATTCAACATGCCCGTATTGGGATCTAAATTGATGGGCCCGTTGTTGCCAAAGGGCTGTGTGGCAGAAAATCCATTATCCCAGTTGATATTATTATAGGGCGGGTTGTTGGGGGGATTGGGCATTGGAGCAGTTTGTGAACCACCGTGAAAAGGCGTACAGAGTTCATATTCGATGACATCGCCATCGGGATCTGTTGCGGCATGATCAAAAATCAATTCTTCGTTGTTGCACAATAAAAGTGGCGGGTAATTATCAAATCGCGGACTGCTGTTGCAACTAACACCAGAGTTCGTTCCCGGAACAGTGGCTGTGAGCGTTAACCCTTCAGCATCCGGATTGGTCAAGTTAACAATGCCGGGACCTCTGCAGCAGCGCTCGTAGACCAACGTGTACCCCTCTGGGTTGTCGGGAAGTGTTATGACCTTTGAATAAATGGCTTCCTGCACGCAGATATCATCGGGCGGTGTGACACAAGGATTGTTGAAGGTGACGTCTAGTACCTCGCTTCCCGGGTAGGCAACCGAATAATTCTGATATAACGAATTGTTTGAATTGTAAAAAACACCGAGGTTTAACGGGGAGTCGTAATCGGCTCCGGTACTGTTACAATCCCGATAGACTTTGATGATGACGCGGTACTCGTTGTTGCCCAAACAGTCATAAAAAATTTCTCCACCAACAATATGCTCTGCCCGCGCTGTAAAAGCGAGTAAAACTATTGCTATGCAGATCAACTTTTTTATAAACATATCTCAAA
>JBNJEH010000095.1:0-7775 GCA_051745635.1 Bacteroidota bacterium
TCTTTATAACTCATCATGCGGTCATACAACTCTTCCGCTCTGTTGTGATTCACTAATAACATTCCAACGATGAGCGCACCGAGGTCATATTTCAAGTGGACAGCATCAAACACCAGCGCACCGCCAATAAAAGGAGCGAAGAAACCAAAAACTGTCAGTAGCTCACCATGCCCCGTATGTGACAGCAATTTCGACAGCACCAGGTGGAGCACATAGAGATATATTGGCAGGGTCAGTACCCAAATGCTCGGCCACTCTGTCTTAGACATCGTCAGAAATAAAACGGCAAACAAATCCTGTATAATCAAGACCCCGATAGCAAAACGCCCATGCCTGGAGGTGATTTCCCCGCGTTGTTCCAGCGATTTAATAATAAAAACGGTACTTGAAAAACTGAGGGCGAGACCAATAATCAGTGCCGTTTGCCAAGTCACATTTTCGAACAGCGGAACGGAAAAATAACTCAGTAAAAAGATAACTCCGCCTATAGCAAAAGTTGCCAGAAGCATGTGTAAGGAGGTGGTGATAAGAATTTCTTTTTTAAAAAGTTGCCGGACTTTTATTTTCAATCCGATCGTAAATAACAAAAGTGTTATGCCCAAATCAGAGAGCGTAGCAATTATTTCTTGTAAGTTGCCATCTGTAAAACCTGAAAAATTCAGAAAAAAACCAGTCGCCAGAAAACCGATGAGCGGAGGAAGATTAATTTTCTTCATCACCATTCCGCTCAGGAATGCCAATCCCAACCAAAGCGCATCGATGTAAACCGGATTCATTGACTCACTTTTTGCATTAAAGTTAACAATTATATTATACTTCCGAAGAGAATTATCAGGGTTTAAATTTGGTTAACCAGCTGCGGAAATAGAAAAATGGAATTGCTGAACGCAGCACCATCCAGGTGATAATCGACCACCACACAATTTGAAGTCCCGGAGCGTAAAAATGACCAATGAACAGAACCGGCATAAACCCGGCGAAAGTAGAAATAAACAAGACATTTCGAAGGAATTTTGCCATCCCCATACCTTTGAAAACGCCATCGATTGCAAAAGCAACAGCATTAACGGGTAAGCAAATAGCAAACAACAGGAGTACATCGGGATAGACGTCCCAAACCGCATCGTTATCGATTAATAACCCCATAATTTGACGATCAAAAATCATCACAACAACCGCCAGCAGAAAGGCAACAATAACACTCAGCATCAAATTGCGATTGAGGTTGCGCTGCATCGCATCCTTGTCTCGGGCGCCCAGAAATTTTCCCGCCATCGCGTTGGCTGCTGTCGCAAAGGCATCCAGAAAAAATGCAGAAAAAAGCCACAAATTCAACAATACGGCATGAGTAGCGGCTTGAACCATTCCGTAAATATTGGCAAACTTGTGCGTTAAAATAAGTGCTATATTCAAGGTCAATGTTCTCAAAACGAGATTCCCTGCAATCAGTAAAAGTTCTTTAAAATTCGGATTAACGCGTTTGAAGGCGTAAAATAATTGAATGCCCGAGTGAAAAAATAAAAAATACATGGCCATCAAAAACATGATTACCTGAGCCACCAAACTCGCCACCGCGGCACCTTCTACCCCCATAGGTTCGTTGTATCCACCCCACCCCAGTACGAACATAAAATCCAGCAGGATATTCACTGAGCCACCGACCACGGAAATAATCATTGCCCAAATGGTATTCTGAATCCCTCTGAACACACCAAAAATCGAAAAAGTGATCAGTGTGAAAGGAAAACCGATTACGCGGATATCATAATAACTGACCGCATCGCTCAAAATAGCACCACTGGCAGACAATAAGTATTCGAATATCCACGCCGAAGTTATCATCGTTCCAAACATAGCGATCACCCCGACAATGGCATTGAAATAGACCATCTGAGGAATTAATGACGCCACAGTACGCATGCGCGAAGCTCCATAAGCCTGAGAAACAACTGCGGATATAGCACTTTTCATTTGTGCAAAAATCCATACCAGTGCCGAGAGAAGGCTTCCAGCTAACCCGACTGCTGCAACAGCAGAAAGATTCTCGTTAGAAGCATCAAAACTATCGTTCCCGATATTGCCCACGACAGCCAGGTCAGTTAATGACAAGACCGGCTCGACAATTCCACCCAGCATTGCGGGAAGTGCCAATTTCCAGATGGAGCGATATGTCGGTTGTTTTATCATTCCAGGGAGCGCACAAAGATATATGAAATGATGAACAGTTGTGAATTTATGGCTTCAGATATGGTCTTGTGAAATCCTTTTGTTTTTAAATTACTGAAGTTTGCCGCGGTGCAGGCAATGCTCTTTCTTTATCCAAACGCTATGTTATTTCCAGCCCAGTGTTGTGGATCAAAAATGGAGAAACAAAGAACTCGAAATGTCGAGCCGTAAAGATGATGCACATTAATCTGACAGAACCCACATTTATTCCGCAGGTATTTCTACTTTTGTTGCGAATCAAAAAAACAATATCATGAAAAGAATATTTTCAATATTAGCAGTGGCAGCATTGTTGATCGTTACTGCTTGCGGTGAAAAAACAGATGTAGTAGAATCGGGAACCTATGAAGGTAAAATCAAGAAAGTAGAAGCCGAGAAATCCGAAATCTACGTGAAAACAGCCGATGATAAGACCTTAGAACTCTATTTTATTGATGAAACAGAACTGACCAAGAACGGAGAAGCCGTGGAATTTTCAGCACTTGAAAAAGGTCAAAAAGTTGAAGTAGAAGTAAAGAAAGTGGGGCAACGCCTCGATCCTTTATCAGTGAAGATTAAAAAATGATATGGAATCCATTCCATCAATATGGCGAACGGAGGTGCTGCACGCACTCTCTGTTCACCTTCCTATAACGGCGCTGGTTCTCGCTACACTACTTTTTACCGCCGGATTATTCATTCAGAAAAAATGGATTCATCCTGCCGGTGGTTTCCTCCTGATTACCGGTACGGTCGGTGCCTGGATATCAATGTACACCGGTGATGCCGCAGATGGAATCGTTTCCAGAACGCTGTGTGATCCGACAGTTCTCAAATCACATGAAAATGCCGCCTTAACGACCTCTATTTTGTTTACTGCAGCGTCGGTCATTTTTATCCTGCGCTATTTTATAAAGTCCTTCTCAATGGCTCGCATCGCTAAATTCACGATAACGTTAGTCATGATTGCCGGAACTGCTTTCTTGTTGTATGTGGGACACCTCGGTGCGTCGCTCGTTTACCAGCAAAGCGCCGGTACTTATCAGCCGAGTGAGGATTGTTCTGAATTCAATGATTAGTTGACATCAATGTTTAACAATCTTTCGTGTCATTAGTTTCCTTCCTGTAGAAAACTGAAGTATATAAGTTCCCGAATTTAACCCGTTCGTATTCAATTTTACAAACAGATTTGGACGATCGACCGGAACCCGGATTATTCTGATTTGCGCACAGGTGAACAGTACGTTTATCATTACGTGAACATTTGAATAAACAAGGTAAACATACACTAACATCATTTTTGCTGCAGATGATTTAAAAAGTACTTTTCTTAACTGGTTCTTGTCCAATTCAGGACTGATTATCTCCTCCTTTTCACCGGATTAAGCAATAAGTGAGCACGACGATCTGCAATGAATCATAAAATATCAGTATTTTCGCCACAGAATTTTAAACAGTATGGATAGCATTGAAACGATTATTCTTGGAATAATACAGGGGCTCACCGAATTTTTACCCGTTTCTAGTAGCGGACATTTAGAACTAGCAAAAGCACTATTCGGTGGAGAAGTGATCGGTGAAGAAAGTATGATGACGACAGTTGTTTTACACTTTGCCACAGCATTAAGTACGATCGTTGTTTTCAGAAAAGATGTCGCTACCATTTTCGGGGGACTGTTTCAGTTTAAAAACAATGAAGCCTTTAATTTCTCCATGAAAATCATTCTTTCCATGGTGCCTGCTGCACTTATTGGATTCTTTCTTGACGATGTTATCGAGACCTTTTTTGATCGGCAAATTCTACTTGTTGGAATTATGTTATTCGTGACTGGAGGATTATTATTTCTGGCTGATCGCGCTAAACGTACAAATCAAAATGTAAGTTATCCTAAAGCATTCATTATTGGAATTGCCCAGGCTATCGCTATCCTCCCGGGTATTTCGAGGTCAGGAGCAACGATCGGGACCTCTGTTATTTTGGGTATCGACAGACAAAAATCCGCTCGATTCTCTTTTTTGATGGTCGTTCCATTAATCCTGGGAAAAATGGCAAAAGATATTCTGGATGGTGCTTTTGCTTCAGACAAAGTGCCCTTCTTCGAATTGAGTTTAGGTTTCCTCGCTGCATTCATCACAGGCCTGGTGGCATGTACCTGGATGATTACGCTCGTCAAACGAAGTAAATTGAGCTGGTTTTCTTACTATTGTTTTATTATCGGAGGAATCGCAATTGTTTGGTCAGTTGTCTAGCGACCTGCATTACTAAAAGGACGACCGATCAGGAACATCGTCGGCCGCTTATTCAAATCAAATGCATTTTCCCGCCAGTCTTTAACGGTCATCGTTTGGACGCGCTCCCGGGGCAAGGTAAGATCACAGGCAATACATAAATAAGTAGATTCCATGCACTCGTTCAATAAGTCTTCCAGAACATTCATATTGCGATAAGGTGTTTCCATAAAGATTTGGGTTTGACCCGTCTTCGTTGCCGTCTTTTCAAAATCCTTAAATGTCTTGATTCGCTGTTTGCGGTCTCGCGGCAAGTATCCATGAAAGACAAACGATTGTCCACTAAAACCGCTACCCATCAGGCCTAACAAAATGGAAGAAGGTCCCGTAAACGGACTGATGAACACACCTTTTTGATGAGCAACAGAAACAAGATCAGCTCCGGGATCAGCAACACCCGGACAGCCGGCCTCAGAAATAATCGCCACATCGTGTCCTTCTCCTGTTGGCTTGAGCATTGCAGGTAACTCAGCAGGTTTTGTCTTTTTATTGAGGATGAAAAAAGTACTGTCGTCGATGGGGAATTCGCGATCCAGTTTGCGCAGGTATCGGCGCGCTGTTTTGATGTTTTCGACAGCGAAGTAACGCGTTTTTATAGCAAGGTCTCTTACCTCCTGAGGTATGACGTGCTGCCATTCATCTGTCCCCAATGTCATCGGAAGCAAAAATAATTTACCCTTCGCCATAAGTCGCTTTTAATTCATTTACTAATTGATCTGTAGCATCATCTACTAATTGATAAACGTGCTGAAATCCTTCATCGCCTCCAAAATAGGGATCAGGAACCTCCATATCTTCTCCCGGGTGAGACAAATTCAGTAAAAGATCCACTTTTGCCGCGTCTTCGTCGTTGCGAGCTAACTTCAGTACATTTTCCCGATTGCTGAGGTCCATTACAAAAATGCGATCAAAACGATCGAAATCCTCTACATTAAATTGTCTGCCACGCAGCTCATCGATCGATAACCCTTTTGACTGTGCCGTTTCGCGCATTCTCGGATCAGGCGCTTCCCCTACATGCCAGTCTCCTGTCCCGGCGGAATCTACTTCTACAGGTAAATCATGGTCTACTACTTTCTTGCGCATGAGCCCATCTGCCAGAGGCGATCGACAAATATTTCCTAAACATACCATCAAGATTTTCATACTAAGTCGGTTTTTGTTTTTTAATGATTTTCCAAAATAATCCGGGAAAGAAACGCTTCAAAGTGACAGCCTTGATTTCCTTATTCCCGATCATTACCTCTTTCTTCTTCTTCACCGTCGCGGTCAGCAATTGTTTCACACATTCATCGACTGGCATCCCTGTCGCTTGATTGTGATCCATTTCACCGTGTTTCGAACCATCTCCTGTCAATGCATTCGCTGAAATCGGGGTATTGATTTTTCCCGGACAAGCAATGGTCACTGCGATATTGTTCTTGGCCTCTTCTAACAATAAACTCTCATAAAACCCGTGCAATGCATGTTTTGAGGCGCTGTACGCTGATCGCAAATAGAATCCGAATTTTCCCGCAATACTGGATATCACAATGATGTGCCCGGATTGCTGCTTCCGCAGAAAAGGAAGTACTGCTTTAGTCAACGCAATATTCCCAAAATAATTGACCTCCATAATCTTTCGGTCTACTTCGAGATCGGTCTGAACCGCTTCACTTCGTTGAGAAACCCCTCCACCGCTGAAAAGGTAATCAATTCGATCGTATTTTTCTACGACGCGCCCGACCAGGGTTTTAAATTGTTCACTTTGCGACAGGTCAAGTTGAATCACCGTATGTACATCACTATGCGGCAGTTCAGCTTTGAGTGCTTCCAATGCATCTATTCGTCGTGCAGAAAGGATCAATTGCGCTCCCTGTTCCGCGAGTTGCGTGCAAATTTCTTTGCCAATTCCCGAAGAAGCTCCGGTCACCCAAACTACTTTGTCGCGAAATGCTGTCATGGAACAAAAATAGAGAAAAGCTGGCAATTCTTACGAATCCGCAATCAAAGAAAGTTGTTCAAGCCGAAGTAAGGTAAGCCCTACCCCTGGAAATATACTTCAAATAAGTCGATTTGGCATGTGCGCTCATATCGATCCCACTTACGGGGTTCACTACAAACGTTTGCGCACAAGATCCTCCAGACAATCAATAAATCGGGGATGATCATTCGTACTTGGAACGAGCTGTACTTTTTCACCGCCTAGCTTTTCGAAGTCTTCTTGATATTCAACTCCGATCTCAATGAGCGTTTCTAAACAGTCAGCGACAAAAGCAGGGCTAAAAACCAATACTTTTTTTGCGCCTTCACGCCCCCATTCTTCAATTACTTTATCTGAAAAGGGAGTGAGCCATTTTTTATCGAGTCGGGACTGAAAAGCAACTGTGTAGTCATCTTCATTTAGACCAAGCTTATCTGCGATCAAACGTGTAGTAGCATAGCACTCCGCCTTGTAACAAAACTTATTTTCTTCATTGATCTCCGTCTCACAGGGTTGATCTTCACAGAGCCCTGTATCGTAAACTTTATCGACATGTCGGTCGGGCAAGCCGTGATAAGAGAACATGATCTGGTCATAGTCTTCGATATTAAATGCTTTGGCACGTTCTACTACCGCATCAATGTAAGCTTCGTGATCATAAAATTCAGAAATGATTGATATTTCCGGGATCACCCACCATTTGCGAATAATGCGCATGGCTTTATCAATAGCTGACCCTCCGGAAGCACTGGCATATTGAGGAAATAGTGGTAAAATGATGATTTTATCATAATTTTCCTTGCGCATTTCGTCCAGAACTTTGTCCATGGAAGGATTTTGATAACGCATCGCCATGTGCACAGTGACATCCTGATCAGAGAGTCGCTCCTGTAAAAGTTTTCGTTTACTCTCAGTGTATGTGAGCAGCGGTGACTCACCTCCACTCAGCTCCCAGAGCTCTTTGTAGATCTTTGCAGATTTCGGAGCGCGAAAGGGCACAATAATGCCATTGACCAACAATTTTCTTCCCAGCCAGGGCAAATCGATCACGCGTGGATCGTTCAAAAATTCCGTCAAGTATTTTCGTACATCGCTCACTTTCGGGCTGTCGGGTGTGCCCAATTGAATTAATAAAACGCCAGTTCTCTTCATAAATTAATTATGCAGCAAATATAAGCATGAATTGTTCGAATATAATTGAATAAATTGCTAATTGACCACAAAGTTTTCTGAAAATTCTTTTGAAAACCTGACAACTTTCGAAGATTTTATGCGTCAAGAGCGTAGAAAACAAATAATTACAAGACTATGAAAACGA
>JBNJEH010000096.1:0-7047 GCA_051745635.1 Bacteroidota bacterium
TCCATAGGCTAAACATTACATGCTTACGCCTATTACCCATTCGGTAAACTCAGGGTAAACTGCTCCATAGGCTAAACATTACATGCTTACGCCTATTACCCATTCGGTAAACTCAGGGTAAACTGCTCCATAGGCTAAACATTACATGCTTACGCCTATTACGCAAACATCATCTACTTGATCCGTATCTTTTTTCCATGCTTCAAATTCGCGCACTAACAATTCTTTTTGCCGATCAATGGAATGTTTATGAATACTGACTAAAAATCGCTTGAATTTCGCACTCTTGTATTTTTTGTATTTCGGACCGCCAAATTGATCGGCAAAACCGTCAGAAAACGTATACAAAATGTCGCCTTCTTCTACCTCAAAAACTGTGGTGTCAAATGGAGTTATGTTCTCTGAATAACCAATAGCTTGTTTGTTTGCTTTGATTTCAAAACCTCCGCCTTCCTTGAATGGGATGGCATTTTTTGGCGGTGTTTTGCGATTGGGATTGACGATCCATAAAGGATTGTGTGCTCCTGAGAAATATACTTTTTGTATGGAACCATCGACGATTTCCAGGCAGCACAGCGCCAGATCCATTCCATCTCTGATTTGTTCCTCACTTTGCGCAAAATTATCAGCGACGAGTTGTGCTAGTTTGTCCAATATTTTACCAGTTTCCCGCAATTCAAACTCCTGGATACAACGTTTGAGTCCATTGGCACCGACGATGCTCACCATTGCCCCCGGTACTCCGTGTCCCGTACAGTCTGCAGCGGCATAAAACACCAGTTTTCTATTGCTTTCTTCTATAACATCCATAAAGTAGAAATCCCCGGCAACGATGTCTTTTGGTCTGTAAAAAATAAAGCTATCGACGAGGTATGCACTCACAATTTTAGGTGAAGGCAATATGGCATCCTGCAGACGCTTGGCGTAGGTAATGGAGTCGAGAATTTCATTATTCTTCTGCTCAACTAATGAGCGTTGATTTTCGGCTTGTTCCTTCTGCTCAACGACTTCTTTCGTGCGGTCATCAACTCTTCGTTCCAAATACTTTTCTCGGCGCCGGAGTTTTCTCAAACGCAATTGATAAATTGTATATAGCCCTACAATTAGAACTAAACCGATTGCAATACGGAAAGTCCACGTTTGCCAGAATGGAGGATGTATGGCAAAAGAATATTCGATCATATTGCTTTTGATGCCGTCTTCGTTCATTGCCTTGACCTTGAACCTATAATGACCAGGAGATAAGTTTTCAAAAGCAATGGAATCAGAAGATGAATTTCTCCAGTTCATTTGGTGCGATCCATCCAGCTTGTATCTGAGAGAAATGGATGCCGATTTGTAATGGGAGAGCGGCGTTAAATGAAACACGACGTTGTTTTGATCATGAGAGAAACTCGTATTGTCGTACATGTTTTCGCCAATGGGCTTGAATTGCCGATCAAGAACCTGAATGCTATCGAGGTATAAAGGGAAATCATCAATGGGTGGCTCATAGTTTTTATCCATGCTCAGCAGTTCATCGGAGCGCCCGAAATAAAATTGATCTTGAGTTTCCCAAAAACCCGACGCATTAAAGTCGAATGTTTTTTTGATTGCGACACTGTTATCATCCTTAAAATTGCTGAAATCGAGTAAGTAAGAACGGTTGAGGTCATTGACGTAAATTACATCTTCGTCGGAGGTGGCAAAAACATCATGGAGTAAAGCCACGTTTATTTTGTCTGTCTGAAATTTCCCCAGCTCATGGGTCGCAAAATCAAAATACATGAGTTCTTTGGATTTGTTCCTGAACCAAAAGAAATTTTTTGTTTTGAATATTAATTTATCCCTGCTATCGATGCCCTTGATAACTGCAGGATTAATTTCTTTAACTTTTATCAACTCGTCGCTTTCTAAAATAAATACTTTAATAGCAGTCGTATCTTCTTTGTTTTTAGTTGCCTCACGAACAAAGTAACAGTGTTTGTTTTTGTTCAAAATAACGGAGAGGAGGACTTCGTTATTTTTGTGATCAAAAGTAAATGGTTTCACTTCGTTGTTTCTCGTATTGAACAGCAGATAATCCTTTTCTGGTTTGCTCCCTTTATTTCCGGGGTCGCTATTGCGCGTTGAGTGATGATTTTTTGAAATGAGTAAGTAATTGGGCGTTATTTGGTTGTGGCTAAAGTTGTTAACCCCAAAAAAATGTTCTTTTGAGTATTGATAGCCATTGAAATGAAGAAAGCAACTATCTTCTTTGTCACGGTAAATTTTCTCAAGATGACCTTCTGTTATTTTAAAAACACTGTTTCCGAGCGAAAAATATTCCTTAAAGTTAGAAGGTATATAAAAGTCCGCCGGCTTCCATTCTAAATTGGTTAAGTGTACCCTGGAATAATTCAAGTTTTCTTTATCCAATTTGATTAAATCGACTCCTTTTTTATCTGCATTTTTGTAGTCCAGAATATTAAGCCACGCAAAATTGTGATCGTTAAATGCAGGAAGAACGAAATGATTGAGCGATGCACTGTCTCGCCGTAGATTTTTTAATTTCGTATTTCCGTGAGCCCTGCGTGAAAATATGAATGTGCTCGAATCAAAGATAAGTGGTTCAAAACCTTCCCTAGAGGTGAATAGTTGGCTGGATAGATTGTCTTTAGCAACCTTGTAAAACCCGTTTCCTGATGCAATCCAAAGATTTTTTTCCCGATCGCGAAATAATGATGGTCGCCTGCTTATTTTGGCGGGTTGTATTCTTTCAATAATCGCTTTATCATGTTCCAGATCTTTCAGCTGAAAAACACCACTTTTTTCGGATTGAGTAATATAGAATAGCGTGTTATGAGGAGAAATCTCGAAATCCACGATATGATCTTTGACCATATGAAGCTTGTCATTCTTGAGTTGATACAAGTGCTTATTATCTCCAATGTAAATGATTCCGTTTAACGCTCTGATTTTAAATTTTTTATCGCTGAATGCTTGAGTTCGATCGATCTCTGCCAGCGCTTCTCCATCGTATTCAAAACATCGAAATTGTTTTTGAAGAGAGAAAAATAACTCCCGGCCTGAAGGTGTTTTAAACGCTTTTACAAAATTGTAAGGAACGTTTTTAATCGTGTCTGTTTTGAACTGTTTGTCGAATCGTACAATGCGATTTCCGTGAATTTTTAAGTAGAACCTTCCGTTATTATCAAAAAACCAGGGTACATATTTGAATATCGTTGAGAAAGTATATTTTTCGTCACCGATGAGATCATTTATGTTAATATTTGTAGGTATAAGGCTACCGAGATCATCAATATCGAATAATTCCTTTTGTTGTTCATGATGTCTCAAATAAAAACTTCCGTCAGTTATATTGAAGTAGAAGAAAGATGAACGATTAGAAGAAAGCCAGCCATAGTTTTGTAAAATCCCTATAGAATCTATTACCTCACCATCTTGAGAAAACTTGAGTTCAGCCTGCTTGTAAAAAGATTTTCCATCTGTTTTGACAGTTCCGTAGCTTCCATCATGAAAGAATTGATTGTATTGGTAAAAAAGTGTGTCTCCAGATTTTTGATAATGGAGATTTTTTCCAAATTCAAAATATTTTTTTTTGCCTGGAAAAGACTCGATCGACTTTCCGTTCGATCGATTAAAACCGTATTCGTCGACGAGCCAAATGTGCCCTGTTGTGTCTTGCCAGATCCCTCTCGTATTATTCGACATCAAGCCATGATCAACGGTGTAATGTTCGATATCATACTGCGTTAAAGCAATCGAGCAGAGCAGTAAATTGAACAACAGTATCAGGCTTCGGAGTAGTGGCATGTAAAAGCTTTAATCACGTTTATTTCCTCCGAAAAATACGAAAGCCTGTGCATTTGTCAAAAAATATCTTGCTTTTTTTCGTTGCTCTCATTCAATATTAAATCGTAATTTCACTATTCAAAAGGTTTCTTCTATTTGGACCACTTTTTGTAAAAAATGTATTTATGGGAAAAATAATGATAATAATGGCGGCATTGTTGCTGGGAGCGTGTGCAAATAATACGTCGAACCTGGTCGATCAATCCAGTGAAGGTGAGGAAGCAAAATATGAAGTGCGTTTACACCTGACCAGTACCAAAGCATATTGTGGTGGAGCAAAACCTCCGCAAGAATTACTGGATGAGTTGAATACGCCCAAACCGATGGATAGCACCCCTGTTTTTCTGCGGAAGGGGACCACTAATAATATTGAGCAGCCGATCGATTACGCGATGACCAGTAACGAAGACGGTTGGGCTAAGGCACAGCTGCCCGCGGGTCAATTCAGCGTCGTATTTGCCGATAAAAAAGACCAGCAGACCTATGATTCATTGTTCAATAAGTACAAATCGAGTTCGCGGATGTACAAAGCAATCGATACAACTTGTTTGCAATCTTATTTTGGGAAACCTGAAAAGGTAATCGTCGTAGAAAAAAATGGAGCGAATACTTTTGAGGTGAAAGATCGTATACATTGCAGTCGAAGTGTGCCGTGTGCAACTTATACGGGACCCGTTCCCCCAGCTGCACCAAACAAAAAATAGTCTTCTTCAGCAATGTACGCGTTTACTCGAGTTTTCTTCTTACCGGATGCCAATAGCGGTGGTGTAATTGAACAAATGGTATCCCAGCTAATCCACCATGAAGCGTTGCGTCTTTTCTCCCCATTTTGCGACGTAAATCCCCGGTCGTACTCGGCTTAAATCGACCGCGTGGGTAGAATTGGAATTGTGGGGGATAGTGTAGATCAACTTTCCCTGACTGGAATATATTTGAAGCGGATGCTCATCGGGTTCAGCTTTTTCCTCGGCCGTACCAATGGTAATTAAAAAATGCCTGGCTTCGGCACCCGGCTCGATGATCATCTCAGTGGATTTTAATTGGGCTGCCACGATTGGTGAATAGGCGTGTTGACCGTCAAAATCAACTTGCTTGATACGGTAATAATTAATCCCTTGCGCTGCTTTATGATCGAGAAATGCGTATTCTATACGTTGCGAACTGTTGCCCGCGCCTTCAACCGTCCCAATCGACATCCATTCATGTTGGGCAGTTCTGCGTTCAACCTCGAAGTGACTGTTGTCTGACTCGGATCCCGTTGCCCATTCCACATAGACACTTCGGTCATCTTCTGGAGTAGCGGCGACATCTAAAAATTCCACTGGAAGTGGAGTGCACTCAACCGATCCAATGACGATGTGGTCGAGCATGGTGCGATTGAACCCTGTGCCGTCCATCTGACGTCCGATTTCGAGGTCTCCCGCTCCATTCCAATACATGTTGCGATTGTCTGGACCATCGTTTGTCCAAATTACCGTATTGTCTACCATAAAAACCCCTACGCCATCACACGGGGTGTAAATAAAGCGGTACTGACGCATGGTGTTGTCGTTGGGGATAGCATAAATATTACCGGAGTTGACGGTGTTAAATCCACCTCCGCCGTCTTCCACACGATATCGAACACTTAGATTATTAGCTCCACTAATACGCAAACTTTGACCGCGTTCAATAAATTGCGCTACATTTTCGTCGCGCTGAAAATAAAAAGAAACATCAATGCCGTTGACATCAAAGGTTGGAGACCCTGGCACAACCATGTCAATATCCATCTTCGGAAGTCCTGCATTGAGCCCGTTCGTTCCACCGATTCCTCCAGGACTTGAAGTTGCGCTACTCGAAATGGAGCTCGCGTTTGGGCCAATTGTTGCTGTGGTTACCGGGTTGCTGTCAAAGTCGAATTGACTAACAACCTGTGCATGCAGTGACGCCGTGTGTACGGACAGGACGACGATGCATAGCATTTTTACTACGTTATACATTTTATTCATTTTGGATAGTCTATCTTATTAACGTATGATGGCACGAAAAGTTGCGCCAAAACCGGGTGAAATTAGGAAAACAGGTATTAAGTTTCTATCAGTATATTAACTCAATTTTAAATCCTGAAAGCGAAAACTATATTCCGAAACGTCGATAGAACTGCCTTGAGGCGCAGGATACGTTTTTCTGACTGTCGATGTACGCTGGAATTGAACGGGGTAGTTAAAAATGGGGCCATCGTAACAAAACGTATGAAATTCACCGTTTTCACCACACGGGTCGACGTCGTGTGGTAGATCCGCTAAAAATGAGGTGTCGACTTCTCGTCCGCAAAAAGAGGCATCCAGAAAATGCTCATTGACGGCGACGATTACAGCCTTGAAACCTCGTGCAATAAATGTTTCGAGCAGCTCTTTCGTATCGCTTTTCCAAAGAGGGAAATGTGCCTGAATTCCTGCTTTTTCAAGTTGTACTTCGCGGTAATTTTTTAAATCGGCTAAAAATAGATCTCCAAAAACAGCGTGGTCGAAGACGCTCGCCTTATATTGCTTCACCTTTTCTTCCATGCGTGCATTGTAGCGTTCCAGGTCGAGTTGTTCAGGAAGTTCGCAGATATCGATGGGCAACCCAATCGATTGAGCCTGTGCCTCCAGTAATTCGCGATGAACACCGTGCATGCTGACCCGTTGGTTCTCTGCGTTGATCGTCGTGAAAAGCCGCTCAATTTTAAGTGACGGATCTTTTCGAGCGACAAACAGGGCGAGGCTGGCATCTTTTCCACTGCTCCAGTTGAGGTATGCGCGCTGTTGTTCTTCATTCATAACTAAAAGCTGGGGGCAGAAACGGTTCTGAATTTTTTTACCTGAATGTGTTTGTCTTTCGGGTATTTAATGGTGAAAGCAATTCTGTACTTCTGCGCTCCACCGGGTTCAGCTGTTATATTCCATTTTAATTCACCAGTGGATTCGTCATATTGCGCATTAGAGGTTTCATCCACCGAAACATTAATGTCGCTGTTTGTAGAAATAGGAATTTGATCTAACAATTCCAGGTTAATGGATCTGGAACGGTTGTTTTTAACAATGATTTCATAAGCGTAGGTGTCCTTTTTGGAATTGCCAATAATACTTCTACTGGAGAAGTCTTCAACGCGCTTTCTGGTCACAAGAATTTTGTCATCACGTCCGAATGACAAACCAAGTGTATCTTCAACGTTTCGGGTATTGATAT
>JBNJEH010000097.1:0-6803 GCA_051745635.1 Bacteroidota bacterium
TTTCCAGTGATCGACAGCTTCCTGGATCGAGGCTACGTAGTTCACATCGAATTGATCAAATTTAAAATTCGGGTGATGCTTTTTAATATCGTGCTTCCCGGCTTCAACACTCTTCTCAAACCAAGTTGCATCAGGTAAAATCTTATAATGCGTATGCATATCGTGTTGCAGCAAATCTTCCTTCCACTTGGTGTAGTACCACTCCATTGAAGGTTGATGAAAAGTATTCAAAGTTCGCTTGTCGAAAATCAGCGCATGGACATTATTTTCTTTGATCAAATCTCCTATTGCATTAAAATCCTTGCGAAAATGTTCAATCGGGATGTATTCAGTTTCTGCCTGACAAACGGCAATGTCGCTTTCGTACAGAATATAGAACGATAAAAAATCGCTGCTGTACAGTTTTTTACTATGGTCTTGTTCAAAAAATTGTTCCTCCATGTTACTTTTTCAAAATTTCACTCCCAAAAAGGAAATATCATCCGTTTGATCCGTATCCATCTGCCACATTTTATGGAAAGTCTCCAGGTTTGCCAGGCGATCACTTAACTTGTCATGTTTCGCTTTGGCCAAACTATTCATTATGCGTCGGGGAAGAAATTTTTTGTTGTGATCCCCTCCAAACTGATCGGATAATCCGTCGCTGAAGATAAATATTTCATCGTTATCCACAAGTAAAAAATCTTTCGTTTTAAAAGAACGATGGGGCTCCCGCGTACCTATAGAAGCTCTGCTTTTTGGCAATTTAAGCCATTCGCCATCGCGTTTCATCCATAACGGCCTTCCCGCACTCGTGTATGAAAAATTGTTGCGAGATGCGTCATAAGCGCAAATAATACCGTCCATACCATCTTTTAATTCAGCGTTTTCGCTGGTAAAAAAGTTTAAGAACAGCTCGTTGAGTGCATCAGCTACCTGTTGCGTAGTTGGACGAGATTTGTTTTTTAGTATATCGTCTATAAGTTGATGCCCCATAATGGAGAGTAATGCACCAGGTATTCCATGTCCCGTACAATCAAAAAGACCAAAAAATACGATGTCCCCCACTTCCTTCACGAAAATAAAGTCACCTCCGATCGTATCGCGTTGATCAATATACCAGTAATAATCCGAAAAATGTTTATCAAATAGCGCGTTGTCAGGTAAAAGCTGTTTCTGTATCTTGGCGGCATAATTAACACTCGAAAGCACTTCATTATGCCTTTCTTCGAGTGAACGCTTAGCTTGCTTCAATTCCTCCTGAAGGCCTTCCATGTACGCGGTAGTGCGCTCCATCATGTCCCGCATGGCGTCGAGTTGCTCCTGATAATATTTTTCTTTATTGATCACACACTATCTTTCCTAATTTAACACTCCGTCATTAAATTTTGTTTCCACGACGTTTAAATAATTTTTAAGAGTGTTTAACACTTATTTAATAGTTTTACTATTATATTTGCAAGCAAGATTATCTTTATGGAAGATTATATACCCAATATTAAAATTAAAGTAAATGAATATTTATTTATTAAAGATCCCGAGAGCAGTGCATTGGGTAAACGAATTATTGCCGGAAGTATTGACTTGTTATACCAGGAAGGATTCGAAGATTTTAATTTCAAAAAATTGGCACACCAAATTAATTCGACAGAAGCTTCGGTTTACCGGTATTTTGAGAATAAACACAAGATTTTGCTCTACTTGACGATGTGGTATTGGGGCTGGACAGAATCAAAACTGGTACTTTCCACCATGAACATAAAAGACCCCGAGACGTTGCTCAAACGCGCCATAAATGTCATCACCAAAGACGTGCAAGAAGACGGGAACTTTGAGCACATCAATGAAATCAAGCTTCAAAAGATCATTTACGATGAATCCGCGAAGGCATATCTGAATAAATATGTAGATGATGAGAACAAACACGGTGTTTTTTCCTTTTATCATTCTGTAGTTAAAAGAGTCAGTGACATGATACTGGAAATCAATCCCGATTATCCCTTCCCCAACATGTTGGTAACGACCATTATCGAGGGGGCGCATTTACAGCGATATTTCGGTGAACACCTTCCGGGATTAACGAATTACAGCAGTAAAAGGGATCATATTACAAAATTTTCTGAACATTTAGTGCTGTCAGCCCTTTATGATAAAACAATCAAATAAACGATGCAAGATAAACTTACGATATCACAACGATTTTGGCGACTCATTAAAGCAGATGGTCGAGAAATACGCAATGTCTACTATTATTCATTTTTTGCGGGGCTCATCAGCTTATCGCTCCCCCTCGGTATTCAGGCAATTATCAACCTCATTCAGGGAGGACGCGTCAACACGGCCTGGATTGTCATGGTCGTCATCGTCGTCCTGGGGGTGGCTTTTAACGGCATTCTCCAAATATTGCAGTTGCGGATAGCGGAGAATATTCAACAACGCATTTTTACACGCGCTGCTTTCGAATTTGCCTATCGGATTCCCCGCATTAAACTGGAAAACTTATTTCACACCTACACGCCTGAGTTAATCAATCGCTTTTTTGATACCATGACCATCCAAAAAGGTTTGTCAAAACTGCTAATAACGGTATCAACAGCTGGAATACAAGTGTTTTTAGGCCTCATTCTGCTCTCACTATACCACCCCTTCTTTATTTTCTTCACCTTTCTTCTCTTCATCATTTTTTACCTTATTTTTCAATTTACGGGTAAAAAAGGGTTTACCACGAGCCTGGAAGAATCCAAACATAAATATAATCTCGCGCACTGGCTGGAGGAAGTGGGCAGAACGAGCATCAGCTTTAAACTTGCCGGAAAAACCGATTACGCGCTGGAACGTTCTAATTACCATGCTGAGGAATACCTGAATGCGCGCGAAAATCACTTTAAGGTGCTCGTCAAACAGTTCTCTTTACTCGTCATGTTTAAAGTGATCGTTGTGACGGGTTTGCTGGCCATAGGGGGGATACTCGTCATGGAACAGGAAATGAACATCGGACAATTCGTCGCTGCAGAAATCATTATTGTGATGATTATCAATTCCATTGAAAAGCTCATTCGCAATCTTGAAACTGTTTACGATGTGCTCACCGGTATTGAAAAAGTGGCGCAGGTTACGGATATGTCCATTGAACCGGATGAAGGTATTGACTTACGGGAAGACCTGGCTGAAAAGGGACTTGAAGTCCACCTCAACGAAGTTTCCTTTAAATACCCCAACAGTAATTTTTATACCTTGAGAGATATTTCGATGCACATTCAGTCCAATCAAAATACTGTGATCACTGGTCCCAACAGTTCTGGAAAGAGTACAATGCTCCAAATTATCGCAGGACTCTACGACACGCAAAAAGGCAGCATTGCATACAACGACCTTGCCATCGGAAGTTTGAATATCGAATCCTTGAGAAGTGTCATCGGAGCCAACCTGAACCAGGAAGACCTCTTTTTCGGTACCATTCTGGAAAATATTGTCATGGGACGCAAAGACGCCACCCAAAAGAATGTGAAATGGGCCATTGAAAACGTGGGCTTAACAAAATTCATAAGCGAATTGCCCGATGGATACAACACGTTAATCCTGCCCAATGGAAAGTCGTTACCTAAGAGCGTGATTCAAAAATTGCTGATCGCCCGTTGTATCGTCGACCAACCAAAATTGATTTTATTCGAATACTCTTTTGAACACATCAATTATTCAGATAAAATGAAAATTATGCGCTTCCTCTTTTCCAAAGAAAATAACTGGACGCTCGTTGCAGTATCCAAGGATATGGACCTGATTAAAAATTGCGACAAGGTTATCATTATGGAGAATGGTGAAATTGGACGTGAGGGCGATTACGAACATGTCAAAGACTCATTAAAAGAATTGTAATATGCTGAATTTATCCAAAAACACGATCTCACATCGCATAAAGGCCGCAAAATTCAGTGCGGTGCGCATCACAGAATCGCGCACTTCAAACAAAGTGCTACCGAGAATTTTGACGGTATTGCTCATCATTTTTATCATCTTCTTGTTTGTGCCCTGGACACAAAACGTTCGGGGTCGCGGGGAGGTCACGGCACTTTCTCCCGCTTCTCGCCCCCAAATGCTACATTCAGTTATTCCTGGTCGAATTGGCGAATGGTATGTACAGGAAGGGGGTTATGTTGAGAAAGGAGACACCATTGTCCGCATCACAGAAATCAAAGATCAATATTTTGATCCGCAACTTCTTGAGCGTACATCTGATCAGGTGGATGCTTCAAATCAAACTGTGGATGCCTACCAGAACAAAGTGTCGGCTCTTGAAGGGCAGGTAAAAAACCTGCAAGCAATCCTGTTGCTGAAAATGGAACAGGCCCGCAACAAGCTTCAACAAGCCGAGCTTATGGTGCAAAGCGACAGCATCGACCTGGAAGCGGCTAAAATCAACGCCGATATTGCTGAACGACAATTTGATCGCTACGACACGCTCTATCAGCAGGGCTTAAAATCAAAAACCGATTTTGAAAACAGAAAACTCAAACTGCAGAAAGCATCCGCACAGAAGATCAGTAAGCAAAACAAACTCCTGGCTTCGAGAAATAAAGTACTCAATGCTGAAATCGAACTCAACAATATTCAGAATGACTATGAGAACAGCATCGCCAAGGTAAATGCTGAAAAATTCAATACTCAGTCCAGTCAAATGGGAGCTCTTAAACAGGTGCGCGAACTGGAAAACAAGCTCTCCAACTACGCCATAAGGAGAGGCATGTATTTTGTCACAGCCCCGCAAAATGGTTACATCACGCAGTCTATAACTAACGGCCTTGGGGAGATCATCAAGGAAGGTCAGCACATCGTCAGTATAATGCCCGCCAACGCGGAATTGGCCGTAGAAATGTACGTGCAGCCCATCGATTTGCCACTCATTCAAAAAGGTCAGCATGTGCGCATACAGTTCGACGGATGGCCTGCCATAGTCTTTTCAGGTTGGCCCAACACCAGTTACGGCACATACGGCGGAACAGTTTTCGCCATTGATCGGTTTGCACAACCCGACGGAACATTTCGCGTATTGGTGGAACCCGATGAGAGCGACCACCCCTGGCCGGAGGTCCTCAGCGTTGGCGGAGGCGCCAACAGCATGCTGCTCTTAGAAGATGTTCCGATCTGGTATGAGTTGTGGCGACAATTTAATGGCTTCCCGCCCAATTACTACAAACCTCAAAAAGCGGATCATGGCAAAAAATAGTTTTCTCAACTTCTGTTTTGGGCTCTTCTTCGTGCTGATCCCCGCTCTTCTCGGTGCGCAAGATACCGCAGCGGTTCAAAAAATGGGAATCGCCGACTTTATGAATATCGTTCGCGAACATCACCCTATTGCACGGCAGGCTGGCTTGAGAACTGAATTTGGTGATGCCGAATTACTTTCTAAAAAAGGCGCTTTCGACCCTTTTCTGTACGGGGATGTCGGGCAAAAATATTTCGATGACAAGCAGTACTACAACCTCATCGATGCCGGCATGAAAGTACCGACGTGGTTTGGTATTGAAATGCAGGCCGGCCTGGAACAAACCGACGGCGACTTTATTAACCCGCAGCGGAGCACGCCCAGTAACGGATTGGTCTACGCCGGTATTTCCGTTCCAATTGGTCAGGATTTATTTATTGACCAACGGCGCGCCGATTTGCGCAAAGCTCAAATTTATCAGGACATTTCGCTCGAAGAACAACGACTCCTGCTAAATAAACTGTTCAAAAAAGCCGTCGATACGTACTGGAAATGGTTTGCTGCATCGCGCAAATACACCATTTATGAAGAAGCCTATACCCTGGCACAAGAGCGTTTTCAAGCGATTGAATCTTCCGCAAGGATTGGAGAAACACCTTACGTAGATACTGTGGAGGCCTATGTTCAATTGCAAAACAGAAAAAATTTATTGCAGTCGGCGCAACTCCAGTACGAGAA
Source organism: Bacteroidota bacterium (assembly GCA_051745635.1). GTDB lineage: Bacteria > Bacteroidota > Bacteroidia > Flavobacteriales_D > Crocinitomicaceae > Brumimicrobium. The sequence continues at coordinate 5,921 of JBNJEH010000097.1, forward strand.
CGTGACCACAGAACTGGAGGTCTTCCTCTGGAATCAAGACCTGCAACCGCTGACGATGGCTTCAAATATTACTGCACCGGAGCCCGAACGCGTCATCAATGAAAAAAATACGCTGGAATTAGGCAATCAGCTCGACACGCTGATCCGCAACCATCCCGCCCTCCTCAAAAAGGGGCTGGAAGTCGACCAACTCGAAATTAACCGGCAACTCGCCGCCGAACGACTCAAACCACAACTGGATTTAAAATACAATGCAATCAACGAACCCATTGCAGGAGATGTGATTCAGGGCTATTCTATCAATAATTATACGTGGGGACTCACATTTAAAATGCCCGTTTTTCTGCGCAAAGAACGCGGTCAATTGCAAAAAGCAAAAATCCAGCTGCAAGAACAGGAATTGGAACTAAAACAGTTAGAACGCGAACTTTCCTTTGGTTTGAATGCCGCTTTTAACAGCTGGAATACATTGCAGGAACAGATCAATACATATTCCTCCATTGTCACGAGTTCTGAACAATTATTGCGCGCGGAGCAACAAAAATTCCGAAGCGGTGAGAGTTCTTTGTTTCTGGTCAACTCGCGCGAAATGCGCTATGTGAATGCACGAATCGAATACATCGACCTGATTCGCCAATTACAGCAAGCGTATATAGAAGTGCAGTTCCGTCTGGGACAACTGGATTAACCGCAATTTCATTAAATTTATAGAAGATGTTAGACTTAGAAATGTTAGACTTAGAGATGTTAGACCTATAGATGTTAGATGTTCTTAATATCGGTTTGTCAGTCCCTGATATAGGTTGACCGTTTTTAAAACAGAAAGTAGATGTTAAAAAGCGGAAAAAAAGTGAAACGAATTCGACGTTTTTCAGAAGATCTC
>JBNJEH010000098.1:0-6745 GCA_051745635.1 Bacteroidota bacterium
GCCGGTTCGTTTCAAAAGTGGTCGTGCCCTGTTGTTCCTCCACATAATGGAGCGGTGCGTTTCGCTCTTCGCTTATTTCATCAAAAACCAATCGCGTAGCCTCGAGATGTTCGCCGATTACGACGGGAACCTCAGACTTGATAATACCGGCCTTTTCATAAGCAATTTCAGACAATGTATCACCGAGAATTGCCGTGTGGTCCAGCCCGATATTGGTAATTACACTCATGAGTGGTGTAATCACATTGGTTGCATCTAATCGTCCGCCCAGCCCCGTTTCTACTACGACGACATCACAAGACTGCGACTCAAAATACTGCAAAGCGAGCACCCACGAAATTTCGAAAAAAGAAGGTGCCATTGGAAATTCAGATTGTTGTACTTCATCGATAAACGCAGCAACAGACCCGGCATCTATCATTTGTCCGTCGACGCGGATGCGTTCTCGAAAATCCCGTAAATGCGGGGAAGTAAACAATCCCGTTTTAAGGCCAGATTCCTGAAGATCGCTGGCAATAATCGAAGCCGTGGTTCCTTTTCCGTTCGTTCCGGCGACGTGAATAAAACGCATCGCATTCAAGTCAATCCCGAAATGACGGATAAGTTTAAGGGTGTTTTCCAGTGTCGGTTTGTAAGCCTTCTCTCCGACCTTCTGAAAAGCAGGATACTGTCGAAACAACCACTCTATCCGTTGTTTGTATCGTTCTTTAGATTTCATTAGCCTCCCGGTTGAACCTCTACTGTGTAATATGCCGTCTCATTCCGAGCACCGGGCTTTTCCTTAAACTTGACTTCTTTTTTCACGAGGTCAATCACCTCATCAATGAGTTGTTGGTTACTCGTTGTCGTATTGTCCCGAATACTGCTCGCTGCAACAACTTTCCCTCTGGAATCGACGGTTAATTTCAACGCAATCTTACAAACTTGATCATTAGGAGTGCTGGGATTGGTCCGAAGGTTGGTTAGACGCACGCGATCGCCCGCGGCACCCGTACCAGGATCTCCACTGCCCGTTCCAGGACCGTCATCACTACCAAATCCAGTGCCGCTACCGTCCGAACCTTGTCCACCAGACCCATTTCCTGAAAATGGATTGGACTGCGATTCGTTTTCGGAAGTAACATCGGAATCACTATCCCCCTGTCCTGTTTGCGTTTCAACCGGCGACTCATCCTGAACGGGTTGTTCTTCCGGATCCTGCTGATTTTCTTCTGTTGGATTGGTGTTTTCGCTCGGTGCTCCCCCTCCTCCATTGTCGACTTCAAAATTTTCTATACCACTTTCCGCCATGGTAATTGGAATGGATTCCGTCACTTTAGGCGGGTCGGGTTCCTGATATTTTACGAAAAAAAGTATGAAAAGCACAACTAACAGGAATACAATCGATGCGATGATTCCTCTGCGATTATCCGACTTTCGAACAACAGGTACTTGTGCCATAACTTAAATTATTCATTAATCGTATGCTAAAACGGGATTCCAGCTGCGCTTTTTCGCCAGCGCCAACACTTGAAAAACAGCTTCATAACTCGCTTTCCGGGCTCCGGCGATTTTAATTTTCTTTTCAGGCGTTTTTTCGACTTCCTTGATTAAAAATTCGCGCATTTGGTCATACGCAGCTCCTTCTGTTTTCACACTGAACGGATTTTCCACATTGCTCACATCACTCAGCATGATTTGATAAAGGTCATCATCAGTAATCACCACCGTCGTAGTCGTATTCTCCATCGAGCTCTCCAGTTTCTCAGTTGGTTGCGGCAGTTCGACCGGCGTATTTTTTTCAGCCATCGTACTCATGATGATAAAAAACACCAGTAACAAGAACACGAGGTCCGTCATCGAGGCCATTCCGCCTTCAACTTTTACTTTATTTTGAGAGCCAAAATTCATCGTCAGTTACTTTGAAGGTTTGTGCAGAATATCCATAAATTCCATAGCGTCATTTTCCATGCGGTAAACAACTTTAGAAATTTTAGAAACCAGAAAGTTGTATCCCATATAGGCAATAATTCCAACGATGAGTCCGGCCACTGTGGTAATCATTGCCGTCATAATTCCCGGTGCAATGGTACCGAGGTCGAGCGAGTCCAGTTTTTTCATTTCATGGAAGACACTGACCATACCGATTGTTGTTCCCAAAAATCCGATCATGGGTGCAACACCCGCTGCCGTTGCCAAAAAGCTCAATCGCTGCTCGAGTCTGGAAATTTCAAGTTTTCCGGTGTTATCAATAGCAGATGCAACGACGTCCACCGGTTTACCGAGCCGATCGATCCCTTTCTCCAACATTCTCGCCGATGGAGAGTCCGTTTGGATGCAGAGCGCCTTTGCTTCTTCGACCTTGCTGTCTGACAAATAATCCTTTATGCGGGAAAGGAAATCCGGAGACTTCTTTGAGGCGCGTCGCAACGCCAGCAAACGTTCTACAAAAACATAAACCGCGTAGATCGACATCCCTGCCAACAAGATCAGAATAATTTTACCCATTACTCCATCTGCAGCATCGGCCACCGCCTGCCACATAGCTACTTCCTGATAATCTTCACTCATCCCTGTTTCCAGCGAATCCTGAGCGACTTGTAATAATAACGAACCTTTCATATCGGTATTAACGAATTTAATTAATATTTGTTACATCAATGTGCGAATATAAACATATCCATGAGCAGATAAACTCCTCCACCTGCGAGATAACCTAAAAGTGCCAACCAGGAAATATTCTTCAGGTACCAGAAGAAGGAAATGCGTTCCATTCCCATAGCCACTACTCCTGAAGCAGAACCTATTATAAGCATAGAACCACCCGTTCCCGCCGCGTAGGCTATAAAGTGCCAAATATGATGATCCGTTGCTTCTTGGAACATCCCCATACTCGCCGCGACCAGTGGAACATTATCGATAACCGCTGAACCTGCCCCCAGCAACAAGACGAAGACATCATTGTGCATGCTTTCCTGGACAGATTGACCAAAGTTAAAAACGAGTCCGAGTGATTCGAGTGCTGCCACAGTCATCAATATTCCAAGGAAAAACAGTATGGAGGGCATCTCTATTTTCGTTAAAGCGCGAAAAGTCGGGCTTTCGTGGTGTCCATGCGGTTCAGGAGATACGTAGTCCTGCGCCTTATCCTTTTTGACGACACCTATAAATGACATTTTAAACTGTCTGACGCTGATCACTTCGGCAAAAAGTGCAACCACACCCAGTGAAAGCATCATACCAACATAGGGCGGCAGATGTGTTACGGTCTTGAATAATGGTACAAAAACGATCATTCCCAGCCCGAGGTAAAGCATTAGAGAAGCTTTCGAGTTGACTTGAATTTGTTCTTCTGAATGCGTAAACGTACCGCGGAAAGGTTTTAAAAAACTTGCGATAAAAGTGGGCACCAACATACACACAAGTGAAGGAACGACTAAGTATTCAAACAAGTAGATAGCTGTAACTTTATCCCCCATCCACAACATTGTCGTGGTGACATCACCGATCGGAGACCAGGCTCCTCCCGCGTTTGCCGCTATAACGATGATACCGGCGAACCAGATGCGGTCTTTTGAATCATCGAGTATTTTTCTCAAAATGGTGATCAGCACAATGGTCGCAGTAAGGTTATCAATAATTGCAGACAATATGAACGCCATGATCGCAACGATCCACAAAAGTGTTTTCTTTTTATTCGTTCGGATAAAGCCTTTAATCGTTGAAAAACCATGAAAATGGTCGACTATTTCAACAATTGTCATGGCACCAATTAAGAAAATCAGGATTTCACAAGTTTTACCGAAATGATGCAGTAACGTTTCTTCTAACAAATCCCCCTTTTGCTCGATACCAACTCCGGCGATACCCATCACTTCGTGATTGGCAGAATCAAACCACGAAGTAAAATCCGGCAATCCAAAAGCGATTCCGGCCCAGGCAAATGCCATCATTAAAAGTGAAGGCACGAGTTTATCTACCTTCAGACTGTGTTCTAAAGTAATAGCGAGATACCCTAAAACAAATACAAAAACAATAAAAAGTTCCATAGTAATAGCATATAATGTGTTAAATCAATTGTTTTAAGGCAATTTCAAAGGCTGCTTTGGCGATACCCACTTTTTGCGGATTCTTTTGATGGGTCTTTTCCAGTGCCATTCGAATAACCTCCGAAGTATCCCGGAAAATATCCTCGTCTGTCAATTTTTTGAGGTCTTCAGACATGAGGAAAGCAAACACGCGCGCCATTCCGCAGTTCGATATAAAGTCTGGAATTACCGCGATATGATCATCTACATAGTTCGCAATTGAACCAAAAAATATTTCGGGATCTGCAAAAGGCACATTCGCTCCTGCTGACACCACTTCAACACCGGCTTTAATCATGCGCGTAGCTTGATCCTGTGTGATTAATCGCGATGCGGCACAGGGTGCGAAAATATCCGCTGAAACGTCCCATATTTTATCATTGACTTCATCAAAAGTCAACATATCGGGGGCATTTAATTCATTTCCATTTTTATTCAAAAAGAGTTCGCGCACTTCTTCAAAAGTGAAGCCGTCTTCATTGATCAATCCTCCGGCGCGGTCTATAATTCCAACGATTTTTGCGCCACTTTGCGCCAGGTAATAAGCGGCAGAAGAACCGACATTCCCCCATCCCTGGATGATCACTTTCTTATTTTGTACACCGCCACTCCAGAGTTTGTAGTAATGTTCAATCGATTGCGCAACACCGTAACCAGTAATCATATCTGCAATGACATATTTCCTGTCGATAGCTGGCGTGTACTGCTCGTCCTCGATGACCTTTAATACGCCGTGACGCAACTGGCCAATCCGGTGAATTTTTTGTGCTTCCCGGGGCTGAAAGTGTCCGTTAAAAACACCTTCCTGAGGATGCCAAACACCGCAGTCTTCTGTATAAGGAATAACTTCGTGAATCTCGTCTACATTCATATCTCCACCAGTGCCGTAATAATGTTTCAGCAACGGCGTCACCGCAGCATACCAGCGTCTCAAAACACCTTCTTTCCGCGGGTCTTTGGGGTCAAAATTGATTCCGGATTTCGCACCGCCAATCGGTGGACCTGCAACTGTAAACTTCACCTCCATTGTCTTGGCTAACGATTCTACTTCGCGCTTATCCAATCCTTTTCGCATTCGCGTTCCGCCACCAGCAGCACCGCCACGAAGCGAATTAATAACCACCCATCCTTCGGCGTCTGTTTCGGGATCACTCCACTCAAACACGATTTCTGGTTGTTTATTCTCAAACTTAGCCAATAATTCCTTCATAATATTCTTTTAAGAACTGAGCAAAAGTAAAAAAGATTTCTAATCATAGGAACAGTGCTCCACTAAAAATCATGGACGATCAATTATTCCCGAACTACTATCTGCACGCGCTCCTGTCACTGAGGACAATACATTCGTTTTATCGCGTACGCGCAACAAGCCGAGATAGGCAAATGCTATTGCTTCTTTGTAATCTATTATTTCTTCTGCGGGACGAATAACCTGCCCTTCGAATTTTTGCTCAATCAAGTCCATCAAGTAGGCATTGTGAGCACCGCCACCTGTAACATAAACGGATCCCAACGCATGCTGGTGCAAACTAATTGCAATCTGCTGTGCACAGTGGTGATAGTACGTTGTCAGTGCTCGTTCTCCTTTTAAGCGGGGAAGGATATTTTTTTCCACCCATTCCCAGCCCAGCGATTTTGGCCCGTCGATAGCGTAGTAGTCCAGTTGGTTCAGCTCATCCAACAACGCAGAATCGACAGCTCCTTCCCTTCCTTTATTTCCATTTTCGTCAAAGGACAAGCCACACTGGCGCATCACGAGGTGATTGATTACGATATTGACCGGGCAGACGTCATAGGACTTCATAACTTCTCCTTCTGCAAATGACAGATTGGAAAATCCTCCGAGATTCAAACAACTATCAGCTACTTCAGAAAAGAGATCGCGATCGGCTACGGGAACGAGTGGAGCTCCATTTCCTCCCAGCGCCACATCGCGGGAACGAAAATCCGTTACGGTAGGTATCCCTGTATCTACTGCCAGGTGAGGCAAATTTCCAATCTGTAGCGTCAGTCGTTGATCAGGTTGATGAAAAATCGTTTGACCGTGACTTGCAAGACCGTCAAAATCATCGGGGGACAATTGCGACTGTCCGAGGTAATTCACTACACTTCGAGCGTAAAACTGACACAATTTCACACTTAAAAGCGACAGTTCTTCTCCAGTTTTATGGACAGCTGCTTCCAATGCTGACCGCATTTCTGCTGAATAATCAAAATACGCGGTATTGTTCAACCGAAAAGTTACTTGTTGGTGATCATCCTTTACAGTGAAAGTGACGTCTGCCAAATCTAAACCGTCCAGAGAAGTCCCCGACATCAATCCGATCCATCGATATTTTTTCATTGATTCTTGTTCATTCGACCCTCAACCCGGCGTCCATAACTAAATTACAGTTTGAATCGGCGCCAAAGATCTTCACTGCAAAAATGCCTGCGAATTTCAGGTCGTATTTTAAATAATACTACTAAATTTACGTCCTCAATTATACAGAAATAATTGCTTCATGACAATCTGCGACAATTATTCTGTGTCGAATCGAATATAAAATACAGTAATCTTGCTATTTTTGTCCACCGAGAAGCGTAAATTATTGATAACAAAACAGAAATAAATATATGGATTTTCAATTATCAGAAGAGCACCAGGCCGTGCGGGATGCAGCGAGAGATTTCGCTCA
>JBNJEH010000099.1:0-6630 GCA_051745635.1 Bacteroidota bacterium
CTAAAATATTCATGACTTTTTCTTTTTGTTTACCCAAAGCTAAAGTCACACATCGTAATCTATTTACGGTTTAAGGGGTAAAGTTGCGGATATGCATTATATTTTATAATCGTTGAATTGTAGGAGAGCATCTAGTTTATCAATCCAATCGGTCATTTTCATAGGAATTTGACGTTTGGCCTGGTTCTCTGCATAATCCAAATACATTCCAACAATGCGGTTGAGCTCATCTATTTCATCTTTCTGTAAGTAGTTTTTAGCTACTCCAATGTCTGATTTTTGAACTTTCCCGTCCGGACTATTCTTCCAGGTTGTCGAGCCCATATTGGGTAATTTTGCATCGGCTCTTTCGTTTATTATTTCAGCTGCAGTTTTACCTGTTATAGCCCAATGCAATTTATTCTCAACAGTTTTGTAAAACTTTTGGGTTGTCTCTGTTTTAGAGTCATAATCGATGCTGCATTGCGCATATATATCGGTGATTTTCTGATAGAATCGCCTTTCAGAAGCACGAATTTCACGAATACGCTCCAATAACTCTTCAAAGTAATCTTTTCCAAATTGTTCGCCTTGTTTAAGCCGTTCATCATCCATCACAAAGCCCTTGATGATGAATTCTTTTAAGGTCTTCGTTGCCCAGATACGGAACTGCGTAGCTTGCGCTGAATTTACGCGGTAACCTACAGCGATTATCGCATCTAAATTGTAATGTTGCGTATTGTAAGTTTTTCCATCGGTAGCAGTTATCCGAAAATTTCGGATAACTGAATTTTCATCAAGTTCACCACTTTCAAAAATATTTTTCAAATGGTCACTTATGGTTCTAACGTCTTTCCCAAACAACTCTGCCATTTTCTTTTGTGATAGATAGCCAAAATGTTTCGTCTTCAAAAAAAACTTCGATATCCGCTCTTTCTTGAGCAGTTTCATAAAACAATACCTTTAACTGATTCATATCCCTAACTCTTTTAAATAGCCGTCCATTTCTTTGCGTACTTCAACCAACTTATTTTCCAGTCACAAATGATAATTAATATTCTCAAAGGAATATAACTTTAAACTATCTTTATCCAAAATTAGTATCTGTTCAAAAACTTTTTTCTTCTCACCTTCTTTTAATATAAACTCCCTGTAGCAACCTGAATACATTGTTCCTTCTTTAACCTTTATCTCCTCAATACCCTGGCTATCATCACATTTTAAAAGGGTTGCACTTAGATCATCTTGAGCCATATTGCTTACGGCACCTTCATTAGACCATTTTAATAATTCATACTCTTCAGAACAAAGTTCACCTTTTGGAAAATGATAAAGCAAGCTATCTAATTCCTGAGGTTCAAAAGAATATACTTTAACATCATAAGGCCAGCAATGAAAATTATTCTCCTTGTTTAAATCGTCAAAAAGAGCATCATTATCAACTCTGTAACAACTATTAAGCCCAAATAAAGCAATTACAAATAGCCCCCAAACGTTGTACTTGATTGTTATCATAATTCAATTCTCTCTATACGGACTGGCAACCTACTCCTAAATTATTTCAGGAAATATTCGTTGATTTAAGGCGAATAAAAACTCACAAAAGACACCATTCAATATTTTTGCTCGTACAAAGTAAATAGAAGAACCAAATATTGAACATTAATAGTAACAGATATATACCAATCTTAAAATTTTTCAAATTTCTCTTAGAAAAAATGACTATCATATAAATAAGTAGTACAATGATGGTAATCAAGATGTAGACTAACTCACCATATCCAAACCCTAAATATCCGTCAAAGAAGAAGTACCAAATTAAAAAGTACAGTATATAAATCGAATTTAAAATTGCTAATAATTTGTATAAAGGTAGTTTTATCATTTTCCTTCATTTTTTATATCCGTATTGCTACACTTGAAAGCAGAGCTTTCAGAATTCGCAATGCAATCTCAACTCAAAATATCCAGCGGCAGGATTAAAGATCCTTTGGTCTCCGAATTCCGAGTAAAAATAACGCGTTTTCGTTCCTCTAACGCTATTTTTTTATATCCCTATTGCTTCTCTTGAAAGCAGAGCTTTCAGACTTCGCAATACGGATATAAAAAAATGCCCGCCGCTCTCGCGTGGGCATTTTTACTCTTAGTGACCCCGGCAGGATTCAAACCTGCAACCCTCAGAGCCGAAATCTGATGCGCTATTCAGTTGCGCCACGGAGCCCTATTTTTATTCAACTTCCTTTGTCTTTTCAACCGGTCAGTACTCGGTCTTTCCGTTGAAAATCTCCACCAAAAATAGCGAAGGAAGTGATACGTGCAAAGATATAATAATTATCCTCAAAGTTCCATACAGTTATCAGGGAAATCCCTAAAAAAGCGATGATCCCTCCCTTTAACGAATTATTTTTTTGAAAATATTGAACTTTTTGAATACTTTTACTCTGCAAAACATCTGTTTGTCAGATTAGTGTTGATTTAATATCGAAAAACAATGAAATATCTACTTGTACTATGTGCCGTTCTTTTCCTCAGTTCGTCAGCCTGGACACAGCCGTGCGAACAAACTACTATGCTCGAACCGGGCCTCAAGTGGGAAGTCACCGATTTCAACAAACGCGGTAAAGCGCAAGGAAAAAATCGCTACGAGATTTTAGAAACTGGCCAAAAAGAAGGTGGATATTCCTGGAAGATAGCCCTCGAAATTTTTGATAAAAAAGGAAATTTACTCTCCGAATCAACCACAAACATACGCTGTGAAGACGGGGTTTTAAACATGAGTATGGAACAATTTACCTCGCCGGGATCATACGAAGGCCTCGAAGATATGGATGTCGAAGTAGACGCTTCAGAAATACAATATCCCACCAATGCAAAAGTAGGCACGACACTGCCCGATGCAAACGTCACAGTAAAAGCCGGTTCGGGCGGTATGACCATCGTAAACATCGAAACGCTCGTCGAAGACCGCAAAATTGTGGCTCAAGAAAATATAGAAACAGAAGTAGGTGATTTCGATTGCGTGGTATTGGAGCAGAAAACCACGGTGAAAAACAAAATTTTAAACATCGAATCATCGGGAAAAGAATGGTACCTGCCCGGATTTGGCGTCGTTCGTTCTGAGTCCTACAACAAAAGAGATAAATTGACGGGCTACAGGGAAATCACATCACTCGAACGCCCTTAAACCGAATTCCAGTGATGAGTATTGATTGCAGCGCGCTTTTCACAATACTCGCTACTCCAAATTCAAACCTGTTAGTAGTCGGGTACAATCAGTTTAAACCCGATGCCGTGAACATTTTCAATTTCCACCTTTTCATCGTGGGAAAGGTACTTCCTCAACTTGGTAATAAAGACATCCAGGCTGCGTCCTACAAAATAATCATCTTGTCCCCAGACACCGTTCAGCAACACTTCTCTCGGAAGCACGCGATTTTTAAACTCGTACAACATTTTTAATATCTGCGCTTCTTTTTTGGTCAGTTTCTTCTGAAAATCGGGTCCTTTTAGTAAAAAGTTGTGGAGATCATAGGTGTAATCGCCAAGCGTCAGCGCTTCCTGAACTTCTTCCCCGGCGTGCATGTCCACCCTTTTCAACAAGGCTTTCACGCGCACACTCAACTCCTCTGCACTAAAAGGTTTCGTCAGGTAATCGTCACCTCCAGCATCGAATCCGGCCACCTTGTCCGCCGTCAACGATTTGGCCGTTAAAAACAAAATCGGAATCGCGGCATTCATCGAACGAACGTCTCTGGCAAGCGTAAAACCGTCTTTTTTCGGCATCATGACATCGAAAATACACAAGTGGTATTGCTCATCATTAAAACGCTTAAAACCCTCTGCACCATTGGAGCACAAAGTAACAGTATATCCCTCACTTTTTAACTGATCAGCGACGACAAACCCCAAGCTGGTATCGTCTTCAACGAGTAGTATTTTTGGTTTCATATCATTTGTTTTTTTGCGGAAGCCATATCGTAAATGTACTTCCTTCGCCCGTTTTACTATTTACATGAATTGTGCCATTGTGTTGCTCAATGACGACTTTCACGTAATACAACCCGAGTCCAAATCCTTTCACATCGTGTAAATTTCCGGTAGGGACGCGGTAAAACTTTTCGAAAATGTGTTTTTGATTCTCTTTTGCTATACCTATTCCGTGATCCTGCACAGCGATATTGATACCCTTTTTATCATTCCCGGTAACGATTGCAATCTCCGGATCGCGCTCGGAATACTTGACACCGTTGTCTATCAAATTAAACAGAATGTTGGTCATGTGAACGACATCCACATCCACGCGGTCATTTTCTGCCTGCAAATCAAGGCTGATCGCGCCACCTTTTTCCATTTGATTGAATCGAAAACTATCTGCCGCCTCTTCAATAAGTTCGTGCAGTTGGACGGATTCCTTTTTTAAAGACAACTCATCTTTGTCCAGACGCGCAATATTCAATACGCGTTCCACCTGATTTTCGAGTCGCTTATTTTCTTTGTAAATTATACTGGCATAGCGCTGCAGCCGTTCGGGATCCTCAGAGAAATCGTTTTTTAGTAGGGTTTCACTCGATAAGCTGATGGTAGAAATAGGGGTTTTCAACTCGTGCGTCATATTATTGATAAAATCCGTTTTTACTTCAGAAATGCGCTTTTGACGTATAATAACTGTAACGGAAAACGCGAAGAAAATCAATAAAACAATAACGATTATGCCGACATAAATCCACGGAGAACTTTCTGCGATAAGTTCATCGGAAGGCTGCGCATCGAGATTGGGAAAAAACACCGTAAAATAATGTCCGTCTTTTTTCCAGGCCAGCTTTGGTGAAGTGATCCCCGCTGCAGAATCTGAAATTGGCGCGTACAGGGAATCTCGGGTAAATTTAATGAGGTTGCCGTAAACGATGCTGTCGTTGTAACAGTCATAAATACCGTACTGAAAATTCTGGGTAATGTTGTGGTCGTAAAAGGTGCGCTTCAGCAGTTGTTCGAGGTAATAGGGATGAAGGTTCTCGTTGATGTCCACCAGAAAATAATTGGTGCTCTTTTGTTTCACCGCTCCGTATAAATCAGAACTGTCGGCGTGGTGCGTACTTATTTCCTCCACCGTATTGCGCAGCGCCACGCGCACCTGTTCCTCAAACTGTCTCAGGTTTAAACTATCCTGACGTTCCTGAAGAATGACGGCATCTTGTTGTGCGCGAATGGTTCGCTTAATCCAGAAAAACTGAACGAGCAGAATACTGGCAATCGAAAGTACACCGATAATAATGACCGTTTTGATCGTTCTTCTGTTCATAGCACTGGAGTAAAAAAACAGGGGAACAACGAGCATTCCCCTGCGAGCAAATCATCGGTTAATCAATAACCTTCAATTCTTTTCCAACTTTGATAAATGCATTAATCGCTTTATCGAGGTGCGCTTTGGTGTGCGCCGCCGACAACTGTGTTCGAATTCGTGCCTTCCCTTTCGGAACGACGGGATAGAAGAATCCAATCGCATAGACGCCTTCTTCGAGCAATTTATCAGCAAACTCTTGTGATAATGCCGCGTCGTGGAGCATTATAGGAACAATTGGAGAATCGCCTTCAACGATTTCAAATCCGGCATCTACAATCGCCTTTTTGAAATAGCGCGTATTCTCTTCCAGTTGATCGCGCAATTCTGTGGTCGTGCTGAGTATATCAAACACTTTTATCGCTGCACCGACAATTGATGGAGCCAATGAATTTGAAAATAAATAAGGCCGCGAGCGCTGACGCAACATATCAATCACCTCTTTTTTGGCTGTCGTGTAACCACCCATTGCTCCGCCGAGTGCTTTACCTAAAGTCCCCGTAATGATATCCACGCGATCCATCACATTGTAGTATTCAGGCACGCCCCGTCCGGTTTTTCCGATAAATCCAGCAGAATGACATTCATCTGTCATCACGAGGGCATCGTACTTATCTGCCAGGTCGCAAATCTCGTCCATTTTAGCAATATCTCCATCCATGGAAAACACTCCGTCAGTGACAATAATGCGGTGACGCTGATCCTGGGCTTTTTTGAGCTGTTCTTCCAAATCGCTCATATCACTGTGCTTATAGCGATAGCGCTGTGCCTTGCAAAGGCGAATACCATCGATAATCGAGGCATGATTGAGCTCATCAGAAATGATGGCGTCCTCCTTGGTAAATAAAGGTTCAAATAATCCGCCATTGGCATCGAAAGCAGCTGCGTACAAAATCGTATCTTCTTTGCTGTAGAATTCCGAAATTTTGCGCTCTAACTCCTTGTGAATATCTTGTGTTCCACAAATAAAACGCACGGATGACATGCCAAAACCGTGGGTATCCAAAGCGTCTTTTGAAGCTTTAATCACATCGGGATGTGAGGACAACCCGAGGTAGTTGTTGGCACACATGATCACGACATCTTCACCCGTTTTTACGTGTACTTCTGCGCCCTGTGGCGTAGTAATAATGCGTTCGCGTTTAAAAACTCCATCGTCTTTTATGGATTTCAATTCCTGCTGTAAATGATCTTTTATTTTTCCGTACATTGAATTAATTTTTACAAACAAATCTAATCAATTTCAATCAAGTGGCAGCAGTTTTCAAGGCAAACGCATTTAGCTCGTATTATTCCAGACATTTGCACGGTTT
>JBNJEH010000100.1:0-6449 GCA_051745635.1 Bacteroidota bacterium
TAAACTGAAAGCGTACAAACTGCAGGAAGAAGGTTATGACACCGTGCAAGCGAACGAGAAGTTAGGTTTTAAAGGCGACCAGCGCGATTACGGCATTGGAGCTCAAATTCTCCGCGATATGGGCGTTCGCAAAATGCGACTCATGACCAACAACCCCACCAAACGAACGGGGCTCATCGGCTATGGACTCGAAGTTGTGGACAATGTCCCCCTCGAAATTGAAAGCAATAAACACAATAAGTTTTACCTGGAAACCAAACGCGACAAAATGGGGCACACGCTCAAATTGGGTGACCAAAAATCGTGATGAACTTCTTATTTCTGGTTTTCTGTGTACGCGTTCGTAAAAAAGCAGCGTTTACAGCCAATGAAAGCCTATATGAACGGGGAACCGTGGAATTTTAAAAATTAAAATTTGAATTTTTGATGTACAGAATAGTAGTGATTCTTGACTGATTCAGTTAGAAGCGTACAACTCGCTACACTTCAACTTCAAACCAACAGAAATTTCGGTTTTTCTCTGCTGCAATGAGATGACCACATGCTTAGCGTATTTGCCCCAATGTTGTATATAAAAAAATAATCGCCTGCTTCTAATCGCGGTAGTTCCACGTTCTCAAACAGAATGTCGCCCGAGAAACATAGCGGACCAACAATATTGTAACGCCCGCGCGACTGGTCTGTAGACTTTCGGAGCACAGAGCACGGATATTCGATTCCCGTGTTCGCGTACACCTTTCGCAGAAACAAGTCAGCTCCAACGTGCAAATAGGCAATTTCAGGGACCTCCTCACCATTGTTGATCACATATTCGATTTTCGAGACCACAAAACTGCAGTCGCGGTGAACAAAAGCGCCAAATTCCGTGATGATCTTAAAATCTTTAAATAAGTTATCGACCTGCTCCAGTGCTTTGCAATATGCGCCGACAGAATGCGGTCCTTCATCCAGTTCAAAATCGATCCCTCCGCCAATGTCAATGGTGTTTATTTTTTGCGCAATTCCCGTTTCATCGCGGCGGCTATTGATTTCATTGGCCAGTCGTACGATTTTTTCAGCAGCCGATACATTCGCATCAAAATTACTGATCCGGGAGCCAATATGAAAATGGATAACCGTTATCGACGGATTTTCCAGACAGGCTTCTATAATTTGATCCCGTATAGCTATAGGAACTCCGAATTTGGAAGAGGAATTCGCCACATCGAAAATCGCTTCCGTATCACTTTCAACGAGTGGATTGATGCGCAATCCCAGGCGACACGTGTGCTCCAAAGGATAACGTTTCAGTTCATCCAGAGAATTGGCATTGATGTACATTCCCGGAAACTCCTTCAGACAGTAGTCGATTTCCGCTCGTGTTTTGACCGGTGAATCAAAAACAATTTTACCGGGGTCAGCACCTGCCGCAATCGCTAGTTTTACTTCCTCAATGGACGCCGCTTCTAATCCATAACCGCTTTCTATGAGGTGCTGCAGAACGTCGGGATGATTGCAGGTTTTAATCGCCACAGCGTGTAGCGCGTTGTTGGGAAAATTTTCCGATAAGAGCCCTACCCTATGCTCCAGCACAGATTTGGAATAAAAAATAGTCGCTTTGTTCACGTCTGCATCTCCCGCATCGCGTGCAGCGTTAAAAATACGTTCAGCTTCTTCCGTTTTAATTGACTTCAATTTCCTTTACTTTGTCTTTTATGATCTCTATAACCAACTGATCTGCCCGAAATGTCGTTTCTTCTGTTTCGATAAATTCGCGAATTGTCCTGGATCCAACTGCGAGCCGCAAAAATGCTTTATCTCCGTACCTTACCGGTTGACCGATCGCTATTTCATCAAACGGATATTGCTCACCATAATGATCCTGAACAATAGAAAAGTACAGCGAGCGAAGATGTTCCATATTCAGAAATACCCCGTCCTGTTTTACCCGAAATGAAATAATCGAAGGGACGGTTTCTTCCTCTTCCGGCATGAGTTCAAAGCAGTCGTAATCATCAAAAAAGTGCAATACCGCCGCATTCCACTCCCGGACTTTCTGCTCGATGCAGTCGTCTGAAAAGGCACTCAGCAGCACAATTTCTTCCAGGGCACATTTCCAACGGACAAGACCTGCTTTATTGATTTCCTCGCGGAATGGAACTTTAGCTGACAATGCCTCTGGCAAGTCGTATTTACCGAATATATGTTTGTAATTTCCGACATGGCTCCAGTTGTCGACCTGCAGTAATTGATCATAGATCGATGAGGGTACCATCATCGCCCCACTGAAGGGAGCCGACTCATAAAACTTGGATCCCGTGATCATGATCATCGCTCCTTTTTGAACGTAAGCATGCAATTGCTCTCTGCGATGTCTGAACTGACAAAAATCGAGTACCCACAAGACATTTTGAGCATTATATTGGTCAATGAGACCCAGGTCATCTTCGATACCGGATTTACTCCCGCAAACGAGGTTAACGATGACCAAATCATCTGGATGTTCTTCGATGATTCGCTTGATCGATGCGATATTATTGTTGATTGCGCCGTTATCCGACCGTGCACTCAGAAATAACGTTTCGACTTCCTGTCCTTCGACAATATCCTCCCCTTTGGACAAACGATCACCAAATTGGTTGTATTGACCGTGATATTTTCCTTTACCAGACCATCGCGTACCTGATCCAAGTTCTTCGACGCAAGTAATCAGATTAACGACTTTTTTATCGGGATGCAGGAGTTTGGCAAATAGCAGCGGAAAATACACCAGGTCCGTTCCCGATGGAGCAAAAAACCATTCGTAATTCGGATTTTCTTCACCACTTATGGCGTTCGTAAGCCCCGATGCAATGTCCATTCTTAGCTGCTTCCACTCTTCATTCGATCTCGTTTCATCCAGCGTATTGAGGATGAGGTCTAACTCGCTATCACGCATAGAATTTGACGTACACGATCCGCGATTGATATAGTTCTCCCGGATCAGGGGAACACCATATTTGGTCTGTTGCGCTTCATTTAAAAATATCCGTTCATCGGCTCCCTCTTCAAGCAGTCGCGACAACATTTCTTTTACCGTGGATGATCGATCGTTAATAGTCGTACTCATGTATTCATTTAATGCATCCGAGATCAATAAATTGTACTGCGCTCGTAATTGGCTGAACCAATCAAAACCACTCATAAAAAACGCCTGGGGGCGTAAAACTCAAAGACCAAAAGGCCAGATAATGAGAAAAGCGTACTCGTCAGTTTCACTCTATTCACCTCCCTACAAGAGGAAATAAAAAGCAATAAGACCAGCTGATGCGCATATTTATTTACTCGATTCTTACACAAATATAGGTAATTTGTCGTAACTCGTAATTTGTGGTGATCAAAATATCAATTGTTTTGTCATCAATACATACCTGCATCCCCAATCAAATAAAACGGAGTTTACAACGCTGCGCACTCATTTAAACTTAATCGCCTTTCGGCGATGTTTACAAGCAGTAATTCGTAGATTCCGTGAAGAATGGCAAATAAAAGGACTGTTTTTATTTAGGTGCTCCACTTGTGCTGATCGAGAGCATCGGTATTAAGCGCGAAGTGAAGACGCTATGTGCGCAAAGTTTAGCGATGGCGTGTTTTGCGCAACCTCTGCGCTCTTAGCGGTTAATAAATTCCACACCTCAACTAGCCAAGCAGTACTTATCGTGCGTACTCTTTTCCTCCTGTTTCCCAGAATATAACTTTAGTTCGGCTTCATACTGATTCCACGGTGAAGAGAGTAACCGCGAAGTACACGGAGTCATACACTGTGATACATCGAGCTTGACGAGAAAAGTTTATCGAAATAAGTTCGCAATATGTACTTTAACAGGTTAACAGTGTTGAAGACGCCTAATTCGCTCAGATAGATATAACAAATTTATGTGCAGCAATACAGGTAAAGAACCCGATGAGCATTTAAACTTATTTTATACTCAACTGTTCCTTTACAGAGAAGTAATTCGTTATGTGGAAATCAATTTTTTTATCGAGTTTTATTATGGCAGCACCGACAACTATTATTTTTAATTTCGCAGCCGATGCAACTATCGATGAGTGGAAAATTGTCAATGATGGCGTTATGGGAGGAAAATCCAGCAGCTCTCTGGAAATTGCGGAAGACGGTTATGGTAAGTTTTCGGGGCACATTTCTTTAGAAAATAATGGTGGTTTTGCATCAGTGCGACTGCCTTTGGACATGGAGGTAGCGAATCAACAACAGCAAATCACATTCGACATCAAAGGAGATGGAAAAACTTATGAATGTCGTATTAAAGGTTCACGCGACCAGGCTGAATCGTATGTTCATCGATTTAAGACGACTGGTGAATGGCAAACGATTTCGCTTCAATTAGATAACTTTTACCCGCAGTATCGCGGTCGAAAGTTGGATCAACCCAATTTTAATTTCGATTCCATCCAACAGTTCGGTTTTTTACTTGCCCATAAAAAAGCGGAGGATTTTGAGTTGTTGATTGATCGAATTGCGCTCAGCGAATAACCTGAAATGCTCATCATCGGTTAGAAAGCTAAAGTAATTTTGCAAGAACGGTAATTGTTGAATTTAACTGCACGTGCACTGATCGAAAACAGCAGGAATAAACGCACTCATGCAGACCGGACGCGTCAGTAATGGTCGATAAGTTAACCACAGTAAAGTCGCCAGATTCGCGGAACTTGGTCATCAGGAGAAATTCAATTACATTTGTTGCTTTAAATACAACAACCTATGAAAAGGATTATACTGTTAGCACTTTTAATCATCGCAAGCTTTGGATTTGGTCAGGAACCCGTTATTGAATGGGAGAAGTCGTTGGGGGGATCTCTTCTTGATCAAGTTTTATCCATTCAACAAACAACAGATGGAGGCTATATCATTGCTGGAGATTCCGATTCAAATAATGGCGATGTAACGGGAAATAATGGTGATTGGGACTTTTGGGTTGTAAAGCTCGATACAGCAGGAGATTTGAGTTGGCAAAATTCGTTAGGTGGTTCGGGATTGGATTATTTAAATGCAATCCGCCAAACGTTAGATGGTGGTTACATTATTGCGGGATATTCCGAATCCAATGACGGCGATGTAACAGGAAATAACGGAAATGGGGATTGCTGGGTAGTAAAACTGGATGCTACAGGAAACATGATTTGGGAAAAATCACTTGGTGGATCTCAGAAAGAAATAGCTAACTCCATCCAACAAACAACGGATGGAAATTATATAGTAGCTGGCTGGTCTGAATCAAACGATGGGGATGTAACTGAAAATAGTGGAGGAAGTGACTATTGGATTGTGAAACTAGATGCATCAGGCAACATTATTTGGGAAAAATCATTGGGCGGTTCAGGGAATGATTGGGCAAATTCAATCGAACTAACTTCGGACAATGGTTTTATAGTCGCAGGACAATCGGACTCCAATGACGGCGATGTAACGGGAAATAATGGAAGTAAAGACTACTGGGTTGTTAAGCTCGATTCCGTTGGAGGTTTAACGTGGCAAAAATCACTCGGAGGATCAGGAACTGACCGGGCATTCTCAATTCAACAAACTACAAACGACGGATACATTATTGCAGGTTGGTCGAGTTCCAATGATGGCGATCTAACAGCGAATAATGGAAATAATGACGCCTGGATTGTTCAGTTGGACTCAGTCGGAACCATCAACTGGCAAAAATCATTTGGTGGCTCCGAAAATGAAGGATTATGGTCCATTCAACAAGCTGAAAATCAGGGATAAATAGCAGCAGGTTCTTCTGGTTCAGACGACGGAGATCTAACCGAAAATAATGGAGCTCAGGATTTTTGGATTTTAAAACTGGATTCTTCCGGTGTCATCACCTTGCAAAAATCACTTGGCGGTACTGAAAATGAATATGCCTATTCAATGGGAAAAACAACGGATGGTGGTTATATTATTGCAGGAAGTTCTGGTTCAAACGATGGAGATGTAAGCGCAAACAATGGAAACCTGGATTTTTGGGTAGTTAAATTAAGTCCTGAAACATCCTCCATAGCTGAAAATGCAGTTATCGATTTTACAGTCTACCCCAATCCAACCAGTAAAACGTTCAAGATCGCTTCAGCCAACGAAATCAACTCGGCATTCAACATGATCGATGCACAGGGAAAAGAAGTACTTTCGGGGAAAATGAATGGTAAAGAGAAAACCATTGACATCTCCTCACTGACAGTCGGCGCCTGCTCCGTTGTATTTGAAGATTCGGAGTTACCAGTGCTTTCGGTGATTAAGGAGTAAGAAAAGGATACACCTGGTCAAGAGCACAAATTCAATGTGTTTTTTGGGGAGCTGTACTATTTGCTGCTGCTTCACGAAGTTCTATTTCAAAATGTCTAAAAACTGGTTGTTTGAGGTCAATTTCTTGTGTTGGTTTGATTGAATCATTGATAAAGGTTAGGCTTTTGAGTAATTC
>JBNJEH010000101.1:0-6446 GCA_051745635.1 Bacteroidota bacterium
TTTTTGCATTTGGTCTGATAGTTTACTCATTTCTCTTTTTGACACAAAAATCAGAAAACTAAAAGAGCAGAGAATGGTGTAGTTCGTCGGGGGGATACGCTAGTGCTTAAAAAGGAGAAAGGCTTGATCATGTTTATATGGCTGGCTGTTGTTTTTATGGTTCCTTTTTTAGGTCCTGTTTTATACATTGCTAAATATTCCATTGAACGGCAAAAAATAAAAGGGTAGAACAATTAATTTTTGTGAAATAGAATTTGTTATCACCTTTCTCCTCATTTCGATTTAACTGAACAAATTGATTTTGACGAGCGTTAAGTAGGTATGAGGAATTCATATTTCGTATTTGCACTATTGATCAGTTTTAATGGGATGTCACAGCTCACCTTGGACCTCGAAGGGTTTTATGCTTTTCAGGACTACAACGAAGTACGGGTTCCCAATTCGACGGGGACAACGTTTGATTTGAATCGTGATTTTGAACTACAACAACCCGCCATTGCGCCGCGCCTGCGCGTGACGTATAACTTTGGCAAAAACAACATCAGCGCCTTGATTGCACCATTGACCACCACTTATGAAGGTCCTGCACCCCGTGATATCCGGTTCGAAGGGGTTCAGTTTTATGAAGGTGAATATATTTTCGGGAAATACACATTTAATAGTTACCGCCTGACCTATCGCAGAGATCTCATCGATAATGAAAACTGGTTATTGGGTGTTGGTTTTACGGCTAAGATCAGGGACGCAGAGATCGCACTGGATACAGAAAATGCTTACTCTACCAAAACGAATATCGGATTTGTGCCCTTGATTCGACTTGTGGGAGCATACAAGTTAGATCGTTGGAAATTCTTTATCGAGGGAGACGGACTATTCGGAGGCCCCGGACGCGCTTTTGATGCTTTTGGGGGCGCGAGTTACAGAACGACCATTGGAGAAGAGCAACCACTCCACATCAAGGCTGGATATCGAATCGTAGAAGGTGGAGCGGATGTAGGAGAAGTTTATAATTTTACGGCTTTTCATCTGATTTCAGTAGGGGCAATTTTGCCTTTAGATTGGAGCAAATGATTAATATTGCTTCAATAATTGAGCAAAATGCGAGAACAACAACCCAATAATCCGCTTCATGGAGTAAAACTTAAAGATATTGTCGAATACTTAGTAGAAGAAATTGGTTGGGAAAACATGGCCGATGAAGTTCCTGTACGTTGTTTTCAATACGATCCATCCATTAAATCGAGTCTTGTTTTTTTGCGCAGAACGCAATGGGCACGTGACAGAATTGAAGCGCTCTATTTAGCGACGATTAAAAAAGGTAACAATGCGCCAAGTGATAAAGGTACTCACGGGAAATATAGCACAAGGAAAAGATAAGTGAAATTGTTTTTTGCTAGTGCATATTTTATAATAGCGTAAAGCTGCTAAAACAAAGAAATACTAATGCCCATTGTAAGGGGAGTAAGTTGCGCGCTGTCACTGCTGGTAAAAAGAGGAGAGAAATAGTAAGCGCCGTAGACAGCCCAGTTCCGGATGCCGATGCGGATCGTCGCTCCATAACGCAAAGGGTTGCTGTCAGGAAACCCAAATGTTTTCAGGACTTCGCGCTGTCCGTCAACTGTGCGTGTTGCCTTTGTAAGGGCGTTCAACCGATATCCAATTTTACCGCCGACCATTACTTTAAAGTGTTTGTAGCCTTCCGTACGGAAACGCATTTCCAGAGGCACTTCCACGTAGTTGGCGGCAAATTTAATACGATCGGGTTCAGTGCCCGGAGCAAAAGAATTGATGCTTGTCAGATTATTGTTGTAGTCCGACTGAAAGTCGATTTGAGATTTATTACTGTAGTGGCTAAAACCTACTCCCCAACCGAATGCGACCGTATTTTTCTCAGTGAGAATGACGTCAAACATGAGCGCCGTGTTAAAACCAATCGAGTTCCAGGGACTTTCGAAATAGTCGCGGTCACCATGCCAGTCGCAATAAGTGACATCAAAAATTACCCGGTCATATTTCCTCAATTTTTCCTCTTCATAAGGCTGAGCACCGTTAAAATACCATCCTACGCCCGGCCTGTAGCGTGAGTAAAGTCCGTCGTCCTCCTCAAAATACTGGGAAAAAGACCACTGAGTTAAAAAAGGTAAGATCAAGATCAATAAATAACGCATGACGTTTTATTTTCGGTATTCTCTTATAAATTCTTCAAATTTCCACGAGGAACGGATGGCATCCTGGACGGACAGTTGAGTTTTCCACTTAAGCATTTCATTAGCTTTACTGGTGTCGGCATATATGGAGGGAATATCTCCTGCTCTGCGCTCACCAATCCGATATTTGAGGTGTTTTCCGGTTACTTTCTGGAAAAAATTCACCATCTCCAGTACAGTTGTTCCTTTTCCTGTGCCTACATTGAAAACACTCATGTGCTCTGTAGATTCTGGTAAGTATTTGAGTGCTGCCACGTGTGCTTCCGCCAGATCGACAACGTGAATGTAATCGCGAATACACGTTCCGTCTTTTGTGTCGTAGTCGTCGCCAAACACGGTCAGCTCGTCGCGCAGTCCAATTGCTGTCTGGGTGATGTATGGCAGTAAATTATTCGGTATGCCATCGGGCTCTTCGCCAATTGTGCCGGAACTGTGGGCGCCAATTGGGTTAAAATAACGCAGCGCAACAGCCTTTGTTGAAGGTGCACTCGCAATGAACTGCTCAATCATTTCTTCGTTTACCTTTTTGGTAAACCCATAAGGGGAGTTGTAGGAAACAGGGCTATTTTCAGTTACAGGGATCTCATCAGGGTCTCCGTAAACCGTACAGCTCGAAGAAAACACGAAATACTTCACTTCATATTCTTTGACCAGCTCCAGCATTGTAATCAAACTGCTAAAATTATTGTTGAAATATTTTAAAGGCTTTTTCACAGATTCACCGACAGCTTTGTAAGAAGCAAAATGAATCACGCCGTAGATGGGAAACTGACTAAAAATACCACTGAGACGCGATCTTTCCTGGCAGGCAATTGAAAAATAGATCACTTCTTCTCCCAGGATTTCTTCAAGACGCTGGATGACGTCGCGGTTCGCATTCCGAAAATCATCGATAATAATTGGGTAAAAACCATTTTCTCTCAGTGCAACGACCGTATGCGAACCAATGTAGCCCGCTCCCCCCGTAACGATAATGTATTTTTTATCATCCATACCTCAAAAATAGGGAATCCAATGTTATTATGTGTACGAATAAGCGATTAATCAGTCTGCATGAACGCATGAAGTTCGGGAATTTGTTTTCAGTGAAGCTGGCAGAAGGTTGCGACCCAACAGGAGAACACCATTGATTATCCTTGTTGAACAAATGAAGAAGCCTATTTTTTCATATATTTGAAGAGCTTGGAAAACTTTGATTTCAAAAGATACCAGTCCTTCCGAAAAAGCAGGAAGATGATCGTTCGCTTCATCATCTATGGAGTGGTTATTTTTCTGTTGTTATATTGGATGATGCGCAAAAGTAATGAACAACGAGAAAATAGAGCTCCAGAACAAATCGAAATCGACGACAAAAACATCGGCGATTGAGTGCGCCATTGATCTTGAGTACAGAATTTTGAGCTCACTATTATCGGATAGAATTCATAACTTTGGAGCATGATTGAACCCTTCGACGATACTTATTTTATGCGTCAGGCGCTCAAAGAAGCGCAGATCGCTTACGAGAAAGATGAGGTGCCCGTGGGTGCCGTGGTCGTTGCAAATGAACAGATTATTGCGCGTGGACATAACCTTACGGAGCAGCTGCGCGATGTTACAGCACACGCAGAAATGTTGAGCATTACGGCTGCTGCAGAACATCTGGGCGGGAAGTATTTGCAGGATTGTACGCTATACGTGACGTTGGAACCCTGTGTCATGTGTGCGGGTGCTCTCAATTGGTCGCAACTTTCAAAGGTGGTTTATGGAGCGAGTGACGAACAGCGGGGAGCTTTGAAGCACGGGAACTTATTTCACAGAAAAACAGCGATTGTTGGAGGTGTTTTAGCCGACGAAAGTGCGGACTTGATGAGAACGTTTTTCCAGCGAAAGCGTTGAATGGACGGAAGCGTTTCAATAGAAACGAAAACAACAGCAGCTGATTATTGATTTTGAAACTGTCTCGAGCGTTCGCGATCTTTTTCGTTGATTTCCACAGGCGGGCAATCGTTAGGATCTTTTTTGAAGAGCCATACAAATTTCAATTTGAACAATGCGGGAAAATATTTTCCTGAAAACCAATGGATGGCAGGCGTTCCTCCTCTCCATTCATGAGCACCTAACACGGGAACTCGCACGCCTGGAATAAAGAAAAAACCTTTGTCAACGCGAGGTTTGATCCCGAAACCGAAGTCGTAGTGCAATTGAACGAGCAAGTCTCCCTGAAATTCCTTTTCGAGCGGTGACGGATAGCCCTCGTAGCTTTTATTTTTTCCAACGAGTGCGTAGTCGCCATTGACGCCCAGTGCGTTGTCCAAAAAGAGGTGTGGATTCATCTGAAAAACGCTGTGCACGCTGAATCGACCATACAAATATCCATTGTAAAATTTACCTTCGCCTTCGACATTTCCCACGAGTGAGTCGCGGCTGTCGTACACATCGGCAGAAAATAAGTCCCGACCGCCGAAGTGTTTGTATCC
The DNA here is from genome assembly GCA_051745635.1 of Bacteroidota bacterium. GTDB lineage: Bacteria > Bacteroidota > Bacteroidia > Flavobacteriales_D > Crocinitomicaceae > Brumimicrobium. The sequence continues at coordinate 4,667 of JBNJEH010000101.1, forward strand.
GATGCCCCAGTCGTAATAGTGAATGAGCTTGCGCGGTTTTCGGGTGATGTGCGTCATTCCGATCTCAGCAAAAATCCCTATTCTTCCGCGCGTTTCGTGCGCGTAGTGCAACGAAGAATCGCCTGCAGCAACAACACCTTCGTTGGTTGCCGTTGAAGTAAAGGTATACGTGGGTCCAAAGGAAAACTGAAGTCCGTGTTTGGAATAATCACCAGTCACCCAGCGATAGAGCGGCTTCTGGATGCGTTGATTACCGTAAAACTGCTTTTTGGAGTTTTTAGGCTTGTATTGCGCCGAAACTTCTGGTATCAGCGAACAAGAGAAAGCGAGTAAAACGATTACAATGCGTATCATACTACTAAAGTAACGATTTTATTTTTTCCATCACAACCTCATCGTCCCATCGCTCGTGAATATTCTCCATTTTCATGACCTGATCCATAATTTTGGCTTGTCGTTCCCCGGCCTCAAGTGCTTTTGAATAGCGAATATGGCTGAATGTCACTTGAGAATACATGGGCATCCACAGGTCGGGGTGCAAGTCACTAAATTTGCGCTCTATCTTTTTGCGCAGTAAGAAATCTTCATCGCCCGCCAGATCGCGCATCTCGATGTAATTGTAGAGTGCCAAATCCGCAATGGCATTTGCATCGGGCACCCGTTGATCGCTGTAATCTTCAAACAACCGGAGCATGTTTTCGGATTGTTCGTCATACATCTCAGAAAACACTGCAGTATCTTCAAAACCAGAATTCATACCTTGTCCGTAAAAGGGAACGATGGCGTGCGCTGCATCTCCCATCAGCAGTACTTTGTCTTCATAATTCCAGGGGTTACACCGGATCGTGACGAGCGAAGACGTGGGGTTTTCAAAATAATCCGATTCTAAAGTTGGCATGTGCGGCACAGCATCGGGAAAGGTATCGTTGAAGAACTTCATGACATCTGCTTTTGTTTTGATGCTTTCAAAAGATGTAGCGCCTTTCATCGGGAAGAACAACGTAACGGTAAAACTTCCATCGAGATTGGGGAGCGCGATTAGCATAAACTTTCCTCTTGGCCAGATGTGTAAGCAATTTTTATCGATGCGGTGCGATCCATCTTCATTTGGAGGAATAACCAGCTCTTTATAGCCGTGCGACAAATAATCCTGCGAAAAGTTGAACATTGGTGTTTTCTGCAAGCGATTGCGAACGGCTGAAAAAGCCCCGTCTGTACCGAAAATATGATCGTAATTGTAATTGACTTCTTTATTAATTTGGGTATCCTCAAAATAGATGGTGTTGTCGCTTAATCTGATGTCCAGGCACTTATGATTAAACCGGTAATGAACATCTTCATAGTCATCGGCGAGATTCATCAGTTTTTGGTTCAATCCGCCGCGCGAAACAGAATAAATGGCTTCGTCATCTTTTCCGTAAGGTTGATACGTGAGGTTTCCCTCCATATCGTGCATTTTTCGCCCGTACATCGGAATGGAAATAGAGCGAATATCTTCTGCCATACCGGCTTTTTCCAATGCATTGAAACCACGATGAGAAAGGGCCAGGTTAATTGAACGCCCACCAACGATTTCAGCTTTTCTCAGGTCAGGCCGGCGCTCAAACACGTCGACATGCATTCCTTTTTTGGCTAACAAAATAGCGTGAAGACTTCCCACGAGTCCAGCTCCAACGACAGCAACATTTTTTTTCTCCATGATTTTTATTTGATGCTTCAACAACAGAAAGTACCTGATGTTCCAAACAATTCAAAAATAATGAAAGTTCGCCACATAAAC
>JBNJEH010000102.1:0-6436 GCA_051745635.1 Bacteroidota bacterium
TCAACTGAATTTCAACCTTAACTTGAAGCAGGGAGTCCGATGTTCGCGAGCCTTTGATATAATAACTTCCCCAGGTCGTCACAGTCGAATCGCGATTTGTTTCACGACTTTCTGTGGGTTTTGGCACCTCTTGAAAACGATTGTGCATTGCCTTTTCTCCGAGATCGTCATAGTACTTTACAATCGCCGGATGCGTCGCGTTCAGGTAAGACAAGGCATCTCCGGAATTGCGCGCTTCGATGAGTGCTTTCAGGGAACGGTTCAATTCGAGCTCTTGTTCTCCACTCATAGAACATGCGGTAATCAATCCAAGAGAAAGTAGTATGTAGAATACGCGCATCATCAGTTCAAAACAATGATACTTATATTGAGCACTGTGGCAAACATCACCCACAACAGATAAGGCACCAATAAAAAGGCCGCCAGGCGATCCAATCGAAAAAAGTGGCGAATCAACAGAGCTATCATAATGATCAGCAGTATGATTACTACCAATGCCCATCCCGGTCGCTGTAATCCAAAAAACAACGGTGTCCAGGCTAAATTCAAAAGAAAATGAACGCCAAATAATACCAGACCGCGTTTGGCAAACTTGATCATAATGGGATAGCGCCCTTTAGCTGCTACCTGCCAGATAATACCGAAAGATCCCCCCATGAGGATGTACAAAATAGTCCAGGCCGGAGCAAAAATCCAGTTTGGAGGATTAAACGGTGGTTTTGTCAAATCTGCGTACCATCCTTCAATGGCATCCATAGTAGAAAATCCGCTCAAAGTTCCCAAACCGAGGAATACAGCGGCGGCAATAACAATTTTCCACCAGAGTCCCGTCTTAAAAGAGGATGTGTTGTGCGGTTCTGTATGTATTTGCATGTGCTTCTATTATGTATTTAATTTCTTTCGAATATCCCCCTCCCATGCTTGCCACGATCGGGACATCCATCTGTTTAGCAAGACGAAAAACAATTGCATCCCGTTGGCGACATCCATCGATGGATACATTTAATCTTCCGAGGCGATCCGTCGCTATAATATCAACTCCCGATTGGAAAAACAAAAAATCAGGTGTAAAGTTTGACAAGACCTCATCTAAATGATATTCCAGATGATAAAGGTAATCTTTATCTTCAATTCCATCACGTAAAGGAATGTCCAAATTTGATTTTTCTTTGTGCATGGGATAATTTTTTTCTCCATGCATGCTAAAGGTGAAAATGCGCGGTTCCTGGTCAAAGATGGAAGCTGTGCCGTTCCCCTGGTGTACATCCAAATCAATAATTAATATTTGATTAATAGCGGTATGGTCCAATAACCATTGCGCTGCAATAGCCTGATCATTGAGCAGACAAAAGCCTTCTGCCCGGTCCGCATAGGCGTGATGAGTTCCGCCGGCAATATTCATCGATGCCCCCGTTTCCAGAGCGATTTCAGCACACCGTCGGGTTCCCTCCATGATTGTCTGTTCCCGTTGAATCAGTCGCTCGTCATGTGGAAATCCAGATTTGCGCTGTTCGCGTTTGTCCATATCCAGATTGCGCAAACGGTCGAAATAATCCTTTTTATGTACTTTCAACACATGTGTTTGATCAATTAGGGACGGACTGAAAAAAGCTGCTTCATCTACCGTTCCTTCATGCAATAACTGACGCTGTAACAGGTCGTATTTTTCCATGGGGAACCGATGTCCCGGCGGCAGTGGCTGGACGTAGAAATCATTATACGCAATTTTTAACATGTGTTTTTAACAATCAGGGGGCGACAAGGTTCATGAGTTCGGCACAGGTTATCGCACCAAATGTACCGATAAAGTACCCAAAAACCGCCATCAACACGCCTACGGTTGTCAGTGCCGGATGAAAAGCGTTCGCCACGATCGGGGCTGATGCCGCTCCTCCTACATTTGCCTGACTTCCAACGGCGAGGAAGAAAAACGGTGCTTTAATCAACTTCGCCATTCCAATTAGTAAGAAGGCATGAAAAGCCATCCAGATGAGGCCGACAAATATTAAAAGTGGATTGTCAAAAATACGCGTCACATCGACTTTCATACCGATGGTAGCTACCAGAATGTATAAAAATACAGATCCCAGTTTCGATGCCCCTACTCCTTCATAGGTTTTAGCACGAGTAAAACTCAAAATCAATCCATATACTGTGGAAGTCACAACCATCCAAAAGAACGGACTCGAAAAAGTACTGGTCGAACCGAACTGACCTTCAAAAAATTCAGCGAGATAACCGCCAATAAAATGCGCCAGGGCTACACCTCCAAATACGAGACCTCCAATGACCATAAAATCGGTCAAGGTAGCTTTTCGCTCCACACTTTTCTGGAATTTTTCAACTTTCAGGACGAGATCGTCAATCGCACTACTGTCTGCTTTGAGCCACCTGTCGATCTTAGCGGTTTTTCCAATCCCGAAGAGAATCAGCGCCATCCATATATTGGCTACAACAATATCGACGAGCAACATTCCGCCAAATAAGGTTTCTTTGTATTGATACGTTTCGAGCATTGCCGATTGATTCGCTCCGCCACCGATCCAGGATCCTGCAATTGTCGCCAAACCTCTCCAGGCAGCTTCGTTCCCTTCTCCACCGACAGTCACTGGTGAAATCATTGAAAATATCCATACCGAAAATACACCTCCAACAATAATTCCGATCGTACCTGTAAAGAACATGACCAAACTCTTAGAGCCTAAGCCAAATAAACTTTTGATATCAACAGATAAAATCAATAATATCAATGAACCCGGCAATAGATAGCGACTCGCTACGAAGTATAAATTGGTTGCTTCAGGATCAATAATGCCCAGCGATGTGAGTACAGCTGGTATCATATAACAGAGGAACAGCGCCGGTATGACGGTGTAAAGTCGCTGCCAGTTTTTGTGCTCGAGGCCGGAAGTGTAAAAAATAAAAGCCAGAATAATCAAGAGAATACCAAAAACAATTTTATCGTCCGTTATCAGCGCTGTGGTCGGTTCTTTGCTCAAAAAAGAAATCTTGGTTTTACCTGTGTGTCCATCAAAATCCAGTTTTTCTCCATCGCGCTTTGGAATGAGCTCCAGTGCAATGATTCCGTTCGGGCCCGGGTTGCGAAAGAGAATATCGCCAATTCGTTCAACGGTGCTCGTATCTTTATTGAACACGACATCTACGGTTGTCGCTTTTTGGAGCACTCGCCTCTCTGCATCATCAAAAACTACTATACCATGAGGATTAGTTGTAAATCGTTTGACCGTTTCACCAAATGTAAAGCCTTCCATGTGATCTACACCTTCAGATTCATAAGATTGGTTTACGATGACGAGCGAGTCTTCTTCCACCACCATCAACTTCTCAGTGCGCTCCTGACCAAAACTTGTCAAGGTTGATAAAAGCAATGCGAATACAAAATAATTTTTCATGACGTTCTTCGTAAAAATTGAATTGATTTTCCGGCACTAATGTAAATAAAATAAGGAGGAATAAAGGTTACGTGTATATTTTGTGGAAAAGTTGTCATACGAATACAAAAAAAGCCTTGCGGTAATTCCACAACGCTTTTTTTGTTTCTACTATGAACAAGTTTATTGATCGACTTTAACAAACTTCATTCGATGAACAATTTGATCATCATAAAGTTCAACCACGTAGGTACCTACACTCAATTGTGCAACATCAATGACCTGCTGGCCGTTACTTTTATGAACAATCTGACCATCCATGCCGCGAATCACGACATTCGACCAGTCCCGATCTGACTTAATACGCACAGTTGTCGCGGCAGGGTTTGGATATAACGCAATCGCTTCCATTTCTTCTTGCTCCAGCGACGTAACGGGTTGAAAATTCGCTACAAATTCACGGTTGGTCTGAATATTAAATGTGTAGGTAGCATCCGTGCTTACTTCACTACCATTTTCTGTCCAGTTGACGAACGCATAGCCCGTTTCTGGCGTTGCCGTTATGGTTACGCCATCGCCTTCCTGATAAGTACCAGCTCCGGATGTCGTACCCCCATTAACAGGGTCTTCGGTGATCGCAACATCGTAGGTAATAGCTTCAAAATTCGCTTGCAAATCCCGATTGGCTGTGATGGTAAAGGTATATTCGCTGTCGGTACTTACCACGGTCCCATTTTCTGTCCAGTTCACAAAATTGTACCCAGGGTTGGCAATTGCCTCCACGGTTACAGAAGCATTCTCTACATAACTTCCATCACCAGTCGTTGCTCCTCCGTTTGTAGGATCTGCAGAAGTAATTACATTATACATAACCGGAGATTGAAATTCCAACGCTCCAATATCAATTACGCTATTGTCAACGCGCGTATTTCCCAATAAATCCAGTGACAGCAAATTCAAATTTGAAGTATCACTGTACCCGTTATCAATACAGGGTGAAGTTGATTGCAACTGAAAATTATCTGCAGCGGCATCAATAAACGACGGATTGGAATCGACAAGATTACCTCCCTGATCCGTCAAATTCGCAGGCAATGACGCTTCATCGGTGAGGTTATTCCGCGCATTAATTGTCCCGGTTGCTCCAGAAACGGCAAAATTCAATCCATTTGAAAATATAATATTGTTCAACAGTTCAATGTCCGCATCATTATTTATACGTAGACCTTGAGAACTATTGTAAATAGTATTGTTGACGACGTGTGTGACTAAAGTCGAAGAGGATGTTACATAACAGCCCCACTGATTATTATCGTAGATAAGATTACTTACCACAAACGCTTGAGAAGAGCTCACCTTGATAGCGGCCACAAAACCCGTTGCATTTGTCGCATTATTGTAAAGCTCATTATTACGAATAAACAAAGTCGAAGAAGAAACAGCAATGCCATTCACACCATTGGAACGTACGACATTGTTATCAATGTACACATTGTTGTTGGGAACATCACTTGCATAAATACCATCCTTTCTATTATTGGTAAAAAGTGATTTTGAAATGCTACAACTATTGGCATTTTGATAAAAGCTGAGTGCCCCTTGAAAGGCGACAACACCTGTTATACCCGGAACATTACGCGATTCTTTGGCATATTCAAATCTACAAAACTCAAGATTTGCAGTTGCAGATTGATCAATAATCACTGCACCCCAATAGCCACTTGTTCCATTTCTCGTGAATAAAATGCTGTCCGTTAAATTCCCTTGTGCTGATAAAGTACCTTCAACTTTTAGCGCACCAACAAATGCGTTTCCAAAATCCCAGGTCGAGGTCGTATTCGAAGAACTCGCATCAAAACGTACTTCAACACCCGGTTGAATCGATAAATTATCTCCTGCATTCACAAAGGCACGTCCCTCAATAATATAAGGGCTTCCGTTTAAATCCCAGGTTCCAGAAACATTCGAATTATCCGTGATCGTCGTCTGACCAAACGTCAGGCAGGTTGATACGACTATCAGTAGTAACATTAAATTAATTTTTATCATAACTTTTTATTTTTCTACAAATAGAGTGTTTTTCTAACTTTATACTTAATTATTTAACACATATTTAGCAACTAAGTCACCTAAATGACTTTTAATGATTTTTTGTAATAAATCCTACTCATTTTGACACGATTGACCAAATCAAAAAACATCTGTTTCCTCCATAAATTAGTTCATGCACACATGCGGAAGTTTTGAGAGCACCATCGTACAAAGAAGTAACGCTTCTACTCCATCATCACTAAGCACAAATGAATTGATTTCTTCGATAGAATATAGGTTTAAAAATGAGACAGGTGACAGTGCGAGCGGCTGTTAGCGTTTCTTTTTATACGCAAGATCCATGCTTACTTCGAAGTAAGAATACTGATCAAAACAATCAAAAAATTGATGCCTTAATTTTGATTTCGATTTCAAACACATGGTAATAAAACCGAGTCCTGCACCACCTTTTTCGGAGAGGAGACCATTGCCCAGCACTTCCATATAGTACTGTTTTACTTCTACGGGATCCATTTCATTCAGCTTTTCCAGGTGCTGACCGATAAAACTTTTCTTTTTGTTATCGATTAAATTACCAAAAGAAATGCTGTAATGCTCTTTGCGATCAAGGACGATAACATGCCCTAATTGTTTACCTTCCGTGTCTTTAGCACCGTGAATTCGAATGTTCTGCAATCCTTCAATCATAATTGAGAACATACGTTTGATCACCGGCTTTTTAACATCGTTGGTTCTCATAATTTCTTCGACACCTTCTGAAAGGCTATTGACCAAATCTTGAGAAAATTCACCAAAATGAGAAAGCACAACAACCGACCCCTTTTCTTCGGCCATCTTGTTGTGCAAATCTCTATAGATTCCTTCAAGATCAGATTTTATTTCGGTTCCTTTTCCCATGTGAAGTCTGCCATTCTAAGTAAAAATACGTAACATTTTCTGGAATGAACAATTATTTTCGATTTTTTAGTGAATACCCTGATTCATTGATTCAG
>JBNJEH010000103.1:0-6276 GCA_051745635.1 Bacteroidota bacterium
TTTTCATCATCCAGCACGGCGAAGGAATGACGCACTCCCTAAAGATTTCCTGAAAATTCGTTCCATTTCGCGTGAGTGCATTTAACCACTTCTCGTAGTTTTTGTACCCGGATTTTAAGCCTTCATCACAAAAATATTGAACTCCGCCCACAGCCACTGCTTTTGAACCGTTGCTGTCCAAACAACCGAGAAGTACCTCCAATTTTCGGGGCTTCATGCGATCATCTGCATCCATTCTGGTGATCCAGTTTCCGGTAGCATGACTGTATGCCGTTCTCAATGCCTGAATGATCCCCACTCCTTCGTTCGTCACACATTTTATTCTGGAATCCAACTTAGAAAATGATGTTACCACAGCAACCGATTGATCAGTAGAATGATCGTCTACAAAAATAGCTTCCCAGCACTCGTGCGTTTGCGCCTGAATAGAACGCAATAACTCTTCGATGAAAGCCGCTTCATTTTTTGCCGGAATTAATATAGACACAAGTTGCTTCACACGACGAAAATAGAAAAAAGTCACAACAACCTCACTTCATCCCATCGAAAGAGCATGGCAATCAAGGCAACTACCTCGGGGAAATACTTTTATAGGATTACCAATGTAAATCGTAAAACAATAAATAATCAGATGTTAGACAATTAGACAATAGATGTTAGACAGTTGATATTAAGAAATCTAACATCTAACATCTCCAATTCTAACATCTTTTATAAATCTATGCAACCAATAAGAAAGAATGTTTTAAATGAAAATTTACGACCTATCCTGGTAACCTATTACTTTTATTCAAATTCAGCTGCTGCACTTAATCTTTAACCTCTACATTTTTCCAGTATTGCATCATGATGAAAACCAGCATGAGCGAAGAAAGGAATCCTTCCACGAAAATGACGGCTGCAAAAGAAAAATTCGTTTCAGCGGGTATGAGCGTCATAGCATAAGCAGACAAATCGTTATCAAAAATGGTCAAATAAATAAACAGCGATACAGCACTGAGCAAAACACCGAGAAAAGGAGCAAAAAGCGCAGAAGCAAATTTTTTCAGGTAATCCAGCTTCTCTTTTGTCGCTTTTTTCAATGTATTATTGACACCGATAATCACAAACAGAAAATTCACAAAACGCAGAAAAATATTATCTGTCAAGCCGAGTAGTTCCAGCAGGACAAAATATACTCCAATGAATAAAAAGATAAGTAAGCCATTTCTAAATGCATTTGTCTTCTGTAACATAAGTTCTTTTTTAGTTGTGAATTTGTCTCTAGAACAACATTTGAATAAAATTGTTCGCTAAACATGTGAATTTAGGGAAAATACAACCATTTCAACGGATCATTTTGGCAAAAAGCACAATTTTCACATTTACAATGATCCATCGGTCATTTTAAAACAATCCGAGTTGTCCGTCCTGCTCAACGCATTCCGGTTGAAGCTGGTGATTGAGATCGATCGCACCATTTTCCAGGTAGTGACGCGCCTGCTCCGTATCCATAATCAGCGGCATTCGCTTTTTCGTATTGTGGATGGTTTCCATGATCGCATCGGCTTTGGTCGTTAAAAGTGTAAAAGTATTAATTGTTCGGTCTTCATTTGGATGCCGCCAGTTGTTGAATAAACCTGCAAGTGCGAAAACTTCAGCTTTCTCCAGGCGAATCAGGTATTTCTCCTTCCGTTTCCCTTTGGCGTCGAGCCATTTCCATTCATAAAACCCCGTCACGGGCAAAATGCACCGATTGGAAGTGTAATTTTTGAATGACGGTTTCTCGTTCATGGTTTCCAGTTTGGCATTTAACGTTTTCTTGCGAATGTCAATATCATCTGTCCAATCGGGAATTAACCCCCAGTGATAAAATGAAAACTCCTCCTGATCCTCATTGGTCAGCAGCGGTAATTCGGGAAAACTAAAGGCATTAATCATTTCACGCGACGTGTAAAGTTCCGGCAATTTAAATGAGGCATTAAAACGCTCTGTTAATAATCTTGTACTGGCTTTTTGCTGGATGTTATAACACATATCGAATCGTATTTTGGATAAAAAAATGTTGTCCTGTTCACTTGCATTCCATTGATATTAATCAAATTTCCTGAAACGAACTACTACAATCAAGCAATATTTTAAGAATGCCGTGTCTACAACACACGAAGCGAAACTCGAGCCAGTGACCTGATTTGCTCGTTCACCGATGGTCTGCGATATCAGTACGGTTGCTGCCATCCCATGATGATTGTACCGAAAAAATCTTCGTATGGTACAGTCTCCGCAGAGCCGATCTGACCCAGCGGAAAAATTCGCTCGAACAAGTGCATCACATTTGCATCATCGGAATACGAATTCCTTCAAGTGTGGAAAAAGGAAAAAGTCTTGTTGTCGTAAACTTCTTCAAAGAGGTGTGGATAAAACTTTTTCATCTCAGCATTCATCAAATCAATGGGGACATCCTGGAATTCACCGTAAAAGTGCGTATATTCCATAAATTTTTCATTCTTTACGTACGCTTGCATCATGGCATCCGATCGCCCATCCCACTCCAGCGAAGGAACGCCCGACAAGCGACACACATTTTTATCAAAAGCCGGCGTCGTTTTTACCCATTTATCATCAATCCAGGCCTGAACATATCCATGAAAGACAATTTCATCGCGTTGAAGGAACTTTTTTAAGCGCTCTACTCCTACATGATTGATCACTATACCGTACCCCAGGCGAGCAGGTATGCCGATAGCTCTCAAGCAAGCGGCTAATACAATTGATTTTTCCACGCACCAGGCGCGCTTTTTATTGAGGATCACACTTGCCTTTAATGCCTCAGGTCTCAAATCCAGATGATAGGGATCATAGATAAAGTGATCGCGAACGACATAATAGAAATGTACAGCACGGTCGCGATCTGAACCATTTATATCATTTGCCTGGATAAATTGCTGAACCCGAATATTATTGAAGTCCAGGTATGACGTGGTTTTCTTATCCGCTTTTGAAGGTTCTAATTCTTCCATGGTTCTTTTCAATCAATTTTGTAACATTTGTTGCGCAGCAATTGCTAAGATCTTCATATTTTCGTAAAAACAGTAATATGACAAAGTACTTTGTTTACTTTTTAGTTCTCGCCTCACTTCTCGTTTCCTGCGGTGAAAATGGGAGTGTTGAGGAACATGCAAAAGTAGAAAAATCGACCGAACATCAGCGCGCTATCCAGCTGATTGAAAACAAATGTTCTGCATGTCACAATCCCGATATTCCAGCGTCCAGTATGATGGCGCCGACGTTTGCCAGCATCAAGCAGGAATACAAAAGCGCCACAGCTGATGAAGCTGAATTTATCAAGCGCTTCACCGCATTTGTGGAAAATCCCACACGGGAAAAAGCACTTTTAAAAGAAGCCGTTGATAAATACGGACTCATGGCAAGAGAAGGTACCAAGCGCAATGATCTCAAAAAAATTGCCCAATATATTTATGCTACAGATCTTCCCGGTACAGCAAAAGAAGCTAAAGGATCATCGGAAGATACACCGCGAGGCCTCAGCATGGCGCTATCGACAAAAAAGGCATTGGGCAAAAATCTGATGAAAGCCATCGAGAAAGGTGGTGCAGCTCATGCGGTAGAATTTTGTAACACGCGCGCCCTACCCATCACAGACAGTATGAGTGCCTATCACGAAGCGCGCATTCGACGAGTTTCTGATCGACCAAGAAATCCATCTAATCGAGCAAGCGATGAGGTACTGCAGGTCATCGAACAATATAAAAATGCCTTGATTTCGAACGAAAAACCGCAACCCGTCGTTCAGGAAAAAGGAGATTCTATCCAGTTTTATGCTCCGATTGTAACCAATAACATGTGTCTCAAATGCCATGGGCAGCCCGAAAAAGAAATTAATTTATCGACATTAGAAAAAATCGACAGCTTGTATCCTTCCGACGAAGCAACGGGATATGAAGAGAACGAGGTGCGCGGTGTGTGGAATATCATTTACAAAAAATAACTTATGAAAACATTAGGACTCATTGGAGGAACCTCATATCATTCGACAATCGAGTATTACCGTGCAATCAATGAACGCGTCAGTGCATCTATTGGTAGTGATCAAAATCCTACCTTGTTGCTGTACAGTATCAATATTGAACTCATGCGTTCAGGCGATCGCAAGCGCATTAAAGAAAACTATTTGGAAATCAGCAGGAAACTGATCGAAATGGGCGCCGAGGGGATTATTATTTGTGCAAATACGCCGCACATGGTGTATAATTTTGTTCAACCGCAAATAGACGTTCCTATTTTACACATTGCTGAATCGATTGGAACGTATGCTAAAAAGCACGACATGCGCTCACTGGGACTGCTGGGAACAAAAGCTACCGTAAAACTCGGGTTCATCGAAGACTACCTGGAGCAACATTTTCAAATAGCAACGGTTCTTCCGTCAAAGGAGCACATTGAAAGGGTACATGAATACATTTCAAAAGAACTAACACAAGGGCAATTCACCGATGCAGCAAAGTCCTATTTTCTGAACCAGATGGACGAACTCAAAAATAAGGGGGCGGATGCAATGATTCTGGGTTGTACGGAACTTCCACAACTGATTCAGGCAAAAGACACCGATCATTCGCTCATCGATACGACGGATTTACATATTGATTCAGCTGTGGATTTTATTTTGGACCAGTAATCTGAGGAGAAAATATAGTGCAGAAAAAAATTCTATCGGAATTCACGCGAATGGTATTTTTCCGCTGGATCGATCACAAAATCGAAATGATCAAACCACTGTATAAATAATTTCCACTGGGAGCGATTATGCGTTCTCCAGTATTCAAATTCTTCGGGATGTCCCATCATGAAAAGCCAGTGATTATAGGCTTCAAAATGACCCTGCTCGACCAACATTTGATGAAGCGAAAAGACTTTATGAAGCGGAAAACCTTCTGCCTGCTCGTGCATGGGATAAAGTTTTATAAAACGTTTGCGGAAACGGTCGATGTTAGCGATACTCAGATGGTCGATGCCGTGCAGGGATTGATACATCAATGGCAAAACGACATCCTGTCCAAAACTCACATAATTTACTGAATCGATCGAGTCCAGCTGGATGTTTGCATCCTGGCTCAATTTGATGGCAATAGCCGTATCGTCATAAAACACAATTTCCTTATTCAACGTATTGTACATCAATTCGCTCAGCTCAGCCGTTCGTTCGGTATGTCGTTCCAGATTCATAAAAAGCTCACCGTACAGCAACCCCCAGAGTTCTTCTGTGGATTCCAAGTAAATTTTACTTGCCCAATAATAATTCGAGGCATAGTTGGGCACCTCATCGATCCCCGTTTCGAAGTGTTGGAGTGCCGTTTCGTATTGTTCCAAATGCATGTGGAGTCTTCCCATTTCTGCATAGAGCATTCCTTCTCCCGGCATTACTTCGATACCATTCCTGAGTATTTTTTCTGCTTTTTCAGGTTTATCCAATTGCAGGTAACTGTGTGCCTGATACTGAAAAATAGTGGCTTCCGCTGGATATTTACGCAGGTATCTTCTGGCGTGCCGAATCGACTTTTTATACTCTTCTGCCCTGAAATACATCTGGATCAGGGCTTTTTTCAGGGAAGGATATTCGGATTTCCGGCGCGCATTTTTTCTGAGCAATTTGATCGCATAGTCAAAATTACCCTGATCAGCCACTTCCTCAGCGTGTGCTATAATACTCGAAACAAGGGAATCTTTTTGGGCATTGACAGATAATACCGTGAACATCAAAAAGACAACTAATAATCCATTTAACTTCATGTAGTGAGTAGTTCAGACGCGCACCGAAAGTACAGATAATAAAATAAAAAACGGTTGCGATTCGCCTGTTTATTTGTCAAAACATGACTTGTTCCAGCATTTAACAGTTATTTCTGTAGTCTAAAACACAGATAATAAAGCGGTTAATACAAACGGGGGGGGGGAATTACCAAAAAATGCATCAACAATGACTTTTTCCCGAAGTAATCAGACGAAAATGCCATTAATAAAAATGGTTTCATCCGTTTTCATTCACCTCAAAAAGTTTTAAAAAATCCGGATAATCAGCCAAATGATAGTCCTGTTCTGTAACGAACAGCCAGTTGGATTCAGAGCGCGGCGTGGTCGCATACATAACCAAAGTGCTGTCCATCAATTGATTGTTTTTAGTCAACTGAATTTCAACCTTAACTTGAAGCAGGGAGTCCGATGTTCGCGAGCCTTTGATATAATAACTTCCCCAGGTCGTCACAGTCGAATCGCGATTTG
>JBNJEH010000104.1:0-6188 GCA_051745635.1 Bacteroidota bacterium
GTCGTCGTTTTCTTTGTCGTCGTTTTTTTGGTGGATGATTGCTGTCCGTCTTTTTTTGAAGTCGCAGCTTTTTTCCCGCTTTTTTTCGCCGGTTGTTTTTTCTCCGTTTTCTCTGATAGTTCCTCTTTTTGCGCTTCCTGCTTAGATTCTGGCGCTTCCGCATCTTCTTCCTCCTCCTCTAATTCCAAAATTCCGGCTTTATGAAGAATATTGTACCATTGAAATAATTTCTTGATGTCCGATGGATAAACGCGATCCTCGTCGTAATCGGGAAGAACCTCGAGCAAGTACTCCGTCAATTTATTTAAACTTTCTTTGTGCGAGAGTGTTTGTCCGCCTTCTTCTTTTTTATAAATCGACTCATACACTTCTTTCAGCGGTATATCCTCTTCATAGGTATAAATACTAATATCATCCAATGCCGAAATGCGGTCAGTTGAATAGGCCGGCAGCCGTTTGCCATCAATCAGCGATTCCACGATAATGTTGTTTTTCGCTTGAGCAACGACTTTGTAAAGTCCAGGTTTCCCTGAAATTGAAATAACACCTGATAAATCCATATATTTTGTTTTATGAAGTTTCAAAAATAGCAAGATTACTTTAAGCGCAAGTATCTAGCGAAGTAAAATCTTCCGTTGAAAATTGCCCTCGTTCGTCTGAACTTTCAGCAAATAAATTCCCGGCGCGTATCCTGAAAGGTTTGTACTCCACTCCTTTCCTTCCACCCTTTCATTGTGCACCACTTTACCGCGAAGCGAATGCAATGTAATTTTTTCCAGCGTTCCACGTTCAAAATTCAGATGTACAACTCCATTGGTCGGGTTGGGAAATAAACGCAATTCACCCGATTGTTCTTCCCCCAGAGAAAGCGTCCATTCGAAAGCGGGCGAAAAACTTTTACATCCATCTTCTCCCGCTACAGCAACACTGTAAAAACCGACGGTATCCGGGTAGATCACTTGAAAAGTGTCTCCAACGAGAGGCGAATCGTTTAAAAACCATTGATAATTGGGAGCTGCAGAAGCTACCAAACTATTTTCAACTTGCGCAATTGACGAATTGGGCAACGGACTTCCCTGCACGATGATCATTGTATCTGATATCACATCGCAGTTTTGCATGTTCTGCCCCGTCACAAAAACCGTATCAGGCTGTGTTACGGTTATTTGACTCGTGGTCGCCCCGTTCGACCAATTATAACTCGACAGTGGTAAATTAGTAGACAATTCGACAGGAACCTGACAGATTGCAGTATCTCCTACAATTTGTAATCCTCCATTGGATTCTTTCATGAGTTTAAAGGCATCCACTTTACCGTCTCCATAACGCAAATTTGGCGTTGCCCCCGTCTGATTATCACTTTTAGCCGTTGCCTGAAGGTCGGCCATAAAATCGCTCCAGCTCGCCTGATTGCATTTTTCCAGATAGAGTGCCGCAATACCGGCAACCGTAGGGGCAGCCATCGATGTTCCGCCATTTCTCACATGATAGCCACCACTGTCGACCACACCATTGTACGCCGGATCATTCAGCATCCAGGTCGGACCACTTCCCAGCGTCACATCACCTGCCGCGGAGATATCGGGCTTCACTTGCCCCATGCGGTTTGGTCCCCTGCTCGACGATGGCGCTATTTTCCCCGGTGTCGTCATATCACTGGGGTAGTACTGGTTTCCATTTTTATCAATATGCCCGAGGCGCCCCCTCAAATTACCAACGGAAACGACTTCGGGAGCACAGTTCCAGGAAGACACAATCGACTGCGCATTGTCGGGCAGTACATAATTGACGATAGGCGGATAATCCTGAGCAGAGGGAACAGCAGAAACAATCTTATTCAGTCCTATGAATTCACCACTCCACAAATCATACATTCCACTTCCAGTCGTCGAAAAGCGCATCCTGTAATTCGTGGAATCCACTTGTGAGAAAAAGACCTGCATGTGAAAGTTGTCCGCTTCGTATTCCGTATAAATTTCAAGCGTAGCTATACGATCGTTATTGGCATTGCGCAAGGTATCATAAACAGTGGTCCCCATGTTATTTTGTGCTTGTCGAAAAACAGTTGTTGCACGATTTGCGTAATCAGGTCCGGGTTGATTCGCTCCAAGCGCATATTCAAAATCAGCATCGCTGGTATCTGCCCAGACATCAAAAAAGACAGTGTTATTTCCGAACGTGCCCGAAGGATTGTTCTCAAACCATATAAAATTGGTGTCCGCTGGTGTCATCGATTGTCTGGCGTGGTAGGGTTGCTTATTGCCGGAATTTCCAGCCGCAGCGACAACAATGCGTCCGTTTTTCTCGTTGAGCAATGTCGAAATCAATGCACCGGCTGGATCTTTTCCGTCATGACTTCCGAGATAACTCCCCACACTTAAATTAATTACGGCAGGTTTTCCCAGGCTGTCGGCTACGCTAAAAATATAATCGCAAGCATCGGCAACAGTTAAGGTCCAGTTCGGCAAATTGAAATTCGTCTCTACCACAATGATATCCGTTTCGGGCGCCATTCCTTTATTGGTGCCGTTGGCCAATCCGTTTCCCGCAGCCTTTCCCGTCACAGAAGTCCCGTGACCAGAACTTTCCTCATTACTCGTAATCGTACCATTGTTGATTTGAGATGCGTACCAAACTTGCCCGTAATTGTAAGGAGATGGAACTTGAGTCGGATTGGAAATCGAATGATCCCAGTAGCGAATAACGCGACTATCACCCTGCAAATCTATAAAATCAGGATGGGTATGATCGAGGCCCTGATCGACTACACCAAGAATAACATCCTTACCCGTATAACCCTGTGGCAACGGAGCGAGTCCGTCATGCACCTGATTGACGCGGTGCATCTTGCGCGCGGTATCATCCAGCGCCGCGGGCGGTGCATATTCGAAATGAAAGTCCGCGATACTCCCGGCAGCGTACAGGCTGTCCATTTTTGAAAGCGTCGTAGTAAAATAAATAAACGAAGATGTCGTTCTTTTGACGGAAATATTTGAAGCGCGGAGAAGTTGTTCATTCTCCGAACTATTAGCAATAGTAAAAGGTGCTTTTTTCCCCCGCGACGCCTCTGAAACGGCCGAAAATTGAAATTTCTGACCATAGGAGAAACAACAGAATTGCAGGAATATGATAAAATATATGTATTTTTGGAACACCATTTGTATAAGTTAGCATCCTGTAACGGATGAATTTATTTAATTCATGGAATAAATATCGCAATTTTGAGTTGTTTTTTCAAATTTTGCGGTACTTTGTAAAGATAAAATAAGAAATATGAAGAAATTATTGTTAAAAATACTACTTCCCATAGCGATCGGAGGTTATTTTTCAACTGCCCAGGCGCAGCAAGCAGAGGACGTAGACGAAGATGTGTTGAACTGGTACAATACCAAGAAAACAGGTATGTCTACCGATAAAGCGTACAGAAAATTAAGAAGAATCAAACCGGATACGGTTCTCGTAGCCATCATCGATTCCGGAATTGATATTGAGCACGAAGATCTTCAGGGTGTCATCTGGACGAACTCCGACGAAATTCCGGGGAATGGGAAAGATGATGACAACAACGGTTATGTAGACGACATCCACGGCTGGAACTACCTCGGAAATGCAGATGGCGAAAACCAGGGACCGGCTCGTTTGAATGTTACGCGCATCTACGCTCAGTTAAAGCCAAAGTTTGACAGCATTGATTCCAGTGCGATTACAAAGGCGCAGCGAGAAGACTACGAATTGTACCTCGAAGTAAAAGAAGAGGTTGAAAGCAGTATTGAGCGCTTTGAGCAGACAATCGAACAGACGAAGCAATTTCGGGACAACATGCTTCCTTCACTACCTAAAATGATCGGAAACATGATGGATAAGGAAGATTACACTTTAGAAGATCTCGAAGAATGGGAGCCGGAAGACGCGCAGGGAAAACAAATGAAGCGCGTAGGAATTCAATTGAAAAAAGGGAAACTGAACGCTGAAGTCCTCGACGATCAAATTGAGCAGATTCAGGGTATGATTGATCATCATTATAATGTCGACTATGACGACCGCAGCTTGATTGGTGATGACCCTTACGATATGACTGACACTGATTATGGGAACAACGATGTTGTAGGTGTCGGACCTGTTCACGGCACTCATGTCGGTGGTATTGTCGCTGCGAAACGAGGAAATGAACTGGGTGGAGATGGAGTTGCTGACAATGTTCGGTTGATGGCGCTTCGTGCAGTACCCGATGGCGATGAGTTTGATAAGGACATCGCTTTGGCCATTCGTTACGCCGTAGACAACGGTGCTGACGTTATCAACGGTTCATTTGGAAAATCCTACTCGAGCATGCCAGAAGCCGTCTATGAAGCGATGATGTACGCTCAGGAAAACGATGTTTTGTTCGTTCATGCTGCTGGAAACTCGGCTGAAAATTTAGGAGAGGAAAGCAACTTCCCTGCCGTACAATACGAATTTCAGGAAGAGCCATTTACACATCTATTGACCATTGGCGCTTCTACACGAGAACACGATGAAGAACTCGCAGCGCGATTCTCGAACTACGGTGATGAAGAGGTTGATATCTTCGCTCCCGGTAATGAAATCTACAGTACGATTCCGCAGAGTGAGTACAAAATACTTCAGGGAACTTCCATGGCGTCACCAATGGTTGCCGGAGTAGCAGCATTGTTGAAAGGTTATTTCCCCGAATTTACGATGTTAGAGATTAAAGATATTATTATTGAAACGGGAGATGATTTTGCAGATACTGATCAAAAAATACCTGGTGGTGATGAATTGGTCAAGTTTGGTACATTGTCGCGCACTGGAAAAGTGGTCAACGTCAAACAAGCTGTTAAAGCTGCGAAAAAACTACAACGCAAAAAGAAAAGAGGAAAAGATTAGTAGCCTTTTCAATTGATGAATAAAAGGGTGCTTCATTTTGGGCACCCTTTTTGCTGTATTAAAGCGCAATGAAACGAACTTTTACATTTACTCTGGTCCTTCTCTGTTCCTTCAGCACTGTCTGGGGGCAAAAAGTATTTCCATTTATTGACAATATGGAATATTTGAGAAGTTTTCAAAACGGTGTGGAACGGCAAGTTGACTATCTGCGCCCCGTTCACGTCAAATATTCGGAAGAAATCATCGCTTATATAGACAACAAGAAGGATTTTTTCATTTACGACGGCAATGACAAGCAGAAAATGACGGGCCTTGCCAACGATTTTAAAATTGGAATTGAAATCGCTGCGTGGAATACGGGGCCTATCGTTTCGGTTTGGGATGGCGGAAAAAAACAAGTACTTACGCAATTCGGCGGACGCTATGAAGTCAGTGACAGCCTCGTGGTCTTTGAAGACCGCAGAGACAATGCCATTCGCGTTTATTACAATGATTCCATACACGATTTATATTACAGTGTGAGCAACCTGCGTTTTCCCAGTGCGATAGGAAGTAATACCGTAGCCTATATTGGTAACGGAAATGTACATTATGCATTTGTTGCGGGTGAAATCCTGGAAATCGGCGTCATCAACGATTCGGTGAATTACAAACCCGGCGGGAATATCATCGCTTTTAACGATCCTTTTCACCAGTCATTTACCGTCTGTCATCCCAACGAAATCCTCGACGTGGAACCCATTACTGTCAACGACTATAAAGTCGGCTACAACGCAGTTGTCTATCGCGACAGAAACAACAATTTGCGCGGCTACATCGATGATGAACTCGTGGATTTGAGTAGTTATTCTGCCAAATTTTATGAAGTATTCAGGGACATCGTAGTGTGGGGAGAAAACGGTATGTTTTACGCCTATTACGAAGGTCAAAAATACGAGCTTGCCAACTACATTCCCGAAGACTTTAAATTGCGCGATGGTATCGTCGCTTTTCGCAACCTCAATGGCGGCGTCTCTGCATTTCACGATGGAGAAGTCAACATTGTCAGCAATCTCACTCAGGCACCCTTTGAAGTAAACGGCAGCACTATTCGCGTAAAAGTAAATCGCGGAAATTATATCTTTTACAAGAATGGTAAAACCCATCAGCATTAACCGGCATTCTCTGACTTTCGTGAACCATTGACAAGGAGCTCAGCCCGGCTAAACTTTGAAGATAAGTCTCCAAAAAAACATTTCTTCAATCTTTTTGAATCTTTGTAAGTCTTTTGACGTATCATCGTCCAAAGGAAGTACAAACAT
>JBNJEH010000105.1:0-5219 GCA_051745635.1 Bacteroidota bacterium
ACAGGAAACGTTCGAAGTTGTAGGCACGGCTGCTGGTGAACGCGATGCGATTGCGCTGGCAAAATCCTATCGTCCTGAGGTCATTCTCATGGATATCAACCTCAAAGAAGGAGATGGATTTCAAGCCACCCTGGAAATTTCAAATACTTTACCCAAAACGAGTATTATTGGGTTATCTATTCACGACGATACCGCATTAGTAAAGAAAATGCTCAATCACGGCGCCAAAGGATACCTCACCAAAAATAGTTCTAAGGAGGAATTGATCAAAGCCATTAATACGGTACACAACGGCAATCAATATATTTGTGAGGAAATCAAAGAAAAGTTCGTGAAATCCATGTTTAGTGGAGAAGAAGAACAACCTGAATTAACCAACCGGGAAATAGAAATTGTGAAGCTGATTGCCAAAGGGTTTACTTCCCGCGATATCGGCGAACAGTTAAGTGTTTCCAACCGTACGGTTGACACGCACCGCCATAATATTTTGAAGAAACTCAATATCCCCAATTCTGCACAATTGAGCATTTGGGCAAGAGACAAAGGCTACGTTTAAATTGCACTCATTTTACTTTAAGGTACAAAAAGCGTTAGCTTTTCGCGCAATACTCCATTTTCGCGCGTTTCCCGACTCGATCTACGCGTTTTTTCGTAGTTCGGTAGCGTAGGAACATCTATATAATAATATTAAATGCTTATTCTTTTTATACGTAGTGCCGAATGTGTCCATTCGCGCAATTCCTGATACATTCCTATATACCCTTAGGAAAACATGTGAAGTTGCATTTAACTTTGTTGCAGAACAATAAAATAGTTAAGCAATGACACAAGTTTATCCAAACACGAAAGAGATGCTGATTCGCGAAATATTGATGTATTCTGATTTCTATAAGGATCGCAATGAATTAGAACAACTTGATTTTTGGATGGTAAAATCAATTCACAAATCATGTTTGATTCCCGTGTTAAAATCAGCCGCTTCACTTAAAAGTTTAATGGTATGATAAAGTTCATGTATATCTTAATCTTTGTCTTTCCAATGCTATTGATTGGTCAGGTTGATAGTATAGACGAGTGCTACGCGAATGCACAAAAAATGTTGCTCAAGTCCTTAAACGGAAGTACTCCGAATGAGGGAAGGCGAGTATACAAAGGTGCCGATCAACCGCACCTGGGCTATCCCATGCAAGGTAAAATTGCAGAAGGTAAATATGAGAATGGTGTAAAAGTCGGAGAATGGACCTTGTACTACAAAGATGGAGTGACACCAAAATGTAAAGGTTCTTTTGTCAATGACGCACCTAGTGGTGAGTACTTCAAGTATCATCCCAATGGTACGATTAAAGAAACGGGTACTATTCGAAATGGTCATTATTATGGACATATTGAGCGTTTTGATGTCAAGGGAACACTGCGGTACCAAGCGCAATACAACAGCAACGGTAGGGAAGAAGATACTGTTTATTATTACCATAAGACTGGTCAGCCGGAATTGATCTATTATGCCCGTAATGGTCAACCGAAGGGGCAAGCTCTGCGCTACACGAAATTTGGTGATTTGAAAAAAGTTATTTGGTACGATCAAAATGGAGAAATTAGAGAAAAGTTTTCAATAGAAGCAGATGAATGCGGACAGGATTACCATACTTCTATTAGTCGGTTGGTGTGCCTTGATTTACAAAAAGAAGCCAGACGCAAACAATACGAAGAAAGAAAAATCACCAATACATCTGGTGCGGTCATCATGGATGGAATCATAAAAAATGGTCAATTGTGGGATGGGAAGCGATACATTTACAATAAAGATGGCGTTCTTCAGCGTATAATAAATTATTCAAATGGCGCAATTCACGCTGAGGAGTCTCTGTAAATGTTTTAAAACCCATCTGCATCAGGAGGTACGAAAGTGCCTCCTGTTTTTTTTTACGTAGATCTACTTAGTCCTGCTTAAGCGAAGTACCTAATATGTTTTTCACTACTCCTGTCAAAATACTACTTAGGAGCGTGTATACTGAATTGCTCAATTCCATGTCTCACCTGTAAAATCAGGCGGTTTAGCGGTTATGCTGGTCTACATTTGAACCAGAAACAAACGTTATGATAAAAGGAATTACAGTATTGATCGCATTAATGGTTACACTCTTCACGATGAGTCAGGAAAATACGTTCTGGGTAACCGTTCAACAAAACGATGCATTAAAGACTTTGCAGAGACAATATCCTCAAATGACGGCAAAGAAAGCCGTACCAGCGAGTAAAAAGGAAGATTTGCAAAAGGTATATGCTATTACTGCCAATGATATTACAGCGGTATTTGCCAGTGCTGACCGCATGGATGGTTTAGAAAATCCTGTGATGATTGAACCTTTCGAACTACTCTATACGACAAATGATTTTTCTGCTCAGTTTTCAAATGATTATTCACTGAAAAATATTAATGCAAAAGCAGCCTGGGATATTACCAAAGGTTCACCCGGAGTGCGCATCGGAATTTTAGATACTTATTTTGATACTTTGCAGGAAGATCTTCAATCAAAAATTGCGGCTAACCACGCGACGCCAAACAGCAACGTAAATCACGGTACAGCGGTTGCCATAACTGCCGCAGGACACACCGACAACGGAGTGGGGAAAAGCGCTATTGGCTTTAACAGTTCACTTGCACTATACTCAATGAACTATAATGCCATGCTCAATGCTACTTATTCTGGTATTCGTGTAATTAATGTTTCCTGGTCTTCTGGATGTTCTCCCAATGGTTACTACCAAGCGATCATCGATGAAGTTGTTGCAAACGGAACGGCCATAATTGCTGCAGCTGGAAATGGAAGTACTTGCGGAGGACCTTCAAATTTAGTATATCCAGCCGCTTTCAATAACGTGATCGCTGTATCGAGTGTCAATGCTAATGATAACCACGAAGCTGTTCAGAATGATCCAACCAGTACACATCAACATAACAGTTCTGTCGATTTAGTAGCTCCCGGATACAATATTCCCCTGGCTATTGCGAACAATCAGTATGTGCACGGAAGTGGTACTTCGTTTGCCGCTCCGTTGGTTTCCGGTACTATTGGTCTTATGTTAGATGTTAATCCTTGTTTGACACCTGCAGCCATTGAAAACATCTTGCTTTCTACGGCTGATAATGTAGATAGTATCAATCCACAGTACGCCGGACAGCTTGGTGCTGGTCGCTTAGATGCAGCTGCTGCTGTACAAATGGCGAAAGACACGCATCCCATTCAACCTGTCGTTCAAAAATTTGAATCACTTTGTAACAATAGTTTTCAGGGAATCTCAGTTTCGCTCGACAGTGGAAATTTAAATGCACACAGTATCCAGTGGTCGGATGGTAGTAATGCCTGGAACCGCTACAATCTGCAAAGTGGGAACTATTCTTACACGATTCATGCACCGGATGGATGTACTTACCACGATACTGTTTCTTTCATGAAACAAGGACCTGAATTTGACTATAACAGTAGCGTTATAATTAATGATTCAAACGATGAATTGGTAGACATGAACAACGACGGTATTATCAACATTAAAGGTGTTCTCGTTATAGAACCCGGTGTGAATTTCAACCTTGAAAACCAAACGCTACATTTTGCGCCCAATGCCGATTTACAGCGCGCCGGTTATCCTGCTTCTGGTATTGTTGTAGAACATGGAGCTAAACTAGACTTGAACAATGTGATCACAGACAAAGTGGAAGCATGTGGCTTTTCAGAATGGGGTGGAATTGAAGTGGTTTCCAATAATAAAAACGAGTCCGGAGAATTGTATATGGAAAATTCATTGATCAAAAATGCGAAAATGGGGGTTGCAAACCTACACAAAGCAACAGTAGGACAACCAGCCACTTTTGGTGGGTATGTTCATATTCAATCCACAGACTTTATCAATAACAAGACCAGTATTTACCTACAGGATTATCGCGCTTCACAAATAAATCACGTCATTTCGAACAACTTCTTCTCTTACGATCGTCCGATCAGTGATGTGCGCCATATCGAGATGCATGATGCTATGACAATCATCGAGAAGAACGTATTTAAGGGAAATACTGAAATGAATAATTCGAATAGAGGAATGGGAGTCCGTGCAGTGAATTCATTCTGGAAAACTTCAAAAACGAAGCCCGAAACAGTAGATACTTACAACAATGAATTTCACAATTTGTCTGTAGGTATTGATATTGATGGCACGAAAGAAAACACTATGGAAATTAATAACGATTATTTTTTCAATAATCAGGTGGGATTGTCAGCGCAATCAACGGAAGGAGTTGCTATCGTCAATTCAGTTTTTCATCTTGCTGCTGGAACGTACACTGCGACATCAGTTGGTATCGATCAAAATGAGAATGAAGGCATGACGATTAAGGACAATATGTTTACAAGTGATGAATCCGGAACGTTTAATGTCGGAATTCGCGCAAACGGAGGTGATGCTGAAGCGATGACCATCAAGCGCAATACGTTCGGAGGAACTATCGCTAACGGCATCGTATTTTCTGGAACGAATCACATGGAAGAGTTCGCCTGTAATAATTTTTCACTAAATGGAAATGCTGATGTGGCTGTTCGTGAAGACCAAAATACGGCCGCAGTGCTATCGATAGAAGGTGGACTTTTATTGAATGCGTTTTCTGCTTGTGGAAATGTTAATACCAACATCGAGGCGAACGATTTGGCAGGAATCTGGAACTACACCGACGCACAGGATTACACTCCGATGTGTGTTGCAGGAAACGTGCAGATTACGAATGAAAACATCACAGTTGATCGTGAGAAGGCTTGTGAGGATCGTGAAGGTCGCGGTCAAATGATTGAGATGCCGAATGAAGCAATAGCACAATTGATTGAAGAAAACGACGATCAGGTAAGCGTGTTTCCCAACCCGAGCAATGGAGATTTTCAAATTAATGTGCCGGCAAACTACGCAGACAAAATAACAATCTCATCCATGAGTGGTCAAGTGATCAGCGAGCATTCAACACAATCAGTGATGAACTTTCAACAATCGGATCTCGCACGAGGAGTTTATATGGTTGCTTTTAGCAAACAAGGAGAGCAGGTGAGTCAACGTCGAGTGGTTGTTCAATAGTTCACACCTGCTTAATAACGATGATAACCCGATTTATTAACTTCGTTGAGCTCGCAAGCTCGGTTCATGAATTTAATTTTGAAGCTATTTTAGGCACCAGCACC
>JBNJEH010000106.1:0-5167 GCA_051745635.1 Bacteroidota bacterium
GATCCATGTGGACAATAGCGCGTTCCTTTTGCATAAATACGGTTTTATAAAAATTAAAAATTACAACTGGAACTGCATATCGAATTGTTCCTTTCGGATGCAACAAAGATAGGTCAAACCTTTTAAAGATTAAAATATAATCAATAAAAAGATTAAATAATAATCAAAAAGCGTCTTGTGGGGGGGCACATAAGAACCAAAACGTGATGTATCGATTAATCATGAGGTAGTTATAATTATGTTTTATAGAGAGTTAGTTACTTTAGTAATATATGAACAAAGTTGTCCTAACTGAGAAATGGAAGTGTGTTTTGATGAGCTGTGGACGGCATTTCAAGTACGTTGATAGACAGGAAGTCAAACGGGTGAACAATTGTAACTCCTTGAGCATGAAAAATAAATTTTCAAATAAAGAGTACGAATAATGTAAATTATTTTTATATTTGGAGGGATATAAACAAAAAATTATTGGATATGATCAACGCAAAAAACACGTTATTCTTAGCCGCTACGGTAATTACTGTTCTGAATTTCCAAAGCTGCTCCAAGTATGAAGAGGGACCTAAATTTTCATTGCGAACGAAAAAAGCACGTTTAACAGGTGACTGGGAAGTAGTTCGAGTTGGAAATCAAACACCTCCCGCAGGTTATTCCATTGAAATGGAATTTGACAAAGACGGAGATTTGACTTTTTCTTATGCGTATGGAGGATACGCTTATTCTTACGGGGGAGAATGGGAGTTTTCCAGCGATAAAGAAGAACTGGAAGTTCAACTAGATGGCGAGACTCAAATCAATACCTGGGAGATTCTACGTCTCAAGAATGATGAATTATGGTTCGAAGATGAAGATAATACGGAGTGGAGATTAGAAGCGAAGTAGTTCTTATATGTCAAGAGATTACTCGATCGTCTTTGATGACGAACTATCCAGGATACTTTTTGAAAAGAAAATTAGTTTAGTATTATCTACTTACCAGGCTGGAAGGCTCATGGTGTTAGGTAGTTTAGACGGACTGAATTTACACCAGATTCCTATTGGATTTAAAAAGCCAATGGGGCTGGCTGTTTATGACAATAAGTTGGCAGTAGCAACACTGGATAGTGTTTACTTTTTTTCGAATAGTGAAAACGTAGTGAAGACGATTCGGTTGAACGAAAAGAAATTTGATACTGTATTTCTTCAGCGTGCTAAATACAACACAAGTACGTTAGATGTTCACGATATTGGCTTTGGAAAAGGAATGCTCTGGGGAGTGAACACCATGTTTTCTTGTATTTCAGTGTTTGATATTAACCATACTTTTATTCCCAAATGGAAACCACCTTTCATCTCGTCTCTTGTACCAGAAGACAGATGTCACCTCAATAGTATGATCATGGAGGAGGGGCTACCATCACATGTATCTATGCTTGCTATGACAGATGAAAAAGATGGATGGAGAAAGGATGTAATGAATACGGGAGCTATTATGACCGTTCCACACGGAGAAGTGATCGCTGACGGTTTGTCTTTGCCACATTCCCTGTTAGACGGAGGGGATTATATCTACTTCCTGGAATCGGGTAAAGGAACCTTGAATCGAATCCATAAAACGTCACGAAAATTGGAGGTAATCTATAACTTCCAGCGATTTGTACGCGGATTGAATCGGGTTGACAATTATTTTTTTATATCCTACTCCGCATTAAGAGAATCCTCGAAAACGTTTCAATCCATTTCTTTTGAAAATTTATCGGATAAGGCAGGAGTTATTGTTTTCGACGCTCAAAAGGAAACAATTGTTGCTCAATTAGAATACGAATCCGATATCGAAGAGATCTATGACCTTGAAATATTTGACGGGTACCTGAAACCAGCTATCATTAACGAAAATCAAGAGCAATACAATGATATTATTACATTTCCTAAAAATGTCTTTTGGAAGAAGGAAAAAGATAAAAAGCAGTCGTAAAAAAACTGCCCACCTTTCGATGAGCAGTTTTAGTTCCATACACATCGTGAAATAGAAACATTGCTTTACCGTTAACGATGTCCCGGCTCATAGATTAACCTCAAAAAGGAACTAAACCGCTGATTTTTTCTGTTGACTGGAATTCCGGTTACAATGCCGACGAGTAATTGATCGTTGATTTCAAGGCGCATTTGCGGCCGCATCGTCATTCTGAATGTACCGTCATTCCAGACTTCTTTATTAAACTCAATTCCGATGAAATTGCGCGTTCCTGAAATCATGTAATGAAAATTGCTGTTGATCTGTAAATGAATATCGGGATGGTCGTGTTGAAATTCCTGTTCAATCATCGGACCGGTATAGAGCAGCGTATGAAAGTTGTTCCCCCAGCGTTTGGCAGCAATAAAAAATGGGTTGTACAAAAATCCCGTGAGCATTGACTGCTTTCCATACTGGTTAAATTGGGGCATTAAAAACTCATGTATATATCCAACGGCCAGTGATGTACTCGCTTTTTCGCTGACCAAAAAGGTATATTGACCGGCGAGTTTCAGACTGTTTAAACTACTCGATGGTGTATCGCTGCTGTCAGAATTGGGCAGATAAAAGGTGAAGGGCAATTCAACTTCTAAACCGAGTCGATCTACCGGAGCCCATTCATACTCGATCAAGGATTCGTATTCATCGTATTTTGTATTGTCGAAAATACCTCCTCCGACATTCCATTCTTTTTCACCTTTCCGCGCACCCAGGTCGCGTATTAAATCGATATACAGAGGTTCTGCGTGTAGTACCTTGTCTTTTAGTTGATTATTCTCATATTCATCGATGAGTAAACTGTCCTTGGAGTCATTCGACATTTCCTCATCAATTTGTCCGTAGCTGCTCATAAACAGGCAACCCGCGAACGTTATCGTTGCGATCGTTTTCATAATTCGTATAAATTAAATGTGTTTAATCAATTTGATTTGCACTCCGTTATCTGCAGGCAAACAGAGCTCTGCGTCGTTGACGGGGCTTTAGATTTAATTTATACGCGGTCGGGCGGGGCAGAAGGTACTTCCAGATAAGGTTTATTCCATTTGTGAAATGGATAGTGAAATAACGTGCGAGTGATAGATTTAGAAATAAGAGCAGGTGCGACATTCAGGTGATCCGTGTCCAGAAAGAAGTGAAAAGCATTCACAGTGCTGGATTCATCTTCGTGGTCGACGTCGTCCTTTTCTTCAAAGGCATTTTCATAACCGAGTATTTTTTCAACGAAAAATTCAACGATGCTTTCCTGGTCGTTGTAAGATAAATTTTCTACATGAAATTCTTGGGGTTGATCGGGAATATCAACACTAATGTTAAATAAGTGCAGGCCGAAGAGCAGACAAAAAGTAGCGGTGACAATATGATTGTTTATTGCGCTGAACATCGACAAACAGATAATTTTACAAGGGCAAATTTAGCAAGTTTATTCATTTTAAGCCAAAAAAACTGCCCACCTTTTGATGAGCAGCTTTCTAAAATTCTAAACATTGACACAGAGCGAGCGCCGCCCTGTTATAGATTGAGTTTATCGAAATAAGTTTAACGAAGTGCTAAACTCCAAACTCTTACAGGTGAATCACCTCGTCGTACGCTGCTGCCGCTGCTTCCATTACAGCTTCAGACATCGTTGGGTGTGGGTGAACTGTTTTGATTAATTCTTCTCCTGTCGTTTCTAGTTTTCGAACAGCTACGATTTCAGCGATCATTTCCGTGACGTTGGCACCGATCATGTGACCACCGAGTAGTTCTCCGTACTTAGCATCGAAAATCAATTTGACAAAACCCTCTTTTGCTCCGGCAGCACTTGCTTTCCCCGATGCCGAGAATGGGAATTTTCCAATTTTGAGGTCGTAGCCCGCTTCTTTGGCATCTGCTTCTGTCATTCCTACTGAAGCGACTTCCGGCGAGCAGTATGTACAACCCGGTATGTTGTTGTAGTTGATCGGAGCAGGTTCATGGCCCGCGATCTTCTCGACACACGTTATTCCTTCAGCACTTGCGACGTGAGCCAGTGCCTGTCCGGGAACGCAGTCACCAATGGCGTAATAACCGGGGATATTCGTCTGGTAGTAATCGTTTACCATGATCTTACCTTTATCTGTTGCAATACCCACATCTTCCAGTCCAATACCTTCGATATTTGCTTCGATACCAACAGCAGAAAGCACAGTATCACATTCGATTGTTTCTTCGCCTTTTTTGGTTTTTACTGTCACTTTACAACCTTTTCCTCCAGTATCTACTTTCTCAACAGAAGAATCGGTCATGATGTTAATTCCTTTCTTCTTAAACGTTTTAGCGAGTTCTTTTGACACGTCCTGATCTTCTACAGGAACGATGTCCGACATGTATTCGACTACGGTTACTTCCGTTCCAATGGAGTTGTAAAAGTAAGCGAACTCAACACCAATCGCTCCAGAACCGACAACGACCATCTTTTTGGGTTGCTTTTTCAAGGTCATGGCTTCGCGGTAACCGATTACTTTTTCACCATCTTGTTTTAGATTGGGCAATTCGCGCGAATGTGCTCCGGTTGCGATGATGACACCTTTATCCGCCTGATGCGTTTCCTGCTTTCCTTTTTCGTCGGTCACTTCGACCTTCTTTCCGGCAAGAATTTTTCCCGTTCCTTTCAGTACGTCAATCTTATTCTTTTTCATGAGGAACTGAACGCCTTTGCTCATGCCATCTGCGACGTCACGGCTGCGTTTGACCATTCCGCCAAAATCTACTTTGCTGTCTTTTACCGTAATGCCGTAATCTTCAGCGTGCGAAAGGTAATCAAATACGTTAGCGCTCTTTAAAAGTGCTTTTGTCGGGATACATCCCCAGTTCAAACAAACGCCACCGAGTGATTCTTTTTCCACTACGGCAGTTTTTAACCCTAACTGAGAAGCGCGGATGGCGGTAACATATCCTCCTGGTCCACTTCCTACAACAATAATATCGTAACTCATATTCTTTGATTTTCTGTATTTCGTGCCACGAAGTTAATGAAAAGTCGATTAAAAAAGAGGTGCAGCGTGTGAAATTTATAAGAAAAAGCGGGATTTGGAATGGATGCTTCAAATAAGGAGAATTAAGAAAGCCGTACGGGCGTATTGCAATACGCCCGTACGGCTTTCTTAATGATAAGGCTTTCTTAATGATAAGGCTTTCTTAATGATGCGGCTTTCT
>JBNJEH010000107.1:0-4877 GCA_051745635.1 Bacteroidota bacterium
TTGAAGTGCATCTTTACTGTCAAATTTTTGCTCATCGCGCACGCGCTTTATCAATTGCAATGTGAGTTGTTGATCGTAAATCTCCCGATCAAAATCCAAAATATGTACCTCTATGGAAGGCTCGTCGTCGTCGTCAATAGTCGGTCGTGTACCGATATTGAGCATTCCGGTATATTTTTTATCGTGACTGGTTACCGACACCGCGTAAACTCCGTGCTTTGGAATAATCTTCGTTTCATTCTCCACGGCGATATTAGCTGTCGGGAACCCAATTGTTTTGCCGACTTCGCGACCGTGAATGACACGACCGCTCAACTCAAAAGGCTCTCCGAGATAACTGTTGGCGCGTTCAATATCTCCTTCTTTCAGAGCGTTGCGTATTTTCGTGGAACTTACATTGACCTCATCGATATCCTCCGGACCGATTTCTATCACATCAAATTCGTACACAGAACTGAGTTCCTGAAGTAATGCCAGCGTGCCTTCGCGATTCTTTCCAAACTGATGGTCGTAACCAATAACAATTGTTTTTACGTGCAACTTATTCACGAGATAATCGCGAACAAATTCCGTGGCGGACAACCGTGAAAATTCTCTGGTAAAAGGGTGAACCACGACATTCTGCAAGCCCATGCGATTCAACTTATCAATTTTTTCGACCTGCGTTTGAATGAGTTTGAGGTTGTGCGAATCCGGAAAAAGCACCATGCGTGGATGCGGATAAAAAGTGAAGAGCACAGACTCTCCCCCTACCTTTTGAGCCACTTCGTTCAATTGTTGAATAATTTTTTGATGCCCGAGGTGCACACCATCAAACGTGCCAATGGTCAACACCGGATGTGGAATTTTGGTCAATTCATCGAATCCTTGAAAAACTTTCACGCTTTTACTTTTTTTCAAAGATAATGATTCAATATCGATGAGCGCAATGATTTGAAACGACTTTAAGGCAATCGCATTTAGGTTTGAATAAATTTTAGGATTACCAATGTAAGTCGTAAAACAATAATGAATGCTTAATAAAAGATTTAGATGTTAGATGATTAGACAATAGATGTCAGATAACTGATATTAAGAATCATCTAACATCTCCATGTCTAACATCTTTTATAAATCTAAGCATCCAATAAGAAAGCATGTTTTAAATTAAAATTTACGACCTATCCTGGAACCGACTAAAAGGAGCCCAACGCGATGTGCTGAGCGCCCAAGTCGAAGTGAAGTTAAACCCATTAAAATATAATTGGATTACCAGGTCAGGTTGCAATTTTAAAAAATGGTTTTGTTCATGCTGTATAGTCATCATTTATAGCAACTCCACATCCAACAGGATTTCTCACCTTTACTACTTATCGCAGCTCAGGTTTACAATGTGAGAAATCCTTTTGAGTTTGATATAAGTAAAATTCACAATTCTCGTATTGCGCACTAAAAATTTTCAAAAACTTAAATAATATGCTTGCATAGTAAAAAGAAATAAAGTATATTTACTCATCTAACTGGAAACGAAATAAAAAACATACAAATCATGTCTAAAACAAGTGCAAAAGAACGGGCGATCAAAGGTGGTGAATTCATCATCCGCGACACGAAGCCCGAAAACATTTTCATTCCCGAGGAGTGGAATGAGGAGCAAAAAATGATTGCTTCAATGTGTGACGATTTCATCGAAAAAGAGGTGGTTCCTCATCTGGATCGAATTGATTCAATGGAGGAAGGACTCATGCCTTCAATTCTCGATAAGGCAGGAGAACTCGGAATGCTCGGAATGTCCGTCCCCGAAGATTTAGGAGGAATGGGAGTCGACTTTAAAACCTCGCTCCTGGCTACTGAAAAATTGGGAAAAGGTTATTCCTTCTCTGTTGCTTATGGAGCGCACACGGGAATTGGTACACTTCCTTTGTTGTATTACGGAACGGAAGAGCAGAAGAAAAAATGGATCCCAAAGTTGGCATCTGGTGAAATGAAAGCGTCTTATTGTTTGACGGAGCCTTCAAGTGGTTCTGATGCGAACTCCGGTAAAACCAAAGCAGAGCTCACCGATGACGAGAAGCATTACATCCTGAACGGTCAGAAAATGTGGATCACGAATGGAGGTTTCGCAGACTTGTACACAGTGTTTGCCAAGATTGGAGATGATAAAAACCTCACCGCATTTATGGTCGAAGCGGATAGTGAAGGTATTTCTTTGAACCCGGAAGAACAGAAAATGGGGATCAAAGGGTCTTCTACGCGTCAGGTCTTCTTCAACGATGTTAAAGTGCCCGCAGAAAACATGCTTTCTGAGCGCGGAAACGGATTTAAGATCGCCTTGAACATCTTGAACATTGGACGGATCAAATTAGCGGCAGGTGTATTAGGTGGAGCGAAAGACGCGGTCACACATTCTGTCAAATACGCAAATGAGCGAGAACAATTTGGTCGTCCAATTTCTAAATATGGAGCCATCCGTTACAAATTGGCTGAACAAGTCATTCAATCGTACGTGCTCGAGTCTGCAACGTATCGCGCAGGACAGAACATTGATGACGCGATTCAATCATTGATGGATGATGGCATGTCAAAACCAGAAGCAACACTGAAGGGGATAGAAGAATTCGCTCCGGAATGTGCCATGTTGAAAGTAGCGGGCTCTGAAGCGTTGGACTATGTCGTCGATGAAGCGGTTCAAATATACGGAGGAATGGGATATTCTGCAGAGTCTCCGGTAGAACGTGCCTACAGAGACGCGCGAATCAATCGCATTTTTGAAGGTACCAACGAAATCAACCGCATGTTAACCGTGGATATGGTATTGAAGCGCGGAATGAAAGGTGAACTTGATTTGATGGGGCCTGCCCAGAAAATATCCGATGAGTTGATGAGTATTCCGGATATGGACGACGACAACGACGGCCTATTTGCTTCGGAGCACAAAGCCCTCAAAGGATTTAAGAAAACCATTTTGATGGTCGCCGGTTCAGCAGTTCAGAAGCTCATGGAAACATTAGCGAAAGAACAGGAGGTGTTGATGAATATCGCCGACCTCTCGATCTGGACGTATCAGGCAGAATCTGTTTTACTGCGCGTCGAAAAATTGATTGCAGAAAAAGGTGAAGAGGCATGTGAGCACGAAATCGCCATTGCCAAAACATATTTTTATGATACTGCAGACAAAATGAATAAAGCAGGTAAAGATGCCATTAATTCGTTCGCTGGCGGTGATGAAGCTCGAATGATGTTGATGGGACTGAAACGATTCACAAAAATCGACGGGTTTAACGTCAAAGAAGCACGTCAAAAGATTGCGGAACGCGTGATCGACAGTGGCAAATATGACTTTTAATGAGTCGGCCGATTAGGTACTAAAAAAGGGCGAATGTGATGTTCGCCCTTTTTTTGTAGAATTATTTGAGACCTATTTGTCTAAACGAATCCCTTCAGCAATGAATGTCATTGTATACTTTGGTTCAGTAATCGCGTCAATCTCTTCCTGAGGCGCTTCCGCATCCTCCAAATAGTGGCGCTGTTCATCCACGGGCACCGTGTCTTGAATCGCAGTACCCGTAAGGTATGCTTTCGAACCAACTTCTGTTTCAGTGGGAATCGTGAAATGATCCTTAAAGCGCACCATAAAGGGCTCTCCTGCATCATTTTTGATGTTTACCCAACATCCCATTTTCGAACAAACTTCATTGATTTCTCCTTTAAAGGTCGCTTCCATCTCGGTTTCACCCTCAAACTGTTCAATCAATTCAGCAGTAGAAATAGCCGCAGAAGTATCTACTTCTTTTGGACCGAACGCCACCTTATCTGACTCCTCTTCATTCTTTTCGTGATCGGCATGGTCGTGACTTTCATCTTCTTTATGATGCTCATGCTGTTCTTTTTGGTCTTCCTTCTGACCACCTTCCTTTTCTGAATTCTCACCACAGCTCATCAAAAGCGAAGCTGCGATAACACCCATCATATAAATCTTCTTACTCATATCTTTATATTTTTTCACGAAAGTAGCATTTTTTCAAAATAAAATAAATATACCGCTTTAAAAGAATCTACACTTTCCTTCCATTGAACTTGATTTGCGGTAAAGTTTTGAGTTGGATTCCTGTTGTTTTACAAAAAACTAAATTATATAGTAGTATGTTTTGCAAGGTACTATATATTTACATATATTTGTGCCGGATAAAATGACACAATGAAAATAGAGAACACAAAAGCACAAATGCGGAAAGGGATACTTGAGTATTGCATTCTTTCAGTGTTGTCCAAAAAAGAGCACTATCCTTCTGAGATTATTGAGGCGCTCAAAAAGGCGAAACTCATAGTGGTTGAAGGAACGCTATATCCCTTACTGACACGCTTAAAAAACGCAAAATACCTCGAGTACAGATGGGTGGAATCAACTTCTGGTCCACCGCGAAAATATTATTCACTCACCAAAGAAGGAGAAAAATTCAGGGCAGAACTAGAGGATACATGGTCCAATTTACATGCTGCTGTAGAACAACTAACAAAATAATTAATCATGAAAAAAACGCTATCAATTAATATTTCAGGCCTTGTTTTCAATATTGAAGAACAAGCCTATCAAGTACTTCAAGTTTACCTCGATGAAATCAAAGCAGTTCTTTCTCCGCAAGAGGGAGTGAATGAAATCATTGAAGATATCGAGTCGCGCATCGCTGAATTATTCACTGAAAAACTTTCGGATCATAAACAAGTGGTCACTGAAAAAGATGTTGAAGACGTAATTGGCGTGATGGGGAATCCCGGTCAATATAAACTTGATGATGAGGAAGAAACGGAAAGCTTTAAAACCGAGCAGGAAAGCGTAAATTTCACGAATGAAAAGCGTTTCTATCGCGATGAAGATGAGGCTGTTTTGGGC
Source organism: Bacteroidota bacterium (assembly GCA_051745635.1). Taxonomy (GTDB): domain Bacteria; phylum Bacteroidota; class Bacteroidia; order Flavobacteriales_D; family Crocinitomicaceae; genus Brumimicrobium. The sequence goes on from JBNJEH010000107.1 coordinate 4,871, forward strand.
GGTGTGG
>JBNJEH010000108.1:0-4200 GCA_051745635.1 Bacteroidota bacterium
AATCAGATGTTAGACAATTAGACAATAGATGTTAGACAGTTGATATTAAGAAATCTAACATCTCCAAGTCTAACATCTTTTATAAATCTAAGCATCCAAAAAGAAAGAAAGAATGATTTAAATTAAAATTACGACCTATCCTGGAACCGACTAAAAGGAGCTCAACGCGATGTGCTGAGCGCCCAAGTCGAAGTGAAGTTAAACCCATAAAATTAAATTATGCTGAAAGTAATCCTGAGTTTTATATTGTTGTCAATGGTGTCCGTTGCGACTGCCCGGAATGTTGCGACGATCAAGGGACATGCGCCCGGCTATGTTGGAGAACAGGTCGAGCTATTTGCTTATGAGGATTATTTGTCGCGGTTGAAAGTACAATTGGCATCATCAAAAGTAGGCCCCGATTCCACCTTTTCATTTTCATTTTACAATGAAGAAGTGCGAAAATTGCGCGTCGAGATTGGTAGCAATCACTTTCATTTATATGCGGCGCCCGGTGGCGACTACGAACTTTATGTCCGGGATCGCAATCCTTATCTGGAGCAAACGCAGAAGGTCGAAGCTGAATTTTTCTTTATTGATCTGGATTCCACGGATATTAATTACAAAGTTTTAATGTTTGAAGAAGAACAGCTGAATTTTCTGAAAAAACGCTATTCCAGAAGTAAACTGAGATCGCCGGAATTTATGGCGCACCTCGATACGTTTAAGACGGCCCTCTCCGAAAAATATGAGCAGGATACCAGCAAATTTTTTAAGAATTACGTGCGCTATAGTTTTGCATCGCTGGATAATTTACCTTACCGTGGACATCGCAACCGCTATGAAAAGTACGATTTTTACATCAAACCGCAGACGGTGCTCTATCAGAATGATCGCTACATGGAATACGTGCTCAATTATTACGAAAATTACAGCACGGAATTGGGCAATGAACTCAATCAAGAATTTTACGAAAGTGTCATAAGGAGCAGTCCAACTCGCGCGATGAACGCATTGGGAGCTGATTATTCGCTGGACAATATCCGTTTGCGGGAATTTATTCTGATTAAGATGCTGGGCGATGTTTTTTATTCTGATGACTATCCGAAAACCAATATCATGACTATGCTCGACAGTATTGAGCATCATTCCCTTTTTGAGGAGAACGGAGACGTCGCCAAAAATTTGAAATATCGACTGATGGATCTTGTTCCCGGTGCGCAAATGCCTCAATTCATCGTTCGGGGAAAAGATGAAAAATGGTCGCGCAATGATTTTTCAGGGAAGCACTTGTACATCCATTTTGTTCACCTGAAATCCGATCAGTCGCTGCAGGATTTGGATTTGCTCACGCCGCTGTACAATCAGTTTAACAAGTACACAGAGTTTTTAACTGTAATTGTCACAGAAAACCGCAAGGAATGGCTGGATGAGCAGAATGCTTTTGTCAAAAAACATAAAATCAGTTGGCCTGTGGCAGTATTGGAAGAGGACAACGAGTTGCTCGAACGATTCAATGTGACGTCATATCCCCATTATTTATTGATGGACGCAACCGGACATATAGTGGCTGCTCCCGCGTATTCACCGCGACCGAATAATGAGTACGAAACCATCGAAAATATACTTTTTGCTATCGATAAACGGCAGAAGCGGTTGGAGGGAAATGAGTAGAAATAGCGTTACGTTTTGATCAAAAAAAAGGCGAGACCAAATGATCTCACCTCTTCATTTTAAACAGAATATTTTTCTGAATTAACTATTGATGTCAATTACTTCAACTTCAAAAGTTAAATCTTGTCCGGCGAGTGGGTGATTACCATCCACAACAATCGCTTCGTCTTTTACTTCTTTGACAACCAATTGAATTTCCTGACCTTGAGGGGTAGTAGAAACCAATCCCATACCAACTTCAGGCTTGATATCTTCCGGCAAACGATCTTTTGGTACTTCCTGAACCAGTTCTTTTCTTGGCTCACCATACGCTTCGTCAGAAGGAACTGTAATTGTTTTCTTCTCGTTGACTTTCATATCGATGACACCGTTTTCAAACCCAGGGATTAACTGACCTTTACCGACTTCAAATTCCATAGGGTCACGCTCCAAAGAGCTGTCAAAAACTTCCCCGTTTGCTAATTTTCCGGTGTAATGTACTTTCACCTTGTCATTTTGTTTTACTTGACTCATAAAAACTTTGTTTGTAAATTAAATACTTGAAAAGCGCCTTTTTTAACACTAATCATAACAAAAGTACGGGTTCTGATAGGAATGCCCAAATATTCATGGTGTTAATACACGAGAGTTTCCTTTTTACTGTGCTGATTTGTTGGTTCTATTCGGTGCCTCTTTCCGCTGTATACTCCGCTAAGCGGGAACAGATGACTGGCACAACAAAAGCGTACGTCTCTTTTCTATTTTGAGAATCAAGCCTGGATTTTCCGGTCTTCTTATGATCATTTTTTGATTACAGGGATCATTTTTGGCTCTACTGTAACCCGAATTATTCATCAATCTGACTTAATATATACTGTAACTTACAGCGATAAAGCGTCTTATTTGCTGTTTTATCTTTTTTAGCAACCCCATTTTTGGGGACACTTTTGTTAATCAGATTTTGATTTAATTTTGATCTATTTGTCGTTACAAGCCCCGCGAAATATACGTATATTCCTTTGGTGCTTGTGCCTAAAATAGCTTCAAAATTAAATTCATGAATAAATCGGGGTAAGTCTAATGGATTGAAATGACGAACTAAAATAGGATATAAATTGGCTCTAAGTTCTCCATTTCCACGATTCTACATTTCACAGTTCTGCCTTCTACGGTTCTACATTCCACGGTTCTAAATTCTACAGTTCTGCCTTCTGCGGTTCCACAGTTCTACATTCCACAGTTCCTCCGTTAGGTTATATCCACTAAAACCGGGGCAGGACTTTTTTTAAATCCTTCGATTGGCCAGTAGTACCGGCGGTTCTCCTTTAAACGGATTCGATCTTCCGATTGTCCTGGCGGGAAGTCCGGCTGCGCGCATAACGCTTCGGTCGCCAAAACGATTGCGAATATCATCCATGGCCCGATAGAGGTCGCTGTGACGTGCATCGTCGGTAAATAAATTAATTTGATGACTACCGTTGACGAGATGACTCAATCGAACGCCAATCAGCCGAATGCGAACCCTTCTGTAATAGATTTTGTCAAAGAGTTCGAGTACCAGCGGAATGATTTCGTGATCAGCCGCCGTGTAGGCAATTTTCTTTTGGAGGGTTTTTGTCTGGAAGTCAGAATAACGCACTTTAACCGTCACGCAGGCACATACTTTTTGCGCCCTGCGCAGTTGAAAAGCAAGGTTTTCTCCCATAGCGGAAAGAATGCTTTTCACTTTGAGTATGTCAATTGTATCCCGGTCGAAAGTGCGTTCCGTGGAGATCGATTTCCGTTCGCTGTACGGAATCACCGGGGAAGGATCTATTCCATGCGCTTTTTTCCAGATGGTTCGTCCATTTTTCCCAAAAACTTGTTCCAATAACTCCACCGGCATTTCCTGCAGCGTATGGATTTTTTTAACTCCGAGTCCGCAGAACGTCTGATAAGTTTTGAGTCCCACCGAGGGAATTTTTCGTATCGACAACGGTGCTAAAAACAGTCGTTCATGACCGTGATTGATGTTTATTGCGTTATTTGGCTTGGCTTCTCCCGTTGCGATTTTAGAAACCGTCTTGTTTTCGGATAGTCCGAAAGAAATTGGAAGTCCGGATTCGCGAATAATGCGTTCGCGAAGTTCATCGGCGTACTGTTTACAGCCAAAAAAGCGATCCATGCCCGTGAAATCGAGGTAAAATTCATCGATTGAACTCTTTTCGTAGACGGGGGCCGATTCCCGGATGATTTCCGTTACTATTTTCGAATACTTCGTATAAGTAGAAGAATTGCCTTTAATGACGATCGCTTTTGGACAGCGCTGCAACGCCATTTTCATCGGCATCGCAGAGTGAATACCAAACTTTCGGGCTTCGTAACTACACGCCGCAACGACACCGCGGTCGCTGGTGCCGCCAATCAATATGGGTTTGTTGTTCAGCCGACTGTCGATCAGTCGTTCACACGAGACGAAAAATGTATCCAGATCCATGTGGACAATAGCGCGTTCCTTTTGCATAAATACGGTTTTATAAAAATTAAAAATTACAACTGGAACTGCATATCGAATTGTTCCTTTCGGAT
>JBNJEH010000109.1:0-3836 GCA_051745635.1 Bacteroidota bacterium
CGTTCCACTGATGTTCGTCTTGATTTTATCCGAAAATTTCACGTCAAATGGTTTCACTTCTACCTTTCCGTCTTTAAACTCAAAACGCGTACGTACATTTTTCAGCGTCTGATCACTCAACTGCTGCATCTTCGTCACCGACGCAAGTTTTTCCAGCGGTTTAAAATCTTCGATCATCACTTTGCTGGCCAGTAAATTTCCATTTCCTGTCAACGAGTTGTAAACGGGCTCAAAATTGGGTTGCACATCGGTATTCATAGAAAAGTCTGAACTGATTTTACCGCGTGCATATTTCGCAATCGGCGCCAATTTATCGATCGTGTTGAAATGTTCAGCCAGGTCCTGAATATTCACTTCTTCCAGGCTGTATGCAAAATCCATTTTCGCTTGTTGATGGTCCTGGGTGTTGTATTTTCCGTTCAACCCAACTTTTCCGCCCATGGCATTCATGGTCAGCTGTTCCAGTACGGCTTCTTCATTGCGCAAATAGACTTTACCATCGATCTTTTTGATGTCCATGCCGTCATAGACCAGATCTTCCACCGTTGTGTTCATGACGAAGTCAATATTTGCAGGAACCAGTACGGGCTGCTCACTGCCACTTGTGGTCGCCGTTGTATCCACATCTTCCGATGTCGTTTCCTCACTCTCCTCGGCAGCGGGCATCAGCTCATCGATATTTAAAACATCAGAATGATAATTAAATGTCCCGCGCAGATCGCCTTCATTAAAGACATAAGCCATATAATTTTCGACATCGCCATTCATTTTAAAATCAGTAGCGCCCATGGTTCCGTTCATATTGGCCAAATGGAGGCGCTGCGGTGAGAATTCAAACAACATATCTTCGACATCTACCGGTGCAGGAAGGTCTTCTGATGCATACTCGAACTGCTCTAAACGCAGGGCTCCTGAAGCATCGAATTTTTCGTATTCTTCCTTTTCCAGCGTCGAAAGGCGTCCTTCAACCTGCAGGTCCGATGTCAGTTTACCATTGTACGTTTCATTTTCGGCCAGTGGCATCACTTTCCCCAGGGTAGCCAAATCGACATCAGCCAGCACTTTCGATTTCATATAAGGATCGGTCATCGGATGCTTCATGTAAAAGTTGGCATCGATGGTGTTACCGGCAAAAGCCGCTTTCAACTGATCGACATTGACTTCAATTGCGTCCATGCTCGCTCCTCCGGGGAATGTCGCTCCGGCCACCACGGCAATGTTATCAATAGAAGCGGGCATATCGGGATAATTGATCTGCGCATTCGTTATTTTCGTTCCCACCTCAAATGCGGGCAGGTTGGAAGCGTCTAATCGTCCTTTTACAAAACCGTTTAAACTCATAGAGCCATCCGCTACCATACTTTCATATCCCGTGTGGTAGAAAGCAGGAATCAATGACAATAAATCTTTAAAACTCGTCTGATCTGCATTCAGCGTGAGGTCCATGTCGTCGTATCCCTCAAACATTTCGTAGTAACCATCAAAAGAAAGATCGAGCGCATTCAACGATAATTTATTTTCCTTGAGTTCAAATCGACTGCTTCCATCCTTAAAAGCCATTTTGAGGTCCATATCGAGGTCGGTTTTTACAGCCGAAAGGTAATCGACCCCGTCCATCGAATAAGTCAATGCATCCATTGAAGTCGTTGTCGAAAAATCAATCACATCTGCTGTGAGGTCTCCGTTTCCTTCGTGGTTCAGGTTGACAATTTTCGCGTACATCGGCGACAACTGATCCTCGTAAACGATATGTCCTTTTTGAATTTCGTAGTGGTTCAGTCCGAGTTTAAACGCGGATTCTGTGGTATCTACCTCTTCTTCCGCCAGTTCCTCAGACGATTTCATAATGTCGTAATTCGCCAGACCGTTGGGCAGCACCTTCACGTGAATCTGCGGTTCAATTAACTTCACCGAACGAATTTCAATGTCTTCCATGTCAATCACACTCCAAAAGCCAAGTTCCGCTTCAAATCGCTTTAGATCCACGAGCTTGACACCTTCAAAATCATCTTTTCCCGTCATGCGCACACCGTCAAAAGACAACGTCATATCGGGGAAGGTCGAAAACAATGTCAAGTCAAAATCATCCACTTCAACGGTAGTTTTGAGCATTTTATTCGCCTCATCCAGCGCAATTTGTTTTAATTCATCTTTAAAAAAGACCGGAATCAAAATGATCGCAGCGATGAGCAAAACGAGTAATATCCCAATGTATTTAAAAATACGTTTGATCCATGATGTTTTCTTTTTGGCTGTGTTTTTCGACATAATCGTAAATTTGTAATTATATTTAAGTCCGTAATTTCGTTAGCTAAAAATAGTAGTTTTAGTTGAACAATATTCGCGTTTTATGAAAAATATTTTTTTAAGTTTTTTGGTCGGCCTCTCGTTTTCCCTTTTCCCTGTGTTTATCTCGGGGCAAATCATTACTGATGAACCACCAGAGCCCCCGAAGAAAGAGCAGCCGGAAGAATCGTATGTCGCACCGGAACTGGAAATTTATGCCGGATTTACCCCGGCGTTTACCTATCGAACATTGCGCGAAAACGAAGGTTTGTTTGGTGAACCGATTGAATACCGGGAGGATGAAGTCGGCGACTGGGTCACTTCTTTTGAGGCGGGTATTCGCAGTGCTCTCAATCAACATTTACTATTAGAATTGGGAATGGGCTACATGCGCAACCGCGAGAGGTATGCATTTGAAACCGAAAATCAGGACAGTATTTTCCGTTACTCCAACACGTATCGCCACCTTTCATTTCCGATAAGGCTGGCCTATCATTTTGGTGATGAAATATCATTTTACGGTGGTGTTGGGGTGATGCCCAAAGCGTTTATTTCCCGCCAGCGCAAGGTAACTACACTCGATATCAACAATCAGGAAAAAGAAGAAGTCTTCGTAGATCGGAACGGCTTTAACCGCTTTATCATAGACGCGATGGCCTCAGTGGGTACGCGCATAGCTTTTAATGAAAACTACGGTATCTTCGCCATAGCAGAAGGGCGCTATCAGCTCACCAATAATTTTGACGAGCAAGCTCCGTTTATCCGCAACCCCTATTCAATAGGATTTCGCATAGGGGCACAAGTGTATTTGTGACGGCAGAACGCAAGATTTTTAACACAAAAAGCATTTTGAATACGTTCAGTAATTATATTTGTTGACCAGTAAAATATCAAAATATGAAAGTAAACCCAGCATACACAACCAAAGAAGCAATTTTGGAGCTCCACAATACTCCGTTATTAGAGCTCATGTATAAAGCGGCAACGGTGCATCGTGAACACCACGACCCAAATGAAGTACAAATGTCTTCGCTGCTCAGTATTAAAACGGGCGGATGTCCCGAAGATTGCGGTTATTGTCCGCAGGCAGCGCGCTATCACACCGATGTGGACACACACAAGTTGATGAGTGTAGACACGGTTATCGAACAGGCTAAAAATGCCAAAGCGAACGGTTCTTCTCGTCTTTGTATGGGAGCAGCCTGGAGAAATATTCGGGATAATCGCGATTTTGATAACGTGATTGAGATGGTGCAGGCCGTGAACAATCTCGATATGGAAGTTTGTTGTACGCTGGGAATGATGACAGATGACCAGGCACAACGTTTGAAAAACGCCGGTTTGTTTGCCTACAATCACAACCTCGATACGAGTGAAGACTATTACGACGATATCATTTCTACGCGGGAATATCAGGACCGACTGAATACGATCAACAGTGCTAAAAATGCAGGAATTTCTGTCTGTTCTGGTGGCATCATCGGAATGGGTGAAAGCGTCGAAGACCGCATTGGCTTGTTGCTTTCATACATCAAAATGGAAGAACCGCC
>JBNJEH010000110.1:0-3582 GCA_051745635.1 Bacteroidota bacterium
TATCATCACAAAAGAAATTCGCGCCTACAGAAACGTGCACATCAACAAACAGGATACGCTCAATTTATTCTGCGATTCGCTGTTTTACGACAGTGAGGCGGACTACGCCAAATTGTGGGGAAATGTCCGTGTGCGCGACAATGAATTCAAACTGACCACCGATTCGCTGGATTACGACATCGGGAAAGACGAAGGCATTTACACCAATTACGGCAAAATCGTCAGCATCACAGGAAGTGATGAACTCGAAAGTAAGATCGGCTATTTTTATCCCGACAAAGAGCAATTCAATTTTCGCGAGAACGTCGTGTATAAAAGCAACGATTACACGGTGGAAACCGACACGCTGCAGTTCAACGGAAGGAGTAAAAAAGCCTTTTTTTTCGGACCGACCTCGATTACCGGAAATGCGAGTACGATGTACTGTGAATCGGGTTGGTATCACCTCGATGACGATGTGGGCGTACTCCAAAAAAATGCGCGAATCGATCGAAAAGACCTGTCAATTGCCGGTGATAGTCTCTATTATTCATCGAAAGACAGCCTCTACATCGGTGAAGGAAATGTAGTGATCGAAGATACGACCAATCAACTCGGATTCTCGGGAGATTACGCTAAAAATGAAGGCCGGAAAAATCAGTCATTCATCACGGGACATGCGCTGGGTAAACGCTACGGAGATGAGGACACGCTCTACATTCATGCAGACACTTTATTCAGCACCACAGATTCTACGGGAGCTGCAAAACGGATGAAGGCCTATCGCGAAGTGGAAATTTTCCGCGGTGAATTACAGGGAATTTGCGATTCGCTTAGTTACGATCGGGAAGAAGGCATTATGAATCTCTATAATGACCCCATTCTCTGGGCAAAAGACGCGCAATTATCGGGAGATACGATTTCAGTTTATTCAAAGGATGATCAAATTCAGCGGGCTTTTCTCAGAAAAAAAGGAATTGTCGTCACGCACGTCAAGCGCACCAGCTATTACAACCAGGTAGCCGGAAAAACCATGAATGCCTATTTTGACAGTTCAAAAATAAAGCGACTCGATATCGAAAGCAATGCGAAAACGATTTATTTCCTGGAAGACGAAACCGAAAATGACAGTACGATCATTGTTGAGCGCAAAGGAATGAACCGCATCTACTCTGCCGACATCAGTCTCTATTTCCAGGATGGCGACATCCGCAGCGCTACTTATCGCAGCGAACCAGACGGCGTTTTATATCCCATGAACCAGATCAAAAAAGATGAAGAGCGCGTCTCCCATTTTCAGTGGAAACACGATCTTCGCCCACCTTCTGTAGAATTTATGGTTTTAAATGAAAAGGCAAAAAATCAATGGCGAGAATTGCTGTTATGGTACCTCGAATGGAACGGTGTTCAACAATCGTCCGGAGCTCCTGCGCCTGAGATTACTCAAAAAGAAGAAGAATAATCCAAACTAAACGTTAAAACGAAAGTGCATGACATCTCCGTCTTGCACGACATATTCTTTTCCTTCTACGTTGAATTTACCGGCATCTTTGACCGCGTTTTCTGATCCCAACTCCACGAAATCGGCGTATTTCATCACTTCAGCGCGAATGAATCCTTTTTCGAAGTCCGTGTGAATAACACCAGCCGCCTGCGGTGCCGTCGATCCTTTTTTAATCGTCCAGGCGCGCACTTCTTTTTCCCCGGCCGTAAAATAAGTATCGAGATCGAGCAGCTTGTAAGCCGTGCGAATCAACCGATGTACGCCGGGTTCTTCCAGCCCCAGCTCTTCTAAAAACATTTGACGCTCTTCAAAAGTTTCCAGTTCGGCAATATCCGCTTCAATTTGTGCACCAATGACCAACACCTCGGCATTTTCAGCCTGAACGGCTTCCTTGACTTGTTCGACGTATTTATTTCCGGATTTTACAGATGCTTCGTCCACATTGCACAAATACAGTACGGGTTTTGAAGTAATCAACTGAAATTCCCGCATGAGTAAAGCATCAGATGGTTCGACGTCCAGGGCACGCGCTGACTGTCCTTCTTCGAGATGTGCTTTCAGCCGTTCTGCGAGTTCTAATGCCTTTTTAGCTTCTTTGTCCCCCGATTTGGCTGTCCGCGCCAGGGTGTCAATGCGCTTTTCTATGGTCTCTAAATCTTTTAACTGCAGTTCAAAATCAATCACTTCCTTATCGCGCACGGGATCGACAGATCCGTCGACATGCACGACATTCCCGTCATCAAAACAGCGGAGCACGTGAATAATGGCATCCGTCTCGCGAATATTCGCCAGAAATTGATTGCCCAGTCCTTCCCCTTTCGATGCACCTTTGACCAATCCAGCGATGTCCACAATTTCCATGGTCGTCGGGACAACTTTCTCCGGATGAACCAATTGTTCCAGTTTACCCAAACGCGGGTCCGGAACGGCAATCGTTCCGACATTCGGCTCAATTGTACAAAAAGGAAAGTTTGCCGATTGTGCTTTTGCGTTGGACAAACAGTTAAAAAGTGTGGATTTCCCTACATTCGGTAATCCTACGATACCACATTTCAATGCCATTTTTACTTCATTTTGAGTGCAAATATAAGGGTTACACTCGATTTATGGGATAATACTGTGAATTTGATAGTGATTTGACCCGGTCTGTCCATTTTAAAGCTTAATGCAGATTCCAGGACTTAGCAAATGTAAAACGTAAAATACTGAAAGATCGATGCATTGTAGCTTATCTAAACATTTCAGAAAGCAATCTGCGACGTTTCATTGATCAAATCTGTTCTCAATACAAATGTAGCGGATTGTAACAAAAATAAGCAACCTAACTCATTAATTTGCCTATCTTTACTTTATAACGATGCATCCGTTGCGAAGGTGATAAGACAATCATTATGAAAAAAGTTAAAGGCAAAATTATTCTTATAGACGATGGGCAGTTTGAAAAAAGCTTTCTGGAGGAGTCCTTAAGCGATCAGGACTGGGATATTAAGGTAGAATATTTCAGCAAAGCCAGGGATGCTCTGGATCATTTAAAGCATAATGCAGACGACATTTTTCTCATTATATCGGATATGAATATGCCCGAAATGAGCGGCATGGAGTTCAAAAAAACCATTGACGAAGATGCTTTTTTGAGGCAAAAATCAATTCCTTTCATTTTTACAACCAGCGAAGTTGTATTAGAAGAGGTAACCGAGGCTTATGAGTACCGCGTTCAAGGTTTTTTTAAAAAACCAGAAACCATTGAAGAGCAAGCCAGCATGCTGGAGAAAATCGTGCAGTACTGGAGATCCTGTATTCATCCCAATCAAAAATTCAGTCCCTACTAATCCACTACGCAAAACTTCAAAAAAGTTTTATTTAGGATATGTTGTACAAGTAAGGTAATGGCGTTTAGGTGGAATAACGATTTGATTTGAAAATAGGTTCAATGTAAAAGGTTGTAGCTTCATTGATCAGAATGTGTTGAATGCACTGCTGATTTTACTGAACATTTAAAAGAAGAGAATTAAGCTCTACCTGTTAAATGAGCCCTTTACCTCCCTGATACCTCAATTTAACCTTTCGCCAGATATTTTCCCAATACCAGCGCTCATTTA
>JBNJEH010000111.1:0-3267 GCA_051745635.1 Bacteroidota bacterium
GAGCGGGCTTTTTCATGGATCACTTTTTAAAAGAAAAACTCGAACAGCGCAAAAAAAATAATACGTTGAGAAGTCTGCGGACCTATGAAGGGTTCGCAGATTTTTTTTCAAACGATTATTTATCGCTGGCTTCATATTGCCCCACCGAAAGTAAATCCACATCTCCCGGGAGTTCCCGGTTAATTGCAGGCACTACTCCCGTTCACCTGAAATTAGAGCAATTGTTAGCTGATCGCTTTAATGCTGCAGCGACACTTCTCTTTAACAGTGGATACACTGCCAATCTCGGCGTATTGTCGTGTATTCCTCAGCGCGGTGACATCATACTTTACGACGAGCGGTCCCACGCCAGCATCAAAGACGGCGTTCGTTTGAGTCTCGCCAAAAGCATCAAGTTTAAACATAATGACCCCGCAGATCTGGAAAAGAAGTTGAAGCAACATCACCAACTGCGTTGCTTTGTGGTCACCGAAGGACTTTTCTCGATGAACGGCGTTTTTGGAGCAATTGAGGCGATCGATCGGTTATGTCGCACATACGAAGCGCATCTCATCGTAGACGAAGCTCACAGCGGCGGAATAACAGGGAAAGGCGGCGCCGGATACTGCCAAGAACTCAACATCCAGCCCTTTCTGCGCATTTTTACGCTCGGTAAAGCTTTTGGTTCGCACGGCGCTTTTGTCGCGGGGAGTCAGACCAGCATTGACTTTCTGATTAATTTTTCGCGCCCATTTATTTACACCACCGCCCTGCCCGGGCGCGTGGTCAGTCGAACGCTCCACCTATTGGAAACGATCGATTTTGATCGACAACAACAGTTATTGCGCGAGAATATGGACTACTTTAACGACCGTTTCAGCGCATTCTCCATTTCGAGCGAAGCGCATTCTCCGATCAAAATGGTGCATGGTCCTTCCACTGAACAACTCAGAATCCTGGAGCGCCGCGCACACGATCAAAAAATGGGCTTAAAAATCATTTATCCACCTACTGTTCCAGACGGGGAAAGCAGTATTCGCATTGCGATTCACGCGGAGCAAAATCAACGCGCCTTCGACGAGCTTTACGATCTTATGCATCAAGTGCTATTGTAGAATGCCCGCGATCGCCGAGTTCGGCACTTCTCCAACCATCAAATGCGTGAATTTGCAGTTTATTGGGATTTTCAAACGGCACGAGGTAATACCGCTGAAAAAACGGGCGGTTCGTCTGTGGAATCACTGCCCGAATCAGGCGTCCTTTGCGATTTACCGTAATTTCCTTTTCATCAGAAGTAAAATAGTCCACCCAGCGGTCAAAATCACTGCGAACGGCAATATCGTTAATGGCTATAATTTCATCATTGAGCATTATTCCCGCCAAATCCATGGGACCTCCCGGGTAGAGCGCCCGAACGACCGTTTTGCCATCGCTTTTTGAACATTTTACGCCCAATTGAGCAGCCGTAGCATCATCGACGGGTTCATGAATCATTTCGAGACCGATGTATTCAAAGCAATCCACCAACAGAGCGTTGTAGGCTTTCGTGCCGTGTATGTAATCATCAAAAAACCACTGGAAAGAGACGCCTGAAACATTTTCGAGCGCATGCTGATAATCCTTTTCGGTAATGCCTACCCCTTTTTTGCCAAACTCGAAGTACAAACTTTTCATGACTTCATCGAGGTTTTTCTTGTTCTTCGTCGCTCGTAAAATCAGTACATCGGCGATAAAAGCCAACAGACAACCTTCAGTGTAAATAGATACTTTGCGTCCCGGCGCTCCGGGTTCATAACCATCCAGCCACGTATCCCAGGAAGATTCAGCCACCGAATAATTAAAGCGACCGAAGTTGTCGAAATGCCGTTGCAGTTGTGCATTCATTTCTTTGATGTACTGCCGCAGTGAGAAAACACCCGACTTATAGAGCATCAGATCTCCCATGTACGTCGTGATTCCTTCTGCTATATACCCCATTTTCGAATAATTTTCCCGGGTAAAGTCGTAAGGCATCATTTCAGCCGGACGAATAGATTTTACGTTCCAGGTGTGGTAAAGTTCGTGCGAACTCACCCCGAGGAATTCGGTGTACAATTCCTTAAATACACTGTAGCTCGGACCGATGGTAATGACCGTACACTTTTCGTGTTCCACGCCGTGATAGGTTTTGTAAGGTAAAATCTGATAGAAAAAATGGTATTCCTGTACCGGAAACTCGAGAAATTTGTCCAGCTGTTTTTGCGTAAAGCGCTCAAAATCGGTCATGATTTGCTTCCATTCAGGCTTCACAGGACCGTTGAACCAGATGTAAAACAACACCCCTTCCACTTCATAGGTAGCATGTTGCAATTGCGCAGAACAAATAAACGGACTGTCGGCGAGCTCGTCGTAATGTGCTGCTTCAAATGCATTGTTCTTTGTCGGCAAGCTGTTGGCCACCTCCCAAGCTTCAGGAATGTCCAGTTGAACAGTGATTGCATCGTCGTATTCATCCGGATTGAACAAGCAACAATTGACCGGATTGACATACAGTTGACTTTCGTCCAGAAAACTGGATCCCGCATTCATTTCTGCCGCGTAGTAACTGTACTGAACATAAAACTGTTGTTGATCTCCGTTTTCGACCTGCCAGGTACCTTTTTCTGTTTTCCGGAACGGGAGCCGCTTCCCATCTTCGGCAAAAACCTGAAAATGATTGACATTTTTGGCGAAATCTGCCAATTGGTAGCGACCGGGACGCCAGGCTGGGAATTTGAGTGTCGTGCTTTTTTTATCAGACGTAATGACTACCTTAAACTGGATGTACTGTTGTTGGGGAGAAGCTACAGACAGTGTATATTTCATGGTTTTTCTTGCGAAATTAAAAGAAAGCAGCTATTCACCGAACGATGAGCGGGAAAATTTAACAGATCAAGTGGGCTTTTTATCACACAATTCGAACTACGGGCTTGATTATCTATGCTTTAGGTACTTCCCCACGCTGTTTTCGCATCGCGCTTGACGCTTAACCCGATTTATTCATGAATTTAATTTTGAAGCTATTTTAGGCACAAGCACCAAAGGAATATACGTATATTTCGCGGGGCTTGTAACGACGAATAGATCAAAATTAAATCAAAATCTGATTGACAAAAGTGTCCCCAAAAATGGGGTTGCTAAAAAAGATAAAAACAGCAGATGAGATGCTTTATCGCTGTAAGTTACAGTATATATTAAGTCAGATTGATGAATAATACGGGTTAAAATGATTCCTGATTCATGTTCGCGTTAAACCTGACAAATATCAGT
>JBNJEH010000112.1:0-3203 GCA_051745635.1 Bacteroidota bacterium
CAGCATAATATCGCTGGTGGTGATGTGATTGTATCGACCAAGAAAAGAAGTAATGGTTCATCGGTTCAAGATGCCAGGAAAAATGCAGAGAATATCAGCTACCCCTCCACTTTAACGGGAAATCGATTAATGATTCCCGCAAGTTACTCCTTCCCCGCAGATGACAAAATTAGAGGACAACACGCTACTTTATTGATCAGTTTACCAATAGGAAAGAGCGTCATTTTCCCTGCCAATATGGATGATTTCCCCATCGATTTTCAGGATTGCGATCACTTTTCTGATGATTTTCTGGAAGAACCATCTGTTTGGGAAGCAACTGAAGATGGAATGGAATATATCGGTGTCCACAGAGGAGGCCGAGTAAAGTAGACCAGGAGTTCAGCCTGTGAGCAATAGGGTTCAGCCTTCGAGAGCCTCAGGCTTCACTCTATTGCTCGAAGGCTGGACTTTATTTTCTAACCGTCAAATTTAACTTTTCGAGTAAATACAGAAACTCCATTCTAAACAATCATTATCTTTGTTGCAAAGATTAATATAGCATGGATATTCCAAAAAAGTATGAGCCTGCAAAGGCGGAGGAAAAGTGGTACGATCACTGGCAAAAGCAAAACTATTTCCATAGTGAACCGGATGACAGAGAACCATACACAGTCGTAATTCCTCCTCCCAATGTCACGGGAGTACTGCACATGGGACACATGTTGAACAATACCATCCAGGATGTACTCGTGCGCCGCGCTCGCATGCAGGGGAAAAATGCCTGCTGGGTTCCCGGAACGGACCATGCGTCGATTGCCACAGAAGCAAAGGTCGTCAACAAACTGCGCGATGAGGGCATCAAAAAATCAGACCTTTCCCGCGATGATTTCATGAAACACGCCTGGGAATGGAAGGAAAAACACGGTGGAATTATTCTCGATCAATTAAAAAAACTCGGGGCTTCCTGCGATTGGGAACGCACCAGCTTCACCATGGATCCGGAATATGCGGAATCCGTTGTAGACGTATTTATCGACCTCTTCAAAAAAGACAAAATTTACCGCGGCGTGCGCATGATCAATTGGGATCCTGCAGCTAAAACAGCCCTCTCCGACGAGGAGGTGATCCACAAAGAGGTCAACTCAAAACTCTTCCACGTGCGCTATAAAATTGACGGAAGCGAGGACGAATGGCTAACGATTGCCACAACGCGACCTGAAACCATTTTGGGGGACAGTGCTATTTGCGTCAACCCGAATGATGCGCGCTATGCCCATTTGGTGGGCGGACACGCCGTAGTTCCTGTCGCCGACCGCAAAATTCCGATTATTCAGGATGAATACGTGGACATGGAATTCGGTACGGGATGTTTAAAAATCACTCCGGCACACGATGTCAACGATTACGAATTGGGACAGCGGCACAACCTGGAAAGCATTGACATTCTCAATGCCGATGGATCACTCAACGAAAAAGGACTCCATTACGAAGGACGTGATCGCTTCGAAGCACGAAAAGCCATTGCCAACGAACTGGAAGACAAAGGTTACCTCATTAAAGTGGAAGACCATATCAATAAACTGGGCTTTTCAGAGCGGACAGATGCCGTTATTGAACCACGACTCTCACTGCAGTGGTTCGTAGACATGAAACAACTGGCAGAACCTGCACTTGAACACGTCATGAACGGTGACATCAAGTTCTACCCGGACAATATGAAGAATACCTATCGCCACTGGATGGAAAACATCAAAGATTGGTGTATTTCACGGCAATTGTGGTGGGGACACCGCATTCCAGCCTGGTATTACGGTGAAGGGGACGATGATTTTGTCGTTGCTAAAACCGCTGAAGAAGCACTGAAATTAATTCAGGATAAAACAGGACAACAACTCGCTGAGAAGGATATTCAACAGGACGAGGACGTTATGGATACCTGGTTTTCGAGCTGGTTGTGGCCGATCTCTGTTTTTAATGGGCTCACACAACCCGGAAACAAAGAAATTCAATATTATTACCCGACCAACGACCTCGTTACAGCGCCGGAAATCATGTTTTTCTGGGTAGCAAGAATGGTCATCGCCGGATACGAATACATGGATGAATTGCCTTTCCGCAATGTCTATTATACGGGTATCGTGCGCGATAAACTGGGGCGTAAAATGTCGAAATCGCTCGGCAATTCGCCGGATCCACTGGAGCTCATCAAAAAATACGGGGCAGACGGCGTTCGCGTCGGTATGCTGGTCTCCTCTCCTGCTGGAAATGACTTGCCTTTTGACTCGAATCAATGTGAACAGGGAAGAAATTTTTCCAATAAAATGTGGAATGCTTTTCGTTTGATGAACGCGTGGGACGTAAAAGAGGATTTAGAACAACCCGAATCTTCGCGTATTGCGATCGACTGGTTTGAAAGTCGATTTAACCAGGTACTACTCCATATCAATGAACAATTTGAAAAATTCCGCATCTCTGACGCACTGATGGCGACTTACAAGCTGGTATGGGATGACTATTGCTCGTGGTTTTTAGAAATGGTAAAACCCGGTTATCAACAACCGATTGACAGTAAAACCAAGGCGCAATCGATCTTTTATTTTGAACAACTTCTAAAACTGGTACATCCGTTTACGCCATTTGTTTCTGAAGAACTCTGGAACTTGATCGAAAAACGCGAATCGGGAGACGACCTGATCGTCGCAAAATGGCCAAAAGAAGGAGCTATTGATGAGGCGATTATTCACGATTTCAAAGTTGTTTCAGAGGTAGTGACAAATATTCGCAATGTCCGCAAACAAAACAACATTGCCGGAAAGATTAAGATTGATCTAAACGTTCTGAAATCAGAACAGCACCCTTCCAACATGGACGAAGTCTTGCGCAAGATGGGGAATTTATCTTCACTCGAATACATCGAAGAAAAGAAAGGAAATGCATTCTCTTTTATCGTCCAGAACACGGACTACTTCATTCCTTTTGGCGAAAATGTAGACACAGAAGCAGAACGCGAAAAATTACAGGAAGAGCTCGATTATACCAAAGGCTTTTTGAAGTCTGTACAGAAAAAACTCGGCAATGAACGCTTTGTAAACAACGCTCCAGAGCAAGTTGTAGCTGCAGAGAAGAAAAAGCAAGCGGATGCGCAATCAAAAATCTCAATGATTGAAGAGAAATTAGAAGCTATGAAATAACGTTTTGCTTAGAAATACTTTTTGGCGCGT
>JBNJEH010000113.1:0-3175 GCA_051745635.1 Bacteroidota bacterium
ATCCAAAAGGACAAAGAGGGTAAAATTGTCGAGACTCGTTCGGCGAAAAACCTCATTACTTCCGATGTTCAAAAAATGATCACTCAATTCAAACCCGTTCTGCAGCGTCTCTTCGAGGCACACTTTTCCTACAATAAAAAAGCGGTGCTCGACGGAAAAAATTATTTGAGCCTGGAAGTCGCTGAACACCTGATACAACGCTTTTTAGAACACGAACGGGATTTGCTGAAAGTTCCTGAAAATGACCTCATCATCGACGGGCTGGAGATTCGTTTATCTACAACGCTCGAATACGCCATTGGCTCGTACACACAACCTGTAAAGCTGGTGGGTATTATAGACCGCATTGACCAGTTCAACGGCGAGCAACGCATTATCGACTACAAATCAGGAACCTGTAGTGAAAAGGATGTTACCGTAGAACCTTTTCCGCGATCCGGAGACCTCAACGACTGCGAAAAATTAATCAAAAACATCAAAGAAAAGAAGTATGTGTTTCAGCTTCTCCTCTACAACCTGATGTTTCACGATCATTTTGGTTATTACCCCGACAAAGTTGGCATTATTTCAATGGTGAATTTAAAAGAAGGTCCTTTCTATTTAAGCAACAACCTCACAGCAGATACAGCAACTCTGATGGAACTATTTCACGAAAGTATGGGTCAGATTGTGTCAGAAATGCTGGATGAAGACGTGACAATTGAGCATGATGTTGAGGCGAAATACTGTGACTATTGCCAATAACTTCAAATATTCAAGGCTCCGATTTTGATAAAACAATATTAGTTCGTACATTCACTTTCACAAACTACTAATTATGAAATATTTAACTATAGTTGCATCGCTGGTTTTTTGCTCAACGTCCTTTGCACAAACATTTTCAGACGACGTAGCGGAAATCATTTTTGAAAACTGCACCAATTGTCACAATCCCAACGGGATCGGTCCTTTTGATTTGATGGATTATCAAGATGTCACATCCAATGCAGCTATTATTTACGATGCGATTGCTCAAGACCGCATGCCTCCCTGGCCTCCGAATGAATCCTATAAATCATTTGCTCACTCGCGCGCTTTGCCCGGTAACGAAAAAACGCTCGTTTTAGACTGGCTGAGTAACGGAATGCCCGAAGGTGACCCTTCAAATACGCCCGCTCCGCCCGTTTTTAACGCAGGTCCTGCACTCGGTTCCGGTGATTTAGAACTTCAGATGCCAACCTACACCTCCAAAGCGACGAATAACGACGACTATGTTTGTTTTGCTTTGCCCACCGGACTTCTGGAAGATCGCAAAATTAAAGCCATGGAAGTGGTTCCCGGAAATGCTCCGATTGTTCACCACGCCCTGGTTTACGTCGATGAAAACGCCACTTACCAGACCGATACCGTAGGCGGTGATTGTGCCGGTCCTGCAGATGCCAAACTCGTGGGTGGTTTTACGCCGGGTTCTTCGCCCCTCGTACTTCCCAACAGTCCCGATTTAAAACTGGGCATGAATATTCCCGCCAATTCCAATATCGTTTTTGCTATGCATTACCCCGCTGGTAGTAAC
The DNA here is from genome assembly GCA_051745635.1 of Bacteroidota bacterium. GTDB lineage: Bacteria > Bacteroidota > Bacteroidia > Flavobacteriales_D > Crocinitomicaceae > Brumimicrobium. Next base: position 1,553 of record JBNJEH010000113.1, read on the forward strand.
GGAATGAAAGACAGTACCAAGGTGATTTTTCATTTTTATGATGAGCCCGCCAACGACGTTCGCGAAATCAACGCCGATCCGATTTTACAAAACTGGAATTTTGAATTGCCACCTGAAGAAGTAACAGAGGTGAGCGCTTCATTTAACGATGTCCTCTACGACGCGTCCATATTAAGTGTTTTCCCCCACATGCACCTGCTCGGTGACCGCATTCGCACGTACGGATTATCCCCCTCCAACGACACCATACGCATGATTGACATCCCGCACTGGGACTTCGAATGGCAGGACTTTTACATGTTTAAAAATATGGTAAAAGTACCGACGGGAAGCACCCTGCACGCCGAGGGCGCCTTTAACAATACGGCGGCCAACGACCACAACCCCAACGATCCGGCCATCACCGTTTACCCCGGACTGAATACGACCGACGAGATGTTTTTGGTTTATTTCCATCACCTTCCTTACCAACAGGGCGATGAAAACTACAACATTGAAGAAATGGCTTCGCTTTCAGTGGAAGAAATGCTGGTAAACCCAGTGGATCCCGCCCTCACCGTTTATCCGAATCCGATGAAGCAACAGGTTACTATTGAAATTGCGGGTACCGCGAATGAAAATACCGTTTCAGCGACGGTATATGATTTGGGAGGACGCAAGGTTTCTGATCTGGCAAGAGGAAAGTCTTTTACGGGTACGACATCCCTGAACTGGAATGGAAAAAGCGACAACGAATCCGCGGTGGATAACGGCATTTATATCGTTTCTTTGGTACTCAACGGCGAGCGCCACCATCGCAGAATTGTGAAACGGTAATGACTGTTCAGGGTATAAGCAATCCAATTGATTTAAGAGGTGTATTGAAGTTAAAGCCTTTTAACTCCATAAAAAAGAGGCGCATGAATGATCATGCACCCCTTTTGCGCTAAACTAAAACTGTATTTATACTAACTCCTGTTTAGTTCTTAAGTTTTCCAAGTCTCGCGGTGGCTTTTACGGTAGTGATTGTTGTGAGAAACCCGATACCGAGAATTGGTTTTACAACCTTTTTTTCGTATTGCGGATAAAAAACCACGTCATACCCTTCGTTGTTGTTCATCAACTCGTACAAGGCGTAATTCGATGTTTTATCTTCCAAAACTGTGCCTATGACGGGAACGCTCGCAACGCTAATAGCAGCAGACCCCGAGCTTTCAACAGTTCCCGTTTCTTTCTTAAAAATACGGGCAAAATCTATTCCCAAAATGGTGTTGGACTTGGCCTCTGCAGAAACCTGATCAGAAAGTGTAAAATCATCACTTTCCAATTCTACTCTTACATTCGGTTCTTTCATTGATTTATTCACTGTTGTGCAACTTGAAAGAATGACTGAAGCAAAAAGAATTGCTCCAAAAACTGACATTAATTTTTTCATTTTCATAAAGATTAATTCTTACCTACTCTTTTCGCTTTTCGGCTTCCGCATTGCTAATATAAGAACAACTCATCTTCCAAATCGTACTAAAGCGAACTTTGTTTATTATAGCGTTGCTAGAAATGGTGATTCCGGATAGAACAAAAGATTAAGTTACATGTAAGAATCATAGGTCACCTTCACTTTGGTTGTTAATCGACCCAACCTTT
>JBNJEH010000114.1:0-2849 GCA_051745635.1 Bacteroidota bacterium
GCAACGCCCCCCAACGCGATCGTATATTCCTCCAAAATGCTGACCGTTAAAAATATGATGCGCTACGGAATACTCATGAATATCATTACATTAATTGTAATCACCCTGTTTATTCAGCTTTACTTTGGTGCTTAGTCCAGGTTTTTACGTTGAGAACTCATCATTATATACTTTCACCGCGTCGGGCTTATGGATTGAATTGTTAACTTTGTTTCTAATGAAAGGAGCAGCACTTAAAAACAACTATATACGCGTATTTGTAAGCGCGCTTTTTGCCCTGATAATCGTGTCTGGCTGTCACGTATCAAAAGGGTACGAAACATTGTCTGTCTACAATTATTTTGATGCAAAAAAGAATTTTGAAAAAGGACTCCAGCGCAACACTTCCCCTGCAGCTTTTGGTTTGAGCCTCATTTATTTTCGACAAGACAATCCATTTCACGATTTGGACTCTGCTTACCACTACGGTTTGTTGGCAGTAGAGAGTTTTGAAACAGCATCGCCAAAAAAGCACGAAAAATGGGAAGAGCAACTCAATTACAGCCTGGATACGGCCTTGTGGAACCGTGGACGCATTTCCCGCGTGTTTTTTGATCGGGCAGAAGATACGAGTACGGTGGCTGCCTATCGCCATTTTTCAGCAGAACATCCCTGGTCTCCGTTGGTTGAAGAGGCGCATCGCCGCAAAGATTCCCTGGCTTTTCAAAACGCTATTCAAACGGGAACGAGCAAAGCGTATCAGCATTATCTCAAGAGGTATCCGGAGAGTGCCTGGAAAGAAGAGGCGCAGCGACGCATGGAAAGGGCTCAGTTTGATGAGACCGTGGAACCCAACAATATTGACGCCTACCAGCGTTTTATAGACCGGTTTCCCGAAAATCGATTTGCGAAAGACGCGCAGAGCAGAGTGTATCAATTGGCTACGCGACAACACGATTTGGATGCTTACGCGGCATTTATCCGCAACTATCCTGGAAATCCACACATTGAAGAGGCCTGGAAAAATCTGTATCACTTGTACATTTCGGCATATACGAAGGAGCAAATTCGCAGTTTTGTCCGGGAATATCCCGATTTTCCTTTTCAAAAAATGGTGGAAAGGGACCTGGAACTCGTAGGAAGAGAATTGTTCCTCTACGTAGAAGACGAGCGCTACGGATTTATGGATGTGAACGGCAAACCGCAAATTGAAGCACAGTATAGTTATGCCAGTGAATTCAGTAATGGTCTGGCTGCAGTTATCGCTGATAAAAAAATGGGATACATCAACAAAGATGGCGCTGTGATTATTGATTACCAGTACGACGATGCTCAGGACTTCAATCAGGGCAGAGCCGTTGTAGAACAAAATGGAAAGTTTGGACTCATCAACACGACAGGTGCTTATGTCCTTCCGCCGGAGTTTGAAGATATAGGCTCTTTCGCACAAGGTGTTTTTTATGTCGAAGATGATGAAGGATTTAAGTATTATTCCCTGGATGGAGAACTGGCTTTTGATGAGGTATTTGATGAAGCCTTTACTTTTGAGGATGGTTTGGCTCGCGTATCTCAGGAAGATGCCGTAGGTTATATCAGAAGGGACGGAACGTTTAAAATTAAAACCAAAAAAGGAGAACTGCGGCGGTACAATGATTCCCTTTTTATCTGGGAATTGCGCGACAGCATGAATCTCGTCAATACTGAAATGCAGCCCTATTTTGATGCGTTCTTCACAAAAATCGGTACACCTCAGGAAAATCGGACGATTGTGGAAAGGGAAGGTGAGTATGGCTACATTAATCGAGCCGGTGAACTGGTCATACCGCTTAAATTTGAACCGTATTCGAATTATTATCAGTTTGGTCAATTTGAAAATGGTCATGCACGCGTTCAGCGACAGGGTAAATTTGCGCTCATAGACAGTATGGGAAAGAATATTTTGCCGGCTATTTTTCAACAGATCGGTACTTTTGGTTCGCTGATACCAGTCACTAAAGGGGAGAAATGGGGCTATACTGATCGCGATGTGCGGCTTCAGATCGATTACCAGTACGATTATGCTTATGCTTTTAAAGATAGCGTTGCGCTCGTGGAAAATGACGGTTTTATGGGAGCTATTGATCAGGAGGGGACAGTAGTCATACCGCTGATTTATAATCAACTGAAACGCCTGGATGCGGAATTGTTCATCTTTCAGAAAAACGGGAAGGAGGGCGTCGTCGCCAAAGACGGCACAGTGATTATACCCAATAAGTACCAGCGAATTTACGAAATGGAAAATGAAAATATACTCCGGATGGTGCACCGCGAAGGACTCGATTATTTTAAAATACGAAATCGTACATTTATTACGTTAAAAGGTAAGCATGGATAAGTTACTGGACTTTATCGAACGCCATAAATTTGGTATAATCATCACGTTAATCATACACGTGGCGTTGTTCGTCTATTTTCAGATTGCGACTTATCAGGAACCCGTCATTTACGATGTGTGGGATTTTAAGGGACGAAATGTGGACGCGCCGGATGATATTCAGATTGAACCAGATCAAATCCAAACGCCTCAAGAAGAAGCTTTGATGCAGCCCGATGAAGAGGTTTCGTCTTTTGTGAAAAATGAGAATGATCAGCGCGACGAGTCGTTTGATGAAAGTGTCAATTACACCTCTTCTGACGGCGACCCCGCAGATGTTGCCCGGGAATACGAACGATCCCTGAAAAAAGAAATCATGGGGGATCCTGCGGATCGTCAAAAGGACGAACAAAACACTGAAACCAACGTAGAATCGGACAGCGATAAAAAGAACGATGCCGGCGAAAGCGGATCGGACAACCAGACGAGCAGTGAGGCTGTAGCGGGGCAAACCATG